>CBDDKD010000012.1:0-39216 GCA_965230025.1 Hyphococcus sp.
CTTGACGGCTTTTGTTTTCAGCGCCGCAGCGTCCGAACCCGATCCCGGTTCGGTCAGACAATAACTTGCAATCATTTCCATGGATGCAAGCTTCGGACAGTATTTATGACGCAGCTCGTTCGATCCAAAACGATCAATCATCCATGAACACATATTGTGGATGGAGATGTAAGCGGCAGTCGACGTGCACCCTTCGGACAACGCTTCAAAAATCAGCGCGGCGTCAAGACGGCCAAGCCCCGAACCGCCGACATCTTCACGGGTGTAAATGCCGGCGAGGCCCAGTTCGGCGGACTTTTTGATCACATCGACGGGAAAATGTTTTTTCTCGTCCCATTCCGCCGCATGAGGCGCCAGTTCATCAGCCGCAAAACGGCGCGCCATGTCCTGAATAGCTTCCTGTTCTTCGGTGAGCGCAAAATCCATGGCGCTTACTCCTTATCTTTGTCACTGTTTTTATCGGCATCGCCGTCTTCCAGCGGCGTGCCTTCAAATCCCGGCATATCCGGCAACGGATGATCGAATTCCTTAGTAAGCGGCGTCATCGGTCCTTCATGCTTATTCACATGATTGAACCAACGAAAGACCACATAGGCCGCGAGGAGCGCCACCGCAATCACGGGCAGCCAGAACTTCGCTTTTTCGCCGGCAACGGCGCCAAGGCCATGAAAAAGGCCAAACATCAAGGCGATATACATCGCAGCGGTCATGCCCAGCACAAGAATATATTTGCCGTAGTGGGCTTTGAAAAATCCACAGGCAATATAAGTGGGAATCCGCGTTCCCGGCACAAAACGCGCCGTCAGCATAGTTTGAACAAATTCCTTGCTGATGAGGTCACCGGCGATGGAAACACCCGGCTTTTCCGCAAATTTATGCGCCCATTCATAACGGCGCGCCAGACGACCCATCCAGTACTTCCAGGCGTCGCTGCCGAGAAGCCCCATGAAGATCACTATCAGGATAATCGGCGTTGCGCCCGCACCGGTAATCGATGCCGTCGCCGCGCCAATAACGGCCGCGTCTTCCTGAATAAAAGGTAGAACGAAGATAGTGGCGTAGAGCACCAGCCCGCTCATCATCGCCATATCGCCAGCTTCGAGACCGAACACCCCTTAACAATCCCCCTAATATGTCTCTTTTTGCGGCAGCCCGTCGGCAATCTCGTAATAATCGCCCTTGTCTGCAACAAAAATGTGCTCACACATTTTAAGGTTAGTCGGTGTGTCCAGCGCGCCAAGGGCTACCGCAATGCGGTCTTTATACTCATCAAGCTTATCGGCGTGCCAGAACAGAGAAGAGCCGCATGTCCCGCAAAAGCCCCGGCGCGCATACTCAGAAGCGCGATACCATTTGATAGCGTTCTCGCCTTTAGCGACATTAAGAGCGCCAAGCGGCGCATTCACCGTGGCCCAGAAATGCCCGGCCCAGCGACGGCATTGACCGCAATGGCAGGCGCCAGGATCCTTCAAATCACCATTGTCCAATGTGAATTCAATCGCGCCGCAAAGGCATCTGCCGGTCAGCGCCGTCATGCCTGATCACGCGACATTTGCTTTTCCATGTCGCGGGCGCGGCGTTCGACTTCGTCGTCATCAACAATTTCCTTGTGGGTCGAAACCCACCAGATATTGCCTTGCGCATCTTTAAAGCCGCCGTCATGTTCGCCGTAAAACTGATCCATCGGTTTCAGGATTGCTTCTGCTCCCGCCGCCACCGCCTTTTCAAATACGGCGTCAGCATCAGAAACGTGCACATAAATAAAACCGGGAATTTCGTGACCTTCAGGCGGTTCGGTAAACATGATTGTAGAGTCGCCGATTTTGACCTCTGCATTCCACAGATCACCGGACGAGCGCATCAGGGGCCGCGCGATCAGCGCCGCGCCGAAGACATGTTTTGCAAATTCCACCGTCTTCATGGCGTCTTTGACCATGACGATCGGTGTTACGGTTGATCGATTGGGTGATTGCCAATTGGTCATGAATAATTATCCCATCGTTGGAATCACAAACTCCGAACCCTGAACATCTTCAGGCCAGCGCTGGGTAATCGTCTTGACCTTGGTCCAGAATTTCACCCCCTCCGGCCCGTGCTGGTTGGTATCGCCAAAGCCGGATCGCTTCCAGCCGCCAAATGTATGATATGCAACGGGCACAGGGATCGGCACATTGACGCCAACCATGCCGACATTGACGCGCGCCGCAAATTCCCGCGCCGCCGATCCGTTACGGGTGAAGATCGCAACGCCGTTGCCATATTGATGATCGGAGGGCAGCGCCACCGCCTCATCAAAATTCTCGGCGCGCACAACCTGCAGCACCGGACCGAAAATTTCCTCATCATAGGATTTGTGGCCGGGGCGCGCCCGGTCAAGCAGCGTGCCGCCCATGAAGAAACCTTCCTCATAGCCCTGCAGTGAGAAATCGCGGCCGTCAACGACAAGATCCTGGCCTTCATCCACCGCCATCTGGATATAGTTTGCGACACGGTCACGATGGGCCGCGGAGACGAGCGGTCCAAGATCGCTGTCTTCGGACATCGATGGGCCAATGCGCAAAGATTCAACGCGCGGCTTCATCATTTCGATAAGCGTTTCGGCGGTCCCCTCGCCCACCGGAACGGCAACCGGAGTCGCCATGCAGCGCTCACCCGCCGATCCGTATGCGGAGCCAACAAGCTGATTGACGACATTATCCATGTCAGCGTCCGGCAGGATGATCATGTGGTTTTTGGCGCCGCCAAAAGCCTGCACGCGCTTACCGTTCGCGCAACCATTGGTATAAATATATTGCGCAATATCTGACGATCCGACAAAACTGATCGCCTTGATACGCGGCTCTTCAATAATGGCGTCGACGGCTTCCTTGTCTCCATTGACGACATTCAGGACGCCTTCGGGGGCGCCGGCCTCCATCATCAGTTCCGCCAGGCGCAAGGGCACGGACGGGTCTTTCTCCGACGGCTTATTGATAAACGTATTCCCGCAGGCGATGGCGACGCCAAACATCCACATCGGGATCATTGCCGGAAAGTTGAACGGCGTAATGCCCGCAACCACGCCAAGCGGCTGGCGCATGGAATAAACATCAATGCCAGGACCGGCGGCTTCGGTATATTCGCCTTTCTGCAGGTGCGGGATGCCGCAAGCAAACTCAATGACTTCAAGCCCGCGCTGAACATCGCCGCGCGCATCAGGCAGAATCTTGCCGTGCTCCGACGAGAGCATCTTCGCAAGATTATCCATGTCCTTTTCGACAAGATCCTTGAACTTGAACATCACCCGCGCGCGGCGCTGGGGATTAGTCGCCGCCCATTCAGGGAAAGCCTTTGCCGCAGAGTCGACAGCTTTGGTCATCTCATCCCGGCTGGCGAGCGCAACCTGGCGCTGAACTTCACCGGTTGTCGGGTTGAAAATGTCGTGAAGGCGGCCCGAACCACCATCGACATGGCCGCCATTGATAAAATGCCCAAGTTTCGCAGTCATGGTTCGTTTCCTCATTTCATATTGGCTAAAAGCGCAAAAACGCCAGTTTGCGCGGAACCTAGTCTCGGCGGCGGGCGTCCGCAAGCGCTAGTGGCGCTTTGTCAGTATCGAGGATGCTGCTTATGCTCGATCACTGGCGACAGGAAGTAAAAACCATGAGATTAGGCGATAACAAGCTCGGTTATGGCGTTCTTTCGATGCTCAATCACTGGGTCATCGGGATCGTAATCGTTTGCCTGATATTCTTCGGAATTATATCGTCGGGAATGGAGAACGGCCCTGATCGCTTAAGGATTATCACCTTGCATAAGGCTACCGGCGTTCTCGTTCTGATGCTCGCAATTTGGCGTATTATCTGGCGGCTCCGCCAGGGCTTTCCCGACCCGTCACCAGATCATCCGGCATGGCAGACCCACGTAGCATTATGGATGCACTGGTTTTTGATGGTCTCGATCATCGCGATGCCGCTTTCCGGTATTTTCTGGACCCTGACCGCAGGGCGACCCATTTCAATTTTTGGTCTTTTCGAAATACCTGCGATGGTGGAAATGCCAAACCTATCAGATGCGCTGCAAAGCATTCATCGAATGCTCAGCAAGTTTCTGATTGCCGGGATCATTGTTCATTCCCTCACCGGCATTTATCATTCGGCGACGGATTTTGGAAAATCAGGCGGGCGCATGTTCGTGCCCAAATAGACTACATGTGTTTGGTCCATCGTTGGGAGGCGCTGCGAATATGTATGGCTTCTGGTGCGCCAATCAACAGCCCGGCATGCCGCCCTTACCATTTGCTGCGCCAAAAACATGCGTGACGTCGGCGCCATTGCTGCTCAACGGCAACAACACGCTCCGAAAAACGATCCGCCGACGGTTAAACAGGCGCAGCGCACTGTCATAGAATACTGGTGCACGAGACAATGCGGCTTCGTCCATTTTCGACGTAGCAATATCCAGAAGGGTCTCTTCGCAGTGACGCCGACCTGACAGATAGATATTGGAAAACCGGCACAAACCGTCGCCCATGTAAATGAAATAGGGGAACCCGCTGGACAGCCGTAAATCGACGGCGAAGCAGTAATCCCAGTCTCTGCCAAGTTCGAGTTTCTGAATATCCGACCAGGCGGGCAAACAATCGTGAACGCACGAGCGCCAGGACTTTTCGACCCGCCGGGTCAGCCGGCGCTCTTTCAGCCGGACCGGGTTTTCCCGCAGTAACGTCTTCATCCTTGGCCCCTCTCGTCCGTCTCACAGGAATCGGTAGCAAACGCCAATGAAAACCGGGTTTTTGCCGGCCCCTAAACTTGTCCCAAATTTGAGTGGATTTGCGCCCTTAACCCTGTGCGCTAAGGCGTGATGAGGGGTGACGCGCCCTACAACGCACCCTATAAGGAGGCGCTTAACGATAAGGAGGGGTTTTCCATGGAGCCAGGCTGGATTGGCGTTTTGACGATTGTCGGTTTCCTCGCGGTATTTGGGATTTTGAATATTTTCGAAAAAGGCAGCCTTGATTAACAGGTTCTGCCGGATCAACGGTCCTGCCCTTTTGTCCTTTCTGGCGTTTTCGTTCACGAAAATGGGGCTTCCCCTGAGGAAATAACGCCCCATATGCGCCAGTATTCAGGCATTTTCTCCATATGAAGGAATTCGATGGCCGCCGAGATTATTCTGGTCGTATTGGGACTCGCGATTCTTCTCCTCGCCGGCGACCTCCTTGTGCGCGGCGCGGTCAGCCTGGCCGCCGCCCTGAATGTATCCCCCCTCCTGGTCAGCCTGACCATTGTCGCCTTCGGGACATCGGCGCCTGAACTCGTAGTCACCGTTCAGGCTGTTTTAAGCGGCAGTGACGGCATCGCGCTTGGCAACATTATCGGCTCAAACGTCGCAAATGTGCTTATGGTGCTGGGCCTGCCGGCGCTCATCTATCCGATAACGACCCATGTTATCGGCCTGCGCCGCCATGCCGTATTAATGCTGATTGCTACAGCGCTCTTTGCAGGCGCCGCTTACACCACAGGCTATATCGACACCAGAATCGGCGCCGGGCTGTTCGCCGGCATTGTCTTGTATGTTTCCTACATGTGGATTCGAACCAGCCGTGGCGGCTCCAACGATCCTGTCCTCGATGAAGTCGAGGAGTATCGGGAATCAGCTTCGCTTGGCGTTAAAACAATTATGTTTTTGGTTGTTGGCCTCATCGGCCTTCCGCTCGGCGCTCATCTTCTCGTCAGTAACGGTTCCAGCCTCGCGGCGGGCCTTGGCGTCCGTGAAGAGCTCATCGGACTGACCATTGTGGCGTTTGGCACGTCCTTGCCGGAACTGGCGACGGTCGTCGCCGCTGCGATGCACAAGAAATCAGATGTGGCCATCGGGGGCGTCATAGGCTCGAATATTTTCAATATTCTGGCCGTCGGCGGCGCAGCCGGACTTGCCGGAACCGCTGTCTTCGATGTGCAGTCACTGCAGGTCGACATTCCAGTTATGATAGCGTCGGCAATCGCAATTTCGGTTTTCGTCCTGACCCGGCGCGATATCGGGCGGCTTACCGGCGTCTTTTTCTTCGGCGCCTATATCGGTTTCATCATTGCACTCGCTGCTCTTGCCGGAGGGTTTTAGGCAATGTCCGGCGCAGATGTTGGCAGCGCCCTTGTAACCGGCGCAGGCAAGCGTATCGGACGCGCGCTCGCACTGACACTGGCAGACACTGGTTACGACATTGCCGTCCACTACAATTCCTCAAAAGCCGACGCCGAAGACGTTGCGGCCCTGATTGAAAAAAAAGGACGCCGCGCTGCTGTAGTGAAGGCGGACCTGTCAGAGGAAAGTGAAACTGAAAATCTTATTGAAAAGGCGACGGCCGCAGTCGGACCGCTCTCCCTGTTGGTCAATTCAGCCTCGGCTTTCGAGCATGATGATATCGAAACCATGACCCATGCAAGCTGGGACCGGCATATGGAAGCGAATTTGCGTGCGCCCGTGAAACTGGCGCAGGATTTCGCCAAACAAGCAAGGCAGGGCGCCAACAACCTCATCGTCAATTTGATTGACCAGCGCGTTTTGAAGCTAACGCCGCAATTTCTTTCCTACACCGCGTCCAAGGCCGCCCTGTTTTCCATTACGAAAACGCTGGCGCAGGCGCTTGGCCCAAAAGGCATTCGCGTCAATGCAATCGGTCCTGGCCCGACATTGAAAAACCCTCGTCAGTCGGACGAGGATTGGCGACGGCAGAACGAAGCGACCGTCCTCGGCTGCGGTGCAAAGCCAGAAGATATAAGCGCTGCACTGATCTATCTTACAACGGCGCGCGCAGTGACCGGACAAATGATCGCCGTTGACGGTGGTCAGCATCTCGCCTGGCAAACCCCCGATGTTTTGGTAAGAGAATGATATGGTGAAACAGCAGATATCCTCAGATGTTGCGTCATTGCCACGGTCCGAAACTGCGCCGCGCCGGAAGGTGTTTGTGCACGGACTTGTCCTTGACGCGTTTATCGGCGCCTATGATCACGAACAAGGCGCAAAACAGCCGATCATCATTGATCTTGAGGCGGATGTTATCGAACCCTCACAACCTGTTGGCGACCGGCTGGAAGATGTTGTCTGTTATGACAAACTGACAGAAGGAGTCAGGGCGATTATTTCAGAAGGCCATATCAAACTTGTTGAAACGCTTGCGGAACGGGTTGCAGATTTGGCGTTATCCCATCCCATGGTGCTAGGCGTGATGGTGCGTATCGTAAAACCAAACGCTATCGCAGAAGCGGATGCGGCAGGCGTGGAGATTTTTCGCGCCAAGCGTTGATCCTGAGCTTATATGGCTTCAGCGGCTGTGAAAAACTGTTGTCCGGCGCTTTGCGATAATGTCCATACAATTCCACCAATGCCGAAAAAGATGCAGGCGCCGCTTAATATCGAAAAGATCACAAACGCGACGCCGGCCCCGCCGGGATAGAGAACCGAATAAGAATGGTCTTGCGGATTAACAAAAACAACGACGTTTTCTCCCGGAAGATAATCCACATTCGCTATAGTGGAAAATCGCGCAAGAAAGACGCGCTCCCGTGTTGATTCGTGGCTGCGCCCATTCATGGAATAGACATAACGCACACGGTTCGATGCGCTTTCGAGTTGACTGAGCACAATGCCATCCACGGTAGGCCAGGAGGCGCTCGCTCTTGCGCGAGCATAGTCCTGAACAATCGCGCCGCCCGCAAAAACGCCGATAACCGCAAGCGCCCCAAAGAAAATGAGGACGATTGAGAAATCAGATTTGGTTTTGAGCCCCGCTCTCATTTGACCTCGTGCGCATGCGCCATTAGCTCAATCATACGCTAACGCCCTGATTATGAACGACCGGTTAACCATCGCCCTAATGTCCAACGATATCAATACGCCGACCACAGACATGCGTCCCTTGAACGGCGCGGCGCTGATCGCTGACTACGTCAAACGCCTGCCTGCAAAGCCTGGTGTTTATCGGATGATCGGTGAAAAAGGCGATGTCCTGTATGTCGGCAAGGCCAAGAACCTTAAAAACAGGGTTACGTCCTACGCCAAGCCAGCGGGCCATTCCAATCGCATCATGCGGATGATCACCGAAACGGCAGCGATGGAATTTGTCGTCACCGGTACGGAAACCGAAGCGCTCTTACTTGAAGCAAACCTGATCAAGCAATTAAAGCCGCGCTACAACGTCATTCTTCGGGACGATAAGTCTTTCCCGTTCATTCTTGTGGCGGAAGATCATGAAGCGCCGCAAATTGTAAAACACCGGGGCGCGCGCAAGCGACCCGGCGCCTATTTTGGCCCTTTTGCCTCAGCAGGCGCCGTTAACCGTACACTGAATACATTGCAAAAGGCATTCTTGCTGCGGTCCTGTTCCGACAGTGTCTATGAGGGACGCACCCGGCCATGCCTCTTGCATCAGATCAAGCGATGCGCGGCGCCGTGTGTCGGACTGATCGAAGGCGAAGCCTATCGCGAGCTTGTAACTGAAGCAAAAACCTTCTTGCAGGGCGATAATCAGTCAGTGCAAAAAGCCCTCGCGACGCAAATGGAAGAAGCTTCCGACGCACTTGATTTTGAACGGGCGGCGATTTTACGAGATCGCGTGCGTGCGTTATCCTATGTCCAAGGCTCGCAAGACATAAACCCCAGCGGGATCGCCGAGGCAGACGTCTTCGCGCTACACACCGAAAACAGGCAATCCTGCGTCCAGGTCTTCTTTTTCCGTGCAGGGCAGAACTGGGGCAACCACGCTTTCTTTCCAAAACACGACAAAGACGACGATCCGGAAGTCATTCTGGACGCTTTTATTGCGCAATTCTACGATTCTCGTGAACCGCCATCAACTATTCTCGTGTCGCACGAACCAGTTCAGGCAGACCTTTTATGCGAAGCGCTGTCATTGCGCGCCAATCGAAAGATCGTAATTCACCAACCACAACGTGGTGAAAAACGAGAGCTCGTGAAGGCGGCGTTGATGAATGCGCGCGAGGCGTTGTCGCGCCGTATGGCTGAGTCCGCCAGCCAACAGCGTAGTCTCAACCAACTTGCACAAGTCCTGGGCCTTGAAAACACGCCGCAGCGCATTGAGGTTTATGACAATTCCCATATTCAAGGCACCAACGCCGTCGGCGCCATGATCGTTAGCGGACCTGAGGGGTTTGTAAAAAACCAGTATCGCAAGTTCAACATCAAGGCACAAAGTCTCACGCCGGGTGACGATTACGCCATGATGCGTGAGGTGCTGACCAGACGATTTGCGCGGCTCGTTAAGGAAGAGAATGCGGAGCAGCCTGATCTCTTGATTATCGACGGCGGCAAAGGCCAACTCAACATTGCCCTGGACGCCATGAAAGAGGTCGGCGTTGATCCCGAAGCGGAAGGAATTACCGTCATCGGAGTCGCGAAAGGAAGACGCGAAACCGAAGGTGGTGAAAAACGTATTGACAGGACAATGGGCGCAACTGGGGAACAGGTGGTTCTGCCTGGCCGTGAACCGTTCACGCTTGCGCCGCGGGACCCTGGGCTATTTGTGCTGCAGCGCTTGCGAGACGAGGCGCACCGTTTCGCCATCGGCGCGCATAGAGCCAAGAGAAAGAAAGATATCAGCGCCAGTCCGTTGGATGCGATTCCTGGCATCGGCGCGAAAAGAAAGCGCGCGCTATTAAATCATTTTGGCTCCGCAAAAGAAATTGCACGCGCTAAAGCGCAAGACCTGCAGGCCGTTGAAGGAGTATCGGCAGCTCTTGCAGAGCGCATTTACGACCACTTCCATGCGGATTAGATTGGAACACGCACGCCGTGCATGTATGATCGGTTCAGGGTACATGATGATCAGACGGAAAAGAGGGAAATGGCCAATAATATCAAGGAGCTCAGACTCGCATTTTTATTAACGCCAAAGCAACTGGCGGCGCGCCTTGGCATCGAGGTTGACCTTTTAAAACAACTTGAACGAAGCGACGGTCCGCTTGCGGATGAGTGGGTCGAGGCAATGGCCCTTGCTTTCGGCGTTCCGGCTTCCGCGGTTTCCGACCCGGCGACCGACGTTGACGCGGTTGCAGCAGCGGCTAGCACCTCTCCTGCTCCCAAACACCCCATTTGCCGGATTGGCGCGCGGTTCGCTATTCAAGCGATGGTTGCAAAGCTCGGCGGCTTGAACATCGCGCTTAACTTAAGCGAAGACGCACTGGCGAAAGCGGTCCAAAATCTTTTGTCTTTTGCAGAAGAAATCAAGGACGACAGCGACGACCCCGAGAAACGATTTAATCGTCTGTCGCAATCTCTTCAAATAACTGTCTTAACAATCCTTCAATCCCGCGGCGTCGAGCCCGATCCTCAGTTTGCTCAATCAATGGCGACTGCTCGTCATGGAGCGTTGTCGCTGCTCCAGTCGTTTTCACATATCGATCGGGCGCATCAGGACCAGGAAAACGGATGACATTACCACTATGGTCACGTGATCCGTCACGCGGAAAAATAGCGAGCATTTTACGATAAAGATTTTCGGCGCGTTCGCGATCGTCGTTACTCAAGTCTATCCCCTTAATCTATCGACTTGGAATCAATAACTAATTTAAGCGCGGACATTTATCGATGGCAAGTAACTTTTAAACGGCCTTTACGTCAATACCGAAAACTCCAATCAGAGGGGCGTTTCATGGCTGTCATGACAGGGAATTTGCATAGGATAAAAAGCAAATTTCGAAATAGGAGCAGTCTGCCCTGCTCAAATTCGAAAACAGCCAAATACTTTTGACGCTGGAACCGACCACTGCCTATAAACATTCTAAATGCCCAATCCAGTCTCAAGAAAAATTGCTGCAGCGCACAAAAAAATTGCTCAGGCGCTTAACCATTCGTTCACCAACGGCTCAAAAACTTATACCTCGACTTAATATACAATTGTTCAGATCGCTCCTGTTCGCGGCCATGTACCGGCCGTTTAGTAGGAGTAGAGTAATGGCTGGCAAGGATTTACGGAAAGAACAAGTTGAACTGTTACGGCTTGAGAAAGACATCAAGAAGATCGCAACAAAATTCGCCGCACTCACATCGGCAGGTGCTGTGACATCTCTCGGGCTAGCGCATGCAGAGGTCGACTCGGTGAAAACCGCCATTGTAGACCTTGCAGAAAATACCGCTAAGTTACACCAACAGGCTGAACAGGTTGCTGTTGAGCAGGGCATGCGGCTTATGGAAGCCAACGGGAATCCAAAAGATCCGCATGTGGTCGTGGAGATGTTTAAATCGATCTTGGGACTTTAATAGCCTGGATCTTATGGGCGCCTGTCACCGGCGCTCTTGCCTATTTTGTAACACGACAGTCAAAGGCGGGGATTCCACTCCTCGCCTTGATTCTATCTATGATCGCACTTTGGGCCTTCGCGTTGCCAAGGGGTACCGGCACAATTGCACTCTATGGCGCACTCGTCATTACAGCCCTTGCTGGCGCATTCAATTCCAAGAGTAGATATATCGAGATTGGTGCAATTGTCCTTGCATCGCTCTTCGCGCTTTCTAACTTTGTATGGGTTTTTACGAACCAGGATAATACAGTTCGCATCGTCCCGATTATTAATGGTCTCGCAGCTATCTACTTTTTCTGGCAGGCCGTCCGCCCGAAAGCACAGCAAAAAGCATTTCACTTAATCCTCGCCATTTGCCAGGCGACAACATTGGCGATGAGTTATTTTCATCTTCTCACCAGCGCGATACCTGCCGCGGCTGAAATTTCGTCCAACTGGATGTTTACATTCGCGATAAACCGGCTTTTTGACATTCAGATATTATTGGTCATCGTATCATCGAGATTCAGGGTTCATGCCCGGAAAAACCTTTCTGCATGGACGTTATGGCAAGAGGAGTTTTTTGAACTCTACGCCAAGGTGAAATCGATCCTTGGCCTCGGTCAAAAACCAAGGCAGGACTGACAAACTTCTCTGCCCAGGAGCAGCGGTTGATGAACTAAAAACTTTCATAGCCTCTAAAGCTTCCCGTCATTGCCGCGTTTCCGCCGCACTCATGCTGTTTCCTACCGTCCGGGATGGCGGCAAGGGAGACAGCCGACGATGAGACAGCGCCTGCTGAAAGACCCGAGAACCTACCAGATCCTGACATTGTCAGGGCTGCTGGTCTTCGGCTGGACAGCCCGCGCTTTTGAGATCGCGCCCAGCCATTTCCTCGCCATCGCCGCCGCCGCCTGCGCCGCTCAATGGCTGGGTTCGATTATGATTGCGATGCGACCGGATTTCAAAAGCGCAATCATCACGGCCCTCTCGCTGACGCTTTTGCTTCGCGCTGACACCGTCTGGCCGTTGATGGCGGCCGCAACCATCGCTATCGGGTCGAAATTCATGTTGCGGCTTGGTGGAAAGCACATCTTCAACCCCGCCAATATCGGCATTGTCGCCATGGTGCTATTGACAGACGCTGCGTGGACAACGCCAGGCCAGTGGGGGACCGCCACCTGGTTTGCCGCCCTACTCGCCGGGGTCGGGTTTTTTGTCGCCTATCGCGCGGCGCGCATCGATGTGCCGCTGGTGTTTCTGGGCGTCTACGCAGCGTTGTTGTTTGGTCGGGCGATATGGCTTGGCGACCCGCTGACCATCCCGATGTTGCGGCTTGAAAACGGCGCGCTTGTCCTGTTCGCGTTCTTTATGATTTCCGATCCCAAGACAACGCCGGACGGCGCCATCGCGCGCGCTGTGTTCACTGCCGGCGCCGCGCTCCTCGCCTATGTGATGACATTTCATTTCTACCTCGCAGACGGCCTCTTTTATGCGCTGGCGATCGCCTCCGTTCTGCGCCCAGCCATTGAATGGCTCGATCCTGCGCCACGGTATCAATGGGGTGATGAAATCCTTCTGCCGCTTTTCTTAAAACGACCGCGCAATCAACGCGCGCCCGCACATCACGCACCAGCTGAATAATGGGAGACCTGTAATGAACCACTCACTGAAAAAAACTCTTTTCGCCGCAACGTCGGCCATCGCCGCGGTTACGATCACCGGCGGCGCCGTTGCTTTTTGTGGCTTCTACGTCGCCAAGGCCGACACCAAACTTTTTAACAAAGCATCGAAAGTCGCCATTATGCGCGATGACGATAGAACCGTGATCACCATGGCGAATGACTATCAGGGGGACTTACAGGATTTCGCAATGGTGATCCCGGTCCCGGTCGTTTTGCAGGAAGAGCAGATACACGTCACCGAGAACGCCATTCTCGATCATCTTGACGCTTATACGTCGCCACGCCTTGTCGAATATTTCGATGAAGACCCTTGCCAGGTCATATACCGACGCGAACTCGCGGCGCCAATGTCTATGGCGGAGGATAGCGTTGAAAACGAAACACGCAAAAAAGACGGCCTCGGCGTCACGATTGAAGCCGAATACACAGTTGGCGAATACGATATCCAGATATTATCAGCGGAGCAGTCGGACGGCCTGGCAACCTGGCTCACGCAAAACGGCTATAAGCTTCCCGATGGCGCAGAGCGCGTTCTTGAAAGCTACATCAAACAAAACACGAAATTTTTCGTCGCCAAGGTTAACCTGGAAGAACAGGCTGAGACTGGGCTGAAATATCTGCGCCCGCTTCAGGTCGCGTTTGAGTCTCCGAAATTCATGCTCCCCATTCGGCTCGGCACGGTAAATGCGGATGGAAAGCAGGAGCTCTTTGTCTTTACGCTGACGCGCACAGGCCGCGTGGAAACGACGAACTACCGCACTGTAAAACTCCCCACGGGGATGGATATTCCTACCTACGTAAAAGACGAATTCGGCCCATTCTATAAGGCTATGTTCGCCGAACAGGTGGAAAAGGAAAATGAGCGCGCCGTGTTCCTTGAATATGCCTGGGACATGAACTGGTGCGACCCATGCGCCGCAGATCCGCTCTCGCAGGATGAATTACGCGAACTTGGCGTCTACTGGGTTGGCGGCGACGGACAAAATATTCAGCCGAGGCGACCCTCCCCGCAACCGGCGCAAGATGTCTTCGTCACGCGTCTGCATGTTTCCTATGACGCAGAACACTTTCCGGAAGATCTGATGTTCAAACAAACCGGTGATCGGTCAAATTTCCAGGGGCGCTATGTCCTGCGCCACCCTTATACCGGCGATGCGCAATGCGAGTCTGCGGATGTCTACCGTGCGTCATTACCCCAACGATTTGAGAAAGAAGCGCAGACTCTCGCTAATCTTACAGGCTGGGACATTGAAAAAATCCGCGCTGATATGAACGAAAAGGGTCAAACCTTCGATGAACCAAAGAAAGATCCATGGTGGAAACGCATCTGGAATAATGACGAGAAAGAAGGTTAACTCCAAAAGCTTGAATGCGCTGCACAGTCCCGTAAGGTCAATGTTATCAATCGGGGCGAGGCGCTATGGAAGTTATTGAATGGGAGAGATCTTCACGTGAGCTGTCGCAATACGATATCGACAGTTTTTACGAAGAGCCCTTGGCCGCCCCCACGCTTTTTCGCTTCACCACGGAAAGTCTGGCGTTACCGGCCCATGGCGGCTCATTCTCACTTAAAATGGTTCTTTCCGGCCAGGAACACTATGAGATTGGCGCCCGCCGCATAATATTACGCCCCGGCGAGTTCCTGTTCATAAATGAAAACGAGACCTACGCCAGCCGTATTGAGGAGCGGACAGAAGCAATTTCGATTTTTGCGCCGCCCGCGGAAGCATTGTCCGCCGTTAACAGCGCCGCAGCAAAAATCAGTGATGTCCTGGATGCACCGACTGAGCGTGAGGAAAACCCGGAAGTTGGGCAGATACTATTTAAATCGAGCGAGCATTCGATAGCCGCTCTGCATATACTGATTAACGCTATTGATGCTGAGGACCGGCTTGAAACACATCACTCAATGCAGGCCCTGATGGCGGAGGCGCTGTGTGATCTTTTTCAAAGCTCGCCCCCGCGGACTTTCGCCGGCGTCAAAAAGCGATCCACACGCGACGAACTGCGTGGTCGCATCGTTCGTGCAAAACAGGCCATTGATGACACGAAAGGACAATATGCCAACCTTGATGACCTTGCCGCGTTGGCCTGCCTGTCGAAGTACCATTTTCTGAGATACTTCACATCTGTATATGGCGTTTCACCGGCGGCGTATGCGCGTCGACAGCGCCTTGAAGAGGCCGGGCGAACGATCAGCCGAGTTGGCAATGTCACGATTGCCGCCCGCCGCGCAGGGTACCGCGATCTGCGCGCCTTTGACCGGGCTTATCGCCGCGTCCTTGGCGAACCGCCCCCGGTCGCAGAGTAAAATCCGCAAGTTCGCACCATCAGGCCTTGTTATCCTCCGGGAAAACTTATGGAGGAATATGATGCGTCGCTGGCTATCTTTTATTGTCGTTGCTTTTTTTACTGCTTCGGGCGCCGTCGCGCAAAACGATGATCAACAGCTAGAAGAAGAAATAGAAAAGATGCTGGAAGCCGTCGGCGGCAGAGACATATGGCGCGAGGCCAAAGGTTTCACAATGTCTGAAATTCTCTATACAGACCAGCGCGCCCTGCCAGTCATACGCGAATACTGGGTTGATTTTGAAACTCCGCGCATCATGGAAACGTCAAAGGCCAATGAATTACGGCAGACCCGCGCCTTAAATGAGGATATTGGCTGGACTACACGAAACGGCGAAACCACGGAATGGAATATGGAAATGGTTAATGGCTGGCGATCTTTCTGGCCTGGCATTCCCACACGCATATTCCATTTGCTTGCTTCCGACGACCCGAGCGTAACGCCGGTATGGCGGGATGGCGTGATGGACTTTTACATTGAAGATAGGCGCGTTGTCTGGATCGCGACTGATGAAAATGGCGTCCCCGTCGCCTATGGACGCGACGAACGCCATACAGACACCCACTTCCTCGGCAAACCATTGCCCTATGGAGATGTCATCTTGTGGTCGGAAGCCATTGAACCCGGCGGCGACTGGCGAGTCGTCATGGTTGATTATGTTTTGCTTCAGGAACCACATTCAGTTTCTTTCGAGCAGCCGCCCCAGTGATCCAGGGCCCCAACCTGAAAAATCCGATAGCCTGACGAGGCAGCGCAGATTAGGTTCGTCACATGGCGAACCTGATTACACTTGCCCGCATTGGCTTTATTGTTCCCTTCGTCCTGTTATTTATCACGGACGCTTCGTGGAACCTGAAAGCCGCGTTGGTCGTCTTTGTCGTCGCCAGTCTCAGCGACTTTCTCGACGGCTGGGTGGCCAGAGCGCGCGGCGAAGTCTCGGCGCTTGGCGCGGCGCTCGACCCGCTGGCGGATAAGCTCCTGATTGCCGCCGCCCTGATTCTGCTTTTGCGAAACGGCATAATTAACGGCGCCGGCGTCATAGCCGTCATCGTGATCATTCTTCGGGAAATTATGGTTAGCGGCCTACGCGAAGCGGTTGCTATGAAAGGCGGCTCCTTACCGGTCACAACACTCGCGAAATGGAAGACGGCGGCGCAGCTTGTCGCCGCCGGACTTTTATTAGCCACAGCGCCGACTGGCTTTATCGGCGCGGAATGGAAATCGCTTGGTACAGCCGCCCTCTGGCTCGCCACCCTCCTTACATTCTGGACCGGCGCGGACTATGCTATCCGAGCGCAACGTTTTCTGCGCGCGCAATAGTTGATATGCGACCATGGCGAAGCTGGATGCGATTCACGAGGACACGCCTCACCTGCTCGTCGTCGATGACGACAATCGCATTCGCGCGCTTTTAAAGCGTTATCTTAGCGAGCACGGATTTCGGACATCAGTCGCGAGCAACGCCGCCGAAGCTCGCTCGCTCATGAGCACGGTCGATTTTGACTTGCTGATCCTTGATGTGATGATGCCTGGGGAATCCGGATTTGACCTGACGAAATCAATTCGCGCCGCCTCAAACGTACCCGTCCTGCTTCTCACTGCCCGCGGCTTACCCGAAGATCGTATCGAAGGGCTGGAGCGGGGCGCAGACGACTATCTTTCCAAGCCCTTTGAACCGCGCGAATTGCTGTTGCGGGTCAGTGCATTGCTTCGACGGTCACGTGCGGGCGCTCTGAATCGACAGGAGCTGACCTTTGGCCGTTGCACTTTTACGGTCGGGCGCGGCGAACTGCGTTGTGACGGTCAATTGGTGAAACTCACTGCTGGCGAGACTGCACTATTGAAAGCGTTGGCGCAAAAGCCCGGCGACGCGATTTCAAGAGAGGCGTTAGCAGAGCAAACCTCGACCGCCATGGAGCGCTCTATAGATGTTCAGGTGACGCGCATCCGCAAGAAAATCGAGGAAGACCCCCGTGCGCCCATTTATCTGCAAACCGTGCGCGGCGTCGGCTACGCCCTGATGGCGGATTAACGCTTATGCTGCGTCGTTACCTTCCCAAAAGTTTGTACGCGCGCGTCGTACTAATCGTCATCCTGCCAGTTTTTTTAATGCAGTCAGTGATCACCTATGTGTTTTTCGCACGCCATTGGGAGCTCGTCACAGCGAACCTTTCAGCGAATGTTTCCGGACAAATCGCGCTTGTCACCCGCCTCTATGGTGACGCCATCAACGAGACCGCGCGGGACGAAATCGAGCAATGGGCATTTGACGATCTCGGGCTAAGCGTTCGATATGACGCAAATTCCGGTATTCCGGTAAAAGACAAGTTGTCGATATTTAATGTCTATAATTCAACATTCGACAAGCAACTCGCGGCAAGCTTGGAGAGGCCGTATTGGTTCAATACGCAAAGCTACCCGGCTTTCGTTGAGGTGCGTGTACAACTTGCTGACGGTCAGCTTGTTTTTCTGGCTTATCGCGACAGGGTTTTTGCAACCACAGGCCCCATCTTTCTGTTCTGGATGGTCAGTACAACGATCATGCTGGGCGCCATCGCAATCGTGTTTTTGCGTAATCAGGTACGCTCTATTTTGCGCCTGGCGAATGCCGCAGAGGCTTTTGGCCGTGGCCGCGATGCGCCGGATTACCGCCCAACCGGCGCGACGGAGGTACGAAAGGCCGGCCATGCCTTTATTGCAATGCGTGAGCGGATCAAGCGTCACATCGACCAACGCACCTCTATGCTTGCTGGCGTAAGTCATGATTTGCGCACGCCCCTCACCCGGATCAAACTGGCGCTCGCCATGCAGCCTGATACCGACGAAGTGAAGGATCTGCGCAGTGATGTTCAGGAAATGGAGCGCATGGTTGAAGCGTATCTTGAATTCGCCCGCAGCGAGGCAGCTGATGAGGACCCCGAAACCTTCGTCCTGGCCCCGATGATCGATGAGATATCACGCAACGCCAAGCGTTCCGGCCATCATCTCCACTCTCTTGTGCCGAAAGATATTGTTATCTCAGCGCGGCGCTCTGCATTAAAACGAGCGGTCAGTAATCTTGTGAACAATGGATTGCGCCACGCCAATAATGTCTGGGTCAACGCCAAACAGCTTGATCGATATTTTGAACTGAGCGTTGAAGATGACGGACCGGGGATTGATCCGGACGCCTATGAAGACGTTTTCAAGCCGTTTACCCGTCTTGATGAGGCGCGCAATCTCAATGAAAGCGGCATGGGACTTGGCCTGACGGTGGTTCGTGATGTCGCCCGCTCCCATGGCGGCGACGTAACGCTCGACCGGTCAGAACATGGCGGCATTGTCGCAAAAATTCGCCTGCCAGCTTAATATAATCAATTTTCCTGTTATTCAGTCAGTTCAGCGGCGCGCTTTGCAGCGGCGGCAACTGCCTCCTTAACCAGCATACGCATTCGGTGGTCGTCGCCATCAAAAATATTCAGCGCCGCCTCGGTCGTCCCGCCGGGTGATGTCACTGCGCTGCGCATTTGCGCTGGTGTCCTTGTTTCTACGTCCATTAAAGCCCCGGCGCCGGTCAGTGTCGCCAGCGCAAGCTTTTCAGCAGTCGTCCGATCAAATCCCAGCGCTTCTCCGGCGTCAGCAAGCGCTTCGGTAAGAAGGAAATAGTATGCCGGGCCGGAACCGGAAACAGCAGTCACATAGTCGATCTGTTCTTCACTGTTTACCCACACGGTTTCACCAGCCGCCGCCATCAATGTTTCAATGGCTCTCCGGCCTTCCGCATCTATTTCATTGGGCGCATAAAGCCCCGTAACCCCTTTGCCAATCGCCGCCGGTAAATTGGGCATTGTCCGGGCCACCCGGGTTGCGCCGCCAAGGGCTTTTGAAATGCTGGCGATACTCTTTCCCGCCATGACCGATATGCTGACTGCGTCTTTCGCTAGACCGGCATATGCGGGAAGCAACGCATCCGCTTTTTGCGGCTTGATAGCAATGAGCACAACGTCCGGCACGAGGCTATCAATCACTGGATTAAGCGATAGCCGATGTTCGGCGCATAACGCTTTCAGTTCAGCACTCGCGCCCGGATCGAATACAGCGGATTGATCGATATCAATCGTATCGTACGCAAGCCATCCTTTAAGAAGCGCGCCACCCATGGATCCGGCGCCAATCAGCGCTACCGAAATTTTTTTCATCATGAAGAATGATTACCGCACCAACGGCGAAAATCAAACGTCAGCGCTTACGCGTTTCCCGCAGTCTCAAATAGCGAGGCCTTCAGCGCATCTTCAGGCGACTTGCCGCCCCAAACCAGAAAATTGAATGCCGGGTAAAATCTGTCCACGGCCTCGCTGACGGCTCGGATCATTGTATCTGCCTGCCCTGAATCCAGTGATCCGTCACCCGGCAAAATTGCGGAATGGCGATAAACAATCGCATGATCGTCAGCCCACAAATCGAAATGCCCAACCCAGAGCCGCTCGTTGATCATCGTCACGAGATGGCTGGCTTCCTGCAATCGCCCAACGGGCGCTTTAAGGTCAATCGGCGCACCCATCTGCAGCGTCGCCAGTTCAGATCTCCAAGTGAACCATAGGCCGATATCACGCCAGACACCGGGCAACATAACGTGCAGCTCGCTCTCTCCAACCCGCTCCATTTCAAACTCAAGACCTGCGGCGGCCGCCTCAAGGACGTCCAGCGGGTCATGCGTTTTGCTCGGCTTCTGGATCAGCTCAATCGACATCAGCGCCCCTTTTCTCGGCTCACGCGACTGATCACAGCCGCTGCAACCCGCATGACGCGACGATTCGGACCCCCGAGAAATGATTCGATTAGGCTGGTTTTCCTCAGCGCCTTTAAGGCTGGCTTTTTTCAAGCGCTTCCAGACGCGCCCTCAGCGATTCGTTTTCCTCACGGGCGGCGCGTGCCATGTCGCGCACCGCTTCAAACTCCTCACGGCTAACGAAATCCATATCCGCCACGAGCCGCTCAACCTGGCTGCGGAACACCGTTTCCGCCTCCCGGCGGGCGCCATCCGCCGCCCCGGCGACCTCGGTCATCATTTTCGCGATCGCGTCAAAAAATGCGCTTTGGGTCTGCATAGTCAAAATCCTTTCGTCGCCTATATAAGACTTTATTCGCGCGGGGCGACAGGGGCATCGAAGCGCGTTATTGAGACGCACGAAATCAAGAGCGACGCGGTTCATGAGTATTCCTTATCCGAATATCGACCCCATTCTCATCAAGATCGGGCCCTTGCCCATTCGGTGGTACTCGCTTGCCTATATCGCCGGCATCGCAGGCGGCTGGTATTACCTGACCCGCCTCATTGCGAACGCAAAGCTTTGGAGCAAAAAGGGGGCGCCGATCACGCGGCTTCTCCTTGATGACGTCCTTTTCTGGGTGGCGATCGGCGTGATCGCCGGCGGACGTCTCGGCTACGTTCTGTTCTATGAGCCGGCGCTACTTACAAAGCCCTGGGAGCCTTTATTCGGCGCTATCCCATTCCCGCCGGCGTTGATGTTGTGGCAAGGCGGAATGTCTTTTCACGGCGGATTGATCGGCGTCACGCTCGCCGGGTTTTTCTTCGCACGGAAATACAAGTTGAACGCACTGTCGCTCGGCGACCTGTTCGCCTGCGCGGCGCCAATCGGGTTGTTCTTCGGACGTATCGCCAATTTCATTAACGCCGAGCTGTACGGTCGGTCCTGGGACGGTCCCTGGGCGATGGTGTTTCCCACTGATCCCTCTGGTCTCGCGCGTCATCCGAGCCAACTCTATGAAGCGGCGCTGGAAGGTCTTGTTCTGTTCGCCATCATTCGCATCGCCACACATAGTTTTGGCTTTCTGAAAAGGCCGGGCGCTACGATTGGCTTATTCCTGGCGGGCTATGCAGCGTCACGCATTTTTGTCGAAAACTTTCGTGAGCCGGACGCTCATCTGCCCGATTTCCCGTTCGGCATTACTATGGGCATGATGTTGTCGACGCCAATGCTCGCATTTGGCCTCTGGCTGATATGGCGTACACGCACAAAAACCGAGAAGGCGACAGCGTCGTGACTGGCGCGTCTGAGCCCTCAGAAAAAAGCCCGCTTGAAGAACGCCTCATTCAACTGATCAAGCTAAAAGGGCCGATCACCATCGCGGATTATATGGCCGATGCTTTGGGACATCCCCATGACGGCTATTACATGTCACGACAAGCGATCGGCGCGGACGGCGACTTCACAACCGCGCCGGAAATCAGTCAGGTCTTTGGAGAGCTTATCGGCCTGTGGCTTGTAGAAACCTGGCGCGCCATGGGCTCACCGAAGCCCTTTAATCTGGTCGAGCTCGGTCCGGGCCGCGGCGTTCTGATGGCGGATATCCTGCGCGCGGCGCGTCTGCGCCCGGAGTTCACACGCTCGGCGCAAGTCTGGCTTCTCGAGCAATCAGGACGGTTACGCCATGAACAGCAAAAGCGATTGCGCAGCAGCGAGGTTAAACCGCTATGGGCGGATTCTTTTGCAGATATCCCTGCTGCGCCAACACTGATTGTTGCAAATGAGTTTTTTGACTGCTTGCCGATCCGCCAGTTTCGACGCGTCGATAATGGATGGCGGGAGCAGCTTGTCGGCCTCACCTCCGACGGAGAAAGGCTTGGATTTGTACTGGGAAATACGCCGCCTCCGGCCGACTACGGCCTGCCGGACCTTTCCGAAAGCAAGGAAGGCGATGTCTTTGAAAAATCCTTTGCGTTGCAAGAATTCATATCGGATATCTGCACGCTCTTCGATGAAGAGACTGGGGCGGCGTTGATCATCGACTACGGCCATATACAATCCGGTCTGGGCGATACCCTTCAGGCGGTGCGCAACCATGAATACTGGCCGCCGCTTTCATCGCCAGGCCTTGCCGACATCACCGCGCATGTGGACTTCGAAGCAATGACCCGCGCCGTGATCGACAATGGCGCCAGCGTTCATGGTCCAGTGACGCAAGGAACCTTTCTTGAACGTCTTGGTCTCCCCTTACGCGTAGAGATGCTTTGCAAGGGCAAGAAACCCGAAGACGCTGAGGCGATCCGGGTTGGCGCCGCGCGCATAGCGTCACCGGACCAGATGGGCGAGATTTTCAAAGTCATGGCCATTACTTCACCATCGCTAGCATCACCGGCAGGCTTCGGCCCGATATGAGCGGACCGCCTTTTCTGACCGCACCGGGCCTCGCCAAATGTGCAAATGTCTCCCATGGCTTTTTCGGCCGCGCCGGCGGCGTCTCCACCGGTATTTATGCGTCACTCAATACCGGCCCCGGCTCTGAGGACAGCAAGGCCAATGTCGCCGAAAACCGGAGCCGCTGCGCCCAAGTCATAGGTGTTTCCTCTGACAGCCTTCTGACCGTCTACCAGTTTCACTCCCCCAAAGTTGTCACCGTTAACGGGCCGTGGACCAGCGCGCCCCCCAAAGCGGACGGCATGGTCACATCGACACCAGGGCTCGCCATCGGTGTTCTTGCGGCAGACTGCATGCCATGGCTGCTGGCGGACCCTGAGGCCGGGGTTATCGGCGCCGCACATGCCGGCTGGCGCGGCGCGCTCTCGGGCGTATTGGAGAATGCGGTGACGGCCATGGAAAACCTTGGCGCAGTGCGTGAGCGCATCCATACAGCGATCGGGCCCTGTCTGCGTCAGCCCAATTTCGAGGTTGGCCTTGATTTGATAGAGGAGTTCACCTCCCGGCATCCACAGTCAGAACGGTTTTTTGCGCCTGGCATACGCCCGGAAAAACGCCAGTTTGATCTTGTAGCTTTCGGCGCCTGGCGCCTGCGCGAATCCGGGGTCACCCGGATCGATGATCTGGAGATTTGCACCCTTGGCGCTCCAGAGACGTATTTCAGCTACCGCAATTCCCGGCGCCGGGAAGAGCCGGACTATGGCCGGAATCTATCTGTGATCGCCCTTCGATAGGGAATCGTAAGATTGCGGGTTGCACGAGTGTCAATAAAACGTCATGAAACCCGCGTGCATTTGGGACAGCATCAGGGGACGGGGTTCGATGAAACTGATCGCCGCAAATTCAAACAGACAACTTAGCGAAGAAATTTCCAGGCGACTCACGACGTCGCTGGCCAAGGCGGATATCCGCACCTTCAAGGATGGTGAAGTCTTCGTCGAGATACAGGAAAATGTTCGCGGCGAGGATGTCTTCGTCATACAGTCAACATCCTATCCCGCAAACGACCATCTGATGGAACTGCTGATCACCATCGACGCGCTGACGAGAGCGTCGGCAACCAGGGTGACGGCGGTTATCCCCTATTTCGGCTACGCCCGTCAGGATCGAAAGGCGGGACCGAGAACGCCGATCTCAGCTAAGCTGGTTGCTAATCTGATCACCACAGCCGGCGCGGATCGGGTTTTGACCGTCGATCTTCATGCCGGTCAGATTCAGGGTTTCTTCGATATCCCGACGGACAACCTCTATGCGGTGAAAGATTTCGAAAAACGCATTCGCCAGATCCACAATGGCGAGCTTGATGACGTCACGATTGTTTCACCGGATGTCGGCGGCGTTGTCCGCGCACGCGCACTTGCAAAACGCCTTGATGACCGCCCGCTGGCGATTGTCGACAAGCGCCGTGAAGGTCCCGGCAAGTCCGAAGTCATGAACATCATCGGCGATGTAAACAACCGCCACTGCCTGATCTTCGATGATATTGTCGATTCCGGCGGCACTTTGTGTAACGCCGCGCAGGCATTGATGGACAAGGGCGCGAAAAGCGTTTCTGCCTGCGTCACCCATGGCGTTCTATCGGATCATGCAGAACGTCGCGTCATGAAATCGGATGCGCTGACGCGCCTGTTGATCACCGACTCTATTCAGGCGACCCCGGAAGTGGCGGAGTGTCCGAAGATCGAACAGGTCTCCATTGCGACACTGCTCGCCGAGGCCATTCGCCGGATCGCAAACGAGGAATCCGTTTCAAGTCTGTTCGACTAAAGGAGACGCTCATGGCCAAAGCAATATGGAACGGCGTTGTTATTGCCGAAAGCGACGCTTTTGAAACCGTCGAGGGCAATGTTTATTTCCCGCCAGGCTCCGTGAAGCAGGAATATTTGAAAGCATCCGACCACACGAGCCATTGTCCATGGAAAGGCGACGCAAGCTATTACACGCTTGCCGTCAATGGCGAGGAAAACAAAGATGCGGCGTGGTACTATCCCGCGCCTTTTGAAAAAGCCGCGCATATCAAAGACCACGTCGCTTTCTGGAAAGGCGTCACGGTCGAGCAGTAAGCTTCGGCCTTCTCAATATCTGTTTGAAATTGGTAGCGGGGGGCAGATTTGAACTGCCGACCTCAGGGTTATGAATCCTGCGCTCTCACCAACTGAGCTACCCCGCCAAAGGGTGTCCGCAAGCTAATCGCTCGCCTCGGAGCGGAGGTCTATAGCGGGCGCCGCCGCGCCCTGCAAGCGGCTTCAACGAAGCAATTGGACCGCATGCTCGGCGACAGCCAGACAGGTCGTCAGACCCGGCGATTCAATGCCGTAAAGCCCCAGATACCCATCAACGCCATGACTTGATGGATCGGAGAAGACAAAATCGCCTTCCTCCCCGGGGCCGGCGATTTTCGGCCGTATCCCCGCATAGCCGGGAACCAGCCTGTCAGGGTCAATATCCGGCCAAAAGCATCGCGCCGCCTTGACGAATGCGTCCCGGCGCGCCTCGTCCACTTCGTAGTCGGTGTTCGAGTCGATAAAGGAAATATCCGGGCCGAGCTTGGCCTGTCCGCCAAGATCGCGGGTGTAATGTACGCCCTGACTTTCCGGCGATGGCAAAGGATAAATCAGCCGCGAGAATGGCGGCGCGCCATTGTAGGAAAAGTATTGACCCTTGGCGTATTTGAGCTGCGGGATTGTCGATACCGGGATGCCCTCAATCGAGCGGGCGACAAGGTCACACCAAAGACCTGCACAATTTACGACCGTCTTTGCACGCAAAGTGATCGCTTCATCGCCGCCGATATCAAGATCGATGCCGTCGGCGCGCACCCGCCCGCCAGTAACAGGCGCCGACAAAGCGAGCACGCCGCCTGCATCTTCCATATCGCCAAGCAGCGCCAGCATCAGCCCGTGGCTATCAACGATACCCGATGACGGGGAATAGAGCGCCGCATCACAACGCACGCCGGGTTCAAGTCGTGCAGCTTCCTTTGCATCGATGACACGCAGATCATCCATGCCGTTGGCCTCGCCATTGCGTTTAAAATGGGAGAGGCGTGCGACCTCGGCTTCGCCATTGGCGATCAGTAACTTGCCGCAGCGCTCATGATTGACGCGATGACTCTGGCAAAAAGCGTAGAGCGCATCCCTGCCCTTAACGGCGAGTTGCGCGCGCATGCCGCCAGGTCGGTATTGTATGCCCGCATGGATGACTTCGGAATTGCGAGAGGAGGTTTCTTCGCCAAACGCCCGGTTTTTCTCAACAACAATGACATCGCGGCCAGCAAGCGCAAGCGCGCGGCCAACCGCCAACCCGATGACGCCGGCGCCGATGACAATGGCGTCCGCGCGTTCAGTCATGATGGATCAGTCTGTGGTTGCGACCCATTCCGGATCGTCCTGAACTTCTCGTTCCCACTTTAGAAACTCATAATAGCCGCAACGCTTTTGCGTTGGAAACTCGCGACAAATCTTCGGGCGGCCTTCGTAATTTGTGCAGTTACGTGTTTCCTTATCAAGAAACATACAGGACGTTACGAAATGCTCGTCATCCGTGTGGCGCAGGACGCGCGGGTTTTCCTTGTCGCCCTTCTTGGTGAATTTCTTTTCCGCTTTCTCTTCACTCATGCCATGAAATTTGGCCAAGCGTTTGAGGTCGGTCTTGGTCACAGGGATGTGCGTGTATGAACAGCAATACGCAGAACACTTCAGACAATCATAAAGCTTTTTCGCCATCGAAATTCCCGCCAAACAACTAACGTCGACGGTACTGAACGAACTCGCTCAATGATGCAAGCCTGTCGTATAGGCGGCGGGCCGTCGCGTTGCCGCTTTCTGTGTGCCAATAGACACGTGCATAACCACGACGATCGGCTTCCTGATAGACAGCTTCTATCAATGCGCGCCCCGCGCCGGCGCCGCGAACGGACGCATCAACATAAAGATCTTCAAGATAACAGTACGGCGCTGACGACCATGTGGAGGCATGGGGCAGGCAATGTACAAAGCCAATCACCCGCCCCTCTTGTTCTGCGACGAACGCAAAATGCGGGGCGCCCTTGAGCAGATTCTCAAACAACGCATCGGTTGTCTCTTGGGCCAGATCGGTTTTGTAAAACGCCAGATAACCCGCCCATAAGGCGCGCCATGCATTTTCATCTTTTTGTTCAAGCGGGCGAACTTTTGTCATATTTGGGGACTTTGCGTGCCAGCAATCCAGCCGCCGCCAAGGACGCGATCATGAGCTTCGTCCGGCGAATAGAAGACACAGGCCTGACCGGGGGCCACACCTTCTTCAGGGTCAGCAAGGTCAATCGCCCATCCTTCGTCCCAGACGAGATTCGCCGGCGCCGGCGGGCGCGTCGACCGCACTTTGACCGCAAGCGGCATGTGGCCCTTTGCGGCGGCTTCACCGTCGCCATCACCCAGCCACGTGACCTCTTTCAAACGGATGCGCTTGATCAGCAGCGCTTCTCGCGGCCCAACAACGACCTGACTTTTGTCTGCATCGAGGCGCACTACATAAAGCGGATCGCCTGTCGCCACGCCAAGGCCGCGTCGTTGCCCGACTGTGTAATGAATGACGCCCGGATGGCGGCCCATTACGGCGCCATCTACATGCACAATTTCACCCGGCGACGATGCCCCGGGTCGCAACCGTTCCACCACTGAGGCGTATTTTCCTTCCGGCACAAAACAAATATCCTGACTGTCCGGTTTATCGGCGACGACCAGGCCAAGCTCGGATGCGATGCGCCTCACTTCGTCTTTCGGCATTTCGCCCAGGGGAAAGCGCAAATAGTCGAGCTGTTCTTTGGTAGTCGAGAACAGGAAGTAGCTTTGATCTTTTGACGCATCGTAAGCGCGGCGCAATTCCGGTCCGTCCGGACCATCGACACGGCGAATGTAATGTCCGGTCGCCATCGCGGCGCCGCCAAGGTCGCGCGCGGTTTCGAGAAGATCTTTGAATTTCACCTGTTCATTGCACCGAACACAAGGGATGGGTGTCGCGCCAGCAAGATAAGTATCGGCGAAATCGTTCATTACCGCGTCAGTGAAGCGGCTTTCATAATCGAGCACATAGTGAGGAAAGCCCATAGCTTCTGCAACGCGGCGAGCATCCTGAATATCCTGACCGGCGCAGCAGGCGCCTTTTTTCTGGATGGCGACGCCATGATCGTAGAGCTGCAACGTAACGCCGACGACATCATATCCGGAAAGCTTGCACAAAGCCGCGGTCACGGATGAATCAACGCCGCCCGACATGGCGACGATCACCCGCGCGCCGGCGGGCACGCCGAGATCAATCCGCGGCGCGTCAATCGTTGATATGTCCGTCATCACTGTCATTTCGGGCGGAACATAGGGATTGAGGGCGGCGAACGCCAGTCCAGCCGACTTACCGGCTTTTTCCGGCCAGCGCCCCTGTGTCCAGGTCAAGGCCGGCGCTTTCAAGTCCATTGATCAAAGGCTGCAAAAGCCCGCCATACTGCTCCCTGGCGCTGATCGCAGAGCGCCTCATCGGCTCGCGCACCTGGGTGGAACTGAACGTCGCGACCGGCCTTTTTACCTGATGAAATGCAAGGCATTCATCGCGCCAATCAAGGCTGCATATCTCGATCAAGCGTCGCGCTTCAGCTTCAAACTCAGCCACAACCTGCTCATATTGAAAAAGCGGGAACGCTTCGCCAAGACGCTCTTCCCAGTGAGCAGTTATACGCGCGTATTCGCCATAAAAATGCGCAATGCTTTCAAGGCGAGTCGCATAGGGCCACGCCTTTGCGAAATCGTTACGATAAATCGAAAAACCGGTGTCTATCGGGTTGCGCCGAATATGAATGATCGTTGCTTCGGGGAAGATCGCCTTGATCAAGCCGGCGCCCCTGAAATTCAACGGCTGCTTATCGACAACAACGCTTTCGTCGTGAAGTTTCGGATAGCTCGCGAAATATTGGTCACGCCATTTCTGTAGCTGTTCCTTTGGCGCATCGGCTAGGGTTTTGCCGCCGTTGTTCTCACTCCATTGCAAAGCGTTATTGTGAATCGCCGGAAACGAATGCAACTCGCCCGCGCCATAAACATCCGGATGCGCGGCGAGAATGCTTTCCATCAATGTGGTGCCGGAACGCGGCATGCCAACCACAAAAACCGGTCGCGCCGGTCCTGCCGTAAAACCGGTTTCTCTCGGTAAGGTCCTGAACGCCATTTGTTCACGCTCGCGCTGGCGTTCAAACACCGCCGGCTTATAGGAAACGCCCTCTTTCGACAGAATGGCCTCGCTCAGCTGATTGCCTTGATCAAAGGCCTGCATCGCAAGTTTATAATCGCCCCTGCGGTGATGAATGTCGCCATTGGCGAAGAACAAGGATGCGCGATGTTCCGGATGCTGGGCAACATCATTGGCGAGCCTTATAATGTGCTGAAGCGTCTCATCGTCAACCTTGCCACCGCGCAAAGTGGTAAATTGCGTGAACGCCAGCGCGAATTTTGGATTCCTTTTCATCGCCTCAGCGCTTAAGGATTCCGCCTCATCGAGTTCGCCAAGAAACAGTTTTACGCGTCCAAGCGCATATAAAGAATCCGCAGACGGGGCGCCAAGCTTATGCGCCTTTTCCAGCGCCGCCTCCGCACCGTCATAGTCGAAACTTGTCAGGCACAAACGCGCATACGTCGCCCAATGATCCGCCGATCCGGCATTCGCCTGAACCAGCTCATAATAAACGTCGCGAGCCTTCTCGGCGCTGCCCAATTCAAAATAGGCGTGCGCCAAAGACCGGATCGCCTCAGCGTTCATAGGATGTGCGGCTCGCCAAGCCTCTCCCAGTTGCACCAATTGCGGCCAGTTTCGCAGCGCCATTGCCGCGGCTGCTGCAACGCTGAAAGCCTTTGCGCTTGTCGGCGCCGCCTGCAGGGCGGCCATCCCGGCGCGCAAAGCTTCGGCAGGATCGCCAAGTTTCATCGCCGCCTCACCATAACCGGCCAGCGCCTGATGGCTCTTGGCGTTCAATTCGATTGCACGCCGATATTGTTGCGACGCAGTCTGGGCGTCGCCCTTTTTTAGCGCCGTTCTGGCTTTCTTGATTAGCCTTTCAACCGCAATTGCACTTGCCAATGCAACCTCTCCAACGCTCCGTTCCGCCCTTGAAAGGCCCTTAAATCGGCTCGCCGGTCAAGAGTCCAACGATTGAGCGGCCGGCCAGCGAACAGGTGAAGCAACCGGTTGCCGTAAACTTGGTAATATTTTTGTCTAAAAGTATAGTCATACATTACAGCTTATTCTCTATTCGGGACGGATAACCCCGAAGCTCGAAACGCTCTGAACAGGCGCCAGCTACAAAGTCCTGACATTTGTAAATACCGGTTTTCTGAGCGTGAGCCTGCGCTTCGGGTTGTCGGAAACGCTGTCGCACTTCAAACACAATGTTCCGGGCGCTTCGCTGGCGCGCGCCGGTAATCAGTTATTGTTCTGTATTGATACAATTTTGACTGTCTATTTTTTCACGAATAATCAACCACTTATAGAAGCTTTTACCTTGACGCTTAGCCGTTTTTTAAAAGCGCTGGGCCTAATGTCCTCAAGAACATAGTTGCGTATCAAGGGATCAGACCGCTCATGACTGTCGTTGCAAACAATGCCGCGTCGCCGATAAAAAAGGACCCGTATGTAATCGGTCCTGACGGCACGCCGCTGACACTGAAAGATCTGCCGCCGCCCTCGACCAAACGTTGGGTCATTCGGCGCAAGGCGGAAGTCGTCGCCGCCGTTCGCGGCGACCTCCTTACGCTTGAGGAAGCATGCGATCGCTACAAGTTAACGGTCGAAGAATTCCTTTCCTGGCAAAAAGCAATTGATCAATTCGGCATGCCAGGTCTGCGCGCAACCCGCCTGCAGCAATACCGATAATCCCTCCCCAACTTCTTTCGACCTTCGGAAGGCCCGCCCAACGTGTGCGGGTTTTTCTTTATTCTGAGCCGTCGCAGACGGGATGAGCCGCTACGGCAGGAACTTTCAGGTCGAAATTAGGTCCTTTAATAAAATGAATTTCACGGCCATACTGGGGCCGGAGAACGGTTGAGACTGACTTTGGTGGTTGTGTATTCATGATGAAATTCATCGCTTCTGACCTCGACGCGGCGAAGACCAAGGCCCGTCGGGCGCTTGGCGATCTCGCAGTTGTCGTCTCCGTACGTGAATTGCCGAGCGGGGATGTGGAGGTGACAGCCTCTGACAAGGCCCCGCCATCAGCCCCGGAGCCCGCCCCGAAAGCCCAATTCGCCGGCGCGGCTCGCGACGCAGTTGACGAAGGCCCCTTTAAGATGAGCGCCGGCGCGCGCCTTAACGAGACTGTCGAACAGCGGTTCTCCGAAGAAGCGCTATCGCAACTAAGCGGCAGCCTTACCGGCGCCAAGCACGCCAAACGTCTCGATATGAGTGATATTACGGTGCGCTCAATGGCGGAAATTCTAGCGCCACATGGCGTTGGCGATAAGCTTATGACGGCGCTCATCGAAGGCGCGCGAAAGTCGCCGATCGATGAAGATCTCTACCGGCTTGAAACGGCGTTCCGGGAAACCTTCACTTTCGCACCACTGCACTTTTCCCCGTCCACACCGATCATGCTGGTCGGCCCAACCGGCGCCGGCAAAACTTCATCAGCAGCGAAACTCGCCGCCGCCGTTATAGAGCAAGGCGCCTCGGCGCTAATGATGACAGCGGATACCGGACGCGCCGGCGCAATTGAACAGATCAAGTCTTATGGCGAAGCGCTGGGCGCTGATTATTTCATTGTCGACTCGCCGCTTGATGTAGCGCAGATCGTGCGCTCTCACCGGCCGGGCGGCGCAGTTATTCTCGATACGCCAGGGGTCAGCCCTTATGATGGCGGCGATGTCGCGGCGCTGAAGAGCTATCAGCAGGAAAGCGGCGCGGAACCGGTGCTTGTCCTGCCCGCGAGCGGCGACGCCGCGGAATACGCAGACTGGGCCCTCGCCTTTAAGGAAATTGGCGTGCGCCGCTGCATTATTACCAAGTTCGACGCAACAAAACGCGTCGGCGCCGCCTTATGCGCCGCCCATGAGGGCGAACTCTCCCTGGCGCACTTTTCCGAAACAGCGTTTATCTCCGAAGGATTGCTTCCCGCGAATCCGGAGTTTTTGGCGCGCCGATTGATCGCCAGCAGACCGGGCCGCATCAGCTGAACGAACTACTCCGGGTAAGAAAAAAGCGGGCCCGAAGGCCCGCCAGAATTCACGCTACTTAAGTTTTTTATTAGTGTTTTTTGTACGTATTACGCGAAACGCATCTCACTTTTATTGCGCGCCCAGCATGCTTGTCGGATCAATCGATTTCAGATTTTTTCGAATTTCAAAATGCAATTGCGGTGAGGTGACAGCGCCGCTGTCGCCCACCTTGGCGATAACCTGACCCTGGCGAACCTGATCGCCTTTCTTGACCAGCATTGCATCATTATGCGCATAGGCTGTGACGAACCCGTCAACATGCTTGATCAGCAGCAGATTGCCGAAACCATCAAGCTCCGACCCGCGATAAACAACCTCACCTCCAGCAGCTGCACGCACAGGCGTACCCGCCGGCGCCGCAATATTGACACCATCATTTCGGCGGCCAAGATCGCCGGCGCCATATGACGAGATGATCGCGCCCTTAACGGGCCAGTCAAAAAGGCTGTTTCCTTTGGTCGACACTGGCGGCGTATAGGACGCGGTGCGGGCTATATCGCCAACATTTTGCGGCGCCGCGGTCGCATTCGCAATCTTGGAAGGACTGGTGCGTGGTTTTGCATAAATCTGGCTGTTTGTCGGCGCCTGCGGAATAAGAAGCTGCTGACCTACAGCAAGGTTATAGGGCTGACGCAACGCGTTTGCCTGCGCAATAGCGCTCACCGAGACTTCAGAAGCCTTTGAAATCGAATAGAGCGTGTCCCCGCGTTTGACCGAATAAAGCCTGTCGCGCGCAACCACCTTGCGGGCCTCCACAGGCGTTGCAAGCGCTTCGGCGCCTCTGGGTAGCTTCAACGCCTGCCCTACGCGAAGCGCATATGGCGCACGGAGATCATTTTTGGAGATGATGTCCTGAGGCGCGACATTGAACCGTCGTGCAATCGCGTAGACCGTGTCGCCAGGCTGGACTTCAATATAACCTTTAACTTTTTTGGTCTCGACCGGCGCGGATACGGCATCCGATAAATAGACGGCGGATACCGGCGTTATCGCAGCGCCATTTCCTTGCACGGATGAAACGCGCGTCGGCTGCGTTCGAACAGGCGCGCGCGCCGTTCGCGTCGCACGGTTTTGTTCGATCTGCTGCTTGCGATAGATTTCGTCTGGCGAGTTATAAATCCGTGATTGATGAGCATCGCCCGCGCCATAGACAACCGGCGCCGGATTACTGTGACTGCCGCACGCTGCAAGGCTTGCGGCCGCAAAAATAGCCAATGCCTGACACGCAACTCTCATCGATCCCTCCAATGGGCGCAAATTCATGATCGATGACGACGTTTATAAACTTTGGTTAATAAGGCGTTAACCACGGCCGTGAAGCTTTGGAATTCTTTAAGAAGACGGCGCGTTAAAGACCGCAGACAACGATTTCAGGCTCTCTTTGTGGGTCAACGCCAGATGCAGCGGCGTAATCGAGATACGACCCGCATAGATGGCGCTGAGATCCGTTCCCTTAGGCGGATCGGACAATTCGCCCGTATAGCCATACCAGTAATAGCGACCGCCCCTGAGGTCTCTTCGCTCTTCTGCATAGAGTTGCACCGCATCGCGATGGCCCTGACTGGTCACTTCAATGTCGCTCACCTCGTCCGGCGCGCGATCGGGGAAATTCACATTAATCACGACATCCTCGGGCCAGCCCTGGTCCAGCAGCCTGCGGACAATCCCGGCGCCGTGAGCTTCCGGCGTTTCCCAGCGCGCCTTGTCGCGGGCCATGCGCGCCAGTGAGAGAGCGACCGAGGGAATGCCCATGCTCATGCCCTGAAACGCCGCAGCGATGGTTCCGGAAACTGTGACGTCCTCTGCGATGTTCTGGCCGTTGTTCACACCGGAGAGGATCAAATCCGGTTTCTTGCCGTCCATGATCTTGGTGACCCCCATCAATACCGCATCGCTTGGCGTGCCGGTAACGGAGAACCTTCGCTCCTCATATTTGCGCACGCGCAACGGATGGGCAAGCGTCAGCGCCCGGGCCGCGCCGGATTGCTCTTCCTGCGGCGCCACAACCCAGACATCGTCGGACAATTCGCGCGCAATATTGACGAGGCTTTCAAGCCCGCGCGCGTGAATGCCATCGTCATTGGAACACAGGATACGCATGGTTCACGCCTTTTCGATTCTGGTTACGCCGCCCATATAGGGTTTCAGGACATCCGGCACGGTGATCGAGCCGTCCGGCTGCTGATAGTTTTCAAGGATTGCGACCAGCGTGCGCCCCACCGCGAGGCCGGAGCCATTCAGGGTATGCGCAAATTTTGTCGCCTTTTCGCCTTGCGGCCGGCAACGCGTATTCATGCGCCGCGCCTGAAAGTCTCCGCAGTTGGAACAGGAGGAAATTTCGCGGTACTGCGCCTGGCCTGGCAACCAGACTTCGATGTCATAAGTTTTCTTCGCCGAAAAACCCATGTCGCCGGTCGACAGCACCATGGTGCGGTAAGGCAGCTCAAGGCGCTTCAGGACTTCCTCGGCGCATTCGATCATGCGCTCATGTTCAGCTTCGGACTGGTCCGGCGCAGTGATGGAGACAAGCTCCACCTTTGAGAACTGATGCAAACGGATCATGCCGCGCGTATCGCGCCCTGCAGCGCCCGCCTCCGACCGGAAGCACGGCGTCCAGGCGGTAAACCGCAACGGCAGTTCCTCTTCAGCAAGGATATCCTCGCGCACGATGTTGGTCAGTGAGACTTCGGCGGTGGGGATCAGCCATGCTTGATCATAGAATTTTGCTTTCACCCGGCTTGTGCTGGGGTTTACGACAAGCCTTGGTTCCCCATGCTCATCAAACAATTGTTCCCAGTTATCAAACTGGTCCTGCTCCATAAATTCCAGCATCCACCCCTTGTCAGTGAAATTCTGCACTCTGTTAAATTCAATTGTTTCGATAACTCTCTTCTCTGTTCGAAACAAATCTTCCGAAAACTTCGGCAATTGCCCGGTGCCGTAAAGCGCATCGTCTTTGACCAAGAGCGGCGGCTGGCATTCCGTATAGCCGAACTCGCCCGTGTGCAGATCAAGCATGAAATTGGCGATCGCGCGTTCAAGGCGCGCGAGCTGGCCTTTGAGCAAAACAAAGCGCGAGCCTGACATGCGCGCCGCCGCTTCGAAGTCCATCTGCCCGAGGGCTTCGCCGAGATCGAAATGCTCTTTAGCGTCGTTAAGGCGCTGTGGTTTGCCCCAATTACGGATTTCAACATTCGCCGCTTCGTCTTCACCAAGCGGCACATCGTCAGCCGGAATGTTCGGCAGGCCGGAAAGAATATCACGGATCGCATCGAGCTTTTTCTTCTGCTCGGCTTCCGCCGTCGGCATTTGCTGCTTGATGCTGTCGACTTCGGCGCGCAGGCGATTGAACTCGTCGTCATCGCCTTTCGACTTGGCTGCGCCGATTTCCTTAGACGCAGCATTGCGGCGCGATTGCAAGTCGTTGAGAACTTGCGTGTATTTGCGCGCTTCCTCATCCAGCATCAGAATTTCGCCGGCGCGCGGCGGGACATTGCGACGCGCCAGGCCGGCGTCGAATTGATCGGGGTTATCGCGGATATATTTAATGTCGAACATGGGTCGCTCGTGTAGCGGGGTTACAAGCCGTGGTCCAGAAGAGTATCAGGCCGACGCCTCTTCGGCCTCTTCCAGCCCTTTGCGGGCTTTGCGCTCGGCCAGCCGCACCGACCAGACGGATGTTTCGTAAAGCGCAATGATTGCGGCCCCGAGAACAAGCTGGCTGATCGGATCCGGCGGCGTCAAAAACGCCGCCACAATGAAAATGCCGACAATCGCGAATTTGCGGTTTTCAGTAAGCATCTTCGAGGTGATCAGGCCGGCCCGGGCCAGCAATGTCAAAAACACCGGCAACTGAAACGCAAACCCAAACGCCATGATGAGGGTCGTCACCAGCGCCAGGTAATCCCCAACCCGGGTTAAGAGTTCGATGGAAACGCCGGAGCCCTCCACCGCGTCGCGCTCCATCCCGACCGCGAACTGCATCACGAACGGCATCAGCACAAAATAGACAAGCGCCGCCCCGAGGGCGAACAAAAACGGCATCGCCATAATGAACGGCAGCGCCGCATTGCGCTCACGCTTGTAGAGTCCCGGCGCAACGAACTGATAGAGCTGGTAAGCGACAACCGGAAAAGCCAGCGCAATACCGCCAAGCGCCGCCAGCTTCACCCGGGTGAAGAAAAACTCCAGCGGCGCGAAATAAAGCGTCGGCTCAACGCCGGTCGCCGCCACCGCGTTCTTGAACGGAATAACCAGAAACTCATAAAGCGGCACGGAAAAGACAAAGCAAAAGACAAAACCAACCGCGATCGCAGCAACGGAAATGATCAGGCGTGTGCGCAGTTCCGTAAGATGATCAAGCAGCGGCGCCGCCGAGGCCTGCAACTCGTCTTCTTCATCGCCCGGTTTTGGATTTGCCTCACTCATGAGCTCGCAGGTTCATCCTCAGGCTTCTTTTCTTCCAGCGCCTGATTGATTTCGCTCGTCTCTTTGCGCAGCTCTTCATTGATGGGGGCGATGCTTTCGTCGACGGCGCGCTTCAAATCCGCTGCCGGGTTATTCTTTTTCAAGTCGTCGATTTCCTTGCGCAATTCTTCCATTTCGGTCTCCCGCGCCATCTGATCGAAGGCGGCGGTAAATTCGCCCGCCATGGCGCGCGCCTTGGCGACAAAGCGCCCGGCTGAACGCATTAATTTTGGTAAGTCGCGCGGACCGACAATAATCAAGGCGATAATGGCGACCAGCGCCAGTTCCAGAAACCCGAATTGCGGAACAAGACTCATGTCATTGCCGTCCTGACTTCAAGCTGAATTCGGTCACGATTAACGCCGGTAATGGCGACGCTCAGTCAGACTGCGCGGTGCTCTTTTCCTTGTCGTCAACCGGCGTCACATCCATCGCGCTATCACTGCGGTCATCAAGGGACTTCTCATCGTCTTCCTGCAAACCTTTGCGGAAAGACTTAATTCCTTTGGCGAAATCGCCCATCATGGATGAAATGCGCCCGCCGCCGCCAAACAAAAGCAGCGCGATCACAAGGATAATGACGATTTGCCAGGGGCCAATTGCACCCATGATATGCCTCTATAATTGCTGTGATCTATATATACGCTGTCCGGCGGATGAATAGAGGCAAAAAAGCCGAAATAATGGTTTAAACGTCCGCGACATCCTTATCGATTTCGGCGTCGTCAGTATCATCAGAAGCCATGAAATCCTGAGCGAATTCAGCCTCCTCGCCCTCTTCCCCGTCCATATCCTCATCATCGCCGCCGCTCGGATTGGGGACGGAAAAGCCCGGCGGCAGGCGCGCATCGAGAAGCCCGGCCGCCTTCAGGTCCGCAAGGCCGGGCAGATCCTGGATCGACTCCAGCCCGAATTGCTGAAGGAAATCGTCCGTGGTGCCGTACAGCGTCGGGCGACCGGGGACGTCCCGGCGTTTGCCGCGCAGTTTCACCCAGCCGATTTCCAGCAACTGATCGAGGGAGCCCTTCGCCACCTGTACGCCGCGAACATCCTCGATATCGGCGCGGGTGCAGGGCTGATGATAAGCGATGATCGCCAGCGTTTCGAGCGCCGCCCGCGACAGACGGCGCGGCGTGATCTTTTCTTTTTCAAGAACATGCGCAACATCGGCAGCGGTGACAAAACGCCATTTGCCGTCGATTTTTTGCAACGTCACCCCACGCTCGGCATAGTCCGCCTCAATCTGTTCAATGATCGTTTTGATATCAGCACCCACCGGCAGACGGTCGGCCAGGCTTTTTGCATCCAGCGGTTCGGCGGCGGCAAACAACAGCGCCTCCGCCATACGAATATGAGCGGCGATGTCTTCCTCGCTCCACTCAACCGTTGGCGCGTCAGCCTCGACAGCTTTATCTTCGTTATTGTCGTCGTCGGTCACGCTATCCGTCCCGCCCTGTTCGTTAAGTTCGTCGGCCAGCGCTTCCTGCGATTCACGCGCGTCCAGACCCTCAAAATTTCGTTTGGTATCGGCGTCAAAGTCTTCTTCGTCAATCATCGCAGCGTCAAGGTCGTTCATGTCTTATTCCTTTCGTCCGCTTGCTGACGAACACGTACAAAGATCGGCTCAAAAGCCCCAAGCTGCCGAAGGTCGATGCGTCCATCCTTGGCGAATTCAAGCGCCGCGTTAAACGCCGAGGCAATCACGGAAGCGCCCGGCGCATCGACGTCTTTCATCGGCGCCAGCGTTCTCAAATCCGTCCAGTCGGGGATCGAGCCGAGAATGCGTTCAAGACGCAGCCGCGCCATCTCAATGGAATAAACCTTCGGCGGGTCGAGGTGATAATTGCGGTCAACGGACGCGATGCGCTGTGTGGTATAGGCCCGGAGCAGTTCGTAAAGATCGGCCTGCCAGTCGGGCGTACGCGTCACCCGCACCCCTTCCGGCGCGCCGCGCGGCATAAAATCGATGCCGAATTGCGGGCGCGCCTGCAGCGCTTCCACCGCATTGCGCATGGCCTCCAGGCGCTGGAGCTGAAACGCGAGAAGCGCGGCCATTTCATCGGCCGTCGGCTCATCGCCTTCTTCTTCACCAACCGGAAGAAGCATTCTCGATTTTAGATAGGCGAGCCAGGCGGCCATCACCAGGATAATCTGCGGCGAGCTCCAGATTGCGCTGTTTGGCGACCTCGACGAAGACAAGATACTGGTCGACCAGCGCCATCATCGAGATTTTACGGATATCGACTTTCTGCGTGCGCGCCAGATCGAGCAGGACATCAAGCGGCCCTTCGTAACCGTCAATGTTGACGATCAGCGCATCGATATCCGCGTCGCTGTCATCCGCCGGACCTAAACGCACCGGCGCATCGAACGCCTCGGCGCTCCCGTCACTATCTTCGTCGCCGGTGTTGTCCACCGCCATTATCAAACCACCATCCACCATAAGTTCACATTACCGGCGATTCCGCTCAACGCCTATCCTTGTCTTCGCCGCAATCACGCCTGCGCCAGTACTGGCTTCAACAATTGATCAAGCCGCTCGTAATCCGCCGCCGTATCCCCACGTTCAACCATGCGCAATTTTGAGAGCGCGAAATTGGCGCGCGCCACCGCCTTGCCGGAAAGCACCATGGCGCCCTTCACGCTTTCCTTCTTTTCTTCCATGGAAAAGTTACAGCAAAGGGCGATATCACAACCCGCCGTAAAGCTGTCGCGGGTGCGCGCTTCAATAGAGCCGCCGAGGGCTTTCATCTTCAGATCATCGCTCATCAGAAGGCCGTCAAAGCCAATGTCACCGCGGATCACGTCTTCAATGACAGTCGGCGACAGGGTCGCGCAGCGTTCTTTATCATAGGCTTCGTAAAGTACATGGGCCGTCATCGCCATGGGCGTCGCGTTCAGGGCGCGAAACGGGGCAAAATCCACATCAATAAGATCGCCCTTGCTGGCGCTGACCACCGGCAATTCATGATGACTGTCACACAAGGCCCGGCCATGACCGGGGAT
>CBDDKD010000013.1:0-19770 GCA_965230025.1 Hyphococcus sp.
AATAACCTTACCGTTTTTCACCACCGCTTTGGTTTTCAAGTCGGTCAAAGCGGACCCGGCGTCAGGCTCCGACATCGCAATGGCGACAATGCAATCACCCTGGCATACAGAGGGAACAACACGCTCTTTCAATGCATCCGATCCGAAATGTTCAATCGCGCGCACAGGGCCAACACAGGATTCAAAAATTGGGAACGCAACCGCCGACGAAATCTTCGCAAATTCTTCAAGGATCAACAGCGCTTCGACATTACCAAGGCCGAGGCCCCCCATAAGCTAACGGTACATTGATCCCGAGAAAGCCCATATCCGCATACTGTTTAATGAGATCGCGCGACGGCGGCTTAGCGTTTGCTTCACAAGTCTTGGCAATCTCAGGCAGCTCGGCGCGGGCGAAGGTTCTCGCCGTTTCGCGTAACGCAACTTGCTCGTCCGTCAGTCTGAAATCCATTGCAGATCGCTTTATGTTTAAATGACGCCAAACCTTATCCATCGGCCGTCATTTTGCCAATAGAAAAACAGACATGATTGTTTTTATTATTTTACCGGGATATAGAATAGCCTATAAAAATCAACGCGGGAGGCTGATCTGACCAGCATTTTGAACGGCGTTCGCGTCCTCGATATCGGTCGATATGTGGCCGGTCCCTATTGCGCGACGCTGCTCGGGTATTTCGGCGCTGAGGTGATCCGTGTCGAACGCCGGGGTGGCGGCGAAGACCGATATATAGCGCCGCTCTTTGAACGTGCTGATGGCGCTCACGGCGAAGGGGCGCTTTTTATGCAGACCGGGTGCGGGAAGAAATCCGTCACGCTGGACCTGTCGAAAGACGCCGGACGGGAGATCCTGAAAAAACTCGCTGCGTCGAGCGATATTGTTGTGGCTAACCTGCCGCCGAAAGCGCTTGAAAAGCTCGGCCTCGACTGGCCAAACTTTTCCGCGGCAAATCCAAAAGGGATTCTGGTCACGCAGACCAGCTTCGGCGCCGATGGTCCCGATCGCGACAAGGGTGGCTTTGACGGCGTCGCGCAAGCCATGTCAGGCGCCATGTATTTAACCGGCACGCCGGATCAACCGGTGAAAGCCGGCGCTCCCTATGCGGATTTTTCGACGGCCGTGTTTTCAGCCCTTGGCGCCATGGCGGCGGTAATGGCGCGGCAACAAACAGGCAAAGGTCAGCATGTCGAAACCTCTCTCCTCGGAACCGCTCTTGCCGCCATGAATTCGCATCTGACGGAACAGGCGGTCACACAAAGAAACCGTGTTGGAACGGGCAATCGCGTTCAAACCTCCGCACCATCGGACGTGTTCAAAACCCGCGACGGCCACATCCTTGTCCATACAGTTGGCGACGGCCTTTTCAGGCGATGGGCGACGATGATCGGAAAGCCGGGTCTTGCCCGCCATCCAGATTATCAGGGCGATCAGGCGCGCGGCGACCATCGCGATGCGCTGTGCGAGATGATGGCGGACTGGTGCGCCGGTAAAACATCCAGCGAAGCTTTAGCGGCGCTGGAAAAAGCAGGCGTTCCCAGCGGACCTGTCCTGTCGATGCAACAGGCCCTCAACAACCCGCAGGTCGAGGCGATGGCCTTTTTCAAATCGGTGAGCTTCCCAGGCGTTCCCAAAGCGGCGCCGGTTTGTGATCTGCCAATCAATTTTTCCGACCTCGAAGCTGGTCTGCAAGGGCGCCCGCCTTTGTTAGGCGAGCACACACAGGAGGTGCTTCGCGCCCTCGGCTACAGCGATGGCGACATCGAAGTGTTAAAGCAAGAAGAGGTTATTTAAAGTCGAATGACGTTGTAGCCGAGCCTCGGATAATGCACCACGATGCTTTCGATGTCGGCATCGAAAGGCGCAATCGCAACTTCACAGGCGCTTAAGCGAAGGAGACGGCCTTTTGCGCCACCCCGTTGCGACGTAACGGGTATGACGCAGACCTCATCCCCGACGGCAAGTCCTGACGGGTCATCAGCATCGACACCGCTCTGAATAATAGTCTGACTTGCTTTCGCCACGTCATGTGCGTCTTCCGCATTCGCTTCAATGCGTCCCCCTTCCCCAAGCGCCGCCATACGCGCTTCCCACGGCTCAAGGTGGGAAAAATCGTTGAATAACTTTTGCACAAACGGAAAACCGGCGCGGGGTAAACCAGTTCACAACATAGCCCTGAATATCCGCCAGCCCTGGCGATGAGCCCATTAGAAAATTACGTCCGTCGCTGAGCTGGTCGTTTATCAACTGCGCGTGGGCGCGCAAACGGACGCAGGCGTCGGTAAAACGCGCCTCCGCTTTGGAAAAATCAAGATCGGGAAAGACCGCGTCGCGATCTTTGTAAAAGTCTTCGTCCCAGTCGCCTGAAAATTCCTTGATCGCGATATCGAGTCCCGCCCGAAAGAAAGCGTGCCCCCATTCATCCAGCATATGCGCAACGCCTTTGCCGCCGGGATAAAGCGACGGGTCCGGGTATCGCCGCTCCAGTTCTTCCGCGATGAGTTGTGAATCAATGAAAATATCGGCGCCGATCTGCATCACCGGCGTACCGCGATAGCCGCCGGTCAGCGCTGTCAGTTCAGGCTTTGGCGCGATCATCGGGTGTATCACGGATTCCAGTCCAGCCCTTTTATCGCCAGCATTTTGATGGCCTTCTGGGAAAAGGGCGACGCATCGTAGTGGTGAAGAAAAACCTCAGTCATGATGATTGGTCCTTTTTCCTTTGGATGTGTTCCGCGATATCCGCCTTTTGACCATAGAGAATTGAGTAGGCTTTTTTCGGCGCCATTTTCTCAGTCTCCATTGCAAGCGCCCGCTTCACAGCCTTACGTACGCCAATGGCTTCAAACCATCTCTTTAAATCTGGAAAGTCGCTGAACGCTTGCCCCTGCCACTCATGGTGTCTGATCCACGGCCAACAAGCAAAATCGGCAATGGATATCTCATCTACAATAAAATCGCGGCCCTTAAGTCGTTTATCCAGAATGCCGTAGAGCCGGTTGACTTCATCCGTATAACGCTTGATGGCGTAAGGAATTTTCTCCGGCGCAAATTTTCGGAAGTGATGCGCCTGTCCGGCCATGGGGCCCAGGCCGCCAACCTGCCAGTGAAGCCAGGCTTTGATCTCCCACACCTTTTCATAAGGCAGGAAACGGCCCGATTTTACCGCCAGATATTCGAGGATCGCCCCTGACTCAAAAATCGAAACCGGATCGCCGGAACCTTCATCGTCAACCAGCGCAGGCACTTTGTTATTGGGGCTGATCGCAAGAAATTCAGGGGCGAACTGCTCACCCTTCAGAATGTCCACCTGACAGCGCTCATAGGGAATCCCGCATTCCTCCAGCATAATTGCGACTTTATGACAGTTTGGAGACGGGAAACTGTAAAATTTCAACATATTCAATATGTTACGTGGAATTTGCCATTTCGTTCACATTACCGCCGCAGCAAGTAAAAAACAATCATGTCTGTTTTCTTTTTGGGAATAATGACGCATGATATGGTTGAATCGCAGCACTTTTTGAGGCTTTCCAGAGGTCAAAAATGGACGCGCAGACAGTCGAAAAAATCAAAGCCGGCATGGCGTATGAAAAAGCCCGCAACGGCCCGCCTGAGGGATTTCCCTCCCTGCCCCCAATTCCAAGCGTGCGTTACATAAACGATGACTTCAACGACCTGGAGATGAGACATCTCTGGAAAAAAAGTTGGGTCTATGCTTGTCACATGGACGAGTTGCCAGAAAAGGGAAGCTACCTTCTCTGGAAAAAATTGGGATCACCCATCCTGATTGTGCGCGGCAAGGACGATAAGGTCCGCGCTTTTTACAACACATGCCGACACCGCGGCGGCCCGCTGGTTAAGGATAATGCCGGCAAGCGTAATTTATTTGTATGCGGATATCATGGCTGGAGCTACGACCACGAAGGAAATCTCATTGGCATTCGCGATGAGCGTGATTTTCCGGATTTTGATAAGTCCTGCCTCGGGTTGATTTCAGTACGTTGCGAAAATTTCGGCAATTGGGTTTTCATCAATTGCGATGAGAACGCTGAACCGCTTCTCTCTTATCTCGGACCTGTTGCCGACGGCATGGCGGAATTCCAACCAGAAAACCTTCGTCTGGCGCATAAGGCGGAATATGAAATCAAGTGCAACGTCAAAGTATTGCTCGACGCTTTTCTGGAAACTTATCACCTGAAATCCATTCATCAGCAAACGGTAGACCGTTTTCTGGATCACCTCGGCACAACGATAGAACTGTGGCCGCGCGGGCATTCACGCATGGTGACGCCCAATCGTCGTCCTGAATGGAAAGATCCGGGCGTTGCCGGCCTGCCGGAACTCGAAACCGTGGGCGAAATCTCACGTGACAATAATGTTTCCTACAACATATACCCCAATATCGTTTGCCCGCCCTCTCCAACCGGCATTCCTTTCATTGTGTTCTGGCCAAAGACCATCAACACCATGGCGCTTGAATGCATCTGGTTTTCACCAGATTGGGGCGGCGGCCCGTTGCCGGACATCTGGGAATCAAGGGTTGCGAATTTCGAACGCATTCTCGAAGAGGACACGCAGTTCGCTCCGCAAATTCAGGAGTCGGTCGAGTCCGATGGCTTCAAAGGTATTCCATTATCCTATCAGGAGCGGCGTATCTATCATTGGCATGAAGAGTTAGACCGCCGTATTGGCGCAGAGGCTGTTCCTGACGCCGCACAAGTTGAACCCTTAATGAAGCCCTATATCGAAACGCCAGCGACGCAAACGGCAGCCGAGTAAGGACGCAACTGAATGAGCGCATTCGGGATATTGAGCTGTGGCGCATATATACCGCGCACGCGCATGTCCCGCGCAGCGATTTTCGACGCGATCGGATGGGCGCAACCGTCGTTGAAGGGACTGGCAAAAGGCGAGCGCGCTTTCGGCGCCTGGGATGAAGACGCAATAACGATGGCTGTGGCGGCGGCGCGCAACACGATAAAATTAGCACCGAAAACAGAGCCGACCGCCCTTTGTTTTGCCTCAACGACTGCGCCGTTTCTTGACCGCCAGAACGCCGGCGTTGTCGCAGCGGCGCTTGATCTGTCTTCTGAAACTCATGTCTTCGATGTCACCGGATCGCAACGCGCCGCGACATCCGCCCTCATTCGTTTTAACGAAACACGCAGCGGCGCCTCACTTCTTGCTGCTGCAGACCGTCGACATGCGAAATCCGCCAGTACCATGGAAATGCTTTCCGGTGACGCAAGCGCAGCGCTTTTGCTTGGTGAAGGCGAGCCGATTGCTGAAATTGTCGGCGTCAATTCAATCTATGCAGACTTGGTCGACCACTATCGCACCGCGCAGTCTGAAACAGACTATGTGTTGGAAGAACGCTGGTACCGCGATGAAGGCGTATCAAAGCTTGCAACCGAAGCAGCAGACTGCGTCCTCAAAAACGCCAACCTGACAGGGGCGGATATCAAACACTTGATTGCACCCTTTCCTAACCCGCAACTGGCGCGCACCGTTGCTAAACAGCTTGAGATTGCTCCTGACGCAATCGCAGAAAGTCTTTTTAACAGCTGTGGTCACGCCGGCGCAGCACATCCAATCCTGATGCTCGCAAATGTTCTCGCCCACGCCACACCTGATGAATGGATTTTACTGACAGTTTTTGGTCAGGGCTGCGACACGATTTTGTTGCGCACAACGCAAGCCATTGCTGATGCAAATCGAACTGAGCTTCGGCAAACTATTCAGTCCAATGGGCAGGCCGAAGAAAACTATACGCGCTTTTTATCATCATTTGGCGCGATTGATATTGACTGGGGCATGCGCGCCGAACGCGACAACCGCACCGCCCAAACGGTCGCCTATAACAAAAGCCGCGACCTTTATGGATTTGTCGGCGGCCTTTGCTCTCAATGCGATACGCCGCAATTTCCGAAATCACGACGATGCGTAAACCCTGAATGCAATGCGCTTGACACGCAATGCGACCATCGTTTCGCCGGCCTGAAAGCAACCGTGAAGTCGTTCACGGAAGATTGGTTGGCGTTCACGCGCGAACCGCCACTAGTCTATGGTAATGTGTCATTTGAAGGCGGGGGAAATGTATTCATGGAAATGACCGGCTTCCACCCCGGTGACATCGCCATTGGCGCGCCGGTGGAAATGGCGTTCCGGATTAAAGACATCGATACCGCACGCGGCTTTCATCGTTATTTCTGGAAAGCGATACCTGTCAGCGGAGGCGACCATGGCTGAGGGAATTCGTGACAAGGTTGCGATCATCGGTATGGGCTGCACCAGGTTCGGCGAGCGCTGGGATGCGGGCCCCGAAGACCTCGTGAATGAGGCTTTTGAGGAAGCGCTCGCCGACGCAAATATTGAAAAAAGTCAGATTGACGCCGCCTGGTTTGGCGTCTTCTACGACGAGCAGAATGTGGGGAAATCCGCCTACCCCCTTTCGCAATATTTGCGGCTGCCGAATATTCCCGCGACGCGCGTTGAGAATCTTTGCGCGACAGGAACCGAAGCATTGCGCGGCGCCGTTTATGCTGTCGCCGCCGGCGCCTGCGATATCGCCCTCGCCATGGGTTGCGAGAAACTGAAGGACACAGGATTTGCCGGCCTTCCCGAGCGCACCAAAGGAACATTCGAAGACCTCTATCAGCCCAACTTCACACCGCCCGGCGCCTTCGCCCAACTTGGCGCCGCCTATGCCGCCAAGCATCGCCTTGAGATGAAAGATTTAAAACGCGCAATGGCGCATGTCTCATGGAAAAGCCACGAAAACGGCGTGCGTAACAAGAAAGCACATCTGCAAAAACGCCTGACGATGGAACAAATTATTGACGCGCCAACAGTCGCCTATCCTCTTGGCGTTTTTGACTGTTGCGGCGTTTCCGACGGAGCCGCTTGCGCAATTGTCGCACGTCCCGAAATCGCGAAAGACCTCGCGGGCAAAAACTTTGTTACTGTCAAGGCGATGCAATTGGCGCCGTCTAACGGCGTTGAAATGGGGCATCAGTCTTGGGATGGCGCTCACACGCTGACTACACGCAAAGCGGCGGCGCGCGCCTATGCGGAAGCCGGCGTCAGCGATCCTCTCGCCGATATCAGCCTGACAGAAGTCCATGATTGTTTTTCCATTACCGAACTCGTGCTGATGGAGGATCTGGGGCTCTCCAGGGACGGCGCCGCGCCATCGGATATTCTTGATGGCAGATACGACGCGGCCGGCGACATTCCATGCCAGATCGACGGCGGACTGAAATGCTTTGGCCACCCTATCGGCGCATCGGGATTGCGTATGACCTATGAAATCTATCTGCAACTACTGGAACGCGCCGGAGAGCGACAGTTAACGTCGCCTAAATTCGGCCTGGCCCACAATCTGGGCGGCATACCGAACCGCAACGTGGCCGCCGTATCGATTTTTGGAATGAATAATTAAGGGGAGTACGGAGCATGGACGGAGATATGACAGATAAAAAGCTCCGGGCCTTGTCCGCTGGGAAGACCGACAACGTAACGCCGATCCGGGACTATTCCGGCATGACGCTGGAGGAACTGGCGAACGCGCCGACCGTCTATAAAGACGGCCTTCTTGACGGTCAGACGGCTGTAATCTCCGGCGGCGGCAGCGGTATGGGTCGCGCGATGGCGGTATTGTTCGCGCGTCTTGGCGCCAATGTTGTTATTTGCGGACGCCGGGAAGAAAAGCTTGCGGACGTGCGTGACGGCATCAAGAAATTCGTCGGCCGCGAAATCACTTATAAGCCGATCACGATCCGCGACGCCGATAGCGTCGACATCTTCATGGAAGAAACATTCAAAAAATTCGGTCCCATCAATGTTTTGATCAACAGCGCAGGCGGACAATTTTCCCAGGACGCCATCGATTTTTCCCGCAAAGGCTGGCTTGCCGTCATCGACACCAATCTCAACGGCACCTGGTGGATGATGCAGGAAGCGGCGCAACGCTGGCGAGACAAGCAGGCGCCCGGCAATATCATCAACATCGTCGCGACAGTCGAACGCGGCATGCCCCAATCTGCACATTCCTGCGCCGCAAGGGCGGGCGTTATCTACCTTTCCAAAACCGTTTCCACGGAATGGGCCCCGTTCAACATACGGGTTAACTGCATTGCGCCCGGCGCAATCGAAACCGAAGGCGTCAATAACTATTCAGACAATGACTTGAAGAACTTTCCCATGGCGAACCCGATGAAACGGTTTGGCGATGTATGGGATATCGCGGAAACCGCCGTCTACCTTGCAGCGCCTTCATCGAAGTTTGTGACTGGCGAAGTCATCACCGTCGATGGCGGCATGTCACAATATGGATGGGTCTGGCCGATCGGAAAGCCGGACTATTTCAAAGAATAAAACGATCTAAGGAGACGTGAATTGTCTAGCACTCCCTTATCACGCATTCCCAGAGATGAGCTTTCACCGGAACTCGGTCAGGTCTGGGACACGCTCAACACGCTAACCGGCGAGCCTGCCTTCGTTGAAGCATTTGCAAATGCACCGGAATTATTGAATTTCGTGATGGGCGAATTTTACGGAAAGATTTTTTTCGGTGGTCGCGTCGATAATAAATACAAACAACTGGCAAGGCTTTACCTCTCGATGACCCATGGCTGCCTGACTTGCAACAAACAGAATGTACCCGGCAGCCTGGAGGCGGGCATTTCACAGGAGCAAGTTGACGCCATTCTTCACTATGAGAACGGCCCTTTTGACGACGCGGAAAAAGCAGTCCTGCGTTACACGGCGCAAATGGCGCTGACCAACCCGGACGGCCACATGGACGATGCTTTGTACAAAGATCTGCACATACACTTCGATGATGCGCAAATCTGCGAACTCGGAACGGTAATGGCGATCATTGGCGGCATGGCGAAACTCTCCTTCGTTCTCGACCTGGTCGAAAAAGAACCTTATTGCGAGTTCGCCAATCCAGCCGCTTAATCCGATGGGTGGTATTTACGCCATGAAGCGAGAGCTTCCGGAAAGTCTGCGTTCGCGGGCTCATCGTAAGCGCGCATTCGTTTTTTATCGCCAAGATATTTCAAATAGTCCCCGGTATCGAGATAATAGAAAAACGAAAGCAATCGGTCGGAAAAAACCCACCTCCCATCTTCTACAATATACTCGTCATCATATCGTAATGATGTAATCATCGGGCGGCCGTTTCGGATTAACTCTGCATGGGACGACAACAAGCCACGCGCGATGCTCAGGTCATCCTGCTCAAACCAGACAACATGGTCATGCGTGTAATGTGCGCCCGGCCCCAGAACTGAAAACCTGGCATCGAATTGAGCCATAATAGCGTCGCGACCAACGGCGTTTAACACACCGTCTTTTGAACGAAAACGCGCCTTCTCGGAAAAGCAGGCGGCAATTGCTCGCAGGTCGCGATTATCGACCGCAAAAGTATAGCGCGCTGCAAGAGACCGAATGTCTTCGCGCGCTTCAAGACGCTGCACTCTTGCTTCAAGGTTTTTCATCGGTCTCTCAGAATTTCACGATAGCGCCGCCGTCAACATTAAGGCCTACTCCCGAAATAAACTGCGCCGCATCGCTCGCGAGAAAGACAGCGGCGGCGGCCACATCTTTGGGCTGACCAAGGCGCCCTATAGGCGCCTTGTCTTCCCAATATTGGCGAAACTCCTTATCTTCAAAAAATGGCGCCGACAGTGCGGTCACGATGGCGCCAGGCTGAAGATAGTTTGCTGTGACGCCGTACTGGCCCAAATCAACGGCCATAGACTTGGTCATACCGGCGACCGCATGTTTTGATGTTCCATATACAAATAGATTTGGACCGCCCATATCTGACATGATTGATCCCAAGTTTATAATTCTGCCCTTGCCGCTTTTCTTAAGGTGCGGAACCGCCTCACGGGATATTTTAAACATGGCGGTGACATTAACGCCCATAATTTTATCCCATAACTCATCGGTGGTTGTCTCAAGCTCGCTTCCTAGCGCCATACCAGCATTATTTACGAGGACATCAATACCGCCCATGGTTTCCAGCGCTTTTGCAACAATTTTTTTTGCAGCATCAGGCGCCGTAATATCCTGTTCCAAAATGCTTGCGGCTTTAACACCAGTATATCGTTCAGTGAGCTTTTGATCCGGTAGATCAATCGCGAGAACACTGGCGCCCGCATTTAAAAAAGCCTGCGCGATCGCTTCACCAATACCGCTCGCCGCGCCAGTCACAATGGCGCGTTTTCCATTCAACGCCGTCTCTGTCACCATCGCCTTTAACCTTTCTCGTCTCGATTATCAGAACCCGTAAAAAAGGCCGCTCTTTACGAGCGGCCTCTCTACGTCACTGATTTAACCACTTATCGTTCAATTGAAACTATACCCAATTTCAATCCCATAGACCCGCGGCTCACCATACTGGCTGAAGACCCACAGATTTGAAACTGCTTGAGATGATACGCGATAGCGCTCGTCGGTAAGGTTTCTGGCAAATCCCCGTATCGACCAGACATCATCAACATTTGCAACTTCAACTGTTGCGCTAACCAGCGTTCGCGCGTTGAGGGTCGTATCAAAGGCTGGATCGATATCGGAATAGGAGAAGACGTTTTCATCTTCATGCGCAGCTGTCACGCCCAACCTCATAACGAGGTCATTACCAACCGGCGTTTCATAACGGCCAAATACTGTCCATATTTTTTCCGGCGTTCTGGTCAAGGGACGGTTTGAGAAGTCAACGTCAATCATACCGTCAAAATCCGTGTCGGCCTCAAAGCGTTTAAACTCCGCATCCTGCCAGGAGAAGTTTCCTCCGATGATAAGACCTTCAACAGGCGTCACCCACTGGCTTTCCAGTTCTACACCGTAAACGCGCGCTTCAGCGGCGTTGAAGAAACGTGTTTCCTGGAAATCAACACCAACACTGTTCGTCAAAGTCGCCGCGATCTGACGTTGTGCGTCGTCGTAATTGACGTAAAAGAAAGTCGGGTTAAAGCGCACCTGACCGTCAAACAGGTCCAAGCGCAATCCAGCTTCATAAGACGTTGCAATTTCTGGCCGTGTTGGAGCAATCAATGCCGGTGTAAGCTCGTTACCTGTCGTGCCGGATTGGTCATTAAAGGCGCCAGACCGGAAGCTTCGTGACACGCTAGCGTACCCGTAAGCGTTGTCGGCGAAATCGTAGGAAACCAGACCACGCCAGCTAGGTTCGTTAAATTCACCATTGGTGGTATCCGACAAAACGCCTATCGGAAAGCGATCGAAATCCGCAGCGCCCAGTAAGCCGATCGTGTCAAAATTCAAACTTGGGTCAAAGCCGCCATTCAGGGCCTGGAACGGTACCTGATTGCGTCCGATCCACGTCTTGTCCTCCCAAGTATAACGGAAACCGCCGGCAACTGTCAGCCGGTCCGTCAAACTGATCGTCGTGTCAGCAAAAAGTGCAAATGCTTCAGCATCTTGCGCGTTACACAAAACCTGCGGCGTATTGTTGAAGGTGCCGAATTCCGCCAAGCCAAACAAATCCAGAAAGCCCAGCTGCTGTGTAACGCAGAATGTTGTATCATTTGATTGGTAAAACCCGCCAGCCACAACATCAATATTTTCTGTCAGATTGAAGTTGAGACGGATTTCCTGCTGGAAGGTTTCACGGTCATCAGCGCGATTTGCATCAAACTGCGCAATCGGTCCGACCTCACCCACATAGTTATTGGCGAGTGCTGACATTTGATTACGCAATCCGGTAATTGATGTAATCGAAACTGGCCCAAGATCCCAATTGATATTGAGGTAGTATCCGTTGACGTCGACCTGATGCCCATCGTCAAGACCAATATTAAAAGCTCCAATCGCACTGGCGTCTGTGATGCCTGCATTATCGAGTGGATCGCCCGGATCTTGCGTATAGCCCAGATTATTGAAGACAAAGCGCGGATCGCCCACAGGTGTTTCATTTACAGCAGGCACCGCATCAGAGTTTTCACGGATCAGTTCATACTGGAAGAGCGCCTGGAAATTCTCATTAGGCTCCCAAAGCAGTTTCGAGCGCAGGCTTATAACATCCTCACCGCCCAAACGGCGATTGTCCCCGGCGCCTGTTGCTCCCAGCACCGGATTTATGTTGTTCATCATTGCGTCCAGCTGACCAAAAGGGGTTAGCGGACCAAACTCAGCGCCATTCCGGTAATAACCATCAGAGCGTTGATATTGTCCCGCGAAACGAAACGCCACCTGATCGCCAAGCGGCACGTTTACGGCTAGACGGCCTTCAATCCGGTTAAACGACCCATACTGGAAACGCCCTTGTCCGGAAGCAACGCCGATTTCAGGGCGTTTGGTTCTCACATTAACAACGCCGGCTGTTGAGTTCTTGCCGAAAAGCGTCCCTTGCGGACCACGCAAGACTTCTACCTGCTCGATATCGAAAACATCCAGAAGCTGGGTCTGCACATGAGGCACAACAAAATCATCAAGCGTCACCGCGACCTGTGATTCAGAATAAACGATAATGTCCGTTTGCGCGGCGCCGCGAATAGCAAAGGACGCAGCATTAAAACCCGTCACTTTCGATGCGGAAAAGTTCGGCACAAAGGCTGCGATATCGCCAAGGTCCTGGGGCACCAGAGAATCAACGGCGTCTTCATTTAAGGCTGTAACGGCTACCGGCGTTTTCTGAAGGTTTGTTTCGCGGCGCGTCGCCTGCACGATAATCTCATCGCCGCCAATTTGCGCAAGGACCGGGGCCGTCCCCAATGCGCCCCCAACACTCAGCCCCGCTAAGGCGAATTTCAGCGAGATTGGCGCAGCGCATAGTTTTAAAGCTGACTTGAATTTCTTGTTTGAAGACATTTCTGCCCCTCCCTAACTCTGCCATCCCAAATAGAATTATTGGCTGGCATATCTTCCGCTGATTCACCGTCAACGAAGCATGAATACGAACAATCATGATTGTTTTTTTCTTTGCTTGCAATAGCTGAGAATGCTAGGGATTATCAGGCAAAGTCGTGTATTGTCATTTTTGCAACAGTTGCTTTTGGCATTTTGCACCGCACAAAAACAATCGTTCATGATTGTTTTTGTTATAGAGGTTCGCCAACAATGCCGTAATGACGGCTTTTGAGAGATTAGCCTTTTCAAACCGGTGTTATTGCACCGCACAATGACGATCAGAACACCAGGGAGAAAAAGGAATGACGCATACATTCATCGCCAGGATGAAAATTTTTCCGGAAAAAGAGGCGCAATATCTGGAAGCCTGCGAACGAATGGAAAAAGCCGTCGCCGAAAACGAGCCAGGCGCATTGATTTACAAATTCTATCGGCTGCGCGAGCCAAATTCCTTTGCTGTAATAGAGTCGTTTAAAGACGAGGCCGCTGACGAAGCGCACCAGGCGTCAGATCATTTCAAGGAAATTGCACCCCTCATGATTGAATGTATCGATGGCGGTTGGAGCCGCGAATATCTCGATCCCTTGAAATAGGCGACCGCCATGACACGTGAAGATCCGGATACGATTCTGACGCTTAGCGGTCTTTTGATCCGCGCCGCCAAAGCGCGCCCTGATGAGGATGCGCTGGTTTTTCCGGATATAAGGCAATCTTACAGCGAACTCTATGGAAACGCGCGGCGCTGGGCGAAAGCTTTCATGGCGCTGGGCGTCAACCCAACCGACCATGTAGCTTTGCTGATGACAACCCAGCCGGAGTTCGTAGAGGCGTTGTTTGGCGCCGCCCTCGCTGGCGCTGCAGGCGTGCCCATTAACGCGCGCTACGCCCCTGCTGAACTTGCATATCTGATTGAGAACGCCGATATCGTCAGCCTCGTAACGACTGACAAAGTCGCCGACGCCGTCGACTTTATTACCAGGCTGGATCATGCGTTTCCAGATTTGAAAAACAACTTGGACGCCAAATCTCTATCTATTAAAAACGCGCCGAAGCTTAAAAATATCATCGTTTCCGGTGATGGCGCTTATCCCGGTTACCTCCCGCAGCGCGATTTGGCAGCCCTCGCGGATAGCATCACTGATAAGGAACTCGATGAACGCATCGCCGGTGTCTTTCCATCCGATCTGGGATTAATCCTCTATACCTCCGGCACAACATCAAACCCAAAAGGCTGCATGATCCCGCACAGCGCGATCGTTTCGAACAGTCGAGCGCTGGGGCGTTACCGCTATGAAATGACAGAGGCAGACCGTTTCTGGTCGCCCCTGCCAATTTTTCACATTGCCGGCATCCTCCCCATGGTCGCTGTTTTCGATGTAGGCGGGGCCTATCTTACTATTCCGCATTTTGAAGCCGGCATGGCGCTTGAAATGCTGGAAAAAGAGAAGGCGACCATGACCTACCCGTCATTCGTCACCATTATGCAGGATCTGATCAGTCATAAAAACTTTCCGGAGACGGATCTTTCACGTATCCGGCTAATGAATTCCAATCTCGGCGTACAACCAGCGGCGATCAAAGACGCTATCGTCAGGGCAATGCCACACACTATTCAAGTCGGCACCTATGGATTGACCGAAGCGTCCGGCACAGTCTGCACCAGCCGCCTCAGTGACGATGAAAAAAACAAGAACATCTCGGCTTGGCGTTCCCCTGAAAGGGTGGGAGCTTAAAATTCTCGATATGGAAACAGGTGAGGAATGCGGCGTCGATGAAAAGGGCGATATCTGCATTCGCGGCCCCGGTATGTTGACCGGGTATTATAAAGACCCGGCGAAAACGAAAGAGTCTATCGATTCAGATGGCTGGCTTCATACAGGCGATCCTCGGCTCCCGCGACGCCAACGGCCAGATCATGTTCCACGGGCGCACGAAAGATATGCTCAAAGTCGGCGGCGAAAACGTCGCCGCCGCCGAAATTGAAGCAGTGCTGAACTCCCACCCGGCGGTTGAGCTTTCACAAATCGTTGGCGCACCCGACCCGCGCTATGAAGAAGTTGCGGCCGCGTTCATCAAGTTAAAAAACAGCGCTTCGATAAACGAAGAGGATCTGATAGCGCACTGTCAGGGCAAACTCGCGCGGTTCAAAATTCCACGTTATGTCCGGTTTGTGGATGACTGGCCAATGTCGACCAGCAAGATCCAGAAATTCAAACTCAAAGAGCAAATTGCAAAAGAAATCGAAGCGAATAGCAACAACGCCGCGTAAGGGAGAATTTCATGACTGCATTCGTCGCAAAGCTGGTCGTCAAAACCGGAAAAACGCGCGGAATTTGAAAAACTGCAAACAGAGCTGCGCGAACTCACGCATAAACATGAGCCGGAAACGCCTGTCTACGAGCTCATTCGTTCACGAGATGACGAGAATACCTATCTTTGTGTCGCTACATTCTCTGACGAAGACGCGTTCCAATATCACCAGGCCACCGACTTTCATGAACGGTTGGTGCCGCCCATTGTCGACTGCCTTGCAGAAGAAATGGAGCTTACTTTTTACGACATTATCGGACCGGCGAAGCGTCCGGACGCCTGATATCTGGAGTGAACGTGATGCGCGATTTTGATGACGCCGAATTGCAGGAACTAATTGATCGAAAGCGCGTTTATGATGTCCTGACGCGCTATTGCCGCGCATTGGACCGCTGCGATGTCGATCTCATGCGTTCGGTATACTGGGATGATGCGCGCGATGATCATGGCGTCTTCAATGGCGGCGCACAGGAGTTCGCCGAATTCATCATTCGCGAAATTTCAGGAATGGTTTGAGGTCACCATGCACGCCATCATGAATGTGCACATGGAGTTGAAGAACAACGTCGCTTGTACGGAAAGCTATTTGTTCGCCTATCACCGGATTCGCGGCGACAAAACGAAAGTCGAAGAAATTTTCGGCTCAACATACCTTTCCCAGTTTGACTGGTCGAAAGTTGACGGTATTCCTCATGTGTTCTGGTATGGCGGGCGCTATGTGGATCGGCTCGAAAAACGCGACAAGGAATGGAAGATCGCTCACCGGCAAGTCCGTGATGGACTGGAACCACAATGAGCTTTCGTCCAGCATCTGGGATGAAGGGATGTTCAAGACCCTCTCCTTGCGCGGGACACGCGGGCATGAAGATCCGGTTTTCGGGAATGTTCCCTGATGCCCGGCCCCGCTCTCCAAAAACAAAATCGCGATTGTGTTGGGCGCCGCCGGGCGCGGCAATATGGGCCAGGTAATCGCACAACGCTTCGCTGACGAAGGCGCCAAGGTGATCGTTGCCGGCCGCCGCGAAGAAGAGTTGTCACGCTTTGCAAAAGAGATTAGCGGCGATTATGCGTTGTGTGACATCACCGTTCGCGTCGATCTTGACCGGCTGGTTGAAAAAGCAACAGATGCATATGGCGGTGTCGATATAGCCCTCAACGCTACCGGCTGGGGATTCGTCAAGCGGTTCGATAAAACCACTGAGCATGAGCTCGACAAAATCCTTGCGCTACAATTCAAAGGGCCCGTTCTTTTTCTGTCAGGCGATGGCGCCCGCAATGCAAAAACGCGGCGGCGGATCGATCATTCAGATCTCGTCAGCAACCGCAACAGTGATGCTCAACCATCATGCGGCTTACATGGGCACAAAAGCTGGAACCGATCATGTGATCCGTTGCGTCGCCTACGAATACGGAAAATACGGCTGTGCGCGCGAATTCGATTTCGCCGGGATTTACCAAAACGCCAATGACCGAAGACGCCGCCAACATGCCCGGCATGGAAGAGGCGTTTGCAGCGGAATACCCGCTGGGCCGGGTCGGCACCTCGGACGATATTGCAGCCGCCGCAGTTTTTCTCGCCTCCGATGAGTGCTTCATGACCGGTCAAAACCTGCAGGTAAACGGCGGCCTGACACTTCGCCGAAACCCGACGCAATCAGAAATAAACACTTCTCTCGCAGCTGCGCAGGAAAAAAGACTAGCGCACTATAGCTTGCGCAGAATGTCGCTTCCGTCCCAGTTCTCAGACTTTCGCCTGATGAACTGATAGAACTTCAACAACAATGGCGACGGCTCATAAAACTCAAGCATAAACCCGTATTGCTCACGGGCGTCCGCCATAGCAAAATGAACGCCATCGGCCGTGTGCGCATCAAGCGCGATGGCCATACCTTTACGCTCGACGTCACGCATCGATGACGCCAGATCGTCAACAAAGACCGCTCCGTGATGCAGTCCCATCGTTTGCGTACTATACATATCCCGCACCGCCGAAGGCTGATCATCATGCTGGTGAATGAGTTCAATCATGACATCGCTAAACTGGCCTAGGCGGAGCTATGGTCGAATGTCATTGGTTCGCCGCGATAAAGACTCGATTTTAAAGCGATATGTTCAAGAAGATAGAAAGGCCCCGCTCCCAGCTCGGCGGCGAACCATGTCGCAAGCTTTCAATATTCGGCGCATGATAGGCAATTTGAACGACCTCGCCAAAGTCGGTCGCGCGGCGAACATCTCGGGGATGCGGCGCCAGTTTCATTATCAACCTGCAAGATCGTTCGCGTCACGGATCGGATCGGACCCGTCCCAGTTCTCCGCCGCCTCGCGTATACGGGCAAAGTAGTTGTGAATGAACGGCAGGTTTTCGAGGACCTCGACCATACCTCCCATAACCGGCGACGTATCCACATAGCAGAATTTCAGCGGGCCGAACTCGCCGCTCGACGCCACGGGAAAGCCGAGATCTTCATAGCGGGCGACTTCCTGCGCATAGTCTTCAACAATAACCGCCACATGGTGAAAGCCTTCCCTTCCCTTCGCAACAAGGTCGCGATAGCAGGATGGCGAGTCACAATGCTGCTCAATCAGTTCAATATGAATGTCACCCGCCTGCGCGAGCCCTGCTGAGAACTCAACCTGTTGCGGCTTCCCACGGTAAAGCGGATTGCCAACCTCGGGACGATCAAGAATATAGAACGGGCCGACGCCGAAAGTTTTCATCCATCGTGCAGCTGACGCCCGCACATCATTGACCACATAGGCGATCTGTAAAATCTTGTGATCCATCGGCGGCGAAGTGGCATCATGATATCACCTCAAAGTTGGTCCGGTATTTCAAGCGCGGTCTTCAACGCCTGCAGAAGACGGCCGCCAAGAGCGCCGTCAATCGCGCGATGGTCGCAGGAGAGCGTCACCTGCATCACACTGTCAAAGCCGCCCTCTTCGCTTGCAACGCGAGAGATCGCGCCCGCGGCAAGGATCGCGCCCATAGGCGGGTTACAACCGCATCGAACTCGTAACGCCATACATGCCGAGATTTGAAAGTGAGAATGTGCCCCCCTGATACTCGTGCTGTTCAAGTTTTTCAGCTCTTGCGCGTTCGGCGTAATCGCGCATCTCGCTCGCAATATCCTCGACAGATTTATTCTCCGCCGATCGCACGACCGGCGTGATCAGCCCGCCCGGCACCGCAACGGCGACAGAAATATCTGCATGGTCAAACTGGTGAATTTCATCGCCCATGAAATGAACATTCGCTTCCGGAACGTCCATCAGAGCGCATGCGGACGCTTTGATAAGATAGTCATTGATCGACGGCGCCGGTCCAGCCTCCGCTTTTTTCGCCGAACGCAACGCCAACGCCGGGTCCATATTGATGGTTGTGCGCAGATAAAAATGCGGAACCGTTTGGCGTTGCTTCCGTCAGGCGTTTTGCAATTGTGCGCCTCATGGATGAGAGTTTGATGACCGTGAAAGGATTTTCCTGGCCGCCGTCAGACGCAGCGCCATCCAGTCCTTGCGCCTTCGCCGCCTGTTCTACATCCTGAAGGGAAATGCGGCCATTACGCCCGCTTCCTTCAATTTGGGTCAGGTCAATCCCAAGCGATGTCGCCAGCTCCGCCGCTTTTGGTGAGATAGACAATCCATCAGGAACGCCTGGAGACGACGTCGGCGTACTGGCGGTTGTCACTCCAGCGTTATCCTCGGCGTCATCAGAATAGGCGAACCCTGCATCGGCGCCTTTAAAATTGGCGACAAACACTTCTACATCATCATCGGACACGCTGCTGTCGGCAAAGACCGCAATCAAAGCCCCGACGGGATATGCTTCGCCTTCTTCGCCAACGCGTTTGCGCAGGGTTCCAGTAAATTCCAGCTCAACGTCATTGGCGATCTTGTCGGTTTCGATGACCGCAAAGAGGGTCGCCTTCATTGACGGTCTGCCCTTCCTCAGCATGCCATTCACGGATGACGCCTTCTTCCATTTCGATGCCCCATTTGGGCATGGTGAAGGCCTGTATCTGGTCAGTCATATAGCGCCTATTTGTAAGAAACGACTTTGCGCACCGCCGCATCGATATGGGCCGGCCCCGGAACATATGCCCGCTCCAAATCCTTCGAAAACGGCACGGGTGAATGCGGCGCCGTCACCTGCTGGACTGGCGCCTTCAAAGAGGAAAAGCCGTGGCTTGCAATGAAGCCGGCGATGTCTGACGCCACGGAGCAACGTGGCGGACATTCATCCACCACAACCACGCGACCGGTTTTTTCAAACACTATCGAGAATGGTGTCTTCATCGAGCGGCTGGTGGTGCGCAAATCGATCAGGTCGCAATTGATGCCGTCGTCCTTCAGCCCGGCGAGCGCTTTTTCAGCAAATGTCACCATCCGGCCCATGGCGATAATCGTCGCATCATCGCCTTCATTAACAAGCGCCGCCTGACCGAAAGGCACGAGATACTCACCATCCGGCACTTCGCCTTTACGACCATACATAGCCTTGTGTTCAAAGAAGACGACGGGATCATCATCGCGGATCGCCGTCGTCAACAGACCTTTTGCATCTGCCGGATTAGACGGCA
>CBDDKD010000014.1:0-18808 GCA_965230025.1 Hyphococcus sp.
AGCCGCGGGCGAAGGCGTTGTCGTTGCGCTTGTATTGCAACGCCACGAGATCGGCGAGCAGCTTTTTGCGGCCGATATCCTGCCCCAGCTTCAATGAGAACGTCATCGCCGTATAGGTCTCAACCGAGCCGATGCCGTAGATGCAGGAGACCGAGGCGACGATGATCACATCCTCGCGTTCCAGCAATGCGCGGGTGGCGGCGTGGCGCATCCGGTCGATCTGTTCGTTGATGGAGCTTTCTTTTTCGATATAGGTGTCCGTACGCGGAACATAAGCTTCCGGCTGGTAATAATCGTAATAGGAGACGAAATACTCAACCGCATTGTCCGGGAAAAACGCCTTGAACTCGCCATAGAGCTGTGCGGCCAGCGTCTTGTTCGGCGCAAGGATCAGGGCCGGGCGCTGCGCCGCCTCAATCACTTTCGCCATCGTGAATGTCTTGCCGGTGCCGGTCGCGCCGAGGAGGACCTGATCCCATTCGCCGCTCCTGACGCCTCCTGTCAGTTCCGGGATCGCGGTCACCTGATCCCCGGCGGGTTCATATTCCGATACGACTCTAAGCGGTTTCGAGAGGCCCGATTTCTCCGGACGTTCCGGCCGGTGCGGCGTCCATTCGTCGAGCGGAACGGAGAGACGGTCGTGATAACTCGCGACCGCTTCGGAAAACCCGCCGCGCGTCACTTCCTGCTTGGGCGTGACGGGCTGGCTGGTCGGGCGCTTGGCTTTCGGGTCGTATCCGGGGCGGTGATTTGGGTTGGTTGGCATCGCTCGAACATAAGGCGAACGAGGCGGAATGGAAGGGGTGTCAGCGGCTGATTTTGTGCTCTTTCGCCGCCCCTCAAACGCCAATTGCTCGCCTCAATACGGGCATATTGGTGCGCGACCATCTTAACCATGGCTGGTGCAAAATTTAACCTCACGACAAGCCGCGCGGCGCTTTTGGCGACGACGTTGATGATCGGCGCCTGCGGCGTGGCTGATGACCAGGATGCGGATCAAGCCGACGCCGGGCACGCGGCTAGCGAACCGTTGGCGGTTTCCGCTGAGAATGAAACAAATCCCGACACTCAGACGATTGCACCTGAAGATATTCTCAGGTCTGCAAATTTCTACCAGCTTGAATGGGATGATACCGCCGGACTTTGCGTAATAGCGCTTGATGCACTCAACAAGCCATATGCTTTGCCTTCGAATAAGCGAACAATGCCTGATGGTGCAGATCTGGATTACGCATCGAAGCAGGCAATGGTTTTTCTGGGGAGCGATGACAATGTGCGCTGGCGGTGGGATGCGGTTAGCGCCGCGGGCTCTGGTTTAACTGAGGTTGCAAAGCTCGATTATTTTAATGACGGCGTCGAACGCCTGGTGGTGCGAACGCGCGGCCGGCTCGCCGGCAACCATATTGTCGGACTGGGGATTGTTGAAAGCGATAGCGGTGAATTCACGCGGTTGAGTTTCGGCCACGCTGGTGCGGCGGTCGAAAGCCTGCCTGATCAAGAAAATTTACACACCAAACTAACCTATTCCGTCGCTGATGTTATACGGCTTGGCGACAGCTTTTATACGTTGCTGATGCCACTGGAAGACCTTAACCCTTCCACTCGTGTGTATCTTTCCACCTGGCGCCCAAAAGAGCGAACCGACGCGCCGAGAAGTCCGGCGGATTATTATGCGCAGCTTGCATGTATCTTTCGTGCAGCGAGCGCCCAACTGCCTGATTCGAGATAGGACAGCGGAATGGCGCTTTCAAATTTAAATACACTTTCGGAAGCTGCCTATTTCTCGTTGCTTTATGATATGATCAAGCAGCGAGAGAACCCGTGGCTGTATGCCGGGACAGGCTTCGAACGCATTCACAATGGCGGCGGCGACGGCAACCCTACATTTGGGTACGGTTTTAACCTTGCCGCGTTTAACGCAAATATTGTCGAGCAAGTTATCTCTCATGCTTACAGCGGCGTGCTGACAGCCCGGCAAGGCGATGGTCTCGACCTTATCCTTGACTGGAAAACGGGCGCGCCGGTCTGGGTTGGCGGGCAAAGCGTGACGCTGACCAACGCCAACATCATCAATATGGCCGATGTGAGCTTGAACGGTGCGCCAGGCGCTTTTGGGAGTTCAGCTCAAAGGGCGGCTATTCAAAGCCTTTCATTAAATGATGCGCAGGCAACGCGCATGCTGAACGTGATGATCAAGGGCGATCTCAATCTTGTTCATATAGAGGGACCGGCCGGAAGCTATGGTTATGAAGACGGATTAGATTATCGGCTCGAGGAAGAGGGCGTGTTGGGATATTCGGCCGAACGCGCTGCATTATTGTCAGTCTACTATAATGCGCCGAGTCTTATAGGCCCTGGCGTTCAGAACGCTGTCGCTACTGATGATCGACCCCAGCTGTGGTACGAGATCCGTTACAATCACAACCACTACAACCACAACGGACTGCAAAATCGGCGCGCGGAAGAGGCCGACTTGCTTGGGCTTGTCTCGCAAGCTGCGCAGAATAATCCAGATACGAATATTCTGGAATTCGCGCACGCGCTGGATACTCTCTTCAACGAAGACGATCGTCTCGGCCGCCGGCTTCTGACGCGCATTGAGGAGCGCGATGGGCTGGACGATTTTCAGGCGGCTGTTGCGCCGGAATTGCAGGCGCTTCTCGATTACTATGTTCTGGAACCGCTGGGCGCGAACGGCGCGCCGACGATCGAATACGTTCAGGCCGACAGCAACAACATCAGTCAGACGATGAATGCGGGAAGCGCGGCGGGGGCGGGTGTGCCGGGCGGCGATGGCGCGGCGACCACTGTCAACCTCATTCTTGGCGAGGGCGGCGATGACCTGATTATCGGTCTTGGAGCCGCTGATTATCTTTATGGCGGCGATGGAAATGACACGGTCTATGGCGATGGCGGCGGAACATCCGTTGCCGATGCGGGGCACGATCTAATTGATGGCGGAGATGGCGCTGACCTATTGATCGGCGGATATGGCGACGAATATATTGCAGGCGGCGCCGGCGATGACACGTTAATTGGCGGCGCCGGGGCAGACCAGCTGTTTTCAGGGTTTGGGGATGACCGCGCGGATGGAGGTGCGGGAGCAGATTTAATCCGTACAGGTCCGGGCAAGGACACGCTTTTGGGCGGCGCCGGCGCCGACACGCTGGGCGCGTCGAACCGCAGCGATCTGTTGCGCGGCGGTGATGGCGGCGATCTGATGCTTGGATCGAACGGCAATGACCGGCTGTTCGGCGACGCTGGCAATGACACGCTTCTGGGCGGCAATGGGCGCGATACGCTGGAGGGGGGCGCGGGCGCTGATCGACTGGTGGGCGGCGGCGGCGCCCCGGCGGACACCGCGTCTTATGCGAATGCCGGGGGTGGGGTGCATGTGCGGCTTTCGATCGGCGTCGGCGTCAGCGGCGAAGCGGGTGGAGATCAGTTGCTTGAGATCGAAAACCTTACGGGCTCGGCGTTTGACGATACGCTTGAGGGGGACGGCGGGGCCAACCGCCTTGACGGCAATGCCGGTAATGACAGGCTGCTGGGGTTTGGCGGCGCGGATCAAATGATTGGCGACCGCGGCGACGACACCTTGGGCGGCGGCGTGGGGAACGACACGTTCCTGTTTTTCAATGGCGACGGGGCTGACGTGATTACCGACTTCACGGCCGGCGCTGGAACCGGCGATACGCTGCGGCTGTTCAATTTCGGAGCCGCCTTCGACAGCTTCGCGGAGGTCATCGCCGCGGCGAGCGATGACGGAACCGATACGACGATCGATTTCGGCGGCGGCGATCAGATCCTGCTGCAAGGCGTCACCGTCAGCGATCTGCATACAAATGATTTTATCTTTTGATAGGCCCTTTGCGACGCAAGCGCGGCGCCATCTGTTTTACTCCCGCCTGCCGCAGATTCATGGTTGAAAACAACTCCAGGGGGTTTTGACGGGCCGGATTTCTCCAGACGCTCAGGCCGGTGCGGCACCTCATTGTTCGCCGCCGTCGCAAGCATGTCATAATAGATAACGACAGGTCCGCAACACACGCCATTGGCGATTGTAAGTTTTGCCGTTTTCAGTTGCGTCGTTGGCAGTGTTTTATACGGGCGTGCGCGGTAAATGAGCTGCATGACGTCGACTGGGAAAGCATTCGTATTATGTATTAACCCTGCCTTCTATTAGCCGGTTATACTTGACTTTGAACAAGTGTTTCGATGCAATTCACATGTGGAAATGAGTATGAGATGGGGAAATAGCCATGGTCGATGGTACAAGCGGAAACGACTCGTTGGACGGAACCAGCGGAAACGACACCATCAATGGGTTGGCTGGCAACGATACTTTGAACGGCCTTGCCGGTATTGACTCGCTGGATGGGGGCGACGGCGACGATATTCTTGATGGCGGTGATGACGATGACATTCTAAGCGGCGGCGCCGGCAGCGATACCCATACAGGCGGGGCCGGTTGCGATAATTTCCTTTTTGATCCGATATCGGCGACGGGCGATGTCGATGTTATTACTGACTTTGGGCTGGGTGATTCCATTACAATTGGCGGCACAGGATTTTCCAATCAAGATCCTGGAGCGGCCCTTATTACATTCATCGGTACGGCCGCTTTCTCAAATACAGCTGGCGAGGTGCGTTATTCGACTGGCGGCGGTGAAACGCTGATAGAAGTTGATGTCGACGGCGACGGCGCCGCCGATCAGTCGATCCAAATCACCAATGGTGAGTTTGTACTGCGCACGACGTTTAACAATGGTCCTACGCTGGAAATTGACGGCGCTTTCGGCGCGGCGACAACAGGTGATGACAAGATCATCGGAACGTCAGGGTTCGATTCAATTAGCGGTGGCGATGGCAATGATTTCCTGCGCGGCATGGGTGGCGGCGACATCATTAATGGCGGTGATGGCGACGATACGATCAGCGAAGACGCCGGCAATGATTTTATTGACGGCGGCTCTGGGACTGATCAACTAAATCGTTTTTACGGCGAGCAGATAGATCTGTCGATTACCGACTTTTCAATGTTCAATGCACTGAGCAGCGAAGCGGACTCGCTACTGAATATCGAAAGAATCTTTGTCTCCAATCGTCTTGCGCCAGCATCGGACGATACGATTGATGGGTCAGCGGCGACTATCGAGTTAAACCTCCATGGCGGGGCCGGGGATGACATTATTATCGGCGGTGAGAATGACGACAATATTGAAGGCGACTCAGGTGACGACACTCTAACCGGTGGCCTTGGTGCGGATACGTTTGACTTCGACTATATCGTAGAAGTTGGAGCGGCAGGCGATGTCATAACTGATCTTGAGTTCAGTGACCGGATCGATTTTTCCCTGATCAACACACTCGGTGAGGCGCTTGATCCTGACGGCCTTGACCTGACATTCATTGGCGAAACGGCGTTTTCATCATCAGCCGGGGAGTTTCGGTTCACGCGTTCCGGCGGGCAGACCCAAATCCAGTTTGATGAAGACGGCGATGGCGCCGCCGACCGATTTGTAACAATCACCAGCGGCGAGTTTATTCTGGCGGAGACGTTTTCGGATTCTGCCGTTCTGCAAATTTCCGCGGCCGCCAGCGCAACCGCCGGCGCGGATAGCCTGGTTGGATCGAATGGCGCCGACACAATTGACGGCCTTGCAGGTGATGACACAATCCAGGGTTTGCTCGGTAATGACTCCCTCATCGGGGGCGATGACAATGACCTGATTCAGGCCGGCGGCGGCGACGATACGCTGATCGGCGGCGCAGGCGCAGACACATTGCAGGGTGGAAGCGGAAACGATACCGCAGACTATTCCGGTTCGTCATCTGCTGTGCGCGTTGACCTCAACGGCTCCGATATCAGTATGGGAGACGCACAGGGAGATGTCCTTAGCGGCATTGAAGGACTCGTCGGATCGGCATTTGATGATACGCTTGTTGGGCTTTCCGGCGGCGAAACTCTGATCGGCGGCGACGGCGCCGATGACATTTCCGGCCTAGATGGCAACGATAGCATTGATGGTGGTGACGGCGATGACGCACTCAACGGCGGCGCGGGCGCCGATACGATTGTTGGGGGCGCAGGAAATGACACGCTCTCTTATGCCAGTTCCACTGCTGTCTCGATAGATCTGGCGTCAGGAGATGCGTCTGGCGGTGATGCGCAGGGCGACAGTATAAGCGGTATAGAGAATGTTTTCGGCGGTGCGGGGGCTGACACCCTGAATGGAAATTCAAGTTCTAATAATTTACGCGGCCTGGGAGGCGCCGATAACTTAAGAGGATTCGGCGGAAACGACAGCTTAGAGGGCGGCGCCGACGCGGATACGATAACGGGCGATGACGGCGACGATACGATTGATGGCAATGATGGTGCTGACAATCTGGAAGGCGGACGCGGCAGTGATCTGCTGCGTGGCGGAGAAGGCAATGATACGCTCCGCGGCGATGTTTTGGTTTCGGGTTTTATCGAGGTCAATAATGATACGCTAGACGGTGGTGCGGGTATTGACCGGGCGATTATTAAGACTGAGGTTGGTTCTGAAAATGATACATTCTTTACGGACGAAGATAATCCGTCTGCTGGATTTGGCTACATCCAAACTGCATTCGGACTTGCGGGATTTCAGTCTCTCATAGATATAGAAATCGTCGAATTCCGGACCGGATCAGAAGCTCCTACGCGCATATTTGAACTGGCGCTCGGCGCGGCGACAAACGATTTGTTGACCCCCTCGCTGGGGTTGAATTTCGACGCCTATGGAGGCGCCGGCAACGATACATTGGTGGGTGGTGCTGGCGACGACTCTTTAGACGCAGGCGCCGGTGACGACGATGTTTCCGGCGGCGATGGCGCGGATACACTGGTCGGTGGCGATGGCGCCGACACGTTAGCTGGTGGCGATGGTATTGATATATTTATTGTTGAGGCATCAGCCAGCGTACAAGTCATTACTGACTTCGCAATTGGCGAGCGACTGAGCCCGTTTGATTCAGCGGGCGGCGACCTGACATTTATTGGCAATGGCGCCTTTACTGCTCAAGCTGGAGAATATCGCGTTCAGACTGGTGGCGGCCAAACACAAATTCAAATTGATACAGATGGTAACGGAATAGCGGATAGTTTCATTAATTTGACCAATGACGAATTTGATCTCCGCGAGACATTTGACGGCTCAAATACCCTGGAAGTTACGGTTATAGCGGCGGCTACGCCTGGAAATGATTCAATTGCCGGCGGCATTGGTGACGACACGATCGACGGCTTAGGGGGCAATGATACAATAACCGGCAATTTGGGCGATGACTCTCTGATTGGCGGCGATGGTGACGATAGTCTGTTTGCCGATCGCGGAAATGACATTGTCGAGGGAGGCGCAGGGGATGATCATATTGAAGGTGAAGAAGGCGATGATACCGTCACTGGCGGCGCTGGCTTTGATGTCTTCGAATTTGATACCGTTGATGAATTGGGATCGATAGGCGACGTCATTACGGATCTGGAAGTTGGAGAAAGCATCAGTTTCTTCCGTATCAATCAGTTTGGCGAACTCGGATTAGACGGAGGTTTGGAGCTGACATTCATTGGAACGAATTCCTTTTCTAATACTGTTGGCGAGTACCGATATCAGGTTGGCGGAGGTCAGACTGAGATTCAGTTTGATGTTGATGGTGATAGTGTCGCGGATCGTTTTGTGATCATTACCAATGGAGAATTTTCTCTTGGTAGAGACTTTTTGTTGGACAACCTTAGAATAGTCACTCCCGCTGGAACGGCTGGAGATGACTCGCTGATCGGCACATCTGGAAACGATACGATCGACGGGTTGGGTGGCGACGACACCATCGAAGGCCGCTTCGGTGACGATGTTCTCATAGGCGGTGCGGGCATGGACCTGCTGATCGGAAACGAAGGCGCGGATAGTCTCACCGGCGGTGACGATGATGATATTCTTCTCGGTGGTGACGCCGCCGACACGCTCCTGGGTGATGACGGCGACGACACGCTGTTTGGCGAGAACGGCGATGACCAGCTGTTTTCAGGGTTCGGCGATGATCGGGCGGACGGCGGGGTCGGCGCGGATTTGATCCGGACAGGGCCGGGTAAGGACACGCTGCTTGGCGGCGCGGACAACGACACGCTCGGCGCCTCGAACCGCAGCGATCTCTTGCGCGGCGGCGACGGCGACGATCTCATGCTCGGCTCCAACGGCAACGATCGATTGTTCGGAGACGGAGGAAACGACACGCTGCTTGGCGGCAACGGCCGCGACACGCTGGAAGGCGGCGAAGGCGCCGACCGTCTTGTGGGCGGCAACAGCGGCGGGGCGGATGTCGCGTCTTACGCGGGTGCAGGCGCAGGCGTACAGGTAAGGCTTTGGAACAGCGACGGGACGGCGGGCGACGCGCTCGGCGATACGCTGCTCGAGATCGAGAACCTGGCAGGTTCGACATTCAACGACTCCCTTGCTGGCGACGCCGGCGCCAACCGGATTGACGGCAACGACGGTGACGACATCATCCAGGGTCTTGACGGCGCGGACCAGTTGATCGGCGATCGCGGCGACGATTTGCTCGTTGGCGGCGCAGGCGACGACACGTTCCTTTATTTCGCCGGCGACGGCGCGGACGTGATTACAGATTTTGAGGCGGGCGCCGGAAGCGACGACGCGATCCGCCTGTTCAACATGGGCCCTGCATTTGATACGTTTGCGGAGGTTCTGGCGGCGGCCAGCGATGTCGGCGGCGATGCTGTCATCGATTTCGGCGGCGGCGATCAGATCCTGCTGCAAAGCGTCACCGTCAGCGATCTGCATACAAATGATTTTATCTTTGGCTGAAAACAGGCATCTGTGGGGATGCAATGCTGCGGGATGAGCGACTTGATCTTACCCGTTCAGGGTTGGCGCGAGAGCGGTTACCCGGACATCCACATCCATGCCGAGAAAGTCTTCGGAGGCGCCTTCGAAAGAGCCCTCCAGCGGCACTGCTTGCGCGGGCAGGCGCGCAACGCCGGTGCGGATCAGTTGTCCCGATGCAATCAGCCCATTTGTCGGGTCAAATTCGATCCAGCCTGCGCCAGGCAGGAACACCTGCACCCAGGCATGGGTAGCGCCGGCCCCTTGCAGGCCGCCGCCTTGATCCGTCAATGGATCATAGAGATAGCCGGTAACAAAGCGCGCCGCGAAGCCAAGCTGGCGCACAGCCTCCAGCATAAGAACAGCGAAGTCACGGCATGACCCGCACCCCATGCGTAAGGTTTCGCGCGGCGGCTGAATGCCCGGTTCCTCCCGGCGTTTATAGTCGAAACCGGCATGTATGGCGCTATTGATTGAGGTCAGAACTTCCCAGGTATCGCCATGCAGACCATCGAGAAAATTATGCGCCCATTTTTTTACCTCGCCGCTCGGCGCGTCATATTCCGGCCGGATCAACGCAACAAGGTCAGTCCATTGATCGGACGGATAGACGAAGGGATAACGCTCGGCGAATTTAGCAATAGGGAATTTGGGCTCGTGGATTGTGGAGCGCACCACACTGAACGTGCAGGTAATCTCCAACGTGTCGGTTGGCTCCATGTCGGCAAAACTCATCACGACCTTGGAGTTGGAAAACACGTCGTGAACCCAGTGCTGAGTTGAGGTGGGATTGGTATTAATCTCGAATGAGGTAAGCCGCAGATCGTTCGTCTCATGCGGTCGAAACATCGCGCGGTGATCGCCGAACTGCACCGGGCGCGCGTAACGATATCGCGTCACGTGACGAACCTGCAGCAAATCGGTGCTGACAAGCGGCGGCGTCTCAAATGTAGATGGTGTTGAACTCACAACGGCCTCGTGAACGGATAGTGGTGCGTCAGTAAATCCCGCCTCACCCGGTGGGGGAGAAATAGCGTTCATTGAGGGCTTTGGCGAGGCCTATTATTTCGCGCTGCACAGTGTCGAGATAGTCATGCAATGCGCGACCGTTAAGGCGTTCCGGCGGTGAGGCGAGGCGCCCCCGCAATGTTTCAGCGGCTGAATTCACGTCTGGGCCGGGGCGTGCATTGAAATCGCGTTCCAGTCTTTCGAGCTGATAGATTGCGGTTTCGGCTGAATTGGCTACGGATAATGGCAGATAAGGGTCACACAACACGAAGTGGGCGGCATCCGCCGGGTCGGCGTTGAATGAATGATTACGTTGAAACGCATGATACCCTGACGCCGATCGCAATAGCGTATTCCACCACGCGACATCCGGCGGCGCCGCAGCGTCATCATCGTCGCGATCAAAGCGGAAATATTTGATATCAATGAGGCGGGTCATCTGGTCAGCGCGTTCCAGCGCTGCGCCCAATCTGTTAAATCGCCAGACTTCGTCGCGATAGCTCGTGGCTTCCATGACGCCGCGGTGGGTAAAGCAGCCATTGCTGATTTCTGTGCAGATCTCGCTAAGTTTCGAAAGGGCGAAACGGCGCTTCTCAAGGGGTGTAAACTGTCCGCTGAAAACGGATATCTGACGCCAGCTTTCCGTACTGATCAAATGACGCAGCGACCGTGCATTTTCTTTTGCCGCAAACGCTGCAAATATCGCCGAGTTCGGATTTGAACGGTCTGTGATGTAAAACCGCGCGACGTTCAGCGCCGTTAGCGCCTTGCCGCCTTGCGCAAAAGCTTGTTCATCAGCGAAGACGGATAATATCGGCGCCCAGGCTTCGTCGCTTTCCTGGTCAGCGGCGAAGGCTTCGGTCACGGATAGAAGCCGTGCAAGACTTTCGACGCGCTCCATATAGCGGCCAAGCCAAAAGGCGTTTTCAGCGTAACGGGAAAGTAACATTGCGACCGCCCCCTTACCGCATGACCCAGGTGTCTTTCGAACCGCCGCCCTGGCTCGAATTGACAATGATTGATCCTTCACGCATGGCGACACGGGTGAGGCCGCCGGGAAGGACCCAACTTTCTGCGCCAGTCAGAACGAAAGGCCGCAAATCCACATGCCGGGCCCGGACCCCCGCCGGGGTTAATGTTGGGCATACGGATAAATTAATCATTGGCTGAGCGATGTAGTTCTCCGGATTATTCTTTATTTCCACTCGAACAGCCTCAACCTCCGCTTTGGTTGCCTTGGGTCCGACAACGATGCCATAACCGCCGGATTCGCCGACCGGTTTGACGACAAGGTCATCCAGATGATCGAGCACATAGGCAAGATCGTTTGGCTCACGGCAAATGTAAGTCTTGACGTTTTTGAGGATTGCTTCTTCGCTAAGGTAATATTCGATAATACGCGGCATATAGGCGTAGACCGCTTTGTCATCAGCAACGCCGGCGCCGACCGCGTTCGCGATTGTTACCTTTCCAGCTTTGAGCGCCCGCATTACGCCAGGAACGCCGAGCATTGAGTCTTCGCGAAACACTTCCGGATCAAGGAAATCATCATCAATGCGCCGATAGATAAGGTGTACGCGTTTAAGACCGGAAATTGATTTCATGAAGACGCGATCCTGTTCGTCTACATACAAGTCACGTCCTTCTACCAAAGGCACGCCCATTTCACGCGCCAGGAACACATGTTCAAAATAGGCGGAGTTGAAAACCCCTGGCGTCAACAGAACAATATTTGGATCCTGAACGCCCTCAGGCGCCGTTTCCAGGAGTTTGCCGCGCAAGCGTTTGCCGTAATCGGAAACCGGCTCAATCCTCATTCCTTCCATCAGATCAGGAAATGACCGCATCATCAGATGCCGGTTTTCAATGACGTAGGAAACGCCTGACGGCGAGCGGCAATTGTCTTCCAGCACCAGGAAGTCGCCATTTTCGTCACGGATCAAATCCACTCCGGCGATGTGCGTATAAGTATTTTTTGTGAGGCTGACGTCCATCATTTCCTCGCGGAAATGTTTGTTTTTCAGCACCAGGTCGCGCGGCACGACGCCGTCATTGAGGATCTGCTGTTTGCTGTAAATGTCCGTCAGGAATGCGTTTAGCGCCTGAACGCGCTGGATACACCCCTGGTTCAGCGTCGACCAATCATCTGCGGAAATCTGGCGAGGCAGTGGGTCAAATGGCAAGATTCGGTCAATCGCCCCTGCGTCAGAATAGACGGTGAATGTAATCCCGAGATTGTGGAGTTCGCGTTCGGCCGCTTTGTTGCGTTGATTGAGTGTGCGGAGGTTGTAATTTGAAAGGCGTTTCGCAAGCGGATTTTTCTCGCCGCCATTTGTTTTGTTTAATGTCTCGCAAAAATCCGCACCGGTGTCATATCCGTCAAAAAGGCTGTTTTTAACCATAGGCGCTATAGATAAAGGATTGAGAACGGGAATGCAAATTTTGCTTATTTCGATAAAAGTATTTATACAGATTAATAATGTGCTTTGGCGAAGAAAATGTCCAAGCAAACGGACGCTGTAATGAAAAAGGCGCCTCAGTTGGTGAAGCGCCTTTCAAGTAGGTTATCGATATTTCGTTAGCGTCCTATTTCCCAAAGAGCTTGTACTGCGCCCGGAGTGAAACGCGCATGTCAGGCGCCTCATCAGTTGCGCCAAAAGCGGTGTTGAGATTGATACGGAAATTATCCGTTACCGCGTAAGAGCCGCCAAACAGGAATGAACCGACAGTGGTGGCGGGGCTTTGTGTTGTGCGGAACTCAGTGAACGGCCCATCAAACAGAAGATCTGGCGTCACTCCAGCAGGGATTGTACCATCAGGATTGAGGACAAAGATGTTGCCGTTTTGGTCGAGTAGATTGCCCATTCCGTCTGTATTAATGTCCTGTTGGCCGTCATTATCATCGTCACGGGCCCGGAAAATGTTTTCCTGACGGACGGATGAGCGTGATTCGAAGAAGTTGCTCTGGTCGTAGCCAAAATTAAGTGAGAGGCGTTCATTAACAGAAATGCCGACGCCGAGGCTCGTTCGGATTGCATCGCCTGGGTCGAAGTCAATTATTGTCGTGTCAGGCCCGATGATTGAGTTCGGAGATACAGACATATTTTTCTGATAGCCGACATTAGCGAAAATGACCGCCGGAGACGTCGGCAGAATAAAGCTAAGGCTTGGCTCAATGGTCCAGAAACCTGACCCTGTCGCCAGCTCCGTATCAAAACCGTTTGCATCGCGATCAACATCGAATGGCCCATTTCCGGTAGGCGCCTTGGCGCGCAAGTTCACGATCGTGTAGGGGAAATTACGGCCATTATTGAGCTGGTAATGTATGCCGAAATTTGCGTCGCCAATTCCATAGCCGCCAAGATTGCGTGTGGCCGCTGAATTGTCATCGATGGCTACGCCGGAAACGCGATCCCGGCGGCTGACATAAGAAATACTGCCATCAACCTCAATGCGATTTGTCAGGCCATAGCGAACGCCGATGCTTTCCGTAATCGCGCGGCGGTCGGTGTCCGTGGCTTCAATGGCGCCAATCAGAACCGCATCGACAATTTCAACGCCCTGGAAGAAAAACCGATTGTCTGATGATGTGGCGAAATCAACCCCCGGTTCGACATACATGGTGCCTTTTGGCGTCAGGACGCCGCCGACATCTGCAAAGACCGCGAGTTCAGGAATTTCATCTTCTTCATCAGGTCTTACGCCGACAGATTCCGGAGTTTGGCTTGCTGGATCGTCAGGTTTACGATCTTCCTGCTCATTAATTACACGTTGCGTAACGTCAGGACGTTCGCTGGGTGAAACTGCCGGGGCTGCAGCGACCCGTTGCGGTTCTTGCTGCTGTGTTTCGTTACTTTGCTGCGATTCAATTTTTTCAATCTGGTCGGCAATGGGATCGGCCTGGGCCACGCGGGCGGCTGTCGCTGGCGCCGCCCCCGGCACGGTGAGATTTTGACCAATTCGAAGACGGTACGGGGCCTGAAGATCGTTTGCCGATGCGAGCGCGCTGACTGTGGTGTCGTACTGACGAGCGATTTGCGAAAGCGTGTCGCCGCTTTCAACGACATGGCCGCCCGCAAGCCTCGCAGGCCGGGAAGCGCCGAGACTCGCCAGCATCTGCTGTGAAGAGCTCACCATCTGCTGTAACTCTGCAATTTGACGAGCCTGCGCATCAATCAGTTCCGATTGTCGCGAGAGATTTTGCTCCGCCTGATCGAGGCGCAAGGTCTGCACCGCGATAACATCACGCATATAAACGAGCTCTTCTTCTACGGTTGGCTGCGGTGCGTATTTGGTGGCCGCCGGCGCCGCAGAAGCCTGATCTGCGGCAAGCGCTGGCGCGCCGGCCACAGTTAACGCCGTCGCGGCGCAATAGATCATGAGGTCTGATTTGTTCATTGTTTCCCCCGCGTTAACAATCGTCGATAAGCGCTTTGATCTGCGCACATGTGGACTTGTAGACAGATGCAATGTCATCGTCGTCGAGCTGTTTCTTCATTGCATGGACAGTGCCGCGAGCGCGGCCAGTAAGTTTGGCGGCTTTAGAGACGTTGCCGTCGGCGATTTTCAAGGCTTTGACCATGACGAATCGACTAACGAGATCTCTCGCCGCTGCGATGTTGAGCAGGTCAGTTTGCGTTTCACGCACGCGTTGCGTCGTTGCAAATGTGACATGCTCGTCACAGATTTTTGAACCGGTTGCATGTACTACTGCGCGTGTGACGACATTGCGTAATTCCCGAACATTGCCGGGGAAGCTGTGCGCCTTCAATCGTTTGACTGCGCTTGGCGTTAACTTCTTTCGACGGTGCCGTTCAGTCGGGCTGGAAGCGATTATGGCTTCGGCGATCTCAATAACGTCGTCGCCGCGTTCGCGTAAGGGTGGAACGTCAATGACCAGCACATTGATGCGATAATAAAGGTCACGACGAAATTTGCCTGCACGCACAGCATCGGCCAAGTCGACATTTGTCGCCGCAATCAGTCGGAGGTCTACCTGACGCGGTGAGCGTCCCCCGACCTTCGTGACCATGCCATCGTCCAAAACCCGCAAAAGCTGCGCCTGAATTGACAATGGCGTGTCGCCGATTTCGTCAAGGAATAGCGAACCGCCATCGGCCATCTGGAACGCGCCGTCACGGTCGGCGAGGGCGCCCGTAAATGCGCCTTTGGTATGACCAAACAGTTCCGCCGCTGACAGCGTTTCTGTGACTGCGCCGATATTTAAAGGCACGAAAGACGCGTCGCATCTGGAATTTTGCTGATGCAATTGCCGGGCGACCAGTTCCTTGCCGACCCCGGTTTCGCCAATGATCAGAACCGGCGCGTCTTCAGCGGCATAGAGCTTTATCTTGTCGCGCAACTCTTGCGCCTGACGGCTGGAGCCGACAATCACATCGCGCAGAGCAGATTGGCCGGATCGCGACGGTTTCAGGCGCGAACGCGCCTGCGCCAGCGAAATTGGTTGCGATTTTGTGTTTCCGGATTGTTCGTTTGACCAGACCGCTTGAGAATAAACGGTACTGTCTGAGGAGAACTCCATCCCCTCCGAATGCGAACAGTCATCGTTAGAATGGGCTGGCAGCCCATCCGTAGAAACGTCCATATGCTCCCCCAATTAAAGCAAAGGATCGTCAGAATTTAACAAGGATGCGTTTTAACAACGCGTCAGACCGCCCAAAGCAACACGAAGCCCAAAAGAAATTAAGTTAGGGCAGAGCGCCTAATTTGCTCTGGCCTGGCGCCTGATAAAATTCTCTCCCACACCCACCGATTACTAAACTCGTCTTCTTACTTACGAGTTTTTTAGGATAGACCTCCAGCGGGCAGAATCAAGAAGGAAAACTGTTTAAACGCTCGAAAAATAGACTGTGGATAAAAGCTTTTCGACCATTGCGTGCATCGCAGCGATTTTATACCCGTTAAAGGATAGTTTGCTCGGCGTTATTTGCTCTGTTTGAGATGCAAGTCACTGATCTGTAATACGAGATCATGAAGTTTCGTTGAATCACCACGCTGTGAGCCAGCATTGTGCACCTGCAGCGATCGTATCGAACAACGGCAGTAATAATTGAACACTTTATTGCAACGCAGCAATGTGTCGAAACGAGTTAAAAACCCTTCGATTGTCCCAATTAATACCAGTATTTTCATAATATTAACCCAAGTTCACCTTTCGGCGCCCCGATTTGGCACACAGCTTGCAGATAAAAGCCCGTGTGGGGGGACATCAATACTCCCCGAATAACTGAAGTGCGCACCATATTCGGCGTTTTGCGAATTTTGGGGCGGTTTCGGTTGGTTAGTACTGAAACTGAAAAGTGGGAGACACTAAAGTGAAACTTAAGCTTTTATCATCAATCGCCGCAGCAGCTCTGCTTGCATCTGTCGGCAGCGCTTACGCACAGCCATCAGAAGCTGGCCCAGGCGATCAAGAAGCTGGTCCTGGCGATCAGAACGGCGCTGGCAATCAAGAAGGCGGCGCTGGCAACCAGGAAACTGGCGCTGGCAACCAAAACAACGCCAGCAACAACGACGACAACTCTGACAACTCCACGAACGACTCCAACAACACGGAAGCGTTCACAGGTGGTGACAGCGACGTTCTCGATGTCGATGTTCAGGACAATGGCAACGACAACTCTCAGAACGACAATTCCGACAATTCTGACAACTCCACGAACGACTCCGGTAATACAGATGCGGATTTGTTTACAGGGGATGATTCGGATGTCGTAGATTTCGACGCCCAGAACAACGGCAATGACAACTCCGACAACTCCACGAACGACTCCGGTAATACAGATGCGGATTTGTTCACAGGGGATGATTCAGACGTGTTGGATATCGATGCTCAAAACAACGGCAACGACAACTCTGACAACTCTGACAACTCTGACAACTCCACGAACGACTCCAACAATACGGATGCGTTTACGGGTGCTGACTCAGACGTTCTTGATGTTGATGTTCAAGACAACGGCAATGACAATTCGCAGAATGATAATTCGGATAACTCTTATGCCGATAACGGTTCTGCGAACAATGGCAGCTCGATCGACAATTCTGACAACTCTGATAACTCAGACAATTCAGACAATTCAGACAACTCTGATAACTCAGATAACTCGATCAACGACTCTGGCAACCTTGACGTGAATGTTACCGACAATGGCAACAACACTGAGTCAAACGAAGCCAGCGACGGTTCGAACTCCGCAAGCGGCGGTTCAACTCAGACCAACACTAACGCCAATGTTGATGTCGCAGATAGCGGCAACACCACTGAAGACAATGATGGTCTTGATATCGATGGTGACGGATCAGACAACGACGCGCTTGACGTTGATATCTCTGACTCCGGCAACGACAACTCGCAGACTGATAACAGCCAGAACAACAATGCTGATAACGGTTCTGCGGTTGCGAATGACAGCGGTACTGTCAGCACCGACAACTCGGACAATTCAGACAATTCGGATAACTCCGACAACTCTGACAACTCCGATAACTCGGATAACTCGATCAATGATTCGGGTAATGTTGACATCGCGGTTGATATTGATGCGTCTACAAATGACTCATTCAATAACACCCTGACAATCGGTGATGTTCAGCTGAACAACTCTACACTGTCATCGACAGTGACTGGGGTTGCAATTGGCGGCGCAGTTCCTGCTGAAGGTCCAGGCGCTTCCTACACTTCAGGCAACATCGATGCGAACGTTCAGGGCAATCGTGGTCTGACGGCTTCCAACAACAACTCTGGTGTTGGCAGCTTCCAGGCTTCGCAGAACGTCAACGTTGGTACGGTTAACAACTAAGATTGGTTGACTGTTAATACGGCCAAGGGCGCTGCGATCGATTTTCGCAGCGCCCGTCGGCGCAAGAAAAATTCAAATTCAAAGCAAATTATGAGGTGTACGGTTTATTGAAAGATTGCAGCGAATTAACGTAAATACGTTCAATATAACTGCTATCATTTGAATAGATCGTGTAAGCTTTAAGCTTAATGGGGAGACGGAGCTTTCAATGGGTATGAGTGCTTGGGGTATATTTGCAGCGCCTTTTCTCGCACATGCGCCTGCGCCGGTTGATGCGCCAGTTGCGGCAGTGAGTGAAGCGGCGCCGGTTGCTGAGGCCACGGATATTTTTGGCGCCTTCTCGCCAATGGATGAGTTGGCGATGAGTGAGGCGTCCGGCGGCTCCAATACGGCTGTCGATATCGGCGATTTTGATCTCAACATTGCAGACAATGACGGCGCTGTAGAAAACGTAAATGTCAACAATTCGGATACAGGCCAGATCACAGATAATGTGGTGAGCGGGAATGGAGGCATTACGACTGTCTTCAATAACACTGGCAATGGTGTCGTGTTTCAAAGCATCGTTAATGTGAACATCGATTTGGGTGGGTCGCTGAATAATTAGAGACTAAGCTCATGGGGGAGCTTCGCGTGAAGTCAAGAAAACCAACGCTTTTAAAGCATCAAATGATTCGCAGCAGCGCCTTTGCTGCGATGACAATGGTGTTTGGCGTGTTTTCGCAAGCACATGCTGATGAATTGTTTGTCGGCGCCGGCGGTGTAACGGCGCGAGTTGATGTTTCAAGCATGGCTGAGCAGAAGTTTGAAACGATTGTTCGCCAACAGTTCGATTTTAGTTGCGGCTCCGCCGCGTTAGCGACCCTTCTCACGCATCATTATGGCCGGGACGTTTCTGAAACCGATGCTTTTGAAGCGATGTGGGAAGTCGGCGACAAAGATCGCATCCGGGAACTTGGGTTCTCACTTCTTGAGATGAAACGGTATCTGGAGATAAGCGGTCTGCAGGCGGACGGCTTTCGATTGAGTCTCGACCGGATTCAGGAAATTGGCGTCCCCGGCATCGCACTGATAGACGTTAAGGGATACAAACACTTTGTTGTCATTAAA
>CBDDKD010000015.1:0-9695 GCA_965230025.1 Hyphococcus sp.
GCGCAACGGGATCGCGTACGGCGCTAACAACATATATTTTTTCTTCCCTCTCGGCCTTTATAGAGCTGACATGTTCTAAAAGCTTTTGAGACAGTATCAAATCGTCAGGAATCTCTACGCCTGCTGCACGCTTCGCATCGACAACTTTGTGAATAGTCTCTGCATTCGTGTGGTGAAAATGAAAGACGGCATAATCCCCCAGATCCTCAACCGCATCGGTGAAAGTGCGTGATCCAACCTTACCCATTTGCCAAATAAAAACCGGTGCATGGCCCTGCTTTTTAGGGGAATCATCCTTAAGCAATTTCGTCCACGCCGGCATTGCGGCGGTGTTGATCTCATCATGGGTTGAAGCGGTGATCATAGTCGACTAGCCCTTTACGAAAATCGGATTTAGAGCAGATATCGCAACAGACTCAACCCGGAAAGCCTGGAAAAACCGAACCAACAAACGGGGCTTGTCGGGCGAACCGGGACATATAATGGGACGCACATGCCCAATATAAATTTTTCTTTACATTTCAATTGCTTACGACGCATGCGAGCTTAAACCATGATTTCAGCTGATCAAAACACGTTATTTATCATCGGTAACGGTCCGTCATTGAAGGGGATCGACTTAAAAGCCCTTTCGCCATACGCCACATTGGGCATGAATGCGGCCTATCGATACTGGCGGGAAATCGATTGGCGTCCGCGTTATTATGCCTGCCTTGACGAAGTTGTCGGGCTTAGCCACCGGAACGCTATTGTTGAATTGCTGAACGAAGGCCGGATTCAAACATTTCTCCTACGCAGCAATCTAATCGACGCCCTCGGTGATGCCGCTTATGATCGCCGAGTCATCAATTTTGACGCATTCCATAACATGGGTCCGCCCTTTTCTGGCGCACCAACCATCACAACAGGAAGTCACGCAACGCTGTGGGGGGCGACGCTTGGGTTTCGTAAAATCATCTTGCTTGGTATCGACGGGCGTTACAAAGAAATCGTCGCCGGCTCCGAACACCGGGGCGGTATTGTGCTTGAAGTCGCCAGCGAAAAAGAAAACCCGAACTACTTCTTTGATGGGTATCAAAAAACCGGAGATCGATACTGCATCCCAAATCCGCGACCCGGGCTGCATGTTGGAGCATGGCAAACCGCAGCACACAATCTAAAGCCTTTTGATTGCAAAGTTTATAATGCAAACGCAAAGTCCGAAGTGCGTAGCTTTTCATTCATCAACCTGGACGACTTTTTGAGTGAAGGTAGTGAAGTTACGTCAGCAGATGAAGACGCAAAAGCCTTTCCCTTACAGTCATCAAAGCAAGGCATCGGAGATCGCTGGTATCGACTCCATCAGTTTGCAACAAGCCAATGGCGATGGGCTCTCATCCCGCTTGCGCTTTTTATCGGCGCCTCTATCGCCGCAGCCGCTGTCGCCAGTGACCTGATCTCAACGCTACCATGGCTCATAATGGCGTTTTTCCTTTGCACATTGTCTATGGCATTGCTGTTTCAAAGGTTTACCCTGGGGCGGCTGGCCATTGACATTACGAATCGAATTTCAACGCTTGAGGCCCATATAAAAGAGAATAGGCGCCAGGAAATTATTGCTCTACGTGAAAAACATCGTGATGCGCGCTAAGCGCATCACGTCTGCGATATATTGTTAGAGCAGAATAAGACGCACATCGCGTGGACTTCTATTGCAGAACTTCTTCCCGTCAAAAGATGAAATCTGATGCATCCAGAGTGCCGAGCGTGACATCTTCAAGAGTGATGCTATCACCGCCACCGAAATTTATCAGGACGTCATTGCCAACTTGAGTGGATGCAGCGATTACCTCGTTAAAGGTGTCAAATGCCGAACCATAGCCAAAAAGCCGGACAGCATCTCCAGATGCGGCGCCTGCCACAAAGTCAGTAATGGTATCTGCGTCATCGCCCTTAGTATGCCAGAACTGATCGTTCCCCCCTCCACCTACAAGCGTATCAGCCCCATTTCCCCCGATGAGGAAATCATCACCATCAAGCGCTTGAAGCAGGTCGCCGCCATTTTCCCCCTCAAGCCTATTAACACCATTAGTGCCCTGCAACGTGTCCTGGAAGTTTGAACCTTCAAGATTCTCGATCTCAAAAATTTGATCACCTTGGGCGCTACCGCCGGTGCCGTCGTTCGCCCAGAGCCGAACAAAAACGCCAGCGCTAGAATCGATGTAGGTAAGTAGGTCACCACTACCACCACCACCAAAAATCCGATCTGCGCCATCCTGACCATTTAGGGTGTCACGCCCGCTGCCGCCTTGCAGCGTATCATTGTCATCCCCGCCGAAAAGGCGATCATTACCATTGGAACCTAAAATGAGGTCGTCGCCTGCGTCACCACGCATCAAATCGCTGCGGTTGCTCCCACCAAGCGTGTCGTCGCCTGCCCCCCCGATAAGGGTGTCCTTGCCGGGACCGCCAAGCACAATGTCTTCACCCCCGCCGCCATCGGCGCGATCATCGCCAAAACCGGCAAACAGTTGATCATTACCTCCATTGCCGGTCAGCGTGTCATTCCCATTGACGCCTGTAAAAACGTTTGCGCCGCCGTCGCCAATTAATCGATCTCCGGAATTCGTACCGAAAATATCTTCAATACTGGTAAGCGTGTCGCCGACAGCATCTCCGCCTGTCACGGTTCCAAAAGTAAGATCTATTGTTACCGCAAATGCAGACGACGAATAATTCGCCTGGTCGGTGCCGGAGCCACCATTCAGTAAATCCGCGCCAGCGCCGCCGGTTAATGTGTCGTTATCCGTTTCGCCGAAAAGGCTGTCATTGCCACTGCCGCCATCCAGCACATCATTACCGGCGCCGGTTATGATAAAATCGGCCCCATCTTCGCCCCTCGCGGTATCGTCACCCGCAACTGAGATCAAGACGTCGTCACCAGAGCCGCCCAGCATGGAGTCGTCACCGTCACCCGTGCTAATTGCGTCATTTCCGCCAAGGCCATTAGCCGTTTTGTTACCATCGCCCATGGCGGTAGTATTTGCCTGAATCGAGTCAGCAAAATTTGACCCTGTGAGAGTATCATTACCCAAGCCTGATACCATTAGTGCAGAAAATCCGAGGGTCGCTGTCAGATTGTCGTTACCGGCAGTACCAAGACTTAGTTCGCGTGTCTGGTCGTTGTACTCGAGCAACTCAATCCCAACGGGATTGATATCAAAATCGGATGGATCACTAAGGAGGAATGTCGACTGAGGATCCAGGTCACCGATCGACGGTTGCACCTGGTTAAAATTGAAGGGAATGACAAGCGTGTCAGTTCCACTGCCGCCATCAACAACGGCAACATCGACGCCATCGCCAAAAGCGGTTGCGGCCGGCCCAAGGATAAGCCTGTCGTTTCCGGAGCCGCCTATAAGGGTATCAACCCCATCGCCGCCATCAAGCGTGTCGTCGTCCCCCTCACCCAGCAACGAGTCGTTACCAGCAAGACCGTTAATCAAATCGTTTCCGGCAAGACCATTAATCGTATCGTCGCCGGCAGTGCCGTCTAATGTATCGTCTCCTGGCGTCATCTCTTACTCCATCATACCAAAAACAATCGCCCCGCGCACGTCAACTAACGACCGAAGCCGTCCCTACGCAACCCCGTAATCATCATAAATCCCTGTCTATACGAGGATTTTCACAGATTTCACTTCATTTGCGGCAAAAACTGGTCAAAGGCGGCTGAATAAAAAAATAAATTACGAAACATTCGTAATGCAATCGTCATTCCAGCCCCGCTTTAGCAAGAAATAAGCAAACTGGATTCAACTAAAAGAGGTAAGAACAACGACCGCTACTCCGCTTTCAAGGGACGCTTACACAGCATCTCTAATATCGGCGTCCCGTCGCAAGAACTTCGCTGGCGACCAAGTCATTGTTCTGGCTAACGCCCCGACTGAGGCTCGGCGGGTCGCCTGAAGACGGGCGCGATCTGCGGCCATGCCAGGGATCGCCGCAAGGGCGTCCCCGACGGCTCGTAAATAAGTCCCCCCACGCCCCCTGAGCACAAAGATTGGAACCAATATCAATGATACCGCTATTTGCGCCGGCAATGTCAGAACAAGAAGCGGTAAAGGCATATTGCGAAAGTAAGTCCACAGACGGTTCCGGTGCCCATGATAAACAGCAAAGCCGCCGAGTTGCTCGGTGATGCCAGACCCTTCATGGTGAACGATCGCATCACGAAGCTGCACACAGCGCCCGCCTAGGAGGCGCAGGCGGAATGCGAGATCAACGTCTTCAGAATAACAGAAGAAACTCTCCTCAAACCCGCCGAGCTCTTCGAATGTTTCTTTTCGATAAAAGGCGGCGGCTGCGCAAGGCGCAAAGCACTCCCCCTCCGGCGGCGCTGTTTCTGCGCGCCGATTGAAATGACCGCGATAGGAAATGCCGGCGGCGAAATAGGCGTCGCCGGCGCCATCGATCCGCGAGGGGTCGTTCGCATTCAATTGAAGCGACCCAAAGGCGTCAACGCCTGGGTAACGTTCGCATCCGGCAACAAAGCCTTCCAGCCAGTCCGGCGTCGCATAGGCGTCAGGATTTAGAAAAGCGAGCCAATCTCCGCTCGCCTGTTCCGCCGCGCGGTTATTGGCGGCGGCGAAACCGAGGTTTTCCGCCATTGGCAATATCTTGAAATCAACGCCTTCGGGCGCCTCTACGTTCAGGGAATTATCGGTCGAGTTATTGTCGACAACGATAATCTCAAAGTCGCGACAGGTTTGCGCCGCCAACGCCGCCAGACATTTTTGCAATCGATCGCCGCTGTTATAGTTCACGATAATGATCGATATCGGCGCAGTCATAAGGCGGCGGACCTGTTTTCAGCACATGCGGAAGCCCGCATAAAGAGGCCAAATCACTTCCCGAAACAAGCCCAATGAGGCGATCTGATCTTGTATGCCTTTACTTGTCCTGCATGGCCTTGTCGCCGATGTCAGCCAAGGGTTTGAGGATATAGGCGAGAACGGTGCGCTTGCCGTTGAGGACCGACACCTCCGCCGCCATGCCGGGCAGAATTCTCAAATCCCCGCGCTTGCTTTGCAGAGCGTCCGCATTGGTGCGCACGCTTATATTATAGTAACTCTCGCCGGTTTTTTCGTCTTCGATAGCGTCCGGGCTGATCGTTTCAATAACGCCGGCCATGGAGCCGTAAACCGAAGAGTCATAAGCGGTGATGCCAACCTTGGTCTCCTGGCCCACCCGCAAGAACCCGATATCCGCCGGTTTAATCCGGGCTTCCACTAACAACGTGTCTTCGCTGGGCACAATTTCGACGATGGTCTCCCCGGGCGTCACGACACCACCGACAGTGGATACCAGCACACGATTGACAACGCCCGCGACCGGCGCGCGAATATCAGTCCGCGTAACTTTGTCTTCAAGCGCCGGCAATTCGCCTTTCAGTTCTTCCAGTTCCGCCTTGCTCTTAGAAAGTTCGTCTGCCGCCGAAGCAGCGAAAGTCGTTCGGATGCGTTCGATCTCTCCTTGCGCTTCGGCGACCTCCGCTTCGCTGCGATTGACAGCAATCTTGCCGCGCTGAAAATCGCTGCGGGCGGCGGCCTCGCGTTGGCGCGCACGCAATAATTCTACCTGCGGCTCAATGCCTTTGGCGACGAGCCGCTCCATCATATTCATTTCCTGCGCAGCGAGACTCAGCGCCTCTTCAGCTGTTGCGAGAGACACTTTTGCGTCTTCCAACGCTTCACGCCGTTGATCGAGCTTGCGCATTTCCACTTCCAGAGACGCGTCGAGTTCGGCTTTGCGGGCCTCATAAAGGGCGCGCTCATTCGCAACCACGCGCGGCGCCGCACGCGTCAACGCGGCGTTGAATGCGACGGGCCTCAGCCCCGCTTCAGATTCCAGGCGTTCAATACGCGAGGCCAGTACATTATAGCCTTCGCGCCCTTGATTAAATTCCACATTCATCTGTGTAGGATCGAGCTTGATAAGAACGTCGCCCTTGGCGACTTGCTGTCCAGCCGAAACGAGAATCTCCTGAACGATACCGCCTTCCAGATACTGCACTTCCTGAAGCTGATTTGACGTGACGACGCGTCCCTGTCCCCGCGTAACCCGGTCAAGCTTTGCGACGGACGCCCAGAGCAGCGTTGTAAAAAACAAGCCCGCAATAATATAGAGAAAATACTGCGCAGCCTTCGACGGCTCTATGAGCATCTCCTCGTCGACGTCCATCTCCATCGGCGCCAGGGCGCGAGACTGTACCATTACGCCGCCTCCGTCGGAACAAGGCGCGGCGGACCATTCAATTGTTTTGTGTTTGTCTGGCGCGCAGACGCCATGGCGTGAAGAACGCTGTCGCGCGGACCGTCAACCACAACGCGCCCCCGATCGAGCACAATGACACGGTCTACCAGCTTCACCATGGACATGCGGTGTGTAACGACAAGCAACGTGCGCCCGCGCGTCGCCTGATCAAGGCGCGCAATAAGCGCCGCTTCCGCCTGACTGTCGAGCGCGCTGGATGGTTCATCGAGCAACAGGATCGACGGCTTTGACACCAGAGCTCGTGCAAGCGCAATCGCCTGACGCTGGCCGCCGGACAATCCCTCGCCCCGCTCCGCTAACCGCTGATCGTAACCGCCGGCTGTCGCCCCGACGAAATCGTGCACGCCGGCAATCTTGGCGGCGCGCAAAATGTCCTCATCACAAAGTCCTTCAAGACCGAGGGCGATGTTCTCTTTGATGCTGCCGGAAAACAGGCAAACGTCCTGCAGGACGGACCCGATATTGGCGCGCAGGTCGGTCGGGTGAATCTGCCGGATGTCCGTATCATCGACCAGCACGGAACCTTCCGTCGGTTCGAATATCCCGGTGATCTGGCGAACGATGGTGCTTTTGCCCGACCCGTTCTTGCCGAGAATGGCGACCCGCTCCCCCGGTTCAATCGTAAAGCTAATGTCGTCGAGGGCGCGAACGGCGCCGCCGTCATAGGCGAAGCTGACATCACGAAATTCAATCTTGCCCTGAAGGTTCGGGCGGGAAAAGTAGTCGCGATTTGGGTCAACCTCCGACTGCATCGTCATTAATTCGTTTAATGACTTGTAGGATGCATAAGCGCCATTAACGCGGCTCAGGAGCGAGGCGACCTGGCCCAGCGGCGCCATGGCCCGGCCCGTCAGGATGACGCCGGCGATCAGCGCGCCGGTTGTAATTTCCTGCGCGCCGACAAGAAAGACGCCGATCACAACAACGCCGACCTGTGAGAACTGCTGCGCAAACCCTGCGGCGTTGACGGCAAACTGGTTAAAGAAGCGTCCCATGGTGGCGACACGCGCTTGGCGCATCACACCTGAGCGCCAGCGCGCCCGCATCAACGGCGCCGCATCAACGCTTTTGACGGTCTCAAGACCGCCCAGCGTTTCAATCAGCACCGCATGTTTTTGGTGGCCCTCGGTCATCGCCTCTTTTGTGCGCTGCATAATCAACGGCTGGATTACAACGCCGGCGATAATCGCTCCCAGAACGCCAATGAGCGGCACCAGCGCCAGCGGCCCTGCGACCAGGCCGATGGTTGCGATGAATAGAAAAATAAACGGCAGGTCCACGATCGCTACGAGCGTCGCGGAGCTGAAAAAATCACGCAGATTTTCAAATTCCTTGATCAAGCCGGCAACAGCGCCAGTCGACCCTCGCTTGGCGTCAAGGCGCATCGACATGAGGTTGTCAAAAACGGATGCGCCCACTGTCGCATCAAGCCGTTGCCCGGCGATATCGATAAAATAGCCGCGAAGAGACTTCAGCGTGAAGTCGAAGATGTGGGCGATCAACACGCCAATCGTCAGCGCAATCAAAGATTCAACCGCCTGATTTGGCAGAACGCGGTCATAAACCGTCATGATAAAGAAAGATGACACCAACCCAAGCGTATTGATGATTGCGGCGGCGAGTATGGTCTGGCCGTAAATCTTGACGTTGTCGCGCAAGGGCGCAAACAGCCAGTGTTGGGTTGGAATGATTTCCTTCAGTCGCGCAGTCGCCTTACCCATTGCCGACCCCGCTCATGATATCGGCATATTCTTTCTGCGGAGAAAAGAAGCGCAATAACTCGCCGGTGTGTTCCATGACGCCGTAGACGGCCATGTCTCGATTGGCCAGGCCGGTGAGATAGGCGACGCCGGATTCGAAATAATCATTCTCCGCCTGCAGCACGTCAATAAGATCGCCGCGCGCCACACGATAACGCTCAAGAACCAATTCTCGGGTCTCGTCGTGCGCCACCACGGCGGTTTCCAGCGCTTTCAGCCGCGCCGCAGCGCCTTGCGCCCGTTCAAAAGCAATCGCAGCGTCGCGCGCGACCTCCTGACGAATTTGATCTGCGCCGAACTGGCTCTGACGCGCGCGTGACGCGGCTTGCGCGATATCCGCAGAACGCGCGCCGCCGCCGAATATATTGTAGTTGAGGTTGACGCCAGCCCGCACATCAAAGTCATCACCGCTGTCAAACAGATCGAATTTTACTGCATCGACGGAGACACGCACTTCCGGTAAGCGTGCGCCCTTCGCCGCCCGGTAATCCGCTTGCGATGCATCGGCGCGCGCCGACGCGACAGCGATTTCAGGGCTCCGCGTTAATGCGGCCGTTACGGCCTGATCGCGCGTTTCAACCGCGAACGCATCAAACGACGGTCGATGCAGTATGCCCGGCGTTTCCCCAAAAAATTCCAGATATCGAATTTCAGCAAGTTGTTTGCTTTCACGAATTTCCGCAACGCGCGCCTGCGCCGCCCGCGAGACGCGCGATCGCTCTTGTCACATCGGCTTTTGGGAGCCGGCGCCGAGACGCTCACGTTCTTTGACATCGTCCAAGAATTTTCGCATGCCGAAGAATAAATGCGTCGCCAAGCGCCAGCAGCGCCTGATGAGTTGCATAGTCATGATAAGCGGCAAGCGACGCCAGGGATAAATCGTTGATACGAGTACTGATTGCGTTTTTGAATTCAGAATTGCGCGCGCGTGCACTTTTGATCCGCTGAAAGGTTGCGCCTCCGTCAAAAACCAGTTGCGACGCTGAAATGCCGGCGGTGAACTGTTCGCGGGGCCGCAACGCTTCAACAGCATTGTCTGTATTTTGACCGAAGTCGCGGGCGATCGAGTAGTCGCCCCGAAACTGCGTTGACAGCTGCGGGTAAAGTGCGGAGCTTGCACGGCGGCGCTCGGCCCGGGTTTCGTCAAGTGCAGACACTTGAGAATGAAAGGCGGGATGGCGACCAACCGCTTGGCGAACAATCGCGCTGAATTCATTAGTAACGCCAACACTATTGAGAATATAGCCGGCGGGCCCAAGCGCTTTTGCAAGTTTGCGATTCTCCGCGATGCGCGGCGATGCGAGGACAGCCGTTGTATTGTTTCCAGGCTTAACTGACGTTTTTGATATCAGTTGAACCGGCGCGTCCGCTTCCGGCGGATAAAGTGACCCCGTACCGGTGACTTGCGCCGCCACACCATTCGCTAATGCAGCCGCAGAAGAAAAAATCGCCACGCTGAGAAGAAAATTCAGTCTACGCCTGCGCATGATCCACCCGTAACTCACAACCGTCGTCAACCAGGAAGAAGCGTTAAGGTTAACAAAACCTGTGATAGGCGCAGATCACTGAAAAAGCCTTAATTCTGGAAGGTTTGAAAATACTGGAGATGAAATCTTGTTA
>CBDDKD010000016.1:0-40400 GCA_965230025.1 Hyphococcus sp.
TCGACGGCGGCGATCCGAACACGGCGGAACTCATTCGCACTTACGTCCAGCTGCTCTGGGCGAACTGGCTGCAGCAGGAATCGATCAGCCGCAGCCTGCCGCTTCTTCCCGCGCTCGTGAATGTCGAACCGCGGATTTGGTTCAATCCGGAGGTCTCAAGCCGCAATTATCTGGTGCCCGGATCCGTCGCGATCATCCTGATGCTGATCGGCGCGCTTCTAACGGCGCTTGTCGTCGCCCGCGAATGGGAGCGCGGCACCATGGAAGCATTGCTTGCAACGCCGATCGGCATCGTTGAATTGTTGATCGGCAAGCTCGCGCCCTATTTCGCGCTTGGCATGATCTCGATGCTGATTTCGGTGGCGACCGCCGTCTTTCTGTTCGGCGTGCCGTTTCGCGGCTCCGTCATCCTGCTCGGCCTCGTCTCGGCGCTTTTTATGCTCGCGGCGCTAGGGCAAGGCCTTTTCATCTCGACATTGGCGCGAAACCAGCTCGTCGCGGCGCAGGTCTCGATCATGTCGGCGTTCCTGCCGGCTTTTTACTTTTCAAATTTCGTTTTTGAAATCGACAGCATGCCCTTCGCTTTGCAGCTCGTCAGCTACGCCGTACCGGCGCGTTACTATGTCTCATCGCTGCAAACGCTGTTCCTTGCCGGCGACGTGCCGAGCGTCATTCTCACCGACATCGCCGGTCTCATCGCCATTGCCGGCGGATTTATTCTTTTGACCGCGCTGACGACGCGCACGAGATTGGATTGACGCCATGTGGGAACGTTTAAAAGCGCTGATCGTCAAGGAACTCCTTGCCAGCGCGCGCGACCCGCAGACCCGATGGGTCGTTCTGTTCTCGCCGCCTTTTCTGCTTCTTATTTACGCCTTCGCCATCACCCAGGAAGTCAAAAACGTCTCGATCGCCGTTTACAATCAGGATGTCGGCATCGAGGCGCGCGAACTGATCTCCCGTTTTGAAGGCTCGCCGACATTTGAGAACATCGTCTATCTCGACAGCACGCAAGCGATCGCGGAAGCGATCGACTCAAAACGCGCCATAATGGCGATGCATATCGGCGCCGACTTCTCACGGCGTCTTGCCGCCGGAAAGCCTGCGGACGTCCAGCTCATCCTCGATGGACGCAGATCCAACGCCGCGCAGATCGTGCAAGGTTACGCGGTACAAATCGTCGCCGACTTTAATGCGGAGCTTGCGCGCGAAAAATTGCCGCCGCCGCCGACGGCGGTGATCGCACGCGCCTGGTTCAATCCGAATTTCGAACCCTTGTGGTTCGCGGTCCCTTCTCTCTTCGCGGTTCTCACCGCCGTCGTCGGTTTTATGGTGTCGGCGCTGACCGTCGCGCGCGAACGCGAACTTGGGACCTTTGAACAGCTCCTGGTTTCGCCGCTGCAGCCGGTCGAAATCATGATCGGCAAAACCGTTCCGGCGCTGATCATTGCGCTTGCCAGCGCGACGGCGATGCTGGCGCTTGGATGGCTCGTCCTCGACGTACCATTTCGCGGCTCTCTTATTCTTCTTTATGGTTCAATGACCGTCTTTCTCACTTCGATCATCGGGATCGGGCTTTTTATTTCATCCCTCGCCTCAAACCAGCAGCAAGCCGTCATCGGACTGTTCATCTATATGATGCCGGCGGTCTTATTGTCAGGCTATGCGACGCCGATTGAAAACATGCCGGACTGGCTGCAATGGCTGACGGAAACCAATCCGATCACGCATTTCATATTCATCTGCAAGGGCGTTTTCATGAAGGACATTCCTGCTTCAGTCATCTTCGCGCACACCTGGCCGATGGCCCTGATCTCAGCCTTCACCCTTTCCGCCGGCGCATGGCTGTTTCGCAGGCGACTGGCGTAGACGAAACAGCCGCACATTGATGAAGGCGGCGGCTATTCAGCAATTCGCTCTAGCGCCAGCGCGACGCCTTGGCCGCCACCGATGCAGAGCGTGACAAGACCCTTGTCGACGCCGTCACGCTGCATCGCGTGCAAGAGCCGCGTCGTCAAAACCGCGCCGGTCGCGCCGATCGGATGGCCGTGTGCGATGGCGCCTCCTTCGACATTGAGGATGTCTTCGTTCAGTCCAAAGACGCCAGCAAGCGCCAAGGCGATCGCAGCGAACGCCTCGTTGATTTCAACGCGGCCTAAATCGGCCACCGTCCAGCCGGCGCGCTCCAGCGCCTGGCGCACCGCCGGCACGGGACCGAGGCCGAACATCTCCGGCTCGACCGCCCCGACGCCGTAAGAGACAAGGCGCGCCATCGGCTTTAATTCGTTCTCAGCGGCCCATGACGCTTCGGCGACGATCATCGCCGCCGCACCGCTGTTCAGGCCGGGCGCGTTGCCGGCGGTAATCGCACCGTCCTCCCGAAAAGCCGGACGAAGCTTCGCCAGCGTTTCGATCGTGGTGTCAGGCCGGTTCTGCTCGTCCCTGTCGAAAGTTACAGCGCCTTTGCGGGTTTTCATCTCCACCGGGACGATTTCACTCTCAAACTTTCCGGCCGCCTGAGCTTCGGAGAAGCGCTGGTGCGAGCGCGCGGCCCAGCGATCCTGTTCTTCTCGCGGGATATCGAATTTTTTGACCAAATCTTCCGTGTGCCAGCCCGAATGCTCGCCGGAAAAAGCGTCGTTAAGGCCGTCATGAAGCATGGCGTCATGAAGAACGCCGTCGCCCATGCGATGACCCCAGCGGCCGCGCGGCAGAAGATAAGGCGCCTGGTCCATGTTCTCCATGCCGCCAGCGACGGCGCAGTTGATATGACCGAGCATCACCTCCTGCGCCGCTGTTGCAATCGCCTGCGCGCCGGAACCGCAAACTCTATTGACGGTAACCGCGGGAACCTTGACAGGGAGCCCGGCGCCGATTGCGGCCTGCCGCGCCGGGTTCATTTTCGCGCCAGCCTGAATGACCTGTCCCATCACCACCGTTTCGGCGCGCTCGGGATCGAGACCCGCCCGCGCCAGACATTCGCTGATCGCTACGCGGCCGAGATCCGGCGCCGACATATCCTTTAGTGATCCGCCATAGGCGCCAATCGGCGTGCGAACCGGAGAACACAGTACGACTTCCTTATGTGTCATGAGATCATCATCCTTTCATCTTCATTCGTGTACGTTGGTAATGTGTTGGGTCAGGCCATGTACTGCCCGCCATTGACAGTCAGTGTCGATCCAGTGACGAAGTCAGCCGCATCGCTGGCCAGAAAGATCACTACACGCGCAACATCTTCGGGCCGGCCCAGCCTGCCAGCCGGGATCTGCGTGATAATTTCTTTTAGGACGTCGCGCGGAACGGCCGCGACCATGTCGGTCTCGATATAGCCCAGCGCCACGGCGTTTACGGTGATCCCCTTGGCCGCATTCTCAAGCGCTACGGATTTCGTAAACCCGACAAGGCCGGCTTTCGCCGCCGCATAGTTCGATTGTCCGAACTGGCCTTTTTGTCCATTGATGGAGCTGATGTTGATAATGCGTCCATAGTCGCGTTGTCGCATACCGGGTACGACGGCGCGACACATGTTGAAAGCGGCGGTAAGGTCGGTGTCGATGACCGCATCCCAATCCTCATGGGACATCTTATGCAACACCCCGTCGCGCGTGACGCCCGCGTTGTTGATCAGGATATCGATCGGTCCGCATACCGCTGACACGTCCTCAACGCCAGCCTCGCAAGCCTCTCCATCAGCGACATCCCACTTGAAAACGGGGACGCCCGTCTCCGCCTTGAAGGCTTCAGCGGCCGCGTCATTGCCGTGGTAAGTCGCGGCAACGGCGTAACCCGCCACCTGCAGCGCGTGCGAAACGGCTGCGCCGATTCCCCGCGTGCCTCCGGTCACCAAGGCTGTTCGGGTCATCACATCCGCCCTCCGCTTGTTCGCGGTCCGTTTGCATTCATCCTGTTTACGGTCAGCTTCAAAAGATCACTCATGACGGCTCTATTTTTTGATTTCAGTTAAATGCGCAACTTGGAACGGCGCATGGTTTAAAGACGGCGGAGACGTCCATTCATTACGCCGGACACTCAGCGCCGCCACGCGGCGACATTGATCGCCTCAAGAAGACGCAGCGCCGGAGCGTTGCGGCGCTGACCCGAACCGGCGCGCCGGATGGGCGGGCCCGCACCGCGTGATGACGTAAAACACCGGCGTAAACAGGAGGCCGAACAGCGTTACCCCGGCCATCCCAAAAAAGACGGCCGCGCCCATCGCCTGGCGCATCTCCGCGCCGGCGCCAGTTGCAAGCATCAACGGCGCAACGCCCGCAATAAAGGAAATCGATGTCATCAGGATGGGACGCAGCCGCAACCGGCACGCCTCGAGCGCAGCATCGACCGCAGAAAAGCCTTCCTCTTCCCGCGCGCGCGCGAACTCCACTATCAGGATTGCGTTTTTCGCGGCGAGACCGACAAGCACGATCAGTCCAATCTGCGTAAAGAGATTATTGTCGCCGCCGGCGAGCCAAGCCGGGAGGAGCGCGCCGAGAAGGCAAAGCGGAACCGTCAGAATAACCGGCGCCGGCAAGCGCCAATTGTTGTATTGAGCCGCGAGAATGAGAAACGCCAGCAGCACCGCTAAAGGAAACACGAGCCACCCGGCGCCGTCTGACAGTCGCTGCTGAAACGCAAGTTCGGTCCACTCGAACTCCAAGCCCGGCGGCAGCGTTTCCTCGGCGAGGCGTTCCATCGCTGACATGGCTTCGCCCGAACTGAAACCCGGCGCCGCGGCGCCACTGATATCGGCCGCCAGAAATCCGTTATATCGCATGATCCTGTCCGGCCCGACGCCCTCGCTGATGTCGATCAGCGACGCCAGCGGCGCCATTTCTCCTGAAGCGTTGCGGGTTTTCAACCGCCCGATCACGTCTGCGTCCATGCGAAACGGCGCATCGGCCTGAGCAATCACCCGATAGCTGCGGCCAAACCGGTTAAAGTCGTTGACATAGAGCGAGCCCAGATAGACCTGCAGGGTTTCATTGAGATCGCGAATCCCGACTCCCCGCGCGCGCGCCAGCGTCTGATCGATCTCAACATCGATTTGCGGTACGTTGACGTGGAAACTCGTCAACAGGCCGGTGATCTCGGGCGCCGCGTCCGCGCGCTCGATCAGGCGGCGCGTCGCCTCATGAAGCGCCTCCGGTCCGTGGCCCGCTCGGTCCTGAACCATCAACTTGAAGCCGCCCATCGATCCAAGGCCGGTCACCGGCGGCGGCGGGAAAGCGGCCGCAAAGCCGTCCGGAAGCGCCGCATATCGCTGGTTGAGCCGCATGGCGACGGCGACGGCGGAGAGATCTTCACCCCGACGCTCGGCAAAAGGTTTGAGCACGGCGAACACAATCGCCGCGTTGGCGCTGTTGACCATGCCGTTGATCGACGCCCCGGGAAAGGCGACGACATTCGCAACGCCAGGATCGGCCAGTGCAATGTCGGTCATCTCCCGTACCATGGCTTCAGTTCGGTCGAGCGACGCGGCATCGGGGAGCTGCGCGACGCCCACAAGATAGGACTTATCCTGCGCCGGCACGAAACCGAGCGGGACGCGGGCGACGCCAAATGCGGTCAGCGCGAGCAAGCCGGCATAAAGAAAAAGGAGGCCGCCGCGACGGCGCATCGCGCCGTCAACGCCGCGCACATATCCTTCCGTACTTAAACTTAAAATCCGGGCCGAAAACTTCGATAGCGGGCCGCTTCGCTTTTCCGGTAATTCATATGGGCGCAATAGCGCCGCCGCCAGCGCGGGGCTGAGGGTGAGTGAATTGACCGTCGACAAAACCGTTGAAATCGCAATCACCAGCGCAAACTGCCGATAAAACTGCCCGGTCAGTTCGCCGAGGAGCGCGGTCGGGACGAAAACCGCGACGAGAACCGCCGTGGTTGCGACCACAGGACCCGTGACCTCCGCCATCGCGGCGCGCGCGGCGTCTTTGGGGCTAAGCTCCTTGGCGATATGGCGCTGGACGTTTTCAACCACTACGATCGCGTCGTCGACCACAATGCCGATCGATAAAACAAGGCCGAACAAGGACAGCGTGTTCAGCGTAAAGCCCAAAAGATGCATGCCGGCGAGGGCGCCGACAATCGACACCGGCACGGCCGCGAGCGGAATGATCGCCGCCCGCCAACTTCTTAAAAAGAGCACCACAACCAGCGCGACAAGCGCCATCGCCTGAAACAGCGTTACAACGACGCCGTTTATGGACGCGCGCACGAATACGGTTGGATCATAAGCGATTTCGTAACCGATCCCTTCGGGAAAGTCGTACGCCAGTCGAGCCATTGTTTCGCGGATCGTGGCTGACACAGCCAGCGCGCTGCTCCCCGGCGTTTGCGTAATGTGCATCGCCACCGCCGGACGATTGTCGAGGAGGCTAACCCGCGCATAGCTGTCGGAGGCGAGCTCGACGCGGGCGACGTCTCTGAGACGGGTCACGGCGCCGTCCGGTTCGGCCCTGACGATAATGCCGCCGAACGCATCCGCATCGGCAAGCCGTCCCGGAGCGTCGACGGTGAGCTGAAACGCAGCGTTGGAATTCGGACGTCGGCCAAGCGCGCCCGCAGCGACCTGCACATTCTGTCTACGGATTGCTTGAACAATGTCGCCGGCGCTCAATCCGCGCGCGGCGACGCGATCGGGATCCAGCCAAACGCGCATGCTGTATTCGCCAGCGCCCCAGACGGTCACCTGCCCGACGCCGTCAAGCCGCAGCAATGCGTCCCGGATCTGAAGTAGCGCGTAGTTGGAAACAAAAAGAGGGTCAAAGACCCCGTCATCGGAAAGGAGATGGATCGCCATCAACACATTCGGCAGTGTTTTCTCGGTCACGACGCCAAGCCCCTGGGTTTCAGGAGGCAACCGGGGCAAGGCGCGCGCAACGCGATTCTGAACCTGGATTTCCGCCGTATCGGGATCGGTCCCTTGCGCAAAACTTAGGGTCAGCGTCATCCGGCCGTCGGACGTCGACTGCGACGACATGTAAAGCAAGCCCTCAACGCCGTTGATCTCCTGCTCCAATGGCGCGGCCACCGTATCGCCGATTTCTTCCGGATTGGCGCCGGGATAGTTCGCGGTCACGACAACTGTCGGAGGCGTGACCTGCGGATATTCCGTAAGCGGCAATTGCTGCAGGCTCAGGCTCCCGGCGATGAGAATCAGGAACGACAAGACGACGGCGACAATCGGCCGATCAATGAAGTAGCGAGGGAGGCTCACTCGGCCACCTCCGCACGATCGCCGGTATCCGCATCGCCATCGACGCGAACGGGCACCACTGCCTGCCCTGGTCTGATCCGGTGCAAACCGCCAACGACGACAAGCTCTCCAGCTTCGAGGCCTGCGCGAACCGTGCGCAACCCTTCGATTCGGCGGCCAAGCCGGACAGGTCGATACTCAACGATATTGTCATTGTTCAAGGCAAAAACGTATCGCCCGTCCTGATCGGCGCCGACTGCCCGCTCGTCAATGAAGACCGTCTCGCGCGGCAGCGCCAATTCAAGGCGAATGCGCGCGAACAGCCCCGGCGTAAGCCGGCCCCCGGGATTTGGCAAAACGGCGCGGGCTTGCACCGTCCCGGCGCCGGTGCGGACATGATTGTCGATAAAGTCAAGCCGGCCCTTGTGGCGGTAGTCCGTTTCGCCGAGCAACTGGACGGAAACGTCGAGGCGTGGCGTTGCGCCGTCGCTTTCGCTGCGCTGCGCATTGAGCGCCTGAAGATAGACGCGCTCGTCGACATCGAACAAGACATGGGCAGGATCGACCGACACAAGCGTAGTCAAAGGCGTTTCGCGGCTGACCAGGTTGCCTTTTGTGGTCAGAATACGCCCAACCCGGCCCGAGACCGGGGCGGCGACGCGCGTATAGAAAGCATCGAGTTCCGCGATTCGCAAGGCGGCTTCGGCGACCTTGACTTCCGCTTCAAGAACACGCCGACGCGATTTGGCCTCGTCGTAACTCTCCCGGGAAACAGCACCGTCTTCGACAAGGTCGCTTGCACGAGCATACTGAAGTCTCGCCAGGGCCAAGTGTTCGCGCGCCTGCGCCAATTCCGCTGCGGCCCTCTCGACCGCAGCTTCGTAGGGCCGCGGATCAATTTGAACTAACAGATCCCCCGCTTTTACAAGAGCGCCTTCGGAAAAATGAATCGAGTCAATGTGCCCGCTGATGCGCGGACGAATATCGACATGTTCGACGGCGCGTATAAAACCCGTGAACTCCGCGATCTCCGCCATTCGTTTTACCGTCGCTTCCGCGACGGGCGCTTTGATTGCGGCAGGCTCCGTCTCCGAAGCGGCGACCGGCTTGGCGCCATCAAAGTCTGGTTGTTCTTCCGCGGCTTCGGCCCGAACGAATACAAAGCCAAGCCCGGACGCGCCCGCCTCGGTTTTTTTCCAAGGCGTGGCGACAATGAATCCAGCTGCAAGCAAGATCACATTGAATGCAACGCTTGCAAACAGGACGCTGAATGCCGCCGTCCTCCTCATCGCTCTAAACCTGCGCCGTTACAAATTTACATGCCCCTGTCCGATTCCGGAACAGCACGAATGGCGAGCATGCGGCTTCCTGCAAGGGGAAGGTCAAGGAAAAAAATTCCTCTTGATCCGTTGATCGTCAGGAACGCCGTGCGTTCGTCTCCCTGAAAATAATCGGCCGACCAAGCGATGAGCAGCAACCCGTTCACCGCTTCCACCCCAGCGATGAACCGCAAGTGGTCCTGGGGGTAGACGTCACCAAGGCCCAGAGACGTATAAGTGACCATCGAGAAATAAAGATAATCGAGCGCGTGAACCGTGGGCGCGCCGCCAAGAGCGCCCACCTCAAAGATTTCGGCGGCGCCCGCATAGGCGAACCCATAGAGTCCTGCGTTGAAAATATGCGTCGCCAGGAGCATCAGAACAATCAACAGTATGCGCGTGTTGCGCTGTTGTGATGGCAAATAGCGGTCCCCACGGCGCCATGCATAAAGGTGCGTCCAAACAGTGACGACCACCAAAAGCACGGAAACGGCGACGGCGAATAGCACAAGCGATATAGAAAACGCCCCTAAACCTTCTCTCTTACGTTGGTCTTTTCGTTGTCCCGCAAAACTGAACAGTCATTACACCATTTACTGGCTCTGGCGGCAGCCAGTGTTCGCTTCACAGTGTAATATTCAGGCCGCAGGATTGGCCATCCTTGGGGAAGCAAATGGATCCGGCCCAAACGCGAGCAACCGTAGCGCATTCACAACTACTACTACGGTTGACCCCTCATGAATCATTACCGCTGGACCAATACCAAGCCCTAACAGCGTCGCCGGGATCAGGATCGCGACAATGCCCAGGCTTACCCAAAGATTTTGACGGATAATCCGGCTGGTCGCACGGCTGAGTCCTACGGCGAAAGGTAGCGTTTCAAGGTCATCCGCCATTAGCGCGATATCGGCGGTTTCGAGCGCAACATCCGAACCGGCGGCCCCCATCGCGATCCCGACTGTCGCGTTCGCCATCGCCGGCGCATCGTTGACGCCGTCGCCAACCATGGCGACGCCTCCCGCTTCTTTCAGTTTACGAATTTTCTCGACTTTGTCTTCCGGCATGAGATCCCCGAAAGCGAGGTCAAGCCCGACTTCCCGCGCAACGGCGTCCGCGACACGTTGGTTGTCGCCCGATATCATCACCATTTCAGCGACGCCGATCTCCCGCAAACGGGTAATGACTTTCCTGGCGGCGGCGCGAGGCGTGTCCATCAGGCCGATTGCGCCGAGATACGTCTCGCCTCGCCTTACAACCATGGTGCTGCGGCCGCGGGCAGACATCGACCGAACATGCGCGCTCAATTCTTGCGGCATGGGAGCGCCGTCGACTTCGTCGAATAGTGCGAGCTTACCGATATAAACCTTATCGCCGTCCAGCATTGCGGAAACCCCGCGTCCCGTGATGCTCTGGAATCCGGTCGCACCGCCGCTGACATCTCCCACTTTTTCACGCACATATTCAACGATCGCTTCAGCCAGCGGATGATCGCTTAAAAGTTCGACTGCTCCTGCGACGCGAAGGAGTTCTGTTTCCGCAACGCCCTCGAATGGAGTAATTTCGACGACGCGCGGATCGCCGAAGGTCAGCGTACCGGTCTTGTCGAATGCGATTGAATCGAGCCGCCCAAGCGCTTCAAGCGGCGCGCCGCCCTTGATCAACACGCCGCCGCGGGCCGCGCGGGCGACGCCGCTCAGAATTGCGCTCGGCGTTGCGATCGCAAGCGCACAGGGGCTTGCAGCGACCAGCACCGCCATAGACCGATAAAAACTCTGCGCCGGCGTTTCATCGAAAACAAGCCACGACAGTGCCGTCAGGAAAGCCAGCGCGATGACGCACGGCACAAATGTCTTCTCAAACTTCTTGGTAAAACTTTGCGTCGGCGACTGCCTGGTTTCAGCGGCGCTGACCATATCGATGACGCGGGCCAGTGTCGTTTCAGAGGCGCGCCGGGTCACCTGAACTTCGAGGCTCCCGGCGCCATTAATGGAGCCGGCGAAAACCTTGTGAGCCGGTTTTACGTTATCGGGATTGTCCGCCGCGTCGCCTATATCGTCCACCGGCGATTTATCCACCGGCGCGCTTTCGCCGGTGATGGGCGCCTGATTGACGCTGCTTTCGCCTTTGATGACGAACCCGTCGGCGGGAATACGGTCGTTGGAGCGAACGATCACAACGTCGCCCGGTTTCAATTCGTCAACGGGTAGGACCGTTTCACGTCCATCGCGACGGACAAACGCTTCCTCGGGGGCAAGATCGGCGAGCGCAGCGATGGCGTTCCGGGCTCTCGCCATCGCATAATTCTCAAGAGCATGGCCGATGCTGAACAGAAACAGAAGGAACGCGCCTTCCGCCCATTCTCCCAGAATCGCAGCGCCGCCTGCGGCAACGAGCATCAGAAAGTCGATCTCAAACTTGCCTTGTGATGCTTTTCCGACCGCTTCCTTCAGCGTGAAATATCCGCCGAAAAAATACGCTGCCAGCAACAACCCGAACGCAACGGTGTCGGGCATCGCCGATATCTTCGGCCCGAGCCATCCCGCGAGCAGCGTTGCACCGCACAATAAGGAAAAGACGAGTTCCGCCCGGCCGTGCAACACCCTGTTGAGCCAATCATCGTGTTGATGTTCGTCTCTCGTCGTTTTTTCAATCGGCTGGCTGGCTTCATTCACGGTAAGGATTTCCTCGATATTCTGTTGAGTTCAGGTAACGGAAATAAAGAAACGGAGTTTGACGCAAAATTCCGGTCGTCGAAAAAACATACAGGGGAGCCGCCGGGATTGGGGGATGAACCCGGCGGCTCCTTCTGGCCATGCCGGACGAATACGCGCGCAGGAAGTAAGCGCTTTCGTCCGCTCGCAAATCAAAACAAATCAACGAATTGCGAGACCAGAATCAAAAGACTCAAATCGGGATCGCCGCCGTGATCTTGCTCACATAGATAAAGCCCGACTCGGCGAGATCCGTTTTCGCATTATTGCGAATGAGCTCAGCCGCTTCGGAAAGCCGGTCGTCTTCGCAGACAAGCTCCAGCTTCACCTCCGTGATCACCCGGTCGCCGAGCTCCGTTGAATATTGCTGTTCTTTTTCATCGAGCGCCTTGACCATGCCTTTGACGTCAACGGCCGTCATGTTGGCGAAGCCGCCCTTGCGCAAGGCGCGAACGACGCTCGCGGCGCGGCTGCGATGAATAAACGCTTTGATTTCTATCATTTTTATGTTCCTTTCATTCCGCCGCTTTGGCATGTGCGCCAGCGAGTTCGAGATCGCCGTGAGACGGCGGCGCCTGCGATTTTCGCCCGCGCGTTTCCATCCATTCATAAATCACCGGCAACAGGATCAATGTGAGCGCAGTCGAGGTCAGTAAGCCGCCGACAACGACCGAAGCCAACGGCCGCTGCGTTTCGGCGCCGACGCCCGTCGATAGGAGCATCGGAATGAGGCCGAGAATGGCGACGCTTGCTGTCATCAGCACGGGCCGCAATCGCAGTTCGGTGCCGCGCCGAACGGCATCGCGGACATTGTAGCCGGCGTCCCGCTGTTCATTGATGAAACTGACGAGGACGATGCCATTGAGCATCGCGACGCCGAAGACCGCGATAAAACCGATCGCCGACGGCACGGAAAGATATTGTCCGGTAATAAAGAGCGCGAACAACCCGCCGCTCGCCGCAAAAGGCACATTGGCGATGATCAAGGCGGCGTACTTCACCGAATTGAATGCGGTGTACAGCAACACGAAAATGAAAAAGATCGTCGCCGGTACGATCAACGAAAGCTTCGCCAGTGCGCGTTGCTGGTTTTCGAAGGCGCCGCCCCATTCAATCCAATAGCCCGGCGGTAAGTCCACGTTATCGGCGATGATTTGATTGGCATCCTTGACAAATCCATCAATGTCGCGCCCACGAACGTCCATTTGAATGACCGCATAACGTTGTAATTGCTCCCGCCGGACAAACGAATAACCTTCCGCAGAGGAAACGTCCGCCACTCGGCCAAGCGGGATGATTGCCCCGTCGGCGGTTTGCAACGGAATGTTGCGGATAGACTCCATCGACGCTTTAGACCCGTCCTGTAGGCGCGCGGTGATGTCAAAACGCCGGACGCCATCAATCAGGGTTCCTACCGGCTCGGCGCCGATTCCAGTCCGTACGACGTTGAGAACATCATCCGCATTCATGCCGTATCGCGCGAGTTCAGTGCGATTGACCTGAATGCGGATTTGCGGCTTGCCGATATTGGCCTCGAGCGACAAATCAGCAGCGCCGGGCACGCCGGAAATCGCGTCCTTGATTTCCTGGCTCAATCGATCCAGCTCGCCGAGATCCTGTCCGTAGATTTTGGCGGCGAGCGTCGCCCTGACGCCGGAGATCAGTTCCTCGACGCGCATCTGAATCGGCTGGGTAAAGGCGATGACGGAAGTCGGCACGGTTTCTTCGAGCTTTTCGCGCATGTCATCGGCGAGCGATGCGACCGACCGCTTGCGCGGCCATTCGCTTTGCGGCTTCAGCGCGGTGTAGATCTCCATGTAATTGACGTCGGCGGTTTCGCCTTTTTCGGCGCGGCCGATCATGGCGATCGTGGTTTCGACTTCGGGAAACTCGCCAAGAGCGATTTCGATCTCCTTGGAAATCTCGATCGACTGGTCGAGCGAGGTCGAGGGGATCGACGTCACCCGCCACATGATGGAGCCTTCCTGCAATTGCGGCATGAACTCCTTGCCGAGGAAAGGAAAGAGCGCGAGGCTGGCGACCAGAAGACCGCCGGCCGCAAGGCCAACTTTTCGTTTGTTGTCGAGAGACCAGGCGATGAGAGGCAGATAGCCGCGCTTGATGACGCGCATCAGCATCGTGTCGCGCTCTTCCTTGGGCTTCAGAATCATCGCCGCCAGAACCGGAATGATCGTCAGCGTCAGGATTAGCGAGCCCGCCATGGCAAAACTGATATTGAACGCCATGGGCTTGAAGAGCTTTCCTTCGAGCCCTTCGAGACTGAACAGCGGCAAGAAGACGACGATGATAATCATGATCGCGAACGCGATTGGGTTGGCGACTTCCCGCGCCGCCCGCAGAACAGCGGCGGTCCGGTTAACCTCGCCGCCCTCCTCCTTGCGCTCCGCCATAATCCGGAACGAGTTTTCGACCATGACGACGGCGCCGTCGACCATCATGCCGATGCCGATAGCGAGACCGGCAAGCGACATGAGATTGGCGGAAAGCCCCATCTGGCCCATGAAAATGAAAGCGATGAGCATGGCGAGCGGCAGCGCCGTGATGACGACCAGCGCCGAGCGGATTTCGCCGAGAAACAGAAACAGCACGATGGCGACGAGAATCGATCCCTCGATCAGGGCTTTCTCCGCCGTGCCCACCGCTTTCTCCACAAGCTCGGTGCGGTCGTAAATCGGTTTGATGATGACGCCGTCGGGCAGCGCGCCCTCAACCGTTTCGACCTTTTCCTTCACCGCATCGACGACGTTTTTGGCGTTCTCGCCGATACGCGCGAGCGCCATGCCGAGGACGACCTCCTCGCCGTCCCGGGTGACGGCGCCGAAGCGCAGCGCCGGCGCCTGTTCGACCTTCGCGACATCACGCACATAAACGGGGGCGCCGTCATTCACCTTGACGACGATGTTGCCGATATCGGTTTCGTCGCGCACAAGACCGAGGCCGCGCACCAGATATTGCTCCGGTCCCTGGTCAATATATTGCCCGCCGACTTGGCGGTTATTCGCCTCAAGCGCTTCGACGACATCGGAAAATCCGAGCTCGTATTTGATGAGCTGCAAGGGATCGATCTGGACCTGGAACTGGCGCTCCTGTCCGCCCCAGGACATAACGTCATCGACGCCAGCGGCTGTGCGCAGGATGAGCCGCACGTTCCAGTCCTGCAGCGTTCGGAGGTCCATGTCGCTGATATCGCCCTCAAGCGACTCGTCAGCACGTTCGAGCGTGTACCAGAAGACTTGACCGAGACCGGAGGCGTTCGGACCCATTTCCGGCGAACCGTAGCCTTCGGGTATCCGGTCGCGGACTTCCGCAAGCCGTTCCATCACCAGGCGGCGCGCAAAATAGATATCAACGCTGTCCTTGAAGTATACGGCGACATAGGAAAGGCCGAAGAGACTGACCGAGCGGATTTCCGAAACGTCGGGAAGGCCGGCCATCGCTGATTCAACGGGAAACGTCAGCAATTGTTCGACGTCTTCAGCGGCGAGACCGGGTGATTCCGTGTAGATATTGACCTGCACGGGGGTCACATCCGGGAAGGCGTCGATGGGAACCGTCGTGACAGCGCGCAATCCCAAAAAGCCGACAACGGCGAAGATGATGAGCACCAGGAATTTATACTGGAGCGAGAATTCAACGAGTTTGTTCAACATGTTCTGAGCTCCTAATGCCCGTGGCCTTCGCCCATTTTCGTTTTCTGAATGAGCGATTTGAGGAGAAAGGTTTGTTCAGTGACGATTTTGTCGCCTTCCGAGGCGCCGGAAGCGATTTCGATCCAGCCGCCACTGGCGACGCCGGTTTCGACGGTGACGGGTTCGATTTCATCGCCTTCGATGCGGAAAACCGTCGGTGCCCCGTCCATCAGGACGACGGCGCTTTCCGGCAGCGCCAGCATTTCATCGCCGGCGCCGGCGGCAATCGCCGCATCGACAAATTGACCGGCGTGAAAATCGTCGTCTTCATTGCCGATCTCAATGCGCGCCATCAATGTGCGCGTCGTTTCGTCGAGCGCGTGCTGTAATTGAATGACCTCGCCTTCTTCCCAGTGTCCGGCGCCGGACTTAACGCGCGCAGACGCGCCGACGGCGATTCTTTGCGCCTGTTCGGCGGTCAAGCGGGCTTCAACCCAGACCGTCGACTCATCACTGATTTCGACAAGCACTCTCCCTGGATCGATAAACTCGCCCAAGGTGAAGTCATCGCGGACGACAGTGCCCGCCTGTGGCGCAAATAAGTTAAAGCGACCTGTCGCCTTGCTGGCGTCGCCGGTTTTTAGAAGCGCGGCAACTTCCTGTTCCGCCATGCCGAACGATAGGAGTTTGGCATGGGCCTGCTGGCGCGCGACTTCCGCCTCGACATATCGCTTTTCAGAAACGACATCCCGGCCGAGATTGCGGACGCGGCGCCACTCCTTATCGTTGATGATGAGCGCGCCTTGCGCTTCGGCCATGTCGACGCTGGAGAGCGTAACCAGCGGGGCGCCTTCTTCGACTTTCTCGCCGCGCACGATATGACGCTCGATAATCTGCGCGCTGATACGCGGCGCGACCTGCGCAGTCTTGTAGCGGTTCGCCGTAACCTCGCCTGGGGCAATAAACTCACCGGTCAATCTTCGCTTGCCAAGCGCAGTGGATTTGATCCCTTCGGCGCTCCGTTCCGCTGCTGTCATTTCGATGTGACCGCCGCCTTCTTCGCCGGGGCTTTCTTCCAACTGCTCGGATGACGCTGGTTTTTGTTCAGCGTCCGACGCGCCGCAGCCCGCGACTGTCAGCGCCCCGAAGGCGATAATCGCCAATCCGAAGCCTGAATTCAGTTTTAAATAATTACGCATTACAAAGTCTCCATCCATTCATTGAGCGTCCCCGACGCATCGAGCCAATCGATCCAGGCGCGCCATAAGGATCCTTTAAGTTCAATTCCTGCGCGTTCGGCGCTGTAGGTCTGATCGAGCTGCACCAGATATTCGACCGCAGTGATGTCGCCCGACCGCCATAACTGATCGAGCACGCGGCGTTGCTCTCCGAGCACGTCTGACCCGTCCCGCATCCAAACGCGCCATGTCCCAGCCGCGACGGCGTAGCGTCCGCTTGCTTCGATGAGCCGCGCTTCCGCATTGCGCAGCTGATTGCGGATTGCTTGCTCCGCTGCGATGCGTTGGGCGCGGGCTTCATCGACCTCGGCCTGACCCGATGCAAAAACCGGGATGGGTACGGACAGTCGAACGCCGGCGAAATTGTCGCCTCCTTCACGTCCATAGGCGCCTCCGATGGTTGGATCGGGGATGCGCGCTTTTTTGGCGAAGCGTATTTCAGCTGCAAGAGCGTCAGAACGCGCCTCAGCCGCACGCAGTTCCGGCAAATGGCGAACCAGCGTCATATCGAGCGGCGGCGCGGCGGCGGGCGGGTCCGGCAGGGCGGGCCAGGCTGGCATGACTTCGCCAACAAGCGCGGTCAAGGCTTGCCGCGCTTCGGAGAAATCGCTCCGGGCGGTCGTTTGTTCGGCAATGGCCTGGGAAAGACTTAACTGAGCGGCAAGACGTTCCGATTTTGAAAGGTCGCCGGCTTCCGCGCGGCGGTCTGCAATCGATGAAAATTCGCGCGCCACTTCCGCCCGTTGCGCCGCGAGATCGGAAAGGCGTTTCCTCGCCTGGTAATCCACCAGAGCGGTCAGGAGATCGGCGAATAACGCACGCTTTTCCGCTTCAAAGACAAACCTTGCGGCGTCGACGGCGCTGCGCGCGCCTTTCGCCCGCGTGGCGCGCTTGTTGGTGACGTCGAAGGCTTTCGACAGACCGATGGATCGGCTGTCATCCTCATCATCTTCGCTGTCGGAGAATTCGCCTTCGAACGCCGGATTATAGAGCGGGCGCGAATTCGCCCGCCCGCGCGCCTCGGCTGCACCCAACTCCGCGCGGGCCTCTTCAAGCCGCGGATGATTGCGCGCGGCGTCTTCAAGAAACTGGCCTAACGTCAGGCCGGTTTCAGCGGCGTTCTCCTGCGCCATCGCAGCGCCAAGCCCCCACGCCGCAAAAGCGACGAGCGCGAGCCCGCATATTCTGATGTTCATTGTTCATGGTCCTCTTGGAATCAAAATTACTGATGGGCGCGCGACCGCGCGCGATCAGTCAGATTCGCGGAGGACGAAATAATGAAAAAAGAGAGGTTTGGAGGACGACGTCGTTCGAAAGTGCGGCCATTTTACCGCCCGTAGTCAGGACGGATGCGGGATCGACAGCCGCACGAGACACCGCGTGAAAATGACACGCGCCGGAATGGCAATGCGCAGCATGCTCAGGGTGTACAGTACCCTCGTCGACTGGTTCGCCCTGTGTAGCGGTCCGCTCTTCGCCCGCATCGTGTTGCGTCGCATGATGAATATCTTCTTCCGCGGCGTGCGCAGGCGCGACAACACCGACCGCGCCCCATAGCGCAATCACAAATACCGCTAAGACGCGGTGCATATGTCGAATGACGGACATCATCTCATACGGGTCCTAATGCAAAACTCCTGACAAATCATTATAATTTTTCGTTCACGTCTTTGTGTCGACGCCTGGACGGCAGTCCCAAATATCGCGCCGTCCTGTTTACATACGCCTCATAGGCTTTTCCAAAGGCCGCCCGAAGGTGCGGCTCTTCAACCGATACAATATAACAATGAATGAAGAGCGCGAATAACAGGGCGAGTGAAAACGCCCAGATGGACATCGCGATGAGTGAAACGCCCCCCAGAAATAACGCGTATCCGACATATTGCGGGTTGCGCGACCAGCGATAGACGCCCCGTTCAATCAATTCATCTTCCTTGAGGCCATAGACTCTCGAAAAATCCGCATAGGCACTCCGGCCCAGATAAATCAGCGCCGCCCCGGCAACCGCGAAAAATGCGCCGCTCACAGCTGTGAATTTGCCTGGATCGCCAAGCGATCCCCGATCAAACCAGGCGATTGCAAACAACAACAAAGCGTTGCCGTGCATGGCGGCGCCGGTCCAGACCGCCATCGGCATGCTGACGCGGCCGCGCTTCGAAAAATCCTGCTTGACCAGCATCGCCATCGGAATGGAAAGCGCAGCGTTGACCGCCGCCAATATGAGTAACGCCCGAACCATGCTCAAATACGCCCCTCTGCAAAGTTCAGCGAAGCGCGGCGTTCTTTCATCGCCTGCGCGATTATCGAGTACGCTGATTTCGCGAACAGGCTGGCGAGCAGCGCGGCGACAATCAAATCGGGCCAGTATGAGCCCGTAACCCACACGGCGGCGCCGGCGGCAATTACCGCAATATTGCCAATGGCGTCGTTGCGCGAGCACAGCCAGACGGAGCGGACATTTGAATCGCCGTCGCGCCAGCGCAGGAGAATGAAAACGCTTATGACATTGGCCGCGAGCGCCAGAAGACCAACGCCGCTCATGACCGGCGCCGCTGGAGATGCTTGGCCAAACGCACTTGCAATTGTCGTGGTCAGGACAAACGCAGCCATCAAGCCAAGGCTGACGCCTTTAATCAGCGCCGCCGTCGCGCGCGTGCGCAGCGCTGCGCCGATGACTGCGAGGCTTAAAGCATAGGTCGCCGTATCACCGGCGAAATCGAGAGCGTCGGCCTTCAACGCCTGAGAGCTCCCGAGGTAACCTGCCGACATTTCGACGAAAAACATCACGGCGTTGATGGCGATCACCGCGATCAGCGCCCGCTTATAGGCGGGCGACCGGCCGTCGAATTGCCCGGCGTCAATTTGATCGTCTTCGCAGGCGCATCCGGCCATCCCGGCTCTCCATTGCTTTGCCGCTGATCCTAACCTAATGTCTACAGCAACTGTAGGTTCAAGAGGTAAAATGCGGAAACCCGAAAAAAATCCAGTCACCATCGGCGGGCTGGCCAAAGCCTCGGACGTCAAGGTCACAACGATCCGCTATTATGAAAGCATCGGTCTCATCGATGCGCCGGACCGGTCGGAAGGCGGCCAGCGCATTTACGACGCCAAAGCCGTCGAGCGCATGCGCTTTATCCGGCACGCCCGCGATCTCGGCTTTCCGCTGGAGGCGGTCCGTGAGCTGATCGACCTCTCAAAAAATGAAGACCGGTCATGTGCGGAGGTCGACGAAATCGCGCGCCGCCATGCCGAAGATGTCAAACAACGCATCAGGAGATTGAAATCGCTCGAACGCGAGCTGGGTCGCATGATCAAGGAATGTAGCGTTGATCGAATTTCAGACTGTCGGATTATGGAGGTGTTAGCCAATCATAGGTTATGCATGCACGAGCATTGAAATAATCGTGCGCGCGCTTAATTTAGGTGATGCAGTTTATCCACGACGGCGAAGATGACTCGTCACAACAACGATCGCGCCCATTGGGAAACAATATACAGCAAAAAACCGCCTGAGACCGTTAGCTGGCGCCAAGAGCGGCCTGACCTTTCAATCGAGCTCATCTATCAGGCGAAACTCAAATCAGATGCAACTATCCTCGATGTTGGCGGCGGCGCCTCGACGCTTGTCGATCATCTTCTGGCCGAGCGCCACCACGCGCTCGCCGTATTGGATATTTCACAAGCCTCACTTACCCAGGCGCGCCGACGTCTTGGAGAACGCGCTAGGCGGGTAAAATGGATCACAGCGGATATAACTACATGGAAGCCGGATATTTCAGTTGATTTCTGGCACGATCGCGCGGTCTTGCATTTTCTTACTGAACGCTCCGATCAAGAAGCATATTTTCGCGCGTTGAAGAGCGCCGTAAGCGCCGGCGGCTGGGTCATGATTGCTGGATTTGCGCCCGGCGGCCCCACACAATGCAGCGGCCTGCCGATTGTGCAGCACGATGCGGTTAGCCTGCAAAACTTGTTGGGCGATGACTTCACTCTGCTGGACACACGCCACGAAACGCATCGGACGCCCTCTGGAGCCGAGCAGGCGTTTCGCTATCATCTGTTTCGTCACTCACCTGACGTAAGTCATATGCAGAATTCGGCGGCTTGAATTATTGGTGACGGCGAATTCAAGGCGCCAAGAACTCATGCCCGTTTTGTCTGTTCAACCGCCAACAAATCGCTCATAAGCGTTCAGCATCGGAACCGACAAATAAGCGGCGGCAAAGCCGATAGTCCAGATAAACACCGACGCAATTAACAATCGTTTTCTCAAAAATTCGCCGATCTAAAACAACTTCAACGCACACTGAAGGCAACTGCGAATGGTTGCGCGGCCGAAGATTTACTTGACTGCCCAATCGTAGATAGCGCTGATTGCAGATTAAGCGGCAGCCGGTGCCATTGAAGGGACTCGCAAACAGACCGGTTTCCGCCATTGGATGCATAATCGGGTCTTAAATGCGTCCAATTCTTTCTCGCGGTGCGATTGATTCTTTTCTAAAAATTCCTCCGGAGCTGAACGCCATATTGGCGCGGCGAACCCAACACCGTGACCGGGACGCTGAGGTCGGCTTCGCCGGCGGCGTTTCTACCTACGGTGATGTAGGTAGCGTAGCGATTATCAGTGAGATTTGTCCCGTATACTGATAGCTCCCAAAGCTCGTTTGGCGAGATGTAACTTACTCGAGCGTTCACCAGCGAATATGTATCGGAACGAAATTGCGGTAGATTATTGCGCTTGAAATCAACAGTATCGCGCCACGCAAAGTCGCCTCGGAGCATGATCTCGCCGGCATTGCCCAGATCGACCGTGTATTGCGCGCCGAGGGAATAAGACCAATCCGGCGCATTCGCTAGTCTGTTGCCGGAAAAATCCTCCCCGCCTTCGAAGAAAACATCATATTCCGCATCCAAATACGCCACGGTGGCGTTTAGATCCAAGCCATCCGTTACCCGCGCGACGAACTCGGCCTCGACCCCCTTGACCGTCGCCTGGCCTGCGTTGCTGGTCGTCGCGACGCCGCCGACAAATTCGACGACTTGAAGATTGGTATAGTCATAATAAAACACGCCAAAATTCGCGCGCAACCGTTGGTCGAACAGCGCCGACTTCACGCCCGCCTCATAACTCCACAAAAATTCCGGCTCGAACGCACCGGCGTCGCCGAGCTGAAAGCCGCCGGACTTGAACCCGCGCGTCGCAGACGCGTATGCAAGAACATTATCCGCAACATCATAGTCGAGCGCAAAGCGGGGCGTCCACGCATCGAAATCCGCTGTTGGAGACCCGCTGTCTACTTCCGTCCCATTTACGGATGTCGAGAAATTGTATTCTTTCTTTTCATAGCTGTAACGGATCCCCGCCGTCACGCGCAGGCGATCGGTAATGCTGAACGCGCCCTGCCCAAAGGCGGCGTAAGCGTTTGTTATATTGCTTTCCGGAATTAAGATTTGAGGATCCTGAAAAAGCAGATCAATGCCGCCAACGCCATCTTCATTCAAGAAAAACAGCCCCGCAATCCATTCCAACCGACCGGGATTGACATTGAATAGCTGCAGTTCCTGCGAAAACGACTTCGAATCTTCTCGAAACCCAATGTCGAAAATAAACAAATCCGTGCCATCCGCATCGATAACCTGGTTGACATCGCTTTCCCGATAGGCCGTAAAGGATTTGAGGCCAAGGCTTTCTCCTGTCCAGGTCGCCGCGGCTGACACGCCCCAAACATCGGTATCGCTCACTGGCTTAGTGTCGAATGCAACCTCGAGATCCCCGGTTGGAATGGTTGCGCCGGCGTCAATAATATCCTGCGCATAAGTCGCGCGCACGGCGGGAAACCCTGTTTCACGCTCAATGTTGAAGTCGCCGCGCAAGACGAGTTCAAAGTTGTCCGTCACATCATAGGCGAGCGTCGCACGTCCCGCGAAAGTATCCTGATCCTGATATTCGTCCCCCGTCACGATATCGGTGTAAATCCCGTCGCGGTCATTTTTCAGCAGCGTCAGACGGCCCCGGACTTTGTCGGACAGCGACCCCGACATGGTGCCGCTGAACGTGCGCTTGTCGAGATTGCCAAAGGTGACGCCGAGCACGCCTTCGAATTCGTCGCTTGGTTCTTTTGAGACGATATTGAGCGTACCGCCGGTCGAGTTTCGTCCAAAGAGAACGCCTTGCGGACCACGGAGCAATTCCACCCGTTCGATATCAAACATATCCTGGTAGCCCGTCGTCGGCCGCGGCTGGTAAATGCCGTCGACATAAACTGTCACGCTTGGGTCGGTCGCGACACCGAATGCGGAGGTGCCGATGCCGCGAATATTTACGATCGCCATGGAGTCGTTCGTGACCGTGATGCCAGGAACGAAGAACTGAAAATCTTCAATCGTTCGAATCCCAATATTCGCCATGACCTCGCCAGAAAGCGCGGAGACGCTCAATGGCGTGTCCTGAAGGTTAGATTCGCGTTTCTCCGCCGTCACGACAATCTCATCAAATAATGATCGGCCCGAACCGCTCTCGCCGCCTGCCGCCTCGTCCTGCGCGGCCCCGGCGGCCGGCCCAAGGATCAGCGCGGAAACGCCGGCCAATAACGATGTTTTCTTCTTTTTGTTGACTTTCACGTCGCCCTCCCGGTCTTTCTCACCGTTGTTGCCCTGCGCGATGACAATCACCCCGCTTTCCGTCAGGCCGCCGGAGAACTCCGTGTTTCGAAACAGTATTTTCAGCGCTTCGTCCGTCGTATATCGCCCGGAAACGGGATTCATTCCCGCCCGATCAGCCAACTCAAAAGGATAGAGAACGTTTGCGTCAGTAACCTGGGCGACGACCTCCAACGCTTCGCCCAATGTCCTTTCATCAATCCGGAAGTCGTACCTTCCGTCGCCGGATTGCGCCCATGCGCTACATGTATATCCCGCACACACAATAGCTACGCTCAAAAACGCAATCATGCGCGTTGAGTTCGTTCTTTCCCATTTCGTCAGCCTAGCGATCAGTACAAACACGCATCACCGCTAGCCTAACTACTACGATGTCGGAGAAGTCTCGATCCACAGACGATGTGAAATCTTTTTGTCATCTTTTTGATCCCCAGCCCCGCTTTTCCAATTATTTTGTGTGCGTCACGCCCCGGATGACAGTCTCACATAGTCGTTCCCGACGCGCTCAACGCTAATGCCGAAAGTAAGCTCCAGTGAGTCAAAAAGAGCGTCCGTTTCGCCAACCTTAAAATATCCTCCCACCGGCAATGATCTCAATTCTGACTCGGTGATTTCAATTTTTAAATCCGTGTAGCGACTTATATCTGCGACAACATCCTCGAGCGGCTCGCCGGCATAGGCGAGTATGCCTTGTCGCCAGGACAGCTTGCGGTTCAAATCCGCCGCATCAATAAGCTCCAACTGTTCGACGTCATTGTCATAAATGACGGATTGCCCCGCCGTGAGCTCAGTGACCGTCGCATGGGCGATATCCTGAAGCGACGCAGCGGCCGATTCAGGATCGATCATTGACAAAAGCGCAACCCGGCCTTCTTCCACGGTCACTTCGAGCGCTTTTCCGTCCCGCACCCTTACCGTAAAGGCAGTGCCAACCGCTTTTGCCGCGCCATTCGCGGCATAAACAACGAATGGGCGGCGCGCCTCTTTTGCGACCTCAAAATACGCCTCTCCCTCCATAAGCCGGACACTTCGCTCATCATGCGAAAAATCGACCCTGAGAAGACTGCCGGTATTGAGAATGACAGATGATCCATCGACCAGATCAATCGTCCGCTGTTCGCCGGTCCGCGTCGCGAATTCGCCGGACTGCGGCGCGCGGTAACCTTGCTGCAGCCAATATGCGCCGCCCAGCATAATCGCAAATATTGAAGCGGCGACGGCGACCAACCAGCGGCGCGTTACCGGCCGCGCGTGGACGCGACGCTGTTCCAAAGAAGCCTCGCCGATGTCTTTCAGTTCTTTTAACTGCTCAAGATCGCCCCAAAGAGCCGATATCGATTCGAATATTTCTCTGTGCCGATCGCTTTGGTTCAACCAGTTGTTAAATCTTGTGCGCTCTTCGTCGGACACGCGGTCTCGCCCTAACAGCGACAGCCAAGAGGCGGCTTCGGCTTCTATTTCCCTCCGCGTCGGTAGCGTGATTATGTTCTTGCCGTCGTCAGTCATCTTTCCGAGCTACTCCGTGGAAAACATTTCCCGCCGGGTTTGCCTTCTCCTTCCGGGCCCCGCCAAATTCCGATGGTTCAAAGCCATATTCCAATAGAAATGAGTGGCACTTCAGGAGACCGGTCGCCACATGCTTTTCCACCGCGCTTACACTGATATTCATTCTGTTAGCGATCTGCTTGTAAGGCAGCCCGTCGATGCGCCGCATAAGGAAGGCCTCGCGGCATTTCGGCGGCAAATGCGCGACGGCCCTTGCGAAAACCGCAAGTTTCCTCCTACCGTCCAGATCATCAGTCGCGCTGGACTGGCTCTCGTCTAGTATGAGGTCCGCGCCGCCGAAATCCTCAAGTCTATCTGTCGGCGAGCGCTTGCTTTTTCGATAGTCGGCCAGAGCAACGTTTTTCGCAACTTCAAAGACAAAGGCTTTGGGATTGCGAATATCCGTACGCAACTCGGCAGCGAAGCTCTGTAAAAACGCCTCTTGCATGAAATCATCGATATCGCTTGCGTTCGAACAAAACCGCCGAATATGCCGGCGAATTGCGGCGTCATTTTCCAGAAATATTTTTAATATTCTTGACACGGTACAAACATATTCCTTTGCATCGTCCTTATAGGAAAGCATTAGGCGCCGCAATTTGCAGCAAGTTTTTTGAAAAACATTTCTTCCGTCGCCTGTGGATTTGGCGCCCGGCGACATCATAGTGTTTGATGCGGCGATCATACCTAGTCGACGAATGCACTGGGTTCCCGCCCAGCGGCGCATAGCGCTCGTCAAACCCGCTATCGGCGCTCATGAGCTTATTGAGTAGGCAGGCGGCCCATCGCGATCGTTTTTGCCGTAAACGCACTTTACAAGGCATCGGCTATGTGTTGACGCGTCATGGCGTTGCCGCAGGCGCGTTTTAATCGCTCTGCCTCATTGCCGGTCATTTCGGAAGCGGCGCCGCATAACGCCCTGAATTGCGACCGAGTTCGCTTGACACCGGACCATTGTATGTTCATTCGCGGCATCGGTTCATTGCTCTCCGCGCAATGCGCCGCGACAACAGCGAATACTTCAATTGCTTTTGAATAAGTGAGGTCCGACAACGCCTCGCGCTCCGGCGCAGGCGGCATTTTAAACCTGCCGACGGCGACAATCGGCCCGTCGTCAACGCGCGGCGTCATCTCATGCGCCGTTACACCGAATGTTTCGGCCATTTCCCAGATTGCAAAGCTTTCCGGGTGCGATCCCGGGTATTCAGGCGGACCCGGATGAATATTGTAAGGAGTGTGGTTGAGCCGCGCCAGCAGGCGCGTGGGGACAATCACATCTGTCAAAAACGCGATCAGTCTCGCCGCGCCGCCAGTTCTGTCGATTGCCGACGCTAAATCTTCCTTGTCGTGGGCAGCAAAAATCTTCAGCCGCGGGTTTCGCGCCAAAAGAAACTCCTCAAAGAAAGGCGCCTCACGGCGGCCTGACAATGTAATGATCGACCGTTCCATGCCTCTCAGCGAAATTCGCGCGCCTGGTGGCGCGCAAGCGTTTCCTTCGCCGGAAACGAGCAACGCCCGGCGTCGACGCGCCGATGGCGCATCTGCAAATGGTTTTCCGGCTATACGCGCCAGTCGGCGCAATCCCGCGAATTTTTTCGCGGTCTTCTCGAGCGGGACTTAAATGATAAATTCGCTTAGGCTTGCGAAAACAAGGTATGCCGCCAGAACGGCGCTTCACAAAGGGTCCGTTTCGAACGAGAGGAGGCGGAACCTCAGGAACGACTGACAATGACCGAAGCTGACAGCCCGGAATCGACGCTGAGAACGAGACGTCGCCGCGCGGCGTTCCGCCTAGGCGTCATTGCGATCGTTTTCGCGATCGCCGCGCTGGCGCTCAGTGCTCTGCTCAATCGGAACGCGCCGCGTCACGACGCGACCCTGATCGTCGCAGCGCCAACCGCCACGTACGACCCGGCCGGCCTTCCGAGAACGATCGAGCGCCGATGCGTCGTATGCCACGGATGTTACGACGCGCCTTGTCAGTTCCGGATGACCTCGGATGAAGGCGTTGCGCGGGGCGCAACGAAACTGCCTGTTTATGATTCATCGCGTCTATCCGAAGCGCCGTTGACGAGACTCGGAATCGACGCATCTTCTGTCGATGAATGGCGCAAGCTTGATTTTTTTGATGTCGCGGCGTCTGCGACCGACGCCGACCCGACACAGTCAATATTGTACAGAATGCTGGCCCTGGGACGAGCGCATCCGGTATCCGAAAACGCGCCGCTGCCGGGCTCCATTGATCTCGGCATCACAAGAGACCTCACATGCCCCGCGCCAACGGAAATAGATCGTTATGAGCGTGACAACCCATTCGGCGGCATGCCTTATGGCGTGGCGCCCCTCGCCGACGAGGAATGGTCGGCGCTAGCCGCCTGGGTCGGCGCCGGCGCGCCTGCCCTGCTACGCCAGCAGGCGACGCCAAATATTGCCCAAGCTCAAATCAGCGAATGGGAGAAATTTCTAAACGGACAATCACCGAAAGAACGTCTCGTCGCCCGATATTTTTATGAGCATCTGTTTCTCGCCCATCTCTACTTTCCGCAACGCGAAGACGCCGGTTACTTCAACCTGGTGCGTTCGAGAACGCCGCCGGACGAGCCCGTCGATATCATTGCAACGCGCCGTCCCTATGACGATCCCGGTACAGACGACTTTTACTACCGGCTGGCGCCAATTGAAGAAACGATCCTGCACAAGACCCACATCACCTATGCGCTAGGGCCCGACCGCCTTGCCCGCTATCGCGTACTGTTTTTCAATGAAGAATGGAACATCGACGCTTCGCCCTCTTATGAGTCTTCTGTCGCCTCGAACCCTTTCGCCGCCTTCGCCGCGATACCAGCCCGGGCTCGCTATGAATTCCTGCTTGACGACGCGGAATATTTTATCCGCACCTTCATTCGCGGCCCGGTCTGCCGCGGTCAGGTGGCTGTCAATGTCATCGAGGACCGCTTCTGGGTCATGTTTCTCGATCCGGACGCGGATCCCGCCGTGACGGACTCCGATTATCTGGCGGCGGCGACACCCTTTCTTGGACTTCCCGCAGCGCTTGCCGACGCCTCGCTACCAGAGCGTTTATTTCCAAGCTACCTTGAGCATCACAAGACATATGAGGAGCTACGCGACAGCCGATATCGCGAAGCGGATCCCGAGAACAAAGGTCCTGCCGTCGACGACATATGGCTCGGCGAAACCGGCAGGGGGCCGGCGCTCCTTACCGTCTTTCGTCATTTCGACAACGCCACCGTCGTCGGCGGTTTTGTCGGCGCTGCGCCGGAAACCGCATGGGTTATCGATTTCCCGACGCTTGAACGGATTTACTACAATCTCGTCGCCGGTTTCGACGTATTCGGCGCCGTCGAACACCAGATTGCGACGCGTGTTTATATGGATCTCCTGCGCATGGAAAGCGAAAGCCTGTTTCTGTCTTTCCTGCCTCCTGAAATCAGGCGGCCGCTTCATGATTCCTGGTACCGGGGCGGACATGCGAAAATCCGGACGCTTTATCACAAGCCGCCCATCGACATCGATCGCGCGACGCAAGTTCCATATGCGACCGACGATCCGAAAAACGAATTCCTCATGAGCGCCCTGACGCGCGACCGAAGCGGCGTTGTAAAATCGGACGAGATCAATCGACACCGGAACGAAGGCTCAGGCGGCGCGCAGCACCGCGCACCTCTCGCGGCGCTGTCATCGACGCAAGGTCCATGGGTTCGCTTTCTGCCGGACCTGGCTTACGTGCGGATCGTCCGCGCGGATGCCGCCGACCGCATGGTTTCGCTCATCCATGACAAGGAACACACAAATGTCGCGTTTCTTTTTGGCGAAAACCTGCGGCGCGAACCGGAAAAGGATGCGGTCACAGTCATTGACGGGCATATCGGCAGCTACCCGAATCTGTTTTTCGTGATCAGCGAATATGAAACAGGGGAATTCGTTGAAAACTTAAAAGCCGTTCGCACCGAGAAAGAGTGGCTCGGCTTTATCGACGCCTACGGCGTCAGACGGTCAAGTCCTGTATTTTGGGCGACAGCCGATTTTTTTCAGGATGTCGTTATGCGCGGGCCGGCGTCGTCCGGCGGTCTTCTAGACCTCAATCGTTACGCTGATCCGTAATGTTCAGCGCGCATCGTAAATTCATCGTTGAGACAAGCGATTATTCGGTCGCGCCCTCAACACGCGAGCCGTCCTCTTTAAATGACGCCAAGTAGGCGATCAGCGCCGCGCGTTCTTCCGTCTTCGGAATGCCTGCAAATCCCATGGTCGTGCCCGGCACGACCTCGCGCGGCGCTTTCAGATACGCATCGAGATTTTCCACAGTCCAAACAAGGCCTTCAGCAGCCACCGTGTTCATGCCTGGGGAATATCGAAACTCTTCATTCTTCCCCGCGGCGCGCCCGACAACGCCATTCAGAGGCGGACCGGCGCGACGCTGAACATTTTCGCCGACCATATGACACGCCTGGCATTTGACGAACGACCGTTTGCCGGCGGGAATGATGCTCATATCAGTGAGGGCCTTGGCGACTTCCTGTTCCGAAACCGCTTCTGGCGCAGCCGCCTCTTGCGCCGCTGCCGCTGTAAAAACCAACGCGGCGGCGCCCGCTGCGATCATTTTCAGCGTCAGGGTTCTTTGTTCCGTCATCAGCGTCTCCTAATTTTTTAATTTTTGCACGCGCGAACGGTGGCTGACGCCAACAACATCACCCGCAAAAGTGTCATACGCGCCGACGGCGTCGTTCCCTCACCATCGTTTTTGAAAAAATCACTGCGCCTTAAAACCGCCGCGCCGCGTTCAAGCCTCGATCCGTCGCCGCGAGCGGCCGACCCCAATGTCGTTCGCCACAATGTCGCAGTTCAAATCCGAGGGAGCGGCGGCCGTCGTCCGTAAATGAGCTTGTTCCGGCGCGGACGCAATGAAACCGCGGTGAACGTCACGAGAAGGGGGCGACAATGCGCCAAAATCAAAAATCAATTCGAAGATCACCGCTTCTTCTTGGATCTTCGACAATCGCTTTTGTATTGACGGCGACGACCGCCGCCGCACAATCAAGCCACATTTGCTCCGCATGGAATGTCGACCGAAGCGTTGAAGTGACAGCGCCGTCCTCGGGAAGTCCGGCTTGCGAGGTTCACTACCGCAAGCCCGATGAAAATGTCCCCGATCAGGTGCTCTGGCGCTCCAACACTTCGATGACGTTCTGCAAAGAGAAAGCGCAATCGCTTATCGAAAAATTGACTAATGCGGGATTTGACTGCCGTGAAGGCGCGTTGCCGCAAACCAGTAGAGCAGCGCAATCTGTCTCAGCAAACGATGCGGCGACGCCAACACAAGTTGCGATGACGGATCAAAACGCCGGACAAGCGCCGGCGGCGGCTCCGCAAAACCAGTCCTCACCGGAGGACCGTCAACCGATGCCCATGGGCGGCATAGTTTACCAGCGTATCCCTGGTTGGGCGAACACCAGCTGGCATCTTGCCGGTTACGCCGACGCGACGTTTATCGTTTCCGACTTCGACGGCGAAACGACGGCCGACTTCTCTGCGGCGCGTTTCAACCCGGCGTTCCATTTCCAGTACAAGGATCTGATCCTGCTTGAGGCCGAAGCCGAAATATCGATCGACGGCGACGGCGAGACGGAATTCGAGTTGGAATATACGCAAGCCGATATCTTTCTGCACGACAACGCCACGCTCGTTGTGGGACAGTTCTTAAGCCCGGTCGGTCAGTTCCAGGAGCGATTGCACCCGACTTGGATCAATCGCCTCGCCGACCCGCCTCCTGGCTTCGGCCATGATGGCGTTCAACCGGCGAGCGACACGGGCGCCATGCTGCGCGGTGGCTTTTTGATTGGAAACGAAGTGATCGCGACTTACTCTGTCGCGGTCGGCAACGGCCCGCGTCTCAGCCATGAAGGCGGCGTCGAGTTTGAAGCCAAGGGCGGCGACGACAATTCGAACAAGGCCGTCAGTGGACGGATTGGTTTTTTGCCGCTTCCTTATCTTGAATTCGGCGGGTCGTTTCTGATCGGCGATGTTTCTGGTTCGGCTGACGCCGAAGAAGGCGACGATCACGGCGATGAAGAGCCGGACGATCATGATGATGCGCCGTTGCTGGATGATCTGAGCGGTCTCATGCCGACAGACGCAAAGGTCACCTTATGGGGCGCTGACGCCGCCTATACACGCGGCCCATGGGATATCCGCGGCGAGTATCTCAACGCCACCCGGGACCCGATGAACACGGCATTTGAAGGGTCCGGGGGCGTCGCCGCCCTGCCCGAGCTAGAGCTTGAGGCCTGGTATGCGCAAATTGCTTACAGCCTGTCCGGTGTCACCGATCACAAGGTGATCGCACGTTTTGAGCCGGTCGTTCGCTATGGGGAGTTTCGCATTACCGGTCTTGAGGAGCTCGCCGAGGAAGCGGCCGAAGAAAGGCTCGATATCGGCCTCAACTACTGGATCGCGCCGTCGATTGTCGCTCGGGGCGTCGCGCAATTACGCGATTTCACGGCCCGTCACGATGATGAGCCGGATTCTGAAACCAGGTTCCTGCTGCAGCTTGCCTACGGCTTTTAGGCCCCACAAGGAAAGGCACATGTCATGAAGAAATCCCTATTGATTCTCGGCGCAAGCGTCCCTCTTGCAGTCGGACTGCTCATTGTACAGACGACAGCGCAGACGACGGGCCCCGCTCAAGAACAACCTCGAACAACGACCGGCGACGCTGCTTCCATTGCACGCGGCGCGCAGGCCTGGGCCAATCATTGTTCCCGCTGCCACAACCTCCGCTCGCCGAGCGAACTCAACGCCGAATTATGGAACGTTTCGGTGACGCATATGCGCGTACGCGCCAATCTGCCCGGCTCCGTCGCCGACGACATCAAGGCGTTCCTGATATCGAGCGCCAGCGACAGCGGCGGCTATTCCGCTGCGCCCGCGACGGGCGCAGCGTTTTCTTCCTACACGCATCTCAATCCGGGCGACCCGGCGCGCGGGCTTGAAGTCTATTCGCAAACCTGCATCGCATGCCACGGCGCCGACGGCAGGGGATCGATCGAGGGCGTGCCGGACCTGACATTGACAAATGGCCGTCTCGCCATTTCCGACGACTTCGTTCTCACAAATATCATAAACGGATATCAAAGTGAGGGCTCGCTCATGGCCATGCCGCCGATGGGCGGCAATCCCGATCTTTCAGAACAGGACATAGCCGATGTTCTGGCCTATATGCGCAAGGAGTATAAGGTCGAGGCGAAAAACGAGAACTAACTGTCGCGAGGGCGGATGAAATGGACGGGCGGATTGGCGCTCGGCGACGGCTGGGCCTTTTATCGCGGGCTCGCCGGCGACAACACTCCTCACGCCCACTACGCGACGCAACTCGTTGCGGGCGGTCGATCTCCCGCATCAGCGATCATCGGCGGCGATTATGTCGTTAGCGAGATAGTCTTTATACCCTCAAATATGCGCCACCAGCTCGCGCCGCGGCCGGCGCCCCTCGATATCATGTATGTCGAGCCAGCCTTGCTCAGGGGCGCCGCCGACCCCGACGCGCCCTCGACAGAACGCGAGCGCGCCGTCGCTTTATATCGAAGGCTCGAGCAATACCTGGGCGGCGGCGGCGACGACATCGATCCGGACCTTTGCGGCGTTTATGACGAACCACGCATCGTAACCGCGATCGACATGATCGAACGTCGTCTGGAGTCCTCGATTCGCCTTGAGGAGATCGCACGCGGCAGCGCCTTATCGAAAAGCCGGTTCGCAGAACTTTTTCGCAGCACAACGGGTCTTTCCCTGCGTCAATTTGTTTTGTGGCGACGGCTGCGCCGGGCCGTCATTGGCCTCGGCGGCGGTGAGACCGCTACTCATGCCGCGCATGCGGCCGGTTTTTCGGACGCCGCGCATTTTTCACGGACATTGCGCAATATGTTCGGCGTAACCCCGCGCGACATCATGTCGACCGTGGCGATCGATCATTCTGACGGCGGGGTTTGAAGCCCGCGCTTTAAGATTGACGACGAAACGGCTGTATCAGCTGGCGCAAATAGCCGGTCGGGTAATCGGGCTCAGCGCCAATACCGAGATCGTCGGAAGAAAATGTCTTTGCACGGTCGTAATAGGCGGTGCCGAGCATTCGGTCCCAAAGCGTCGTGAACAATCCAAAATTTACGTCGCCCTCGCCCGCGTCCTTCAAGTGATGAAAGCGATGCACGGGTGCAAGCGCCAGCAACAATTTAAACGGGCCGATGCGCATATCCACATTGGAGTGCTGCAGCAACAGCTGGATGGCAATCGCGAAACCAAGCAGGAACGCGACGTCCACCGGCATGCCGGCCAGTACGAGCGGCGTCACGCCGGCGATCAATTCAAATCCTTGATGCATCGGGTGCTTCATCAAGCCGTTGAAGCCATACATGCGCTTCACGCTGTGATGCACGGCGTGAAATCGCCAGAGCAGGCGATATTTGTGACTATAGTAATGCGCAATGGTGACGCCAAAGTCAGCGACAATGACGGCGAGCAGCACCTCGCCCCATAGCGGCCAGTCATGGGGCCATATGCCAGACCACGGTATGACCGCGGCAATCGCCGGCAAAGCCAAAACGGAGGCGACATTGGCCGCTTCATTGACGACGAAATGGGCGATGTCGCGCGCCTTGTCATTGTGGGGCTGGTTCCAGTCCTTGGCGTAAGGCGCCAGCCGCTCGAAGGTGAAGGAGAGCCATAACGCAACGGCGAACAGCGGCGCCAATGTCCAGTGCGGCGCGCCGTTCGATAAGAGCCAGATGGCGGCTCCATTCGCGCCCAGCAGCATGAACGGCGCATATAGAATTTTGACGATCCACATGGGCGTGCAGTCCTTTCGAAGCTTTCGGCGAAAACTAGAGCGGGATCACGGCGCCGGCTTGAATAAACGACCGGCAGGCAGCGCCATGCCCCCGGCGCCCCTGAGGGATTAACGAATGTGATGCGTATTGAGCTTCTGTCTCGTCAAAAACGAGGCCAATAACGCCAATCCCTAGGGGGTCGAAGCTACGTGCAGCACGCAATGGGCCATGGACCCGCGCATGACGCGGAGAATGATCGCGCGCTCAAGATTTCCGGGTGGCTGACCGGCGTTTATTTCCTTATCGAACTCGCCATCGGGTTAGCGACTGGTTCGATCGCCGTCATCTCGGACGCGTTTCACACCTTCTCCGCAGTCGGCGGCGTCATCCTCGCCTGGATCGCCGCCCGCGTCGCCCGACGCCCAGCGAACCTTGAACACACTTTCGGCTACGCCCGCGCGGAAATCATCGGCGCTATGCTGAACGGCTTTTTCCTGCTGGCGATGGCGTTCCTCGTCATCGTCATGGGACTGATGCGGCTTCGCGCGCCGATCGACCTGCCAACAACGCCGATGCTGCTCGCCGCCGCCGGCGGCATCACAACAGAGGTCATCTCGCTGGCGGTTCTGTTTCGCGGCCAGAAAGACAATCTCAATATGAAAGGCGCGTTCTGGCATGTCATTCAGACCTTTGTCGGCAGCATACTGATTGTCATCACTGCGCTCGTTATTCAGCTCACCGGATTTATGGCGATTGATCCGATTTTAGGAACCGCCTTCGGCGTCGTCCTGTTACTCGCTTCCATCGGCATCATTCGCGAATCGTTCACGATCCTGATGGAAGCCTCGCCGCGCGGCGTCGATATCGCCGCTGTCGTCGAAAACCTGCGCCGCGTCTGGGACGTCGAAGACGTCCACCACGTCCATGCCTGGGTGCTGACCTCCAACCGAAACGTTTTCTCCGCGCATCTGCGCATCAACGACCATAACGCCGCGCCGCGCGTACTAAAAAACGCGCACAAGGTCTTGCGTGAGGAGCACGGGTTTTACTTCTCCACCCTTCAAGTCGAGACCGCCTGTCTCGACGAAGAAGGCGCCGAGGCCATCGATCCGCAACCCCATCAACAAGGAGATCTTTGATCATGCGTAACTGTGTCACGAAAAGTCTTTTCCCCGCCCTGGCGGCGGTCGCGCTTGCGGCCTCGCCCGCAATCGCCCAGCACCAGCACGGCGATGACCATCAGCGCCAGGGGGCGCAGAAATCCGAAGCCTCCATGGAAATGGACGGCCATCACATGAAAGACGGCATGCCGCATTTCATGAAGGATGGCGAACACGCCGCCGCGGTCGAGGCTGCGCTCACCGCTTACGCTGCAGCAGCGGCGGAAAACAGCGTTGACGGCATGGCGGCGCATGTTCTTCAAACAGACGATTTCACAATCATCGAAGGCTCCCATCCCAACTGGGGTTGGGCGGACTATCGCGACAATCATCTCGTTCCTGAGTTTGAATCCGAAGACATCGCGATCAAGTCTTACGCCTATGATGACTTCCGGATTTCGGCGACACCCATGATCGCCTATGCAACATTTAACGTTTCAATTGAAGCAACCGTGCGCGGCGAAGACGTCAAACGAGAGCGCATGGGCACCGCGATCCTGGTCCGCACGCCGGACGGCTGGAGAATACGTCATCTGCACACATCTTAAAGCCTGCGACATTGCCAAGAGAACGCGGCGGCGTCGCCATTGATGAGCCCTGACACAGCTCGCGTCGTCGCCGTCATGGCGCTTTGGGCGTCGTGCTACCCCTTGATCACCGTCGGGCTTGACGATGCGCCGCATCTGACCTTCGCCGCCATGCGCGCCGTCCTTGCGGGCGGCGTGCTGCTTGGCGTCGCATTCTGTCTGCGTCTGCCTGTTCCGCGCGAGCCGCGACTGTGGATGTGGCTCGCCATCGCCGGATTTGGAACGACGACGCTCGGATATCTTGGCATGTTCCACGCCGCGGAATTTGTCGCGCCCGGATTTGCGACCATCATCACCAATGCGCAGCCCTTGCTCGCCGCAATCCTCGCTTTCTTCATCCTGCAGGAAAAACTGGGCCCAAAAGCCCGTATCGGACTTCTTGTCGGGTTTTTGGGCGTGGTTGTCGCGGCCGCGCCGCAACTCGGCGGCGACAACGCCAGCGCAACCGTCAAAGGGATCGCCTATATCTTTCTCGCGGCGATCGGCGTCAGCATCGGCAATGTCGCAATCAAGCGCATCGCGGGCGCCATCGCGCCGACATCCGCCATGGGCTGGCAACTTCTGATCGGCGCAACGCCCCTCGTACTTTTCGCCGCTGCGGCCGAAGACCCGGGCGCCATATCCTGGACCCCGGACTTTCTCTTCAGTCTTATCGGCCTCAGCCTCTTCGGTACCGCGCTCGCTTTCTGGCTCTGGCAAACAGCGCTCGCAAAAATGGATCTATCGCGCGCCAACGCGTTCAGCTTTCTTGTGCCGTTTCTGGGGATAACTTTCGGCGCGATATTTTTTGGCGAGTCCATCACGGTAAACGCCCTTGTCGGCGCGGCGCTCGCCGTGCTCGGCGTTCGCCTGGTCCTGACGCGCTCCTCCAAAAGCGGCCGTCGCCATGGGTAATAAACAACCGCCCCAAGGAAAGCCCGCCTACAAGCCGCCTTTATCGTACAAGGTTTTAACGCCGCTCTATGATCTTGTAATCGCTGCGCTGACTCGTGAGCGCGTGTGGCGCAAAGCGTTCATCCAGGAGATTTCGCCGCAAACCAATGATCGCATTCTCGATGTCGGGTCGGGAACGGGCAGCCTTGCTTTTGCACTTCATCAGGCTGCGCCGGGAATCCGCTATGTCGGCGTTGATCCCGATGAGGAAGCGGTGCGCCGGGCGCGCAACAAGACGGCGAACTTGAAATCGTCGATCCGGTTTGAAATCGGCTATTTCTCTGCGGAGAACGCCTATTTTGAAGAGCCGCCGACCAAAATCATCACCAGTCTTGTCCTTCACCAGGTTCCCCTGGAGGAAAAGCACCGGATTGTTAAGGACGCATACGATTTGCTGCCGGAGGGGGCGATGTTTTGCATCGCCGATTACGGTCGCCAGAAATCATGGCTGATGCGCTTTTTATTTCGGATTACGGTTCAAGCGCTTGACGGCGTTGACGATACCCGGCCGAACGCTGAAGGAATTATTCCCGTTCTTCTTGAAGAAACCGGATTTATTCGCGTTTGCGAGACCAAGCGGATTGCAACGCCGACCGGCGTGATATCAATCTATTCAGCGACGAAGCCCGATCCATTGCAGGAAAACTCATGAAAGACGATTACAAGAAAAACAGCCTCACTCTCGCGGGCGCCGTCGCCATGGGCACCGGCGTGATGATCGGCGCGGGTATCTTTGCGCTTACCGGCCAGGTCGCGCAATTTTCAGGACCCGCCTTCCCACTGGCTTTCCTGATTGCGGCCTTCATCAGCGGATTTAGCGCCTACACCTATATCAAGATGTCGAACAAATACCCTTCAGCGGGCGGCATCGCTATGATCCTGCAAAAGGCGTATGGGCCAACAACGATTGCGGCGGCCAGCGCACTGTTGATGACGATGTCGATGATCATCAATGAGAGCTTGGTTGCACGCACCTTCGGCGCTTACACGCTGCAACTGTTCGATGTCGAAAAGAACAGCGTGCTCGTTCCTATCCTCGCCGTGGGGCTGATCGCTTTTGCATTTGTTATCAATATTTCCGGCAACAAGATTATTGGCGGCGTGTCGAAAGTCGCCGCCGTTTTGAAAGTTGGCGGCATCCTGATCTTTGCTGGCGCAGCGCTCTGGGCCTCGGGTCTCTCCTTTGAAGCGGCAAGCAGCGCGCCCAGCAATGAGACGACGCCGGCCGGGTTCCTGGCAGGCGTTGCCCTGGCGATTCTCGCCTTCAAGGGATTTACGACCATCACCAATAGCGGTGACGAAGTGCAGAACCCGAATAAGAATGTCGGGCGCGCGATTATGTGGTCGCTCGGAGTTTGTCTCATTGTCTATATGGCCGTCGCCCTGGCTGTCGGGTCGTCCCTCACCCTCGAGGAAATCATTGCCGCCAAGGACTTCTCGCTGGCCGAAGCGTCACGACCGGCCTTTGGCGATCTCGGCGTCGCGTTCACAGTCATCATTGCAATCATCGCGACAGCCTCCGGATTGTTGGCCAGCGTGTTCGCGGTCTCGCGAATGTTGGCAATGCTGACGGACATGAACCTTATACCGCACAAGCATTTCAGCATGCCAGGCGGCATCCAGAAACACACGCTTGTCTATACGGTTTTCCTAGCGGCGTTTCTGGCGGCATTCTTCGATCTAGGCCGAATCGCTTCCCTGGGCGCCATCTATTATCTCGTGATGGATGTCATCATCCATTATGGCGTGCTGCGTTATTTGCGCGAAGATGTCGGCGCCCGCGCTTGGGTCCTCATTTCTGCAATACTGTTCGATCTCTTAGCGCTCGGCGCATTTCTCTTCATCAAGGCCAGCGCTGATCCGGTGATCGTGGTGATCGCGATAGGCTCCATGGCTGCGATCTTTGCCTTCGAAGCCCTCTATCTTGGCAAAATTCGCGACAAGGAGGCGCCAGATCATGCGCACTCCCATTCCTGACAATAAGCGCACACGGAGTTCGTTATGATCTTCGCTATTGTGATCGCCGCTTTGACATTCGTTCTATCCGGCGCATTGCATTACACGATTGTCTCCGGCGCCATTCGGCATCTTGGCGCAGCGAGCTATCATCGCGGCCGAAAACTCGTTCTGGCGCTTTGCGTGTCAGGGATTGCCCATGTCGCAGCCGTTGTACTCTACGCCGCAGCATACGGCATAGGCCGGGCTTTGAACATTGGCGAGCTGAGCGGCGGCGCATCCGGCTCGGCAATGGATGTGTTCTACTTCTCACTCGTCACATACACCTCACTCGGCCTTGGCGACATCGTTCCAACGGGTCATCTACGCCTTATTGCAGGCATCGAGGCGCTGAATGGGTTTTTACTGATCAGCTGCTCGGCCGCCATGCTTTTCCTGTTCATGAGCGGTCAGAACAAGGCAGAAGAACAATGACCTGGCTGACGTATTGCGCGCGGCGCACAGAAACGATGCGCCATGCTTCCCATCCATGATGAAATGATCATCGCATTATTCATCGTCTGTAAGAAGACGTTTTGATGACAGACTATTTGAAGCTAATCGGCTGATCGCCAACAGCCGCGTCTTCCTAGCAGGGGCGATCCCGGGTTGAGCGAGACTGAAAAGCCGTCGCTCAACTTAAATACAAGACCGCTTTCATCCTAAGGAATGAAGCCAAGGCCGAAAACAATGAGAAAGCGAGTGACCTGATCGACCGCGAGATCTCGGTTAACCGTGAGACGGCAGCAAATGGCGAGAGGGACAAACACCTCAGGCCCGTAAACATAGATTTGAAAGGTTCCGCGTCCGCCGCAACGGACCGCGAACCGTCGCGCGTCGGAGACTTATGATATGCCGTTCTTGAAATTCGTTTTTTCGTCGGCCAGCGCTCTCATCCTCGCGGCCTGCGCAACGGTCGGGCCCGACTATGCCGCGCCGGATCCGGCCGGCCTTGCGACGTCCGACTTACAGGTCGATGGAGCGGCCAACAGCATTGATCGCGAGCCGGCGCAACGCTGGTGGGCGGCGCTTGAAGACGAAACCCTCAACAGGCTGATTGAAACCGCCTTCAATGAAAACCGGGATTTGCGTCAGGCGGCGGCGAATGTGAAGGCGGCGCGGTCGCTCCTCAACCTTGAGCGCATCAATCTGCGGCCGACCGGCGAGGCGCGCGCCGCCTATCAACGCCGGCGTCTTACCGGCGCCGCCTTTGGCCTTGACGAACTCGATTTCGACGACGCCGAGTTCTTTGACATCGGCGTGAACGCCGCCTGGGAGCTCGATTTTTTCGGCCGCGTACGGCGCGCGACGGAAGCCGCCCTCGCCGATGCACAAGCCGCTGAATTTCTGCGCCATGATGCGCAGGCGCTCATCGCCGCGGAAACAGCACGCGCCTATGTGGAATACCGTGGCTCCGCGCTTCAGCTCGGCGTCGCCAGACAAAATTTAAACGTTCAGCGCAATTCCCAGCGTCTCACGCAAAGGCGTCTCGACGAAGGTCTTGGCTCGCGTCTCGACGTCGCCCGGGCCGAAGCCCAGGCGAAAACGACCGAGGCTTCAATCCCGCCGCTTGAGGCCGCTCAAATCGCCGCCGCCAACAGACTGGCGACGCTCACCGGGACAAACGTCAATGCGGTGATCTCGACTTTAGCGACCGGCTCCCAAGGGTTGCCGCCGCCGCCGGACACTCTGCCGATCGGCGACATCGAATCTCTCCTCAGGCGGCGGGCCGATATCCGGGCGGCCGAGCGCACGCTTGCGGCGGCGACAGCCCGCATCGGCATTGCAAAGGCTGAATTCTTCCCGCGCGTCACGCTCGCTGGCGGCGTCAGCCTCGCGGCCCAGGACATCGCAGGCGTCGGCGGCGGCGGCTCCCTCGGTTATGGCGTCGGGCCGACGATCACATGGTCGGGTTTCGATATTCCGCGCGTTAGAGCACAGATCGAAGCCGCCGGCGCAAACGCCGAAGCCGCGCTCGCCGTCTATGAACAATCCGCGCTTGTCGCGCTTGAGGAAACCCAGACAGCGCTCGCCGCTTACGGTCGCGAACGCGTACGTTATGACGCGCTCGAAGAGGCGACTGCAAAGGCGCGCGAAGCGGCTGCGCTGGCCCGGCAACGCTATGATGTGGGCACCGACGATTTTCTGACGGTGCTCGACGCCGAAGGACGCCTTCTCGCCGCGGAAGCCTCACTCGCCGCCAGTCAAACAACGGTGACCGTGGATTTCATTCGCGTTTACCAGGCGCTCGGCGCTGGTTGGCGAACCGTCAATTCGTCGTAATGATTTTCTTCAGCCTCGAAAAAGCGCTGGCTGTTCGGTTATTACGCGCGCCCAGGGATGGCGCGCCGCTGGAGGGATGCTTTCGCAGCCGGTTATCATCATATTGCGGAGCATCAGCGTTAGCCGCAATTCAGGATATTTTTTAGCAATCAGGGATTGCTGGCTATTTTTTTCTGTCAAAGAAAAGGTATTTCACAAACGCCGCGACCCCAAGGATCAGAAACGCCAATACCAACAGCGAGACGACACCGCCGAAGGGTCCCATCATCATCCAACCGTCCGCC
>CBDDKD010000017.1:0-18046 GCA_965230025.1 Hyphococcus sp.
GGCAACAAGTTTCCCTGGTCGACTCATCTCGCCGACCGTGTGCGCAACATGCTTTACGATACGGATAGCTGGAAGGCGTATCCGGAGCAGGTCCGTGACTGGCTCGAAAAACAGCGCGAGGTTGCGCGCATTCCAAAGCCCGACGAGCTGTTGGTTGAAACATTTCCCTACACAAATCGAAATTTTCTGGTTTGTTACCCGTTCGACGGCTGGTTGGCGCATCAGACGCTGGGGATGCTCTTGACCCGCCGCCCTTGAACGTCTTGGCAAGCAGCCCATCGGTTTTTGCGCCGACCGAATATGCACTCTCGATCTGGGCGCGCCAGGACATGAGCGACGTGGATATGGAGGCGCTGTTTCACGAGGACATGCTTGGCGACGATCTGGAAAGCTGGCTCGCCGAGTCTGTCACCATGAAACGCACCTTTCGCAATTGCGCGACGATTGCCGGGTTGATTGAGAAGAAATATCCGGGCCAGAAAAAACCGGGCGGCAGGTCGCGTTCTCCGCCGATCTGATTTTCGACGTGCTGCGTGAGCACGAGCCGGACCATCTACTGCTGCGCGCGGCATGGGACGATGCGGCGGGCGGATTTCTTGACATAGCGCGATTGCAGGCGTTGCTTATGCGCGTGAAGAGCCGGATTAATCACGCACCGCTTGATCGGGTGTCGCCGCTTGCCGTGCCGGTGATGCTGGAGATTAGTCGTGAGAATGTCGCGCGTGATGCTTCTGAAGAGATGCTGAAATCGGCGTCGGATGAGATTATCGAAACCGCAATGGGATAACGCGCCGATGGCGCTATAAGAGTCGACGGAGTTGCGCTTTTGTCCCATTGGAAAAGTAAATCGTCATCATATCGGCCTCGCGGTCCCAACGCTCGGCGCCGCCCATCAAGTTCCAGAACCGTTCTGCAAAGGCGCGATTATCGTCTGTGAGACACGCCATCTGCGTTTGCACGACTTCTCCATCTCCTCCAGTGAAACCGTTTTTCTGACCATATCGCATTGATGCCGGCATTTGTTGCAGTCGACAGTCCCGCCAATGCGCCCGTCGGCGCCAAACATTAATGTCGCCGCAGGTGGGGCTTGATGATGGCGTGTCTTCATCGCCAACGCTCTATAACCTGCCAAGTCGTGTCGGCGAGGGTGTCAGCCTCTTTGCGCCAACCGCCGCATGCGATGTGGACGCCGCCATCCCAATTGATAAGAACCCGATCGGGATAATCGGGGCGCAGGCTTGGCTGGTCGCAGCCGCCGTCTTCCAATGGTCACTGTCATGTCTTCAGCGCGAAAAATCGTTCCGCCCGGTGGAATCTCCCGGTTGAATATCGCGCTTGAATACCAGCCGGCGGAAGTCGGGCTGTTCAGATAGATGCGCTCGTCGAGCAACACGCCGCCCCATCTTCCGTCCGCGCTGTAAAATGCATAAGGGCCCGACGGGTCGGGCAAAGGTAGCGGCGGCGGCCATATCTACGTTGGCCGGGCGAGAAGCGGCGGGATATTGCGTCTTGTTGGGTGCGCAGGCGGCGCATAAAAGCGCGATCATGACAAGCGGTGTTTTCATGGTTTCTGCCTTATCGGATTTTGGCGTTACCCCATGCAAACACCTTATTGTGTCGATAGTTCGATAAAGCTAACCACAGTTTGGTGATAAACCGGATATGGATTACTCAGCAGCGCAGCAGTTAAGCCGGGCTCGTGTAGTTTGATCGCAAAGCTCTTTAAGCCCTATCTTGTGAGCATTGATGGGGGAGCATTGCGGTTGTCACAAACCGTCTGGATATCGACGGGACCATGCAACCCGTCGGGCGTTGGGGGCCTTTGAAGTCCATGCGCATCTTTTTAGATGAAGACGGCCAGTGGCGTCTCGTGTCGCAATCGCTGACGCCCTGCTGCCGAAGGCCATAGAAGTTAGGCGGTGTTAATCCGTCTAATGTCATGTTTTCCGCCAAATCACCCGTTTGGACGATAGTCATCTCAGGCGTTTGCGCTGTAGCGTCGCCATGCAAATCAACATCTTCGGAGAGGGAACATGGAAAAAGTGACGGGCATTGGCGGGTTCTTTTATCGGGCGAACGACCCTGACAAGATCGCGAAATGGTACGCCAACAATCTGGGTGTTGACGCGCCGCCGAGGTCTTATGACGTCACCCCGTGGCGTCAGGAAGCGGGCACGACCATTGTTGGCCCGTTTGCAAAAGACACGGAGTATTTCGGGCCGGATATGACCCAGCACTGGATGATCAATTTTCGCGTCCGCGATCTCGACGCCATGGTCGCACAACTTCGCAACAACGGGAACGAGGTTGAAGTCGAGGAAGAAACCTATCCAATGGACGTTTTGCGCGGCTCTATGACCCGGAGGGCAATCCGATCCAGCTCTGGGAGCCGGGCGGCGTCGACCCGCATTAGGCGGCGCGCTTAAAAGTTCATGATGCGTCTCCCGGGCGCCCATCACAAGGGATGACTGTCGCTTCCATTTTTGCGGAAATGCCGCCACAAAAGGCATTGTGCAACCGACCATCATCATCAATGGCGAAGAGATAACGCCTGATCGCTCGGCGGCGCCTATTGGGCGCGCGAGGAAACGCTGATCGTTTCCGACCTGCATTTCGAAAAAGGGTCGAGCTTTGCGGCGAAGGGCGTGATGCTGCCGCCTTACGATACCCGCACGACCTTGATGCGCGTTGGCGCGCTGATGCGGCGATACAAACCGGCTCGCGTGATTTCCTTAGGGGATGCGTTTCATGACGAGGGCGCCGAGGCCCGCATGGACGAGCGCGATGCGCAAATGCTGGAAGCGCTGATGGGGGAGGCGTCCTGGCTCTGGATTCTCGGCAATCACGACCCGGAACCGCCGGCGCGCTTCGCGTCTGACACGGCAATCGAAACGACCATCGGCCCGCTTATCTTTCGTCATGAACCGGCGGCGGGCGAGAGCGCCGGAGAAATCGCCGGGCATCTTCATCCTTGCGCCCGCGTGTTGAGCGAGGGTCGGTGTTGCGCCGCCGGTGTTTCGCCAGCGATGGCGCGCGCCTTATCATGCCGGCGCTTGGCGCCTATACGGGTGGATTGAATGTCCTTGATGAGGCGTTTGAACCGCTCTTTCCCACGGTCACCGCCTGGGTGATGGGCCGGGATGGCGTTTACCCGATTAGTCAGGCTAACCTCGCCCCTGAGGCGCACGGCCATCACGGCGCGCGAGGGGTAAGGGGACATGCGTAAATCTCTGTTGGCGGTCGCCGCTATGGTATGTGCAATGGCAGCGCCGGTTATGGCGCAAGGGCCCGATGGCTTCGCGCTCATATATGACGAACCCACGGACGTTAATCTCGGCGGTCGCCCGGTTGTCGCCGACATCGCGTTTTATGTGGATGAGGAGGCGGCGTCTCGCGGCGATCTGCAACTCGCGCTCGTCACCGATGTCACGAAATTCGTTGAAGAGACGGAACGCGATCTCGAAAACTGGATCGCCGCGCATCAAAACCGCTGCGGCGAGCGTTGGGGCGCGGGCAAGCCGCAGATCAATTTTCCCCCTGACCAAATCCGTTTCGCGCTCTACCTTGAATATGAAATGTGGAATTGCGGTTTGCGTGGGCGGGGCGAGCCGGGGCGTATGGTGCGTGAGGCCGGCGAAATCGATGTGACGCTTGATGCTTATGTTGAGAGCGGCAAGCTTCAGGCGCGCCTTGCCGACCTGACCATCGATCAGCGCAGCGGCGTTTCCAAATATCTGCCGCTGGAATTTGTCACCCGCCGCGTTCTTGATTCTGAACTCAACAAGCTCAACCAGAATAAAAAATTCTATCAGGCGCCGAAGCCGCTGATTGATGAGGGCTTTCGTTATGTTTCCATTGAAGCGGAAATTATCGATGACGACCGGGTCATAATAACCGCCCGATATGAAGCGAGTGGCGAGAGGGAAATTTTCGATCGCTTGATGACAAGCATTCGCGAAGATGGGATTACGCAGGAACAGAAGTGATTTTTGCAATCGCACTACGTGAAAAGATAGTTAGGCAGGTCCGATGACTTTGAAACATTCTCTCTTTTCCGCATGTGTCTTCGCCGGCATGGCGCTAAATGCGTATGCGCAAGATCAGGCTGTTCCTGCTGCGCCTGAACCCAGCACGACTGTGATCTCTGACGAAGCCGAAGCGCGGATAGCGGCTTTGCACGCCAGACCGGAAATTCAGGCGGCGTTCGCCACCATAGAAAGCATGCGAGCGCGCAATAATGAACGCCTTGTCGAGTTGACGGAAATCGCCGCGCCGCCTTTTGCAGAACAGGAGCGGGCGGCCGATCTGGCTGAGCGGTTGAGGGCGTTAGGCCTCAGCGATGTTTCGATTGATGAGAGCGGCAACGTGGTCGCGCGCCGTCCGGGCGCTGATGGTTCGCGCACGATCGCCATCGCAGCGCATATCGATACCGTCTTTCCCGCGGAAACGGATGTGACGGTGCGACGGGAAGGCGACGTTTTCTTTGCGCCGGGTATCGGTGACAATACGCGCGGCGTTGTCGCGCTGCTTGCGATTGTTGAGGCGATGCAAACTCATGAGATTGAAACGCAAGCGGATATTCTGTTTATCGGCGATGTGGGAGAGGAGGGGCTTGGCGACTTGCGCGGCGTGCGCCATCTCTTCCGTGACGGGGCGCCGAAAATTGACAGTTTCATCGCGATTGACGGCGGCGACACAGCCCGCCTCATCACGACCGCCGTTGGATCAAACCGCTACCGTGTCACGTTCAGCGGGCCGGGCGGGCATTCCTATGGCGCGTTCGGGCGCGGACATCCACATCAGGCGCTGGCCGAAGCGATCACCCTGTTTACGCAAAGCGCGACGCCGATCACCCAAGACGGAACCAAAGCGACTTTCTCCGTCGGTCGGATTGGCGGCGGCACTTCCATCAATTCGATTCCGTTCACCAGCTGGATGGAAGTCGATATGCGATCATCCGATCCGAGTAAGCTCGCTGACCTCGATGCGGCGTTCCAGGCAGCGATGCAAAAAGCGCTTGAAAGTGAAAATGAGCGCCGGCGGCGCGATGAGGCGCTCACTGTTGAGGTCAAACCTGTCGGCAAACGGCCGGCCGGCTCCACCGATCTGAATTCAAGCCTTGCGCAGAACGCTGGCGCCGCGGTTGCCCTGATGGGGGTTGAACCGGATTTCGCGGAATCATCAACGGATTCGAATATTCCGATGTCTCTCGGCATTCCCGCCATTACGATCAGTCGCGGCGGGATCAGCAAAAACGCCCATGCCCCGAATGAGTCGTGGGAGGATAAAGACAGCCATCTGGCCATCCAGGCGGCGCTCCTATTGCTGGTCGCGGAGGCCGGGCCGGGCTTGTAGAGTGCGATTGTAATGATCGTCATGCAGACAACCCAGAGAGGGTAGTCTTCCATAAAACCTATATTCGGTGCGTAGTTATCCCCGCCTTTCGCGACGGGCGTATACTCTTCTCACGTTGAGATGTGGCTTCGAACGAGGCGGGTCAGGCGTCAGAAGCGCGCCATCCGTAAAATCCAACAGGCCCTTTCGGCGTCGGTTCCGGCGATGGCGCGCGCTGTCGGTCGGAGCAGGCTCTTTGACATTGTGAATCCTTTGGGGAGGTTTGAGTCGGGCCGTCACCTTGTGCGACCGGTTGACATGCCTCCATGCTTTGATTATCTCCGCCGCTCACCGCGAATTGAAAGCCAGTGTCATGAAAGTCCGCTCATCCCTTAAGTCGTTGAAAAACCGGCATAAAGACTGCCGCGTCGTGCGTCGCAAGGGTCGCGTCTATGTGATCAACAAGACGCAGAAGCGCTTTAAAGCCCGTCAGGGTTAATCAACGCGGCGACATCTTTCTTGGAATTTTACCGGTTGCGCGCTAGGCTTTCGCTGATGCGAACGGTTTTTTGCGCCTTTTTTCTGGGACTTGCGGCCAGCCTGCCGGCGGCGGCGGATCAGACCGATCCGCGCCTCGATGCGCTGTTCGAAGAGCTGCGGGTCGGCGACGCCATTCGCGCCGAGGAGAATGTCGGTCGTATTCTGGAGATTTGGGCGGATTCCCAGAGCGACACCGTGGATGTTCTCTACGCCCGGGCGGAGGAAAGCCTCGACCACGGCGCTGAGGATCTGGCGTTGACCCTTCTCGATCACGTGGTCGGCCTGGCGCCGAATTTCGCACAAGGCTATGCGCTGCGCGGGTCGATCCGGCTCAATCAGAACGACCGCGCCGGGGCGATTGAAGACTTCTCAAAAGTGCTGGAGTTGGAGCCGCGCCATTTCGCCGTGCGCACGACGCTCGCGCAGATCCTGCTGGCTGGCGGCGACAAGCTGGAAGCCTATGAGATGTTCCAGAAGGTTCTGGAATGGAACCCCCACGACGAGACGGCGCGTCAACGCGCCCGCGCGCTGCGCCGAGAACTCGACGGTCAAGAGATTTAATTTTCCCCATTTGACTTCATGACGCTTGCGTGAAGGCGCATTGCGTTCCTATTCCTATGGGCTCGGGCGGCGGATATTCATCCGTAGTCGTATGAATTTTCCAAGGAGTGCTCAATCGTGGCGGACGGATCAGCGAGTGTAGAAGGCGCAACAACAGTGGCGGCGGATCGGTTACGATCTTTTATCGAGCGCATTGAGCGTCTGGAAGAAGAAAAAGCCGCGATCCTGAACGACGTGAAAGAGATTTACGCCGAAGCCAAGGGCGAGGGCTATGATGTCAAAATTTTGCGTCAGGTCGTGCGCATCCGAAAGATGGATCGCGCCGAACGTCAGGAACAGGAAGCCATCCTCGACCTTTACTTGTCCGCACTGGGCGAGTGACAAGTTTATCTGATTTATATTGCGCCCATTTTGGGAGCGATGCGCATTGATGATTGAGCATGATCCCGTTTGACCGTTCATCCCCGCGAAAGCGGGGACCCAGCTTTTACGGCGTCACCTTTTCCGAATGACAGCATTTTATGGCGCCCAATTCGCTGGCGTTGTCACGACAAGGTAAGACTGTTTATTTTTTGGATTCCCGCTTTCGCGGGAATGAGCGGTGTTGGTATTCAACTGCGATCCAGAGATTGCCGGAATTTCAAGACAGCTTGAGATGATCTTCCAGAACATCCTGGTCGGCATCGCCGAGATAGGTATTGTAGTCGGGATGCTCAAACAGATGCGCGTAATAAATTTGGTGACGATAATTCAGGTGTAACAGCGGCATCAGATTCTGGTTCAAGTGAATTTTGACGTCTTCACGGCTTGCGTTGAATTCCGAGATCGCCGCGAGCTGACCGTTGAACGGTCCGTACATTTCAAATTCCCAACCGATGATGTCATCGAAATACATGAATGTGCGCGGCAGAAAATGTTGCGGACGTGACTTCGCTGCGTCGTAGAGCGCAAAAGAGTCGCGTGTCGAGGACCAGTAGTCGACATCATTGAAAATCGCGCCAATCGGCGCGGGATCATGTTCGTCAAAGAAACCGGCGATGGTGTCCTTGACGTCGCCGATCACGAGACGGCCATCGGGCACGCGCTCACGCAAGGCTTTTTCATCCATCGCGTATTGTGCTTCACGGAACCAGAAGGGTAGGTCTTTTTCGCCGACTGGCGGCGGCATCCCCTTGCCGGTATCGAAGCCATAGCATTCGACGGTGACGCCGGTGAGCTTTTTGACGTCTTCCGCGAAGTCGCACATGAACTTGAGGCCGTTGCCGCCGGCGACGCCGAATTCGATTGCGGATATGCGGTCTTTGCCAAGGCGTTTGGCGAGGTTCGCCGCTGAGAGCATGCAATACGCGTAATGCGGCCGTTCAATCGCCTGCGCACCGAGCAGAAAGCGCGGATCGTAATTGAACGTTCCTTTGGTTGCGCGCAGGAACCGGCGCAGCAAGACGCCCCAGACGGAAAGCTGAAATTCCTTTGACAGAAGAATTTTCAGGAGAGCCTGTTTCACCGGGATCGTTTCCTTATTTGTTCTGGGGCAGAGAAAAAAGCGCCTCAGCGAGGCGCCCTTTTTTCAGAGTTGGCGCACGCCCGCAATAGGCGACGACGACCGCCGCGTCAGCTTGCGCGGCGAATTTCAAGATTATGCTCGCGCAGTTTGCGGTAAAGCGTCGAGCGGCCCATGCCCAGCCGGCGCGCGACTTCGGACATTTTGCCCTCATAGGTGTCGATCGCCAGTTCAATCAGATCTTTTTCGATTTCCTGCAGAGACCGCAAATGGCCTTCGCGATCAAAGATAGCGACAGACTCATCTGTCTCGCTTGGCTCAAATCCGGTGAGCGGCGGCGGCGCAACTTCGTCGCCATTCGCGTCGACGACCGGCGGCCCGGCGGAGATGCCGGCCGCCTTGAATTCGTCCGCCAGCAAGGGGAAATCTTCAGCGGAAAGATAGGCGCCCTCGGCGAGCACAACGGCGCGGAAAATCGTATTTTCAAGCTGGCGCACATTGCCGGGCCAGCTCTGGTTCATCAGCACTTCAAGCACTTCGTGCCGCACGCCGCGCACGTCGCGACGTTCCTCGGCGTTGTAGCGGGCGATGAAGTGTTCGATCAGCGCCGGGATATCTTCGCGCCGCGCTGACAGCGGCGGCACTTCGACCGGGAAGACGTTCAGGCGATAGAACAGGTCTTCGCGGAATGAGCCCGCCTTCACCTCTTCGGCGAGATCGCGGTTGGTGGCGGAGATGACCCGCACATTGACCTTGACCGGACGTTTGGAGCCGATGGGATCGACTTCGTTCTCCTGCAGAACGCGCAGGAGTTTGACCTGCATGTCCTGGGGCAGCTCGCCGACTTCGTCGAGGAAGATGGTGCCGCCGTCGGCTTCCTGAAACTTGCCGATATGTTTCGCATTGGCGCCGGTGAACGATCCCTTTTCGTGTCCGAAGAGAATGCTTTCGACCAGGTTCTCCGGGATGGCGCCGCAGTTCACGGTAATGAAGGGGCGGCCGGCGCGGTCGGATGAGCCCTGAATGGCGCGCGCGATCATTTCCTTGCCTGTGCCGGACTCGCCGGTGATCAGGATCGGAATGTTTGACGCCGCGGCGCGTTCGCCGAGTTTCATCACATGAGCCAGCGCCGGGCTTTCGCCAATTAGGTCCTTGAACCCCATGGAGCCTTCGCGCTTGCGTTTCAGCCGCGAGACTTCGCCTTTCAGCGTGGTCAGGTTGAGGGCGTTGTTGATCGAAACGATAACGCGTTCGGGGGAGGCGGGTTTGACAAAGAAATCCGCGGCGCCGTTCTGCATGGCTTCGACAACCGTATCGATCCCGCCTTGCGCGGTCAGCACGATCACCGGCATTTCTTCACGGAAACCTTTGGAGCGTTTCAGCGTTTCCATGCCGCCAAGACCGGGCATGCGCAAATCGAGCATCATCAACGCCACGTCCTGGCCCTGCTGGCTTTGTAAAAGCGATAGCGCGCTCTCGCCGCTGTCGGCTTGCAAAACAGGATAACCCGCTTTTTCGCAAACGCCGCGCATGATCCGGCGTTGTGTCGGGTCGTCATCAACAATTAAGATCGTCTTCACCATGGTGCGCGCGCCTCTTCGGAAGTGAATGTTTTGAGGCACCATGGGCGATCCGGGTAAAGATCGCTTTAAAACCGTATCATAGCGAAACATTTTTGAGGAAAGCGGCGGTAACTATTCGTTTACGAATTAAATCCTTGTTAAGACATGGGGTCGGCGGTCCTGCGACGCCCTATTTGCGGGCGCGCGAAGCTGCGCTATCAGGGCTGCGAACAAGACAAATCTTCCATTGAGGATATCGGGCCATGGCCGACGGAAACGAAAAACCAAAAAAGAGCGACCTTATCAGACCGCTGGCGCATCTCGGCGGCGCCAAGCCGCCAGCGCCGGAATGGTTTGAAAAGGCGATCACGGCGCCGTCGGAGGAGGCTGAGGTCACGGTCAAAGGGGCGAAGATCCGCTACACCGCCTGGGGCAAGGCCGGCGGTCGCGGCATCCTTTTTGTCCATGGGGGCCGCGCGCACCGTAACTGGTGGCGCCCGTTCGCGCCGTTTTTCGCCCATGACCGGCGGGTCGCAGCCCTCGATCTCTCAGGCATGGGGGATTCCGACTGGCGCGATCAATATTCACTGGATTTGCTGGTCGATGAGGTTTTCGCGGTGATCGAAGCGGCGGGGCTTGCCACGGGCGCGCGCCCGCTGGTGGTTGGACACAGTTTTGGCGGCTGGGTGACCCTGGCGGCGGTTGAACGCGCCGGCGAGCGCCTGTCAGGCGCGGTGGTGGTCGACAGCCCGCTTGGCGTGCCGGACCCCGACGAAGGCTACACGGTCGTGCGCGCTTCGAAATCGGACAAGCCGGAAGGGCCGCAAACGGGACGGGTCTACGCAACCATGGAAGAGCCGATCAGCCGCTTTCGCTTATTGCCAAACCAGCCGGCCGCGCATCTCTACCTCGTGGACTATATCGCCAGGGAAGGGCTGCGGCAGGCGGCGCTGCCGGATGGCGGCCAGGGCTGGACCTGGAAATTCGATCCGGACAAGGGAAAGAACTTCACAATCAGTTTTGAGCGCGATCTCCTCCGCGCGGCGCGATGCCCGCTCGCCTTTATATATGGGGAAAAATCCATGTTCGCCGCCGGCGACGGTCTTCAGCATCTGCGCGACCAGGCAAAAGGCCGCTCGCCTTTCGTAATGATGCCAGAGGCTTACCATCATTTGATGATGGATCAGCCGATTGCTTTTATTTCAATTTTACGGACCTTGCTGAGCTGCTGGCCGGTGCGCTTCGGCGCCTGAGCAGGCGGCGTCACAAGCCTCTTGCCCAACGCGCTGAATTCCGTCAAAAAAACACCTGAAATTACGGGGTTACAAATGACTGACGAAGCTATGCAACGCGAACAGGATGCCGAAGAGCATCGACGTTCCTATGAGGTCATCATGGGGGCGTGCACTGAGATTGGCGTGCCCGCCGCCATGGCGCTGGCGATGTTTTTCACCAGTTGGGTGATGGCGAACGGCTTTTTGCTGTCGCTTTTTGCCGGGATCGCTACCTATGTTTTTGTGTTTTTTGTCGTGAAGACGTTCTTCTCCCATTAATGTCGATCTAACGCGGCGGTGCGTGCGTCGTCGGAGGCTTGATGAAAATTGCCGTTTTGAAGGAAACGCGATCGGGCGAGACCCGCGTCGCGGCTTCGCCGGAGACTGTGAAAAAATATGTCGCGCTGGGCGCCGATGTCGTGGTTCAGGCGGCGGCGGGCGAGACCGCGCGGTTCTCTGACGCCGACTATACCGAGGCGGGCGCCCAGATCAGCCCGAGCGCGGCCGATGCGGCGCAGGGCGCCGGCATCGTTTTGAAAGTTCAGGCGCCGTCCACCGAGGAGCTTCGCGTCTTTGGGCGTGGGTCCAAGCTGATCGCAATCCTGTCGCCTCATGGCGACCCGGACGCACTGGGTTCCTATGCGCGCCTCGGCGTTGACGCATTCGCAATGGATCTGATGCCGCGCATCACCCGCGCGCAGTCAATGGATGTCCTTTCGTCGCAATCGAATCTCGCCGGTTACAAGGCAGTCATTGATGCGGGCGCCTATTACGGACAGGCGCTGCCGATGATGATGACGGCGGCGGGCACGATTGCGCCGGCGAAGACATTCGTCATGGGCGCCGGCGTTGCGGGTCTACAGGCGATTGCAACGGCGCGGCGCCTCGGCGCTGTCGTCTCCGCGACGGATGTGCGCTTTGCAGCGAAAGAACAGGTTGAAAGTCTGGGCGCAACTTTTGTCACCGTCGATGAAGAGGCGATGAAAGAGGCCGAAACCGAAGGCGGTTACGCCAAGGAAATGTCGGACGACTTTAAAAAGCGCCAGGCGGAATTCGTCGCCGAGCATATCAAGAAGCAGGACATCGTCATTACGACGGCGCTGATCCCCGGCCGCCCGGCGCCGCAGCTTGTCAGCGAAGACATGGTCGCCGGCATGAAACCGGGTTCGGTGATTGTCGATCTGGCGGCGGAGCAGGGGGGCAATGTGGCGCTTACCCGTCCGGGTGAAGCGATCGAGATCAATGGCGTTACGATCCTTGGCTTTTTCAATGTGCCGGGACGACTGCCGGCGGATGCATCCAGTCTTTATGCGCGCAATGTCTATAATTTCATCGCCGCCTTCTGGGATAAGGACGCCAAAACCTTTGCGGTCGATTGGGATGACGACATCATCAAGGGGGTAGCGCTGACCCGTGACGGCGCGGTGACCCACCCACAATTTGCCGGTGAAAACGTGGAAAGCGCGAGCGCGCCCGAACCGGTTGACGGTGAAGAGGTCGAAGCTGTCGAAGACGCGCCAGCGGACGCCGCGAACGACACACCCGAAGACACAAGTGACGAAACCAAAGACGCCTAATCCAATCCTTTAAGGAGCCGACAATGGCCGCACAGGAACGACAGGATTCAATCGAAGAGGCCGCGAAGGCCGCTGAAGAGGCGGCGACCGCTGCGGAAGCGGCGGCGGCGAACGCGACCGGCAACGCGGAATCAGCGGCGATGGCCGCAGAACAGGCGCGCACCATCGCCGACCAGCTTGCAATTATTGCAGCGTCGAGCCCGATTTCAGACTTTGTCTTTCTCTTTACGATTTTCATTCTCGCGATCTTTGTCGGTTATTACGTCGTCTGGTCTGTGACGCCGGCGCTGCACACGCCGCTGATGTCAGTGACCAATGCGATCTCATCGGTGGTGATAGTTGGCGCGTTGATCGCGCTGGGCGCCGATCTTTCAGAGGCGGCGAACAGTTTCTGGCCCAAGCTTTTCGGGTTTGCGGCGGTCGCGCTTGCAAGCGTGAATATTTTTGGCGGGTTTCTCGTCACCCAACGCATGCTCGCCATGTACAAGAAAAAAGAACGGTAGGGAAAGACAATGGCGGACAATCTCCCGGCTCTTCTCTATGTCGCTTCGGGCATCCTCTTCATTCTCGCGCTGAGAGGGCTTTCCTCTCCGGAAACCGCGCGCGAAGGCAATCGCTTCGGCATTATCGGCATGGGCATCGCGGTCTTCACGACGCTGTTCGTGCTTCAGGACAAAGGTTTCAGCACCTGGTTCTTTATCGTCGCCGCCGTTGCGGCCGGGGCCATGCCCGGCGCTTACATTGCGCGTAAAATTCCAATGACGGCGATGCCGCAGCTGGTGGCCGCTTTCCACTCTTTGGTCGGTCTCGCTGCTGTCTTCATCGCCTGGGCGGCGTTTCTGGCGCCGGAGCGCCTTTGGCATCGGCGAGCCGGGTCACATTCATATTCAATCGATTGTGGAGATGTCACTAGGCGTCGCCATCGGCGCGATTACCTTTTCCGGCTCGGTCATCGCTTTTGCGAAGCTGAACGGCAACATGTCCGGGGCGCCAATTCTCTTGCCGATGCGGCATCCGATCAATCTCGGGCTGGGCTTTTTCATCTTGCTCATGATCGGAATGCTTATGACATTTGAGCAGTCGCCAATGACATTCTTTCTGCTGACTCTGGCGGCATTTATTCTTGGTTTTTTGATCATCATTCCGATCGGCGGCGCCGATATGCCGGTGGTTGTCTCCATGCTCAATTCCTATTCGGGATGGGCGGCGGCGGGTATTGGCTTCACCCTCGAAAACATGGCGCTGATCATCACCGGCGCGCTTGTCGGCTCATCGGGTGCGATCCTTTCCTACATCATGTGCAAGGGCATGAACCGAATCCTTCGTCTCGGTCATTCTCGGCGGCTTCGGCGGGGAGGATGCTGCGGCGGCGAGTGGCGGCGTTGAAGAACGCCCGGTCAAACAAGGCTCCGCTGATGACGCGGCGTTTGTCATGAAAAACGCCAACAAGGTGATTGTCGTTCCGGGGTACGGCATGGCGGTTGCGCAGGCCCAGCATGCACTGAAGGAAATGGCGGACAAGCTGAAAGAGGAAGGCGTTGAAGTGAAATACGCCATCCACCCTGTCGCGGGCCGGATGCCGGGCCATATGAACGTGCTCCTCGCAGAGGCGCAGGTGCCTTATGACGAAGTCTTCGAACTTGAAGACATCAATTCCGAGTTTCGGACTGCGGATGTCGCCTTCGTCATTGGCGCCAATGACGTCACCAACCCGGCGGCGAAAACAGATAAGGCTTCGCCGATTTACGGCATGCCGATCCTTGACGTTGAAAACGCCGGGACGGTCCTGTTCGTCAAGCGTGGGATGGCGTCGGGCTATGCCGGGCGTTCAAAACGAGCTGTTTTTCCGCGACAACACGATGATGTTATTCTCGGACGCCAAGAAAATGTGCGAAGAGATCGTCAAGGCTTTGTAGAACCAGACCCAAGTAACGCAATTTATCAAAGGGAAATTGCCATGAAGCATTTGCTATGGAGCGCCAGTGCGCTTGTCCTGATCGCCTGCGGCGGCGAGAATGGGAGCGACGACGGATAGTCAGCCGGCCTCGGAATCCGAAGTTCAAGAAATCACAACTGTCGAACAGGAAGCCATGCCATCCGCCGCTGAGCAACTGGACGCCGTTCTGGCTGCGCAGGATGATGACGCAAAGGCGCGCTATCAATACCGCCACCCGAAAGAGACGCTGATGTTTTTCGGTGTTGAGCCGGGGATGACGGGTGTTGATACGCTGCCTGGAAGCGTCTGGTATGCAGGCATTCTTTCTGATTATCTCGGATCGGATGGCCGCGTTATCGGCGCAAACTTTTCACTCGATCAGCGCAAGACCATGGGCGGGCGCTACGCGTCCGACGAATATCAGACCGAGAACGCCAACTGGCCGGAGACCTGGGCGGCTGAGCGCAATGCAGAAAACGATGACGATAATGCGCCATATTCCGCATTCTTTTACGGCTCCCTGCCCGATGAGATGGAAGGATCAGCCGATGTGGTTTTGATGGTGCGCGCCGCGCATCACTTTAACCGCACGGAGGAAGCGGGCGGTTACTTCACGCAGGCCGTTGAAGATGCATACGCCGTTCTGAAACCCGGCGGCATTCTTGGCGTTGTTCAGCATCGCGCGCCGGAAGGAAATTCCGATGAGTGGGCGGTCGGCAATAACGGGTATATCAAACAAAGCCACGTTATCGACTTTGTTACGAGCAACGGGTTCGAACTTGTTGAAAGCAGCGAGATCAACGCCAATCCTGACGATCAGCCGACAGAGGACGATGTTGTCTGGCGCTTGCCGCCAAGCCTTGGCACGACGCGTGATCATGAAACGGATGAGGCGCAGGCGACCTTGCGCGCGCAGATGCAAGCCATCGGCGAAAGCGATCGTATGACAGTGAAATTCCGCAAGCCAGAATAAAAACTTATATCGGATCATGTTTAGGTGGCGCGTCTCGATGGAGGCGCGCCGTTTTTATACCTGCGAAGCGTGATGCTCTGATTTTCAGACGGCTTTCAGGTTCGGTTATTGCCGGCATTGGCGTAGCGCGGCGACGCTGTTACAAGACCGCTAACCTAACAAAGGGGAATACAGGATGAAATATTTGATGATGAGCGCCGCTGCGCTGGCGCTGGCTGCGTGCTCACAGGAAACCTCCAGCGCGCCCGAGGCTGGTGAGTCTGCGGCCGCGCCCGAAACTGCGATGACCGAGACGATGTCTGCTTCACAGAGCCTTGATAAGGCGCTCGAAGCGCAGGCCGATGAGGTCAAGGCGCGCTATCAATATCGCAATCCTAAAGAAACACTGGAGTTCTTTGGCGTTGAGCCGGGCATGACGGTGCTCGAAGCGCTGCCCGGCGGCGGCTGGTATTCCAAGATACTGGTTCCTTATCTTGGCCCTGAGGGCGCACTGATCGGCGCTGACTATTCCATGGAGATGTGGCCGCTTTTTACCGGTTTTGCGACTGAGGAATTTCTTGCAGAACGTGCGACCTGGGCTGCCGACTGGCCAGCACAGACCGAGGAATGGGGCATAGAAAATGGCGCGCCGGTCAGCGCATTTGTCTTTGGTTCAATGCCTGACGACATGGCGGGCGCCGCCGATGCTGTCTTGTTTGTCCGGGCCCTGCACAATCTGTCTCGCTTTGAAGATGAAGGCGGTTTCCGCACACAGGCGCTGGAAGAGGCGTTCCGTGTGCTCAAGCCCGGCGGCGTTGCAGGCGTTGTGCAACATCGCGCGCCCGCCGACAGCTCGGATGAATGGGCGGATGGCTCCAATGGATATTTGAAAGAGGCGGCGCTGATCGCGGCGTTTGAAGCGGCGGGATTTGAACTTGTCGATACGTCCGAAGTAAACGCAAATCCAAAGGATCAGCCAACTGAGCAAGACATTGTCTGGCGTCTGCCGCCGACCTTTGGCACAAGCGAAAATAACGCTGAACTGCGCGCCGAAATGGAAGCGATCGGTGAAAGCGATCGCATGACGCTGAAATTCCGAAAACCGGAATAAGCTCTGCTTTTGTATGATTGAGACGGCGCGCTCTTAGGGGCGCGCCGTTTTTTAGTCGTTGCCGCCGAATGTAAATTCGCGGATCAGGTGAAAGCCGACCCGAAACTGATTGCGATCGCCAAAATCTGCAATGATCGGCGTATTGGCGTAGTCGTCAAAAATGTAATTATACTGAACATAAGGATTAACGGACCAGCGGTCGAAAACATTGATATAGCCGTTGATGCTGCCGCCGACATCGCGAAAGCCCGAGTCGGCTTCATAGACAGGCAGCACCCCATTTGACCGTAAGGACTGTTCCGGGGTGACCGAGAAATAGGCGTCCGCAAAGCGATCGCCTATCCAGGTCGCCTGGCCGCTTGCTGACACCGATACCGGCCCTGCACGGAATAATAGCGCCGTCAGGAAACCATCGACGACAGTGCCGCGATGCCCGGTTTTCAAACCGTGCCTTGCTTTTGCTCTGATGGTGAAACGGTCAAGGAATGTCGTCGCGACGAAGCCGCCGAATTCGAACGTCGTGCCAACGTCACCCAGTCCCTGCAGCGCCGGGTTCTCATCCTGGTCGCGTCGGCCCCGGATGCGGAGCGATGGTCCGACGCGAAAACCGGAAAAACCGAACACCCGCGAAATCAAGACCGTCATCATCAAGAAACAGGAAGTTCTGGAACTTTACGTAAGCCTGCGGGTCGGCGTTGAATTCATAATCGTCAGAGCCGAAATAATCGGGCTCATAAACCGGTCCGACGCCGATGCTGAGATTTGTCTCATCCGGCACGAGGAAGGTAAGCGTGCCAAAAAAGCCGGTATCGTCGTCTTCTTCGCCGAGCGTAATGCGGGACCCAACCGGGTCGCGATCAAAGCCCTCGCGGTCGCGGGAAGGCCCAAAGAGGAGGGGACGCATTTTCGGATCGTCGATCTGTTCGGCATCGCGATCCTGTTCCTGGGAGATTCGCAGCGCTTCTTCCTGCTCTTCTCTCTCCTGGCGAACTTTATCGCGCCGTTCCTTTTCGGTTTCTCCAAAAAGCATCGGGCTGAGACGCGGGTCATCAATTTGACGCTGCGCCATTGCCGGACCGGCTGCAAACGCCGCGATACCGCCAGCCATCAAGGCTGCCCTGAATATTCCCCGCATTTTTCAATCCCTAACAAAAACCCAAGCTGAGCTTCCCCTCGAAGCACCAGCGACTATTTTAATGCCCTTCGCAGGCATTACTACAACAAGAATGCAAACTTTTAGTTCAATTTGGTAATTGTTTGGTCCGATTCAGGAGAATTCGGGGCGTATGAGGGCGCGCGACGCGCCGTCCGCAATCGCTTCTGCCCCCGTCACCCGTGGCGGCGAGGGAATAAAAGTCCGGAATTTCGGGGCGCATTAGTCCTGGTCGACAGCGTCGTCGATGGCTTCGCCGGCGTTCTCAATGTCCCGGCCAACGCCCTTAACGGTCTCGCAGGAAGCGAGGAAAAAACAGAATGCTGCAAGCGTAAAGAGCCAGCGCATAGATTACCCCATCGGTTGGTTACAGGCGCATATTATGCGCCAATGGCCGTATGCGCAAAGGCTGCGGCCATGAAATTCTGCTAAATGCCGCCTTCGCGCTGCTGGCGCTTGCGGATCAGCTTGCGCGCGCGACGCACCGCTTCGGCCTTTTGCCGGGCGCGTTTTTCCGACGGTTTTTCGTAAAATTTCCGGCGTTT
>CBDDKD010000018.1:0-4960 GCA_965230025.1 Hyphococcus sp.
TTCGCGAAGTTGAACCCACTCGCTTGGCTGGGGCTCTTTCACCTTCACGATCATGTCGCTTTGGGAAAAAACGCTTGCCGCGTCCGGAGCGATCTTTGCGCCCGCCGCTTCATAGTCGGCGTCGGATACTTTGATCCCGGCGCCGGCGCCGGTCTGCACCAGCACTTCGTGGCCATTCTGAACATATTCGCGCACGCTGCCTGGTACGAGGCCGACGCGATATTCATGATTTTTGATTTCCTTGGGCACGCCTACACGCATAATTTCCTCCCTGAGTTGGTTAACGGGATCATATTCTCTTTTCTGTGCAAATTTTTGATATTTTCCCGTATAGCAGATAAGATAGGAAATATCTTTTCGATAATAGACTTTAAAGCCGCACAGGATTCGACAGCGTGGACAATTTCGACGCCGCCATATTAAACATCCTGCAGGAAGACGGGCAAACCCCATTCGCCGAACTCGGCGAAAAGGTCGGACTATCGCCGTCCGCCTGCCACAAGCGGGTCAAGGAATTGCGCCAGTCCGGCATGATTGCGCAACAGGTTGTCATTGTGGATGAGCGCAAGGTCGGCCTTGAGACATCCGTCTTCGTTCAGGCGACGCTGAAGAACCAGCAACAGGCGACGCTCGATACATTTGAAAAAGCAGTGTTTCGTCACCGCGAGATCATGGAGTGTTATTTGATGGCGGGCCTGTCGGATTACCTGTTGCGTATTCTTTGTAAGGACGGCGCCGACTATGAACGCATCCATGCGGAAATTCTGACGCGCCTGCCAGGGGTTGATAGAGTCATTACAAATTTTTCAATAAGGAAGGTTTTGCGCCGTACTGCGGTGCCGCTTTGAAGCTTTAAGCCGCATGTGCGCTCAATTGTGGCGACAATGTGCCGAAGAGATACAATCAGAAGAAAATGCGAATAAATTTACCGTTAAGGAGTTAAACGGCTCGCAAAGAGTTGGCGCCACGGTGCTCCCGAAGCCAAAGGAGCCCGAAGATGCTGACGACCGCCCGTGTGGACTTGCCGCTGCCCGTTGCCGCCCGGCTAAAAAGCGATGCGTCGTTTACGGATAATGTAAACGAATATGCGCGCGAGGATCTTATAGGGTTCAAAAGGCCGATTGCAGCGGCGTTTGCGTTGATCGCGCCGGTTGCTCTCGCTTTTGTTTATCAAGGTCTCGGCATGACCGCCATGCTGCAGGTTGCAGTCATTATGGTCGCGCTGGTTGGCGGCGGCGTTTACATCGTCGGCCGGCAGGAATGGCCGAATATCGTTTTGCAGTTTCAGGAACTCGCCATGGCGAAACGCAAAGCCGTTGCGGACTTGCGCTGCGGATTTGGCGAGTCGTCGTTTCTCAGCAACGGCCGTTCGCCGCGCTTCTTCGAGCATGAGCATGGCGTTCTGGTGCTCGCCGACGCCGGCGACCTGAAGACGCTGTTCTTTTCCATCGCCAAGAACGAAAGCGATCCGCGCTGGTCGCTCTATGTCAATGGCGAGATGCATCGACGGGTGTGGCGCTGGCTGCGCTTACCCGTTTCGCGCGAAGTCGTAAAGTTCTCCACGGAAGGCTCTAAGCTTGCACGCATCGGCGACCCGCCGGTCATTGATTCCGTCGACGCCTGGGAGGCGGTGAACGTCGCCCTTGGCGAGCCCCTCGACGGCGCCATCATCCACCGCTGTTTCGATGAGCTGTCGGAGATGGTCGAGCGCCTTATCTGAGCTTTCCCCAGCCCGGCGCGGCGCCCCTTACAATTGGGGGGCGCCGCTGCTACATGCAGGGACATGACGACACTCATTGATACTGTGAGCGCGCCTCAAAAGCCGCGCCACCCGGAAAAGCAATCGCGGGAAGACAGCCCGATCCTGCGCAAGCCCGAATGGATTCGCGTCAAGGCGCCCGTTTCGAAAGGCTATGCGCAGACCCAGGCGATTGTCCGTTCGAAAAACCTGCACACCGTATGTGAGGAAGCGGCCTGTCCGAATATCGGCGAGTGCTGGGATAAGAAACATGCAACCATGATGATCATGGGCGATACCTGCACGCGGGCTTGTGCATTCTGCAATGTGAAAACCGGCGTGCCCGGCGCTCTTGATGTTGATGAGCCGCGCCATGTTGCTGAGGCTGTCGCGGAGATGGGCCTCAAACATGTCGTCATCACGTCTGTCGACCGCGACGATCTTGCCGATGGCGGCGCGGCGCATTTCGCCGCCGTTGTCACCGCGATTCGCGAACGCTCCCCTGACACAACCATTGAAATTCTGACGCCGGACTTCTTACGGAAAGAAGGTGCGGCTGAAACCGTGATCGACTCGCGCCCCGATGTATTCAACCACAACCTCGAAACCGTGCCGCGGCTTTATCTCTCGATCCGCCCTGGGGCGCGGTACTTCCATAGCTTGCGCCTGCTCGAAAAAGTCAAAGAGCGCGATCCGAAGATGTTCACCAAATCCGGCATCATGGTCGGCCTTGGCGAAACCCGCGAAGAGGTCATGCAGGTGATGGATGACATGCGCTCCGCCGGCATCGATTTCATCACTATCGGACAATATCTGCAGCCGACGCGAAAACATGCGCCCATTGATCGTTTTGTGCATCCGGATGAGTTCAAGTCCTACGAAACGCTGGCGCGCGCCAAAGGCTTTTTGATGGTGTCAGCATCGCCATTGACGCGTTCGTCACATCATGCGGGTGACGACTTCGCCAAGCTTCAGGCGGCGAGGGCGATGCGCGGTTAAAGATGCGCTCGTTCGGCTGGAAAATATTCCTTCAGGCGCCGATCGAGAAAGTCTTTGCTGCGTTGTCGACCGATGAAGGTCGCGAAACATTCTGGGCGGAAAAAACTATTGAGCGTGACGGCTCGATTGATTTTGTATTTCCGAACGGCGAGACCTACAAAGCCGAGATTTTGGCGAAAACCGCGCCGGTCCAATTATCAATCCGATATTTCGACGCCGTCACAACATTTGATCTGGAAGCGGCGGCTGATGGAACGACGCTCGCCTTAAATGTCTCTGAAGCGCCGGAAGATGACTGGCTTGAATCTTACGCCGGCTGGGTTTCCGTTTTGATGAACATGAAGGCTGTCCTCGACTTCGGCGCAGACTTGCGCAATCATGACCCTGCGAAAAGCTGGGGACAGCGCTTCGTTGATAATTAGCACCGCGTTGGTCGATCGAATGCGCTTGGCTTGCTGCGCTTAGCATTTATCGCAGCGATCGCGGCAACGCCGGTCCAGCAGGTTTCGCGCGTCCCCGCACAAGACCAGCACGTCCTGATCTTCAACACGGTCGCCATTGTGGTTGTCATTCGTCTGACTTTGATCATTCCGCTGGCCTTGATCATTGCTTTGCGTGACCGTCACATTGACGTTCGGTTTTCCGTGTTTTTTCTTCTTGGCGTGATGTTTGCGGGCGCCATGCTCGCGTTCAATGCGTCGTAAGTCTTCAGAGAGATCCGAAAATCTGCGTTCAGCGTCTTTCCGATCGCTTGCCGCCATATAGCATTTAGCCTCATCATAGCCTTGAAATTCAAGGCAGTGCATATGCGTTTTGCACCGCATGACGACGGCGTTGTAAGCCGCGTTCACTTCTGCACGAAAGCGGTCAAGTGGGGCGTTAGCGGCGTTTGGCAAGGATTTGCCGGAAGCAATGACAGACTGCACCGCTGACAGATAGTTCTGTCTGTCTTTTTTGTATTGAGCGTCGCATGTGTTTGCTGCAACATTTGTGCGCTGATTAATTGATGCATAGGTTGGACCGCCTAGCGTTGTTTTGGTGACATTCACATCATGTGCGCAGCCCGTGACTGCGATGGCGGTTGCGGCGATCATTGCAAGGTGTTTTTTCATCTTGCCCCCTAATGGTTGAATAAAAAGAATTGCGCTCCGGCGCGTCATGCGCCGAAGTCGAAATCAAGTTCCACTATACCGAAGCAACAAGGCTCGCTTGGCGGCGCCAAAATCCCCGCTTTGAGGCAGGTGATGTAGCCGATAGCGATCAGCAGGGCGGCGGACAGAATAATAACCAGCGCCTGTAAAAACGGGTTGCCGTTACGCTGGTCGTCCGTGTCGTTAGGTTTTCTTTTTTCGAAATTGATGATGGTGATATCTTGGCATTGTCGCCGGTCTTCGATGGTCATGCCCCCGCATCCCTGCAAAACAATCAAAACGAGAATATATTATAGTATACAACTATTGCGAGCATATTGTCCAGCCCGGCCTTGATGATTATGGCTGCGGCAGTGCAGCAACTTGCGGGGCATGATCGGCAGGCGCTAAGACCCGCCCAGCATTTTTGAAGGCAATCAGGACAGGACACACACACCTAATGACCGTTCAGCTTTATGACCTAGCGCTTGCCGATATCGACGTCCGACCGAGCCCTTATTGCTGGCTGGCCAAATTTGCGCTGCTGCATAAGGGCGTCAAATTTGAAACTGTTCCGCTGCGCTTTGCGGAGAAGCATAATTATCCGGATCCTGACCACGCAACGCTGCCTGTATTGAAAGACGACGACCAGATTATCTGTGACAGCGCCAACATTATTGCGCATCTGGAAAAACGCTATAGCGAATCGCCACTGACCGTGAGCGATGGAGAGCGCGCGGGAGTTGAATTTTACAAAGCCTGGATGGGCGCGCATCTGTTCCCTGCGCTTGGGCCGATGATGTTCTTGCGCGTCCATGCAGCAGCGCATGAAAGCGACAAAGAGTATTTCCGAAACACACGGGAAAAACGTTTCGGCAAAACGCTCGAGGAAGTGGCGATGACGCCAGGCGCCAGGGAAAAAGTTGAAGCCGCCTTGCAAACCCTGGCTGCGCCGCTTGTTCGGCATAAATATCTCGGCGGCGATACGCCCAATCTCAGCGACTACACCGTCTTCGGCGTTTTCATGTGGCAACGCACCGTGACCGGCGAGACGCTTTACGAAACGCCGCAGGCTGTCGGCGCATGGATTGAG
>CBDDKD010000019.1:0-152443 GCA_965230025.1 Hyphococcus sp.
CTCGGCGTCATTCTGCTTGGCGCAGCTGTCACGCTTGCTGAAATCGCAGCGCTCGGATGGGCGACGGCGCTTCTCGTTATCCTAGCCGTCATCACGACAATCAGTGTCGGCTGGGCCGTCGGACGCGCCGCCGGGCTGTCATCACCACACGCGACATTATCCGCCGGCGCAGTCGCCATCTGCGGCGCTTCGGCGGCAATGGCGATCGCATCGGTGTTACCGCAAACAAAGGACAGTGAGCGCAATCTCATTCTGACTGTCGTCGGCGTAACGACTCTGTCCACGGTCGCCATGATTGTTTATCCGTCGCTGACGCACCTGCTTGGCCTCACCGACATGCAGGCCGGCGTCTTCCTGGGCGCGACAATCCACGATGTCGCGCAGGTTATAGGCGCCGGCTATATCGTCTCGGATGACGCAGGCGCCGTCGCCGCTGTCGTCAAGCTCATGCGGGTCACGCTTCTCGCACCAGCGGTCTTTTTGATCGCCATGACCTTCGCCAAAAAGGCCGCGAGTTCTGAGGCGACCGGCCGTGCTTTTCCGATCTTTCTTCTGGGATTTGCCGCACTGATGATCGCCAACAGCGTCGGTTTGATCCCTGACTTAGTTCGTCCGCAGCTTGCTGGCGCATCACGCTTTGCGCTGGTCATGGCGGTCTCAGCGCTGGGCGTAAAAACCTCTCTCAAAGAACTATTCGAGGTGGGCCCGAAACCGATCGCGGCGTTGCTCGCGCAAACTGCTTGGCTTGCAATCTTTGTCGGCGCGGCGGTGTTGATTTTCGCTGAAATCCTGCCTCACTGATAACCGCAGCGACACAGTTAACGAGACCTTAAAGCTCCGACCCCGGCGAATTCTTTTTCCGGATTTTAACTCCATTCAGGCAGGCTCCCTCGCAAATCATACTTTGCGGAGCGTCTCCCATGTCCGACTCATCTCTTCAAACACGGCTCGCCGCTGTCGGCGCCAATGGTCATGTCACGGCGAACGAGGTTTTATTCCTTAGACGCACCGTTTTCGAGGATGGCGTCGTCAGTCCGGAAGAGCTGGACGCCTTGTTTGATCTCGGCGCACGCGCGCCCGAGGGCGATCCGGAATGGCCGCAGTTCTTCGCTGAGGCGGCGGCGGATTTCTATCTGCGAGAAGAAGATCCTCAAGGCTATCTGACGCCAGAAGAATTTGCTTCGCTTCAAGTCCGCGTCACCCGCAATGGCGGCGGCGCAAATGCGCTGGAACGCTGCCTGCTGGTCAAGCTGATGGAAACCGCCACCCGAACCCCGCCGGAAATGGCGCGTTTCACCGGCGACCAGATCAAGAGGGCGATCCTGAACAAACCGGAAGGGCCGGTCGTCGAGAAAAACGACGCCATGCTGTTGCGCCGATACCTTTTCGCCGCCGGCGGCGACGGCGCCGTTGCGGTTACCCGTGCAGAAGCCGAATTACTCTTTGACATCAACGACGCCGTACAGACAGCAGATAATAATCCAGCGTGGACGGAATTATTCGTTCAGGGTGTGATCAATCACCTGATGGCGCATCTTGGCTATACGGCGCCGAGCCGAGAAGAGGCCTTCCGCCGGAACGCCTGGGCGCGTGATCAGTCAGTCAATATTGGCGGATTTTTCAAACGCATGCTGTCCGGCGGCGCCGGCGCGGTTAAAGACGCTTACGCGCAAGGGTCGCTGCATTCAGAACACAATGACCAGCGCGATCTCGATGCCGCGATGGCGGCGAAAGTCACCGCAGGCGAAGCCGATTGGCTGGCGGATCGCATTGGTCGGGACGGCGCGTTTGATGATAATGAGCGCCAGCTTATTGGCCGCATGCGTGAACTGGAAGAAGACCTGCCCGAGAATTTAAAGGCGCTCTTGGGCCGAGCCGCCTGAGCGCAGGCAAGCGAACTCAAGACCCCGAATACCCTTCCTGGAATTTCGTCACGAAGGCGGAAATCACATCCGCCCAGCGGCTGATATTCTGCGCCAGATGATCTTGCGTCACACCACCGCCGAGCTCGATCACATAATCGACCCCGACTATTGAACGGCTTTCCAGAATATAGGCGCGCCCGAAGACCTGACCGTCATTGAAGCTATTGACTGTCCTGAAATCTTCAGCCGAGACTGTCCGGCCCAGTGGAAAATTGGCGAAGAACACAAGGTTCTCGCAAGCCATCGGTTCTCCTGAACAGCCCATGGCGCGCACATTGAATTCAAACTCTCCCGCCGACCCGGTCGCTACCGGCGCGCCGGACGCTGCATCCCGGGTCATGGAGGGACCAAGGCCCGCCGCATCGAGCGCCGCTTCCAGCTGATCGGCGGTCACAGCATCAATGGTTTGCGCCGCCGCTGGCGCCAGCATAAGCAAAACCCCAAGGACGAACCCAAGCGCGCTTTTTTGTGATGACGTACTCATTGCTTTCAACCCCACCCGGCAATACCCCTGAACAATGGCGATCATGACCGATCAGGACCGGACTTGGCAATGGCTGTGCGGCCATCGCGCCGCGTTGACTTGCCGTCAACGCAGCTTATCTTCGCGCGAGTTTCACTCGCCAAGGCCTTATCTCACGGGGATTTTATGACTAAAGGCGTATCCGCCTCGCGGCCCCTGTCGCCGCACCTTCAAATCTGGCGTTTCACCGCAACCATGGCCGCCTCCATCACGCATCGCGGCGCCGGCGTTGTGCTTTACGGCGGCACACTGTTGCTGGCGGCCTGGATACTCGCCGCCGCGATCAGCCCGGATTTGTTCTCCTTGGTGAGCGGCGTTGCGCGGTCGCTGATCGGCTCGATCATTATCGCTGGTTATGTCTGGTCCCTCGCCTTTCATATGATGAACGGTCTACGCCACCTTTATTGGGACTCAGGACGCGGCCTGGCGCCGAAGACGGCAACAATGACGGCTTGGCTGATCTATGTCGCCTCCTTCCTGCTTGCAGCGATCATCCTGTGGGCGGGCTTTGCCGCAAGAGGAACTGCGTAATGTCACACAAAGGCACCTCCACTTTCGTCATCCAGCGCGCGACGGCCGTTTTGCTGATCCCGCTCGGCGCATGGCTGCTGTTTTCTATCGTCGCCGTGCTTGGCGCCGATTATGCGGGCGCGCGAGCGTGGCTGGCGCAACCCATCAATGGCATTCTTGTCGGCGCTTTTGTCGTCATTGGCGCATTCCACATGCGTATCGGTATGGCGGAAATCATCGTCGATTACATCCAGTCCTGGGTGAAAGACGTATTATTAGTCGTCAACTGGCTGGTCGCGCTGGGGCTAATCGTTACAGTCGCATGGTCGATCTACACCCTTTCTTTTTCAGGCTGAGAAGTAATGCAAAGTTACGAAATAATCGATCACGAATATGACGTTGTTGTTGTCGGCGCCGGCGGTTCCGGATTGCGCGCAACGCTTGGCGCGGCGCAAGCCGGGTTAAAGACAGCATGCGTCACAAAGGTTTTTCCAACCCGCTCTCACACGGTCGCCGCACAGGGAGGCATTTCCGCAGCGCTCGGCAATATGGGCGAGGATGACTGGCGCTGGCACATGTACGACACGGTCAAAGGGTCGGACTGGCTCGGCGATCAGGATGCGATTGAATATCTGTGCAAGCACGCGCCCGCCGCCGTTTATGAACTCGAACATTGGGGCGTGCCGTTTTCGCGCACCGAAGAAGGCAAGATCTATCAGCGCGCCTTTGGCGGCATGACCAGGAACTTCGGCGAAGGTCAGGTGCAACGGACCTGCGCCGCGGCAGACCGAACCGGCCACGCCATCCTGCACACGCTTTATGGGCAGTCGGTCAAGAACAACGCCAAGTTCTTCATCGAGCATTTCGCGCTCGACCTGATTATGTCCGAAGACGGCGAATGCCGTGGGCTGATTTCCTGGGAACTCGACACAGGCAAGATCCATCGCTTCAAAGCGAAGATGGTGATCCTCGCGACCGGCGGTTACGGCCGCGTTTATTTCTCCTGCACGTCAGCGCATACCTGCACCGGCGATGGCAACGCCATGGTGCTGCGCGCAGGACTTCCGCTACAGGACATGGAATTCGTGCAGTTCCACCCAACCGGAATCTACGGCGCCGGCGTCCTTATCACTGAAGGCTCACGCGGCGAAGGCGGTTATCTCACCAATTCCGAAGGCGAGCGGTTTATGGAGCGCTATGCGCCATCGGCCAAGGACCTCGCGTCTCGCGATGTCGTCTCGCGATCCATGACAATTGAGATTCGCGAAGGGCGTGGTGTCGGGCCGAACAAGGATCACATTCATCTCAATCTTAATCACCTCGACCCGGCCGTGCTAGCTGAACGTCTGCCCGGCATTTCAGAATCCGCGAAAGTGTTCGCCGGCGTCGACGTCACAAAAGAGCCGATCCCCGTCCTGCCAACCGTACATTATAATATGGGCGGTATACCGACGAATTATCATGGCGAAGTCATTACCAAGCGCGGCGACGATCCGGACACCGTCGTGCCGGGCCTGATGGCTATCGGCGAAGCGGCCTGCGTCTCCGTCCATGGGGCCAACCGCCTCGGTTCTAACTCGCTCATTGACCTGGTGGTGTTCGGCCGCGCGGCGGGCCTGCGCTGCGGCGAGGTTGTCAGCGCCAACGGCGCCATGCCGGACCTGCCGAAATCGGCAACCGATGACGCGCTTGCCCGCCTCGACAAGTTCCGCCACGCAAAAGGCGACACGCCAACCGCTGCTCTGCGGGCGCGCATGCAGTCCGTTATGCAAAACAATTGCGCTGTCTTCCGCACTGGCGAAGTCCTTGAAGAAGGGCGCGGCAAAATCAAGGAAGTTCATGACGCGATGCCGGATATCGGCGTTACCGACCGCTCCATGATCTGGAACACCGATCTCGTCGAAACGCTCGAATTCGACAACATGATCGGCCAGGCCGTCGTAACCATGGAATCCGCCGCCAACCGCAAGGAAAGCCGCGGCGCCCATGCGCGGGAGGATTTCCCCGATCGTGACGATGCAAACTGGATGAAGCACACCGCCACCTGGTTCGCCAATGGCAAAGCGACAATCGATTATCGCCCCGTTCACGACTATACGTTGACGGACGACATGAAATATATCGAACCGAAAAAACGAGTTTACTAAAAATCCGCAATTTCACACCATCTGACTGCTGTAGTTTTGTTTAGCCGGGCAGGCGCCTTCGTGCGCTAAAACCGACCAAACGAAACAGCGGGATGGTGAAATGAAAATATCCTTAAGCGCGATGAGCTTCTTATGCGCGTGCTGGGCATCCGCTCTTGGCGCGGAAGATGAAGCCGCGCGTGGAGAAAAACTTCTCACCGCCATGGGCGGCGATGCGTGGACTGATGTGCGCACGGTGCACAACACTGCCGTCAATCATCACCCACAGGCGCGCCTGCCATATATTCAGGAATATTGGTACGACCCGGAGCGTCCGGCCCACTATGTCACCATCAAAAATTACGACATGGATCGTGTGCGGGCTTACACGGCGGGTGGCGGCTGGTCTGTGACCGAAGGCGTTTTCGGCGAATTCAGCGACGATCGTCTGCAACAGGAAATTACAAGCTGGTCGCGGTCTCTCTACCGGAAAATATATCTACTTGCGCGAGGAGATAAAGACCTGGCCCTCTCTATCGGTGAGAGCGGACGTCTTGAATTTATCCATGACGGCGAGTTCATCGGCTGGTTTCTCTTAGATGACAACGGCGCACCGCGGCGTCATGGGGGAACAGCTTCATCAGAGAACTACACTGAATTCGACGACCTGGCGCAGTTTGGGCCCGTTTACTGGCCGAGCGGCGGCCATGATAATGACGGCTGGCGGTTCGAAATGTTGAGCCTTGAGATTTCCGAAGCTCCGCCGCCTGTGGATTACGCGCCGCCTTCTAATAACTAGCTGACCGCTTCATTTATTGCTCTTTGCCAATATTTCGAAAGCTAAGTAGCATTCCTTCCAAACTTGGAGGGAATTACATGCTCAATCGCAGAGACGCCATTCAACTCACCGCTGGGGCGGCGGCGACACTCATCGGCGCAAAGGCTAGCGCACAAAATGGCAAGTTAAACAGGCTCTACAACAACGCGACAGTAATTGACGCCCTCTCCTTCGCTCATGAGTGGGATGACGTCGAACATGAAGCCGTGAAAAAATCTGGCTATGCAGGGATCATCACCAGCCTCGGCCGGCGGAATCTGCAAATGGCGATTGATGAACTCATCACTTGGAAGAACCGCGTAGAAGAATTTCCCGATCGCTATATGTTCGCGCTCGAAGCGCGTGACTTTGAACGCGCCAAACGCGAGAAGAAACTTGCGGTAATGATGAATTTCCAGAACGCCACAATGCTGGAAGGCGACGCGGACAACGTGGACGCGCTGCACGCCCTTGGAATGCGCTGTTTCCAGCTCACCTATAACACCCGCAACCGGCTGGGCGATGGCTGTACGGAACGCACTAATGCCGGGCTTTCGGATTTCGGCGTTGAAGTCGTTGAGCGCATGAATAAAACCGGCGTTCTTGTCGATCTTTCCCATTGCGGACGTCAGACAACCCTTGACGGTATCGAGTTTTCCGAAAAGCCGGTCGCCATCACTCATACAATGATTGAAAAACTGCGGCCCAATCATCCGCGCGCAAAGACCGATGCGCAATTAAAAGCGCTAGCCGACAAAGGCGGTGTTGTCGGCATTGCTGCGCTCGGATATTTCATCGGAACTGACCCTGGCGGCGATACGACAATTGAAACCTATGCGGACCATATTGAACACGCGGTCAATCTCATCGGTATAGAGCATGTCGCCTTGTCGACGGACTTTCCTGTACGCGGAATCGCCAGTTGGGCGACGCGCGAGGAATGGTACGAACCGCGCCTGAAATCTTTCAAGCCCAGCTATGACGTGAAATGGCCGCCTTATATCCCGACGCTTGATACGCCAGACCGGTTTCGCAATCTGATTGCCGTTCTTGATCAGCGCGGCTGGAAAGCCAGCGATATGGAACGTCTTCTTGGCCGGAACTGGCTTCGACTGTTTGAAGACGTGTTCGGCGCGTAGGCCTGAAACCTATTCCGTCATTTGTCTTGATTTTGACCGGCGCCCCTCCAGAGAGTAGCCTGCGTCGCGCATTGTTGGTGTAAGGCTCATGAGGCTGTTTTTATTACTCTGCTTAGCGATTGCCGCCGCTGCGTGCGGCGGCGCACAGACGCCGGAAGCCACCTACCGACTCAACAATGGTCAATGGTATCAAAACGGCGCGTTTACAAACCAAACGGTTTATATTGTTGATGGCGCACTTCGTTTCTCCGACAGTGATGAATATCGCGTGGCTGAGGACGGAAAAACAGTCGATCTGAAAAATGGATTTGTCGTCCCGCCATATTGCGAGGCCCACAATCATAATTTGGGCGACGGCGTTGAAGGCGTTGCAGAGACAATCAAAAGCTATCTTGCAGACGGCGTCTTCTACGTCATGATTCAAGGGTCGTTTCAATTATATCGGGAGAAGATCGCCGATCAAATCAACACGCCAGACTCTGTTGATGCCGCCTTTGCGAATAATGGGCTTACCGGGTCCGGCGGACATCCAAGACGTTTGCGTGAATCTCTGATGGAGCGGTTTGAACGATATCCTGACTTCACAAAAGAAACACTGCCGGACAAAGGATATTTTGAGGCCGATACCTTACCGCAGCTGCGCGAAAAATGGGCGCTTATCCTCGGCGAACGTCCAGACTTCGTGAAGGTGATGCTTTATTATTCCGAAGAGTACGACCTTCGCAAGGACAATCCGGACTATTATGGCCGGCGAGGATTGAACCCGGCGTTATTGCCTGAATTCATCCGTATGGCCCATGGTGAGAATTTGCGGGTGTCGGTGCATGTTGAAACTGACTTCGACATGGCGACCGCCCTTTCCGCCGGCGCTGACATTATCGCCCATGTTGTCTCGAACGATTCCAACACGCGCATTTCCGATGGAACAATCGCACTGGCGAAAGCGTCAGGCGCGAGCATTATAACGACTATTTCAGTCGGACAGCGGATTGCACAGCGGGCGCCCGACGAATATGCAAAAATTATCGAAGCCCAAACAGATAATTTACGGCGATTGAATGAGGCGGGCGTTAAGCTCGTTATTGGAAGCGACGCCGTGTTTGGCACATCAAGAAGCGAAGCCGACCTTCTCGCGAGCCTTGACGTTCTTGATAACGCCACACTTCTTGAAATGTGGACGAGCGCCTGCGCGGAAACCGTTTTCCCGCAGCGTAAAATCGGGCGCCTTGAGGACGGTTATGAAGCAAGTTTCCTCGTCCTCAGCGCTAATCCGTTGGAAGACTTTGAGAACACCCACGCAATCACATTGCGGTTCAAGGATGGAAAACCCTTAGAGCAATTTCGGCTGGAAGAGTAAGCTTTAGCTCAGCGGCGGAAGTTGAGCGTCGCCTGCTTCCCAATGTCCGGGCGCGGCGCACCATCAACCGTTTTCGGATTAAAGCGCCAGCGTCTGAGCGTTGATACCGCCGCATTGTTAAAGCAATCGTTTGATGTGTCGGCGACGCGAATGTTCGCAGCGCGTCCCTGAACCGTGACATCGAATATTACTGTGACGCGCTCCAAATCTTCCGCACCGCGTGCGCAACGGTTTGGATATTGCGGGGCGATACTGCGGGATAGTTTTGCCTCAACGATAACAGGCTCCGGCACTACTGGCGTTATTACTGTGCGCGTCGCCGGGCGCTCGTCAGCCGGTGGCGGCGTCGGTTCGACTAGAGGCGTCAATATGGGCTGGGTGACAAGCGGGCTCGACTGATCAGCCAGCGCATCAATCTCCTCGCTATCTGCGTCGGGTATTGTCTCGTCTGTGTCCGCTATCTCCGCCCCCGGTGATGTATCATCGCCTGAGGCTAGCGCGCCTGACGTCACCGCTTCGCCTGCCGCCGCAGCGTCAACCTCATCAATTGCAACAGCAACGGACGGCGCCGCTGTCAAAGATGACGCATTTTGCTCAACTGTATCATTCGGCGCCACTTCGGTTGTTGCTGAAGTCTCTGTTTCAGCAATTTCGTTGCGCTCACGCGGCGCTGGCGCGGGTAAAGGCGCCGACCCCAGGCGCACACGCTGTTCGGGCGCCTGTGTGGTGCGAGACGCCACCTCATCGCCTGGTCCGGCGGTGATCTGCAGCACAATCCAGAATACGAAAACCAAAATCGCAATAATACCAAAAATGGACACCATCCGGGCGCCCTCACTGATCGGCGGCGCACTATCGGTCACGGATGTCTGAGCCGCCTCCAGGCTGACAGCAGGGTGATCAGCGCCGATATCTTTTTTGAATTGCTCGGCGAGCGCCGCCTCATCAAGCCCCAAAAACCGGGCGTAGGCTTTCACAAATCCAACGGCGTAGGCCGCAATCGGCAATGCGCTGGCGTCTGAGGCTTCAATCGCTTCAAGATGCTCTATTTTGACTTTCGTGGCGTCGCTGACCGCCGCAAGGCTGAGGCCCGCCGCCTTGCGGGTCGCCGCAAGGTATTCCGCCGCCGATTGCCCGGCGCCAGCGCCAGCCGCTTCCCGCGACGCGCTAAGATCAATGATTTCCGCAGCTTTTTCCTGCGACATAGCCCTAAACTCTACTCCAACCCTACTCGCCCGCCGAGAATTAACTGCGTCTGGCGGACGCCTGACCCCTCCTGCATAGCATAAACGGCGCCAAGATCAGCGGCGCGAACCGTCCCCTCGCTGCGCGCCCTCCTGCCAATCTCGCCTATTTCGTTATAGTGTAGCATTAATTATGAGATATGCAGAGTCCGCCCCTGAAAAGCGAGAGCCATATGACCTACGAATGCTTCAACGTTGAAATCACGGACGGTGTGGCGCATCTGCGATTTTCCCGACCGGACAAATTTAACTCGTTTACACCTGAATTCTGGCGCGAATTGCCCGCCGCGATCAATGACATTTCGGATAACGCCAGGGCGCGCGTCATCGTTCTGTCTGCGGAGGGAAAGCACTTTACCGCCGGCATGGATATTTCCGTTTTCATGCAAGGGGCGTTGGATGCGCCAACCGAAAACCGGGAAGTCGCAGCGGAGGCGTTTCGCCTTCATGTCAGGACGCTGCAGGACACATTTTCGGCGCTTGAAAACGCTCGCCAGCCAGTCCTTGCGGCGATCCAGGGCGGCGCTGTCGGGGCCGGCGTCGATCTCGCGACGGCTTGTGATTGCCGCTACGCCAGCGCCGATGCTTTCTTCTGCGTGCAGGAAACCGCGATCGGCATGACGGCGGATGTGGGGACCTTTCCACGCCTTGTCAAAGTAATCCCTGAGGGCTGGGCGCGCCAGATGGCTTATACCGCAGAGCGTGTCCCGGCGGCGAAAGCCAAGGAAATCGGCCTCGTCAACGAGGTCTATGAGACCCATGAAGCGCTGCTCGACGGCGTCCTCGAGATCGCACATAAGATTGCGGCTCATTCGCCGCTGGCGGTAACTGGCTGCAAACAAATGATCAATTATGCTCGCGATCACTCAACCAGCGACACGCTCGATTATATCGGCCTGTGGAACGCAGCCATGCTGCGCAGCGAGGACATAAAGGAGAGCTATATCGCCAAAAGCGAAAAGCGCTCTCCGGCGTTTTCTGATCTAAAAGGGGTAAAGACGGGTTTGTAACATGCGCTTTCAGTTGTGTTTTATAGTTTCTTTTGTATTTGCATCAGCGGCCAACGCCGCTGACGGCCTCGATGTTTACGGCATGTGGCTGAACGAGAAAAAAACCACGATTATTGAAATCACCAATTGTGACGACACGCCATGCGGCGCCCTTGTCTGGATCGAACATCCGGAGCCCGGAACCGTTGTGGATGCGGAGAACCCGGACCCGGATTTGCGCGACCGGCCGCTCCTGGGGCTGACTATTCTCAGCGGGTTTGAGGAGCGCAAGGACGGTTGGAAAAAAGGCCGGGTCTACGATCCCATGTCGGGCAACACCTATGGCGCCAAGCTGCGCCGCCGCGCCGATGGAACGCTTGAACTGAAAGGCTGCATCGGACCGCTCTGCAAAACGCAAGTCTGGACGCCTACTTCATTATAAACCGGCCATCGCGCATCTCCCGTAAAAGATGCCGTCTAAATTTCCCAAGAACGCCACATCAGCGACATCGTTGTTCCTATTGTTGCACTCCTGGGCAGGGAGCGATTAGCGCAATTGGAACGACCGCATGAACATACGCAATTCCGCCGAAGCGCGTTCGCTCGGCCTGAAGCTTATCCTCGTCGGGGCTTTGGCTTTTCTGTTATGGATTCCGGCCGCGCTGATTTACGGTCTGACCTGGGAGCGATCGAACCGCGCCGACGAGGTCAGGAATGAAATCTACGCCCTTGCAGGCGGGCCACAGACGATCAGTGGGCCAATTATTCTCGCGCCCGCAGAGGTAAACACGGGAAAAACTGATAAGGACGGCGCTCCTGTCACACGACTGCAAATTATCGCTTTTACGCCACAAACACTCGCCATCGATTCCACAATTGACGTCAAAATACGCCGCCGGTCGATTTACGAGGCGACCATTTACGACGCGGATATTAAAATGACCGGGCGCTTCGGTGCGTTGAATACGCCAAAGTCCGCCGAAGGCGAGATATCAGTCCTTTGGGATCAGGCCATCGTCGCCATCAAGTTTGCATCTAACAATGGATTGAAGGGCGTACGCGACGCCTTGAGCCTGAAAATAAACGGCGCCCTGATTAGCGGCTCATTCGAGCCGGGAATTCGAGGGCTTGTTCCAGACGAAGCCAACGATGTCTTCGCCTCAGGGATCAGCACACCGTTAACCGACATAGACCCTGCGAAAGGTTTTGCTTTTGATCTGACCTTGCCCCTCTCGGGCGGCGGCGCGTTATATTTCGCCCCCACCGGCGAAAATACGACAGCGAACATGACCGCCGATTGGCCGGACCCAAGCTTTCAGGGCGCATATCTGCCGGATACGCGCGACATCGACGCAGACGGCTTTACCGCACAATGGGGCGTGCCGTATCTTGCCCGGGATCTGCCCCGGAATTTCATCGCCAGAGGCGGTCTTGACCGTCTCGACGGCGGCAAATCATTCGGCGTCGACCTGATCGCGGCGGCCAGTCCTTATCAGAGCGTCAACCGGGCCTTGAAATACGCACTGATGTTTCTCGGCATCGTCTTTTTGACGTTCTTCCTTATTGAAGCAACCATGGGAGGGCGGGCCCATGCGGCTCAATACATCCTCCTTGGCCTCACCCAGGTGATATTCTATCTGCTTGTTCTGGCGCTTTCAGAACATATCGGCTTCGAAGCGGCCTTTACGGGCACCGCTGGGGCGACCGTTATGCTTTCGGGCTATTACGCCGCGACCGTATTTCACAGTATTTTGCGCGGCGTGATCGCTTTTGTCGCCTTTTCAGGCGCTTACGCTCTGATATATCTGTTGATGAAATCAGAGGACTATGCCCTCCTTATTGGTTCTGTCACGGCCTTCGGCGCCATTGCGATCACTATGATCGTAACGCGGAATCTGGACTGGTACGGCGTGCGTCCCGCAAAAGACTGAGAAAAGGAAGTTACGGGCGTTATGGTTCAGCTAACCCTGCCGAAAAATTCAAAAGTCAACAAAAGCGGCAAGCATTACCCGGCCAAGAATGGCGCGGAAAAAACCCGCACTTTCAAGGTGTATCGCTATGATCCTGACGCCCCGGACAATCCGCGCGTCGACAGCTATGAAGTCGATGTTTCCGATGTATCGATGGTGCTGGACGCGCTGATCAAAATCAAAAACGAAACCGATGCGGGTCTCGCTTTCCGCCGCTCCTGCCGCGAGGGGGTGTGCGGGTCCTGCGCCATGAACATCAACGGCGCCAACACGCTCGCCTGCACCAAAGGCATGGACGAGTTGGGCGACGGCGATGTTACCGTCTATCCCCTGCCTCATCAGCCGGTGATGAAGGATCTGGTGACGGATCTCACCAATTTCTACAAACAACACGCCTATATCGAACCGTTCCTTCAGGCGAAAACCGAGGAGCCCGAAACGGAGTGGCGGCAATCGCCGGAAGACCGCACTAAAATCGACGGTCTTTATGAATGTATCCTGTGCGCGTGCTGTTCAACGTCATGCCCGTCTTATTGGTGGAATGGCGACAAGAGCGGCGAAGAAGAATATCTTGGCCCGGCGGCGCTCTTACAGGCCTATCGCTGGCTCGCCGACAGCCGCGATCAGTATGCGAATGAACGCCTCGACAAACTGGAAGACGAGTTCAAGCTTTATCGCTGTCATACGATCATGAATTGCGCGCAGGTTTGCCCCAAGCATCTCAATCCGGCGAAAGCAATCGTCGAAATCAAGAAGATGATGGTCAACAGGCCTGCGCCCGCGAAAGCCGCACAATAGCGTTTTGCGTAGCTGACGCCCTCATTGACAATGCACAACCAATAGCGGCTTCACTTCAACGCTTCGGCTTATCGCACAGCTGCTTGCCTTCATGCCGCTGCCCGCCCATATTCCCGCGAACAAAATCGCCGGGAGGGCCTGATGACGCTGAAGAAAACATTTTTACTGACCTCATCCATTCTTGGGGCCCTCGCTCTTGCCGCATGCGGGCAATCTGACGATGTTCGCACTGAGACACCCAGCGAGACGACTGCGACCCCAGCGGAAATAGAGGAAGCAAACGAACTCAACATTAGCGAAGATGAGCGCCTCGCCGCATTTTTCGAGGAAGTGTTCGAACGCGAAGTCGCGCTTAGCCCGATCTTTGAAGCGCAGCTCGGACGCAAGACCGAAAATTACGGCAAATGGGATGACGCCTCCGATGCTTCGGCGCAGGCGGAAAACGACCGGCGCGCCGCCGACCTCGCCCGGCTTGGAAGCGAATTCGATTACACGGCCCTCTCGCTTGACGCTCAGACCAGTTACGACATTTTTGTTTATGACACAGAGCAATCGATGCGGAATTATGAATTCCGCGGCAATCAATATGTCGCTCATCACACAGACAGTTACGCCTTATACCTGCCTGTTGTTTTGCAAAACCTTCACAACGTTGAGACAATCGAGGATGCGCAAGCCTATATCGCACGGCTGGAAAGCGCCGAAAATGTTCTGTCGCAACTCACCGAACGCCTGCGCGCGCAGACATCAAACGGTATTTTGCCGCCTGAATTCGTTTACCCGAAAATCCTGACGGACCTTGGCAATCTTATCAGTGGCGCGCCTTTTGATGATGGCGAGACCAACGCCGTTTACGTGGATTTCACTACGAAAGTCGATGCGCTGGAGATCGGTGACGACGAAAAGCAAAGCTTACGCGATCGCGCCACACAAGCACTTACCGGTCCGTGGAAACGCGGCTATGAAATGTTCGCTGACGCCGTTGAAGACGCCGAAGATCGCGCCGAAGGTAATGACGGCGTGTGGGAGCACCCCAATGGTGAAGCGTATTACGCCAACCGCATCGCCAATTATGCAACGCTTGATAATTTAACCGCCGATGAAATTCATGACCTGGGTCTGCGCGAAGTGGCGCGTATCCAGACCGAAATGGAAGAAATCAAGCAACGCGTCGGCTTTGACGGGTCTTTGGTTGAGTTTTTCGAGTTCATCCGGAACGACCCAAACAACTATTTTCCGAATACGGATGAGGGTCGCGAAGCTTTTCTGGAACGCCAGCGCAATCTGATTGATGGCGTTTACGAGAAAGTGGACGCCTTTTTCAATATTCTACCGGAAGCGGAACTCGACGTGCGGCGTGTTGAACCGTTCCGTGAAAATACTGCTGGCATCGCTTTTTATAACAGCCCGTCCGCAGACGGGTCGCGCCCCGGCATCTACTACACCAATCTGCGCGATATGACCGCCGTGCAAAAATATGTGCACACGGCAATCGCTTATCATGAGGGCGCGCCGGGGCATCATTTTCAACTTGCCTTGCAGCAAGAGATGGAAGCACTGCCGGCGTTTCGCAAATATGGCGGCTATGGCGCTTATATCGAAGGCTGGGCGCTTTACGCCGAGCGCGTCGCAAAGGAAATGGGTTTTTACGAAGATCCCTATGAAGATCTTGGCCGCTTGCAGAACGAGATCTGGCGCGCCGTACGCCTTGTCGTCGATACCGGGCTTCATTCCAAAAGATGGACGCGCCAACAGGCGATCAACTACTTTCTGCAGAACACGCCCCTGTCCGTCGGTGACGCCACCACGGAAGTCGAACGCTATATCGCCCGGCCAGGCCAGGCGCTTTCTTACAAGATCGGCATGCTGAAAATTCAGGAGTTGCGCGCAAAAGCCGAAACCGAACTCGGCGACGCTTTCGACATTCGCGACTATCACGATGTCGTTCTTCAGAACGGCTCTGTTCCGTTGCCGATCCTGGAGCGGCTGGTTGACCAATATATCACTGCGAAAAAAGCCGCCTGAACACCGGCGCCTTTGCCACCCCTGACAGCACGAGAATACCGCAACGCAATATCCGTTAACCCTCTGTGGGCTGTCCTCGTGATATGATGGGCGCGCCAACATCGGAGGGCACCATGCGATATGCGGTGGATCTGGCGGTATTGGGTGCGGTTTTTGGGATCGCGATGATGGTGTTTCAGGACACCCCCAGCGCCTTGCTCGCCGGCATTATCATCGCCGGCGCCGGCGATGCGCTTCTCTGGGATATTGATCGCAAAAACAACTGACGCAGGACTACGCCGGAAGCTCGAAGCCTAAGGTTTCAGCGATTGCGGCTATCATTTTCATTTAACAAAAGGCTGGCCAGTTACGCTTGGTCGATAAGAATATTTGCAGCTCAGTCCATTTTTCTCTTGCATAATTTTTATATTTCCATAATTATCAAAATATGGAAGCAAAAAACGCCGTACAAGCCTTTTCAGCGCTTTCTCAGGAAGCGCGGCTGATGACTTTGAAGCAGCTGGTCACGGCCGGCCCGGCGGGGATCGCCGCCGGCGCGATTGCGGCAACGCTCAATATCCCGCCGCCGACCATGTCGTTCCACCTGAAAGAGCTTGAAAGGGCGGGATTGATTCTGTCCCGAAAAGAAGGCCGCAGCGTCATTTACGCCGCCGACTATGGCGGCATTCGCGATGTCATCGACTATTTGCTGGCCGATTGCTGCCAGGGCGACCGCAGGCTCTGCGGCCCCTATGTCATAAAGGAGAGCGCATGATGAAACGTCTGCATATTCACATCAAAACCCAGGACCTCGAAAAATCCATCGCTTTTTATTCCGCAATGTTCGGCAAAACGCCGGACAAGCAGGAGCCGGATTACGCCAAGTGGCTGCTGGACGACCCGGCGGCGAATGTCGCGATCTCAACCCATAGCGAAAGCACGGGGGTCGCCCATGTGGGAATCTCGTTTGACGAAAATGAGGATCTCGAGCGCGTTGCGGAACGCCTCGGCGCCCATAACGCAGACCTCTTCGAGGAGAAGGAAACAACCTGCTGCTACGCGAAGAGCAACAAATACTGGGTCCGCGATCCGCAAGGGACGTCATGGGAGCTCTTCCAGACTTTTGGAGAGAGCGAGTATTACGGCGCCGAGCCCGAGATTGCCGCGACGGTGCAGAACGACAGCGCCTGCTGCGCGCCCGCCTGATCCGAAGAACGAAAGGGCGCACGCCCATGCGCAACATTCTGTTTCTATGCACCGGTAATTCGGCGCGCTCGATCATGGCGGAAGCCTATATGAACGAGGCTGGCGCAGGAGACTGGCGGGCCTTTTCCGCAGGCTCAAAGCCAACGGGCTCGCCTAATCCGTTGGCGCTTCAAACGCTGCGCAATCACAACATCCCTTTTGGCGCAGAGCCGCTACGTTCAAAAAGCTGGGATGAATTCGCCAGTGGCGGCGCACCTGTTATGGATGTCATCGTCACTGTCTGTGACAACGCCGCCGGAGAGACCTGCCCCATCTGGCCCACGAAAGACGGCGCGCGTCCGAGCAATCTGCACTGGAGCTTTCCCGACCCCGCTGCAGCCGAAGGCGATGAGGAGGAAAAGCGCGAAGCTTTCGAAGCGGTGTTTACATCAATCCGCACACATATTGATACATTTCTGAAAGAGAATGCAGCGTGAATTTTTCAACTGCTCAACGGCTCGGTGCTGAAGCGCTCGGAACCGCCTTGCTGCTCGCCGTCGTCGTTGGCTCCGGCATCATGGGCGAAGCTTTGGCAAACGGGAACGATGCAATCGCGCTTCTCGGCAACACCATCGCAACTGGCGCCGGGCTTGTTATTTTGATTACCATCCTGGGGCCGGTTTCCGGCGCGCATTTTAATCCGGCGGTGACGCTTGCGTTTGCGCTGCGCCGGGAGATCACACCCGCCATGGGCGCAGCCTATATACTTGTACAAATCGCCGGCGGTGTCGCCGGGGTTTTTCTGGCCCACGCCATGTTCGATATAGATGTCCTACAGCAAAGCGTCAAAGCGCGGGCGGGCGCGGGTCAGGCGCTTGGTGAGGCGGTCGCCACATTCGGACTGGTCCTGACGATTCTCGGTGCATTGCGGTTCAAACCGGAAAGCGCCGCCGTCTCCGTTGGCCTCTTTATCACCGCTGGCTACTGGTTCACCTCGTCAACATCATTCGCCAACCCGGCGGTGACAATCGCGCGCACCCTTACCGACACCTTCACTGGCATCCGCCTTGTCGACGCGCCCGAATTTTTGATTGCACAGTTTTTCGCCGCCGCTATCGCAACCGTAACGGCGTGGTGGCTCTTCACCCCCCGTGACGAACGCGACAGACCGCGCTATAGCCGCAAGCATGAAAAGGGGGCCGCGGCCACGATATGACGCGCTGATCAAGTCGGGCGCGCTTGACGCTGATCCAGCGCAGGATGAGGCCGTTGACCGCCTTCAGGCATTGCATCACGCGTTAAAACCCTATGGAGACGGCCGCGGGTTGTTTGGCCACCGCAAAACACCGCCAAAGGGGGTTTACATATGGGGTGGTGTCGGTCGCGGCAAAACCCTGCTCATGGATATCTTCTACAACAACACGCCTTACGCATTGAAACGGCGCGCCCATTTTCATGAATTCATGGCGGATGTGCATGAACGCATCGCCGCATGGCGAGGCGCCAGCGATCAGGAAAAGCGTCGTCACAAGGCGTATTCGCGAAAGGCGCCGGACGATCCGATGCCGCCGGTCGCCTATGATATCGCACGCGATGCGCGACTTTTGTGCTTTGATGAATTTCAGGTGACGGACATCACCGACGCCATGATACTTGGACGTTTATTCTCCACGCTTTTCGATCTGGGCGTCGTCGTTGTCGCCACATCAAACCGCCCGCCTGGTGATCTTTATCGTGATGGTTTGAACCGTCAGCTGTTTTTACCTTTCATTGAACTGCTGCAGGCGCGGCTCAATATTTTCGAGTTGCAGTCGGAAAAAGATTACCGCCTCGCCAAGCTAGAAAACGTGTCGGTTTATTATCATCCCTTGGGGCCGGAGGCAGACGCAGCGATGGACGCCGCCTGGGATGGAATGATCTGCGGCGCCCATGCGCACAAAGAAATGCTGCGCGTGAAGGGGCGCGATCTTATTGTTCCCCGCGCAGCGCGTGGCGCCGCGCGTTTCAGATTTGACGAATTATGCGGGCAACCGCTCGGCACCAGTGATTACATCGCCATCGCCCGTCATTACGGTACACTCTATATCGACCATATCCCCGTCATGGGCCCCGACATGCGAAATGAAGCCAGACGCTTCGTCACGCTTATCGACGCGATATATGACCGCCGGGTGAAACTCATCTGTTCCGCCGATGGCGAGCCCGACGCGCTTTATGCGGTGGGGGACGGCGCCTTTGAGTTCGAGCGCACCGCCTCGCGCCTGATGGAAATGCGCAGCGACGACTATCTTGCGGCGGACCGATCGGAATAGCTGTTGAACCGAGCGCTTTTCGCCAAATCTTACTTCCCAAAGATAGTTCATTTGCCGATCGTTTTCGTCTAGTTTGGCTCTACGATAAGAGGGTGCATTGCGATGAAGAGTCTGAAAACGCTTGGCGCTGTTGCGATCGGGTCAATCGTGCTGTCGGCGACCTATGCGGTCGCGATCAAGGATCACAGTACGCGCCTGGATGTTGAAGATGATGGCGAACGATCCATTCGCCACACCGTTAATGGCGATCGCGGCGAGTTTGTACGTCGCATTGACGAGAACACGCTGGAAGCAACCTGGCGCGGTGATTTTGAGCTCACTGATGACGGCAACGGCATCAGCTCCGTTGAAAAAAAGCTTGAGATCGAATTTGAGGACGATGACGAAATAAGGCGCGCGCTGTTTGAGAAAGACGGCAATGGCGTCGAAGTCTCATACTTTGTCGATGGCGATGAACAACCGGCAAGCGAGGACACCAATAGCGGCGTGTCTGCACTGCTAATCGAATTCCTGCGCGCAAGCGGCGTTCAGTCTGACGAGCGCGTTGCTGCGCTCTTGAAAAATGGCGGTGTCGAGAATGTTCTGACGGAGCTTAAGTTTCTGGAGGGCGATCACGCATTTCGTCTTTACGCCGTCGCGCTTACCGAACAGAGCGAGCTTTCGGACGAGGAAGTTACAAAGCTTGCAGACAGCCTTAAAGCAATTGAAAGCGATCATGATTTACGCCTGGCTTTGCGCGCCATACTGGAAAACGAAACGGTCTCAGCGGAAACGACCCCGGCCCTGATAAACGCGGCGAGCGGCATCGAAAGCGACCATGACTTACGGCTGCTGGTTGAAGCCTTTGCAGAACGCCCGCTCGACGCGGACGCCATGGACCTCGCCCTTGATCTTTATGCGCGCATTGAAAGCGATCATGATTTGCGCGTGAGCGCCGAAGCACTTCTGGAAAACGGCGATCTGTCGCCAGCGCAGGCGGCCCGCATCCTCAAGACGGCCGCCGATACGATAGAAAGCGATCACGACATGCGCCTCGTTCTCACTCAAACGGCGCCAATGTTTTCAGCCGAACCGGCATTAACTGACGCCTGGCTTGACGGCTTTTCAGCGCTGGAGTCCGGGCATGATCAGCGCCTCAGCAATCGAAGCCGTTGCCGAAGAAGCAGGACACTCATCTGCAGCATGGGCCGCCTTGATCGACGCAAGCCAGACAGTCGAATCGGATCGTGACACACGCAAGGCTCTTGAGGCGATTGCCGCAAACTTCGGCGACGACGCCAGCCTGATCGCTGCTTACCGTGCAGCTGCAGATGAGATCGAATCCGAGCGCGAACGCGAACGCGCGCTTGAAGCCATCGGAGACGTTTTCGAAGACTAAACGCACAAATAAACCAGCGAAGGGATGAATGTCACCATTGCAAAGCGCATGACGGCGGCGTAACCCGGCGCAATGGACGCTTCAGCAAAAACTTCCGCGACCCAACGAATGACCTTTCCGGAACTCGTCGCCATCACGGCGGCGTTCATGGCGTTGAATGCGCTCGCCATCGACATGATGTTGCCGGCGCTCGGTCAGATTGGCGATGAACTTGGCGCGGCGCGTGACAATGATCGTCAGCTCATCATTGTCGTCTATGTCTTGGGCAATGGAATTGCGCAGCTGTTTTTCGGTCCTCTCGCAGATCGATTTGGCCGCAAGACCGTGCTGATGTGGGCGCTTGGCGGATACATGCTTGGATCGATTTTGAGCATTTTCGCATCGTCTTTCTCTTTATTACTCGCCGCGCGAGCCTTTCAAGGCGTCGCCACCGCCGGGACACGGGTCGCGGCGATCGCCGTCGTGCGCGATCAGTGTTCCGGGCGACGCATGGCGGAAGTCATGTCCCTCGCCATTACAATATTCATGGCGGCGCCGATCCTGGCGCCTGGCTTTGGCCAGCTTATTTTGTTCGCGGCGCCCTGGCGGGGGATCTTTGTCGTACTGTTGCTGTACGGCGTCATCCTGATGCTATGGACCACATGGCGGCTGCCGGAAACCATGACGCCAGAAGATCGAAAACCCTTACGCGCCGGACCGATACTGTCATCCTATCGCCAGTTCATCACCAATCGCGTTTCAATCGGCTACACCATGACGTCCGCGCTCTGCTTTGGCGCCTTGTTCGGGTATATCAGCGCGTCGGAGCAGATTTTTCTTGAGATATTTGATCTCGGGCAAGCCTTCGCGCTCGCCTTCGCGGCGATTGCGGGCTCTCTCGGCGCAGCGACTCTGATCAATGCGCGTCTTGTCTCGCGGTTCGGCATGCGACGCCTGACACACTCCGCCCTGGTCGTGTTCATTATCGCCAATCTCATTCATCTGTTTATTGTCGCGACCGTTGGTGAAACATTTTTTCTATTTATGGCGTTTATGAGCATTTCGTTTTTCTCGCTGGGACTTATCGGTCCGAACGCAACGGCGATGGCGATGGAGCCCATGGGCCATGTCGCCGGGTCTGCGGCGGCTGCAAATGGTTTTGCCGGCACCACGATTGCAGGATTTCTCGGCGGCGTCATTGGCCGCTTCTTTGATGGTACGACGACGCCGATCATTACCGGCTTCGCCTGTCTGGGGCTGGCGGCCTTCGCTATTGTTCTGTGGACGGAAAAGGGCGTTTTATTTCACGCCAACGAACCGGACAGCGCTGGCGATGAATAAAAACGATAGACGCATATGCCTTGGGGCCTTCGCCGGCGCCCACGGCGTTAAGGGCGCTGTACAGATAAAATCGTTCACGGAAACGCCGGAAGCTGTCGGCGCCTACGGACCTGTGGAAACTGAAGACGGCGCACGGGTTTTCACGCTCACTGTGGTCCGCCCCTTAAAAAGCGGCCTTGTTCTCGCCACCGCCCCTGAGATCGCGAGCCGCGAAGACGCCCAGGCGCTTAAAGGAATGAGGATTTACGTTGACCGACACAGCCTGCCCGATCCGGAACCGGAGGCGTTTTATCACGAGGACCTCATCGGCCTCGACGCAATTGACGAGGCAGGCAAACCGATGGGGCGCATCAAAGCGGTTTATAATTTTGGCGCCGGAGACCTTCTGGAACTGGAAGCAATTCCCGGCATCAAAGGGCTGCGGCTTGTCCCTTTTACGAAAGAGGCCGCGCCCAATGTGGATCTTACCGCCGGTCGCGTCACGATCATGCGCGCGGCGCTGGAGGCCGGCGACGAAGACACTGCCGAAAAAACACGTGAAGATGACGCCTGAAGATACGGAACACTATCGGCGTTAACCATACAAACGCCGATTTGATCTCCCGGCCATTGGCAAGCGCTGCTTAACCGCTATAGTTGAGGCGGGGTATGTCTGCGCCAAGTGACGCAGCATGCAGTGGTGTATCTGGGGAAGTCCATATGAGCTTTGACCGGCTTTTACTCGTTTTTGTCGTCTTGATACTGACAATTGCGTTGGCGTTAAGCGAGTTTGCGCGCTTTGGTCAGTCGAAAGAAACAAAAGCTCTCGAAAACCGCGTACAGGCCGCCACCCTCAGCGCAGACGCCGCCCTGAAAGCCGTGATCACACCGGAAACGCTCGCCGCTGCAGAACCTTCTGTTTATATGGTGGTCAATAACAACCGCCATTATGGCTCAGCATTCGTTCTTGATCGCGAGCGCGGCGTTCTTGTGACAGCCGCGCATGTCGCGACCGATCTCGACTTTCAAGACCCGGACAGAACATACAGCATACTTAACCGTCACTCGAAAAAACCATTGCGCATACGCGCAAAGGAAATTCATGCAGGGTTTCACGTTTTCCGCCGCATCATTGAAGACTATCAACCAATCGACCCCGCGTCGCGCGTTTACGCCCCGCGTCAGAAGCGGGTGATCGACATCGCTAATGATGCAGCGCTTTTATTTGTCGATCCGATTGATTCTGAAACCGGCGAAAACCTTCTCGGTCCTGATATGCCGCTCGCCAGCGAGGCGGCGCTTACCGCGCTTGCCCCCGGCGATCCGATAGCCGTAATTGGTTACCCGGTCGACACAATCACCAGCAGCATCCAGGAAGACAGTGCTGCAGCGCGCGTCGAGCGCGGCGTCATTTCCACAATGCTGTCGCCCATTGATCAGGTCGAAAACGCTGACGATCCAAAAAAACAAAATTTAATCGTACATAGAATGGCGGCGGCGCCGGGCAATAGTGGCGGTCCAATCGTTAATCGCAATGGCGAGATCATCGGCATTTCAAGCCACGGTCACGATTCCATGCATTCAAACGGCGATTCATTGGCGCAGCGTGCTGATGTCATCCACGACATGATTACGCCATTCCGTGTACAGGACGAACTGGAGCGCCGCTATATTCCTGACTGGAGAGAGCGTCTCGAGAAGTGGCCTGCCGCCGAAGAGATCCTGCCCTATGCGTTTTATCGCCAGTATGCGGAAGTTGACGGCGAAAAGGCGCCGAGGACAATGCTTGTCAGCGAACTTGAAATCGTTGAAAAGCCGCCTTTTAACGCCAGAACCTATTCTCCTGATTTTCCAGAGTCGCAAGAGCAGTTTGTTCTTTATGCAGATGATTTGGAAGCTGCAACAGAAGAAGAGGACGAAGACAATGAACGCCGCATGCCTGCGGTGCAAAAGCCGGTTTTTTCTTATCGACGAAGATGGGGAATATGCGTCCTATTCGATCCGCCTCGACAAAGACCAGCACCACGCCGTTTTCGCGTTTGACTATTCCATGGCCTGGACATCACAAGGCTATTGCCCTTTGACACTTTATTTTCGCCGCGAGGGCGATCCCGTACTGCGATCCACTCGCGCCTTGCGGATGCCATCGGTTTTACTTGAAGCCTCTAATGACGAAGACACGTCGGACGCCTATAATATTGTCGTACGCCGGCGCCAGTGTGACGCTCAAAGCAAAGAATATTTGTTCGGTATTGTTTCGTGGACGCCGGAACCGGGTTCGGAGCGAACCCAGGTCAGCCGCGCGTCCACAGAAGGAGAAACCATCCTCGCCTCTTTCGATCGCAGCAGTGACCGGATCAGCAATTTCATCAATTGCAATATCGACCAGTTCGGCGATGACCGCCGTTGCCGGAAAGCGATCAAGGTTCAAAACTTCACTGCGCAACACAGCAAATCCGAATAGTAAGAAGGCTAGCTTAGCTGCCGCACCGTAGCTGGATCTGACAATACAAAAGATCGACGAAACGATACGCACATGCGACAAGCCGAGTGGCGTCAGTGCAGCCTTCAGATACCGTGCCCGAAAAGGGCGTATGTATGTTACAAAAATCCATCTCCATCCTGACAGCCGCTATTATTTTCGTACTGCCAGCCAGCGCTGCAAACCCAGTGTCGAATGACGAATCGGTTGAGCGGCGATACTGCACCGAGTTCGGCCCATTCTTCATTCGATTCGACCCTGATAAAGCCGCCGGCGTGTTTGCGATCAATGCAAACAACGATCTCGGCTCTATCATTGGTATACTGAACGGCCATCAACTCGAAGGCGAGTGGATGGAAGTCGACAGCCGCGGCCAGATTCGCATCGCCTTCGCTGAAGACTGGTCAAGATTTGACGCCGAGTACAATATCGCCGGCAGTCCGGACCGCTGGCGTAGCGGTTGGACAGGTCGCCTCCCCGAAAACGAGACAGTCGTGTCTTTTGACGTTGACGGCGTAACCTTCGATTGCCGGTGACCCACCACATTCTTGGAGGCTTCCTATGAAACCCGTGTCACTTTTAGCTGCGCTGGCGGCAACAGTGATGCTGAGCGTTCCCACATCAGCGGCAGACTGGGTCTGCGATAAGGCGCCGTTACTGATTGAGAACGTTCGCTTGCATAATAGCGATGACCTGAGTTCAATCTTCATCGCTAACGGGCAGATTGAATGGATTGGCGACGCGAATGACGCGCCGGAGCACTATGACGAAATCCGCAATATTGACGGGCGTGGTGCGACAGCCCTGCCCGGCCTGATTGATTCTCATACGCATTTCGATGCGTTGCCCGCCGCCAAACATCTTCAAAGCGAACTGGATGTGCAAACGGAAATCTTCCCGATAACAATGCGCCAGACGCTTGCCTCCGGCGTCACCACGACCAGAGCACACTTGGCAGCGCTTGCCGATATGGCGACGATGAAAACACTCTCGGTCGATAATTGTTTTCCTTCACCGCGTATTATCATCAGCGGCCCCGGCCTTCTCGGGGGCGCACCGGACGTTAATGCGCGGTTGATGCGCGGCGTTCAGGGACCGAAAGACGCCGTTGCAAAAATTAATGAGCTTGCCAGTCTTGGCGCAGGCTGGGCGGCGCTGCATGGAATTACGCGATTTTCTGACGACGAACTGGCCGCGATTGTCAACGCTGCAGAACAGACCGGCCTTAAATTAATGGCGGATACGGATAGCTTTGAAAATTTGGAGACTGCGCTGCACCTGCCCGTTGTTTCCGGTGAGTATATCAACCGCACGCTCGCAGACGCCTATCCTGACGACCTGATGGATATGCTCGCGGCAAGAGAGTCTGATTTTTACGTTTCACCGCCCCTTGGCTATTACGCCCGCAGTCACGCCTACACCAATACAGATACGACACGTCTAAGTGATGAACTGTTTCTGTTTGTCCCTGATGAGGTGTCATCGGTTATGCGCGACAGTTTCCACGACGCCTTTGAACAAGATGAGTACATCGCCGGGGCCATCGCCGCGTTCCCGACATTTCAAGTTAAGTTCGACCAATTGCGCACCGCTGGCGCCAAATTCGTTATCGGTTCTGACAGCGGCTCGCTGGGGCAATTCCACCATGATGCTGTTTGGACGGAAATGGCGGCCTGGAGCGCCTTTGGCGCTGCGCCCGATGAAGTCATAGCGGGAGCAACGAATACGCCAGCGCAGATGTTGGAGGCGTCAAATATCGGAACGCTAACGTCCGGCGCGCTCGGAGATGTAGTTTTATACGCTGGCGACATCGCTTCGGGAGAGTTTGACCGCGCGCATGTAACCGCCGTCATCAAGGGAGGCGTCGTATATGTCTACGATGGTGTATGGGTTGGTCCTGACGCCCCTCAGATGCAGGCGGAAATTGAAGCTTTCCGATGGAAGAGCGACGAATAACCCACCTCTTCCAATCGCTTGCGTGAGCCGTACACCCATGCCATCTCAATCACCATGTGGCGCGCAACTATTCTCACCCTCTATCCGGAGCTGTTTCCGGGCCCCTTGGACGCCTCTGTCCTCGGTCGCGGGGCGGCGGATGGTTTGTGGTCACTGGATACCGTCAATATCCGCGATTTCTCCAACAACAAGTATGGTTCGGTGGACGACACGCCCGCTGGCGGCGGCTCAGGACTGGTTATGCGGGCCGATATTCTGGCTCAGGCGATTGATAGCGTCCCCCGAAACGATCGTTCTATCATCTGCCTTTCGCCTCGTGGCGCACCCCTGAACCAGGCTCGCGCCAAGGCCTTGTCGGAAGGACCGGGGTTGATCGCGCTCTGCGGCCGGTTTGAGGGCATTGATGAGCGAATATTCGAGGCCCGGAGCATCGAAGAGGTTTCCATCGGCGATTTCGTCCTGGCCGGCGGGGAAATCGCCGCCATGGCCCTGATCGAGGCTTGCGTCCGCCTTATTCCCGGGGTATTGGGCTCCGCTTCTTCCCTCGGGGAGGAAAGCTTTGAGGGTGGTTTATTGGAATATCCCCAATATACCCGCCCAAGAGAATTTGAGGGCCGGGCCATCCCGGACGTCCTGCTTTCCGGCGATCACAAGAAAATCGCGGACTGGCGGGATGAAAAGCGGAAAGAAATAACGCGTACGCGACGACCGGACCTCTGGGAGAGGTTTCAATCAGACGGTCCTATCCGGCGCAGCAAAAACAAGGAACCGAAGCGATGAACATCATCGAACAGCTCGAAAAAGAGCACATGGACGAGCTTGGTAAAACCGTGCCCGAGTTCGCCCCCGGCGACACCGTCAAAGTCAATGTGAAGGTTCGCGAAGGCGAGCGCGAACGCCTGCAGGCGTTTGAGGGCGTGTGTATCGCCCGAAAAGGCGGCGGACTGCATGAGAGCTTCACCGTCCGTAAAATCTCCTTCGGCGAAGGCGTCGAGCGCGTTTTCCCTATCTATTCGCCACTTGTTGATTCCATTGAAGTGGTGCGCCGCGGCAAGGTGCGCCGCGCGAAACTTTACTATCTGCGCGAACGCCGCGGGAAATCAGCCCGGATCAAGGAAAAGGTGGATCGCCGCCAGAAAAAAGAATCAAACTAGGTTTTTCAACCAGTTACGGAATAACCGTTCAAAACGCCCGGTCTTATAGCCGGGCGTTTTTGCATTCTTAGCCTCGTGACCTCAGACGTGCACGGAGATATAGTCCAGCCGAACATCCTGGGAGAGGGAAAATGATCAAGAATATTCTTTTGGGCTTGGTAGGCCTGATCGTTGTGATCGTCGGGCTCGGATTTTTGTTGCCCGACAACGTGCATCTTGAGCGCGAGACCACCATCAATGCGCCGCAAGAAGAAATCTACGCGCTGGTTGCAGATTTTGAACAATGGGACCGCTGGTCCCCTTGGGCTAAGCTTGATCCCGATGCGGAATATTCCCTGAGCGGGTCAGGCGTCGGTCAACGCATGGAATGGAAGAGCGACCATCCTGAAGTCGGCAATGGCGCGCAGGAGATCACCGCCATGGATCCGCCGAACAGCGTGACCACATTCCTTGATTTTGGAGACATGGGTCAAGCGGACGCCACATTCACGCTGACGCCAGCAGGTGACGGCGCCACTAAAGTCATTTGGGGTTTCGACACCAATATGCGCGAAGGCGTGCCAGCCCATATGCAGCCGATGTCCACTTATATGGGCTTTTTCATGGAGAAATTTCTGGGCCCGGCCTATGAAGAAGGCCTCGCCAATTTGAAGCGGGAAGCAGAGGCGGGTTAAGCAAACATAAGACTTGCCAACATCACGAATTTAAGAACGGCCCTTCGGGGCCGTTTTTTTATCGCGCTTAGAAATCAAAAAACCTCATCCAGCGCGTTCAGCATTCTCGTCACTTCATCCGGCGATGTATAGTGAACGAAACTAACGCGCAGCGCGCCATGGTCAGGATCGATCCCTTGAGCCTGCATACAACGCTGCCCGTAAAACGAACCGCCACTCGCCATAATCCCTTTCGGCGCAAGCTTTTCTGCAATTGCAGCGCCCGGTTCGTTCGCAACCATCGTTACTGTTGGCGCGCGTCCTCTCGCCTCCCTCGGTCCCAACAGGCGAACGGAATTTTTATCGGCTGCATAATCCAGAACCGGCTGAAGCAGCGTCTTTTCGTGCTCACGCATGAGGTCATGCACAGCGGCGCCTTTCTCGAGGGCTGACGCCTTTGCATCATGGTGATGGGCGTAAAGCGCATCGACATAATCCGCCATGCCTGCACAGGCCGCTATTTGGGCATGATCCGGGCCCGCCGGCGTCAGGCGCTTATAAAGCACGTCAGCGTTGAAAAAGTGCCCTTGATTTGGAAGCGCCTCGCCCACCGCGCGGCGCAGAACCATCACGCCCTGATGCGGACCGTAGGTTTTGTAGGCGGAGAACAGATAGATATCAGCACCAAGCGCTGACACGTTCGGCAAACCGTGCGGCGCATAGCTGACCCCATCAACGCAGGTATAAGCGCCCGCCGCACGAGCAAGAGCGCAAATCTCAGAAACCGGATTAATCTCCGCCACGATATTCGAACAATGAGGAAAGCAGACAAGCTTAACCTTGTCGTCCAGCAGCGCCCTTAACCCCTCTATCGGCAAATGTCCGGTATCATGGTCTATCGCCCATTCGCGGACCTCGATGCCGCGATCGGCAAGCCGCCGCCACGGGCCGCTATTAGCTTCATGATCCTGATTGGTGACGATGATCGCGTCGCCATCATTCAGCATCTCACCGAACGCTTGCGCGAGCACATATGTGTTTTTGCGTTGTTGAAGGCCCGAACGAGACTTCGTCCGTTTCGACCCCCATAATCTCTGCGAGACGCCGCCGCGCCTCGTCCATTTCTTCGCCGCCAAGTCGCGAGGCTTCAAAAGCATAATAGGGTTGAACCTTTCGCTGGCGATAAAACCGGGTCAACCGGTCAATCACCTGACGGCACGTGTATGATCCGCCAGCGTTTTCAAAGAATGCTTGCCCCTGCAGAGACTCCTCGGAAAAGGCGGGAAACTGACGGCGGACAAAATCAATATCGAGTTTCATAAAATCCCAATGTAAATACCGGCATAAACCAGGCGACCACTAAACTGTTCAAACAACGCCGCCTCTTTGTCGTGACCGCGCTCAGCCAATTTCAACGGTGGCGCCTGAAAGCGTCTTTACTGTCGCGACCAGCCTGTAATCGTCTGCCCGTGTGATTTGAAGCTCAACGCCCAGCGCATCGAAAGCCCGCCGAAGATCGTTGGGCTTTGGATGTTCAACTCTCAATCCGATCAATTCGCCCGCCAGCGGCGTGGATTGCGCCGGGTGAAGCGTATTCTCACCCCACTCAATCAGGAACGGGACGGCGCCTTGCAGCGGCGTCGCGTAAGGATCGGACGCCTTCCAGGTGATGGCCGTACCATCTGGTTTTTCGCGCCGTCCGGCCTCAATCGGACCTAAGGGCACGCCTGCAGCGACCGCAGATTTGGAGAGCGTTTCAATATCGTCCGTACGCAGCACCCACATAGCAAGCCGTGACCCGTCCGAAGTGGCGCCAAAAAAGTAACCGCGTTCAGGCGCGGACATATCAGGCGCCGGCGCAATGATTTCGAGATAGGTGGAAGGGCCGAGCGAAAGCAGTGCGTTATGCGTTCCATATTGCGGATGCCGCCCACCAATCACAGGCCGCACGCCTAACAGCGTTTCGATTTCAGCCATGCCCGTTTCGAGGTCAGCGACGGCGTAAATAATATGATCGACGCCCTGCGGCGGTACGGGCGGCGTTTCGCTCCGACCGCAGCCGACGAGTAATACAACACCAAAAAACAACGCCGTCGCACGAAGCATCACCGCCAGCTTTCCCCTTTAAATCAAATCTACGCCAAGGCGATCGAACATTTCGGCGTCCTTCGCCTGACCCGGATTGTTAGTGGTGAGGAGTTCGTCACCGACAAAGATCGAGTTAGCGCCCGCCAGAAAACAAAGCGCTTGCGCCTCTTCGCTCATATGCTCACGGCCTGCTGACAAACGCACATAGGATTGCGGCATCAGGATGCGAGCGACCGCGACAAGGCGGGCGAAATCAATCGCGCTGACAGGTTCGGAACCCCCGAGCGGCGTTCCCTCAATCGGCATTAAAGAATTGATCGGCACCGACTCCGGCGGCGGCGTCATATTGGCGAGCGCAAGTAAAAACCCGGCGCGGTCTTCAACCTTTTCACCCATGCCGACAATGCCGCCACAGCAGACTTTCATACCGGCGCCGCGAACTTTTTCCAGCGTGTCGATCCGGTCCTCAAAGGTTCGTGTCGAAATAACCTTCTCATAATATTCCGGCGAGGTATCGATATTGTGGTTGTAATAATCCAGGCCGGCGTCGCTCAATTGCTTCGCCTGCGTATCCGACAACATGCCGAGCGTCATGCACGTTTCAAGACCGAGCGCTTTCACCTCGCCCACCATGTCGCAAAGCTCGCCCATGTCGCGGTCTTTCGGCGCTCGCCAGGCAGCCCCCATGCAAAAACGTGAGGCGCCCTCGGTTTTGGCGCGCTTCGCCTCTTTCAGGACGGCATCCTTGTCCATCAATTTCGACGCTTTAAGACCTGTCTTGAAATGCGCCGACTGGCTGCAATAGCCGCAGTCTTCTGGGCAACCGCCCGTCTTGATCGACAAGAGCCGCGAGGCCTGTATTTCATTCGGGTTGTGGTGTTCGCGATGAACCTCAGCGGCCCGGAAGATCAATTCAGCGAAGGGAAGCGCCATCAGCGCCTTGACATCTTCGCGAGCCCATTTCGCCGCCGTAGGAACTCTGACTTCACCGTCCATGCACATCTCCCTGACTGACGTCAGGGTTAGCGCAAGGCGGAAAACTCCACAAGCTCGCTGCGTACCGGCGCACCCTCCGGATCGCGAATAGTGACCATGACGGCGCCAGCATCCCAGTCAATTTCCAGCAGGCCGTAATTCGCTTCGTAATACATATCGCCAAGCCGATTGGGGCCGGGCTCCATATAGGTCTCGCCGCTCTGTTCGCGCCATCGTGCGGCAGGCAGATTCAGCGACGACGACGTCGCCTCGAACAACGGATAATCATTGACGCCTTCTTTTCGATAAAGCGCGGCGGAATGTCGGTCGCCGGAAAGCATGATCAGATGATCCGCATCGATATCATCAATCAGCTTGTAAAGCCTGTCGCGCTCCTCGGGCAGCATCTTCCAGGCTTCCCAGCCATGACCATCCGCAATCACCTGCACAGAAGAAACCAGCAACCGCAAATCCGCTGGTTTTTCCAACTCTTCTTCAAGCCACGCCCATTGAGCTTCCCCCAGCATGGTCTTTGACGGGTCGCTGTCCGGCACATAACGTTCCTTACCCGGCGCCCCACGCTCATCGGAAGGTTTCAGGTCCGACCGAAAATAGCGCGTGTCGAGCATGATAACCTGTACGCGCTTGCCCTCTTCGGCGCCGATCATCCATGAACCATAAACACCCGAGCGCGTCCGGCGCGGATCGTCTTCCGGCACAGCCCAGACATAATTAAAGAGCGCTTCAGCCGCTTCCTTGTACTGATATCCCGCACCAGCGTCGTTCATCCCGTAATCATGATCATCCCACACCGTCAGCATCGGCGCGATGCTGCGCGCGCGCCCAAAGGGCTTTGACTTCGCAAGGCGCATATAGGCGGTCTTCAACTCAGGCAACGCAGGGTCATCAGAGCGGACGTCGCCATAGACATTGTCGCCGATAAAAAGCGTGAGGTCAGGGTTTTCCGAAGCGATCTGATTCCAGATCGACTGGTCTTCATTCTGATGGGCACAGGAGGCGAAAACGATCCGGCTCAAGGTCTTATCTTCATCAAGAGGCGCAGATGGCATCGACATCGCCGTAATGACGCCGTTCGGGTCGTTTGGATCATCAGAGTACGCTGCGTATGCGCCGCTAGCAAAGGTAACAGTCGGTTCGACGTTTGTTTCGCTTGCGCAGGATGCGGCAAGCACACCCGCAATCGCGGTGCAAAATGACGTCTTCAAAATCCGCAGCATTTCAACACCTCCCTGATCGCACCCCTCACCCTAGAGCGCCAATGTGACATTCGGATGCCGCATAATGTTCTTATTCGTCAGTAGCCTCCGCCCCGCGAAAGTCGCCTTCCATCTCCGACGCCATGTAAAGCATTGCCGCCCAGGCGGCGACATTCTGCCGTAGGTCATTAATATCGACCTTGTCCATCGTATCATCCGGCGTGTGGTGCAAATCAAAATAATCCCACCCCGATTGACGCAATGTCACCACCGGCACGCCCAGGGCGCGCATTGGGGAAACATCCGGCCCGCCAAAAGCATTGTTGTTGCCCGGGGCAATGCCAAGTCGTCGCAAGGCGTCAGCCATCGGTTTCGCCTTCGCAAGCGCGTCCTCGCCGAAGCGCGTATCGAACTGATAAATACGCCCAGCGCCGAAGTCGGATTCCGACGCCAACACATGCCTGTCCAGTTCGTCCGCATGTTGTTCCGCATAAGCGCGCGCGCCATGCAGGCCGACCTCTTCCGAACCCCACATCACGACGCGAATGGTGCGCTTCGGTTTACCCCGCAGATCGCTCACCAGCTTCGCCGCTGCTGTGGTAATGGCGATGCCGGCGCCGTCATCGACGGCCCCAGTGCCGAGATCCCAGCTGTCGAGATGCCCGCCGATTACGATCAACTCGTCAGTCTCGCCTGGAATTTCGCCAATGACATTGCCGGATGTCGTTGTCTCACGCCATTCAACCTGAAGATCGAGTTTCACGACAACCGGGCGGCCATCGGCGCTTTCCAGGGCGCGCGCTAATTGATCTGCATCCGGATTTGACAGCGCCGCACTTGGCAATGCGCCCAATGTCGCGCCGCCTCTAACGGAAGAGCCTGTATGAGGATTACGATGACTGTCGGTGCCGACCGACCTTATCAATACAGCGACTGCGCCGCGTTCCGCCGCCGCAGTCGCAGATTGCGAACGCTTTTGAACGGCGAGGACATAGCCGGACCCGTCCTGCGTGCGCGCCATCACCTCATCAATAAATACGATCTTTCCCTCAAGGCTGTCTGCCGCAGAAGCCTTCAGATCAAGAAGCGTTTCGAAACGCACCACCTCACCAGTAACGCCGTCCTCCGGCGTTGAGGGCGATTGACCAAGCGCGGTGATGGCCAATGGCTGCGGAAATGGCGCCAAAATTTCCGCCGACTCAGAAATGCGCGCCCAATAAGGCATTTCAAATGTCTCGATACGGACGTTTTTGAACCCAAGCGCCTTTAGTTTTGCTGCGCCCCAGTCTCGCGCACGCGCCTCCGCTTCCGAACCGCCAAGGCGAGGCCCAATCTCAGTTGTCAAGCTTTGCACCACATCATAGGCAATGTCGTCCTCCAGCCCGGCATCGATCAACCGGTTGACGGTGCGCCTGTCGTCGTCGGTGAGGTGTGTTGCCTGTTGTGCTGTCGCACTCTCGGTGAATATAGCAAAAACCAGCGCCAGGGCGCTGGCAATACGGAATATGGTCATGAGTGCCCCTGATTTTTATGCCCACCCATGTTCCGCGTTACCAAGGCAAGGTCAACCCTTAGAGAGATGCAGACCACCTATACAAGGGGCCGTGAATCATGCGCCGAACTTCGCCAGCCACGCCTCGCGCTCAGCCGCCCAGATGTCGAGTTTGAAATCCCAGAACTCAAAGATTTCGCCAGACTTCTCCTCGCCGATTTTTCGCGCCACCGCCTGGCTGCCGGCATTGTCGGGATCGATAACGGAGATAATCCGGGGAAGGTCGGGAAATCTGTCAAACACCCACCGGATCGCTGCAATCGCGGCTTCCGGCGCATAGCCCTTACCGCGCCGGTCGCTGCGAATGCTCCAACCGCATTCAAGTCCCGGCCAGCCATCCGGCATCCATGGCCCGACGCGACCGACCCAGTCATCGGTTTCCTTCTCAATGACCGAGAAGAAACCAAATCCTCGAATCTGCCAATGCCCCAAAAGCGTCGCTGCGCTGCGCCATTCGTCCGCGCGGGCGTTCGGCTTTTGATCGCGGGTTAAAAATTTCGCCGTTTCAGGATCGCGCATCATCTCGATATGCGGCTCCACGTCACGCACTTCCATGGGCCGTAAAATCAGTCGATCGGTTTCTATACGAATACTCATATTTTCGATTCCAATAAGCGTTCAGCAATGCGTTCAACGCGGCGCGCATTTTCAGCCCATGTCAGCCCCTGACGAAGAAGACTTTCACGAGCGGCCGCGCCCAGCTGCGCACGCAGGTCTGCATCCTCTACGAGGAGGGCCAGCGTTCTGTCAAAGGCGCCTTTGTCGTTCGGATCAAACAGCAGCGCGTCTTGCCCATCGGTGAGGATTTCGCGGATGTTCGAACTGTCAGGAGCGAGCGTCGCCTTGCCGAGCGCCATATACTCAAACAGTTTCAATGGCGACGCATAGTCAACAACAGCCGGCTGCAGCGCGATGTCAAATGCGGCGATCAAGCCGGGCAGTTCCGCACGCTCCACGGCGCCGGTAAAAATAATCTGCGCCGTTGCATTAAGCTCACCCGCCAAGGCTTCCAGCGGCGCCCGCGCAGGCCCTTCCCCCACGACGAGCAGACGAAGGTCATCTCGCCCTTCTGCGGCCAGAAACCGGATCGCCCGGTCCACCTGGTGCCATTCGCGGATGAAGCCGGCAAATCCGAGCACCAGCTTACCCTCAAGATCGTATCGTTGGCGAATGGGCGCCGGGTCATAAGACTGAAGAAACGCTTCGCTGACGCCATTGTGGATGACATGAACGCGCTCTGGCGGCGCGCCTGCTTCCACGACGCGCTTGGCTAACGCCTGTGAGACAGGCAAGACTATATCTGCGGCGCGCCAGATCGCGTGTTCACTGCGACGGGCCAAACCTTGCAGCGCCAGATTGCCGTGAACCGCACGCTCATCCGCAAGCGGCGCATTCACCTCCAACAACATTGGCAGGTTTCGCTTCTTCTTCAGCCAGACACCTGCGTGAAAGAAAAGATTATAGCGTTCATAAATAATATCAGGACGATGCTCCTTCGCCAGTCGCGACGCGCGGGCATAGGCTGGCAGGTTGTAGCCAAGCTCCACAACTTCATATGCTGGCGCTGGCAGCCATCCTTTTAAGTCGCGGGCAGGTTGGCGTGCATCGGAGCGCTTTACCGTTTCTGTTTCCGGCGCCGCCATGATGATCTCGTGACCATGCGCCGCAAGCGCAGTCGTCAGCTCACGGATGTGAACGTTTTGACCGTCCGCAGCACGGGTTCGGTGGGAATAGAGAATCTTCATTGCAACCAAGTGAATACGCCCATTGAGCGAGCGATACAAAAGCGATTCTCTTCAAAAGAGATTATTCGAAAAAATTTCATGCAAACTGGCTGACGGCAAGCCCTAATCGCTTGCGCGACAGCGCCATGTGCATCAGCATAACAGCAGTATTTTTGCGGAGCGATCTGTTATGCGTAACTTAATGATAATGGCGGTTTCTTTTAGTCTGATGGCGGGCGCCGCACAGGCCCATACAGGAAGCGCTATCCTGATGGTTGGCGGCGAAGATGAACGCCAGGCGATGACCAGCGGCGTCACTTTCGAAGAAACCGGCGGCGTTCACCTCTATCGCGGGCGCGCCGCGCTTGCAGGCGACGAGCCGGTCGCAGAAAGCCCCCCAGCAAAAGAGTGCGGCGACACCATTATCTACAAAGGCGTGTGGCGTTCATTTCGCTCGCTCAGAACGCAAGGCTTCTACAGCGGGCGCAGCCCCAAGAGCCGGCGCTATACGCAAGGGTTTTACAGCGGCCGTTAAGCGCCCAGCCAATTCGTCAGGCATCACCAGCGCCGACCGCTTCATCGACCGCATCGAGAATGAGATCAACCGCAGGGCGGTTTCTATAGCTTTTTGCGTTGGTCAGAAAATCTTCTTCGTAAAGCTTAGCAGCGACCGTTTTATCATTATTGACGATGAAGACAGCAGGATGCGGCACGCCATAGGCGCGACTATCCTGTTCATAATTTTCGTTCAGTAAGCCGAACGATTTAATCACTTCGCTTTGCGTATCTGAAAGCACAACGCTTTTGATATTACGACGCTCGATGAACTCTTGCTGTTTCATCGGCTCATCGTAACTCAAGAAGACCACACTCAATCCGCGCTCTTCAAATTCCTCAGCGCGCCCATCCACTTCAATCGCCTGCGCTTTGCAATAGGGGCACCAATCAACCGACCGGATGAAGAACAGCGCCATGCCATTCTCGCCTTTCAGTGCGTCAAAGTCTTTCTGCTCGCCGTTTGCATCGGCAATACTGAGATCATGCGGAATAGCGGCGCCAATTTTGGGGCCCAGTTCTGCATTCATGACCTCTTTGGTCATTGGTTCTTCAGCGTTTGCCGGCGTCCACAGCGTTACAGCCGCCGCGACCGCGGCAAGCGTCGGTAGAATTTTCATAATTTTGCGTCCCTGTCTGTCGAACGCAAATTAGCGGCAAGCCGGAAACGCGGCAAGCGCCGCGCCCCTCACATCAACGCGAGCAAGATATTACCCGAGCGACGGCTCAAGATTAATACAGGCTTCCATCAATTCTTTGACGGCGCTGACGGAATTGTCGAACATGGCTTTTTCGTCATCATTGAACTTGACTTCAACAATGCGTTCGCACCCCTCTGCGCCCAGCACAATCGGCACGCCGACATACATATCGTTAAGCCCGTACTGACCGGTAAGGTGGGCGGCGCACGGAACAACCATCTTCTTGTCTTTGATATAGCTTTCCGCCATCTGGATCGCCGACGCCGCCGGGGCGTAATATGCGGAACCGGTCTTCAACAACGCCACAATCTCGCCGCCGCCCTTGCGTGTGCGATCAACAATCGCATCGATGCGGTCCTGCGTTGTCCAGCCCATCTCGACAAGGTCCGGCAATGGAATGCCTGCAACCGTGGAGTAGCGTGTCAGCGGCACCATAGTGTCGCCATGCCCGCCCAGAACGAACGCTGTAACGCTTTCAACGGAAACGTTGAATTCTTCTGCGAGGAAGTAGCGGAAGCGGGCTGAGTCTAGAATGCCCGCCATACCGACAACCTTGTTCGTCGGCAGGCCGGAGAACTTCTGCAGCGCCCACACCATGGCGTCGAGCGGGTTGGTGATGCAGATCACAAGCGCATTGGGCGCATGTTTGGCGATGCCTTCGCCGACGGATTTCATCACTTTGAGATTCGTGCCGATGAGGTCATCCCGGCTCATCCCCGGCTTGCGGGCAATGCCGGCAGTGACGATGCAGACATCGGCGCCTGCGATATCGGCGTAATCCTGCGTGCCTTTGAGGCGGCTGTCATACCCATCGACCGGCGATGATTCCGCGATATCGAGACCTTTGCCCTCAGGAATGCCTTCGACAATATCGAACAGGACAACATCGCCCAGTTCCTTCTGCGCGGCGATATGGGCGAGCGTGCCGCCGATCATGCCGGAACCGATCATTGCGAGCTTTTTGCGGGCCATCTGAAATCTCCTTGGGACAGGGCGGCGTCGCGCCGCGGGAATGCGTTGGCGACGGTCTAGCCGATGAGCATCTTGATTGAAATGCCAGTTGCAGTATGACGCTGCGATAAATTTCCGCAGCCTATTTGCGCACCAGCGCCAGCCCTGCGGCAGCCGTTATAAGAATGCCGCCGGTGATGCGATTGCGCCAGCGCCCGACCCGCATCAACAACGGTCTTGAACGCTCAGCCGTCAGCGCCCACAGACCGTCCATCACTGCGGCGATTACCAGAAACGTCGCCGCCAGAAGAAGCAGCTGAGGCCCGGCCAGCGCTGCCGGCGAAACGAAAAGCGGCAGAAAAGCGCCATGAAACAATAGCGCCTTCGGGTTTGTGAGATTGACCACGAAAGCCTCGGCAAAGGTGCGTCTCGCCGAATAATTCAAATCTATCTTTTCAGATTCCAGCGCATCGACGGGCTGGCGCAACGCGCGAACGCCGAGAAAGAGAAGATAGGCGACGCCGATCCATTTGATCCAGAAAAACGCTTCGCCAGCCGCCGATAGGATTGCCGTCAGGCCCGCTGCAACGACGCCAAGCTGGATTGCGGACGCCAGCGTCGAGCCCGCCACCGCATAAAACCCGTGCCGCAAGCCCCGCATGATTGTCGACGCAGTGACATAAGCGACCATCGGCCCAGGCGTTAAAATCAGGAGCGCTGAAGCGGCGACAAAAGTGAGATACAATTCGATCGACATTAAATCTAAAAATGCTTGCGCAGCGACAGCACCACTGAAGATGATTGGTAACGTTCTCCATCAAGGCGTGATAACTGACCTGAAGAAACGAAATCCTCATCTGCAGGTCCAAATACAAGATTATTCGTGCGGACGTAAACATATTCTACGTCAGCGAAAAAACTACTGCCTAACAAATAAGATATGCCAGCGCGACCTTGGTATGCGAGCGCAGAATCACGGCGTTGCCCAAACTCTTTCACAAAAGCCCCGCCTACTCCGCCCCCAATAAACGGGGTGATCCTGCTGTTATTGGTAAAATCAAAATAGAAATTTGAAAAAATAAAATGGACGCCGACATTACCGCTAGGGTTGGCAACAGGACCCGTTGTAGAGAGAGATTCTACGTCAGCGCGAGCATATCTATACTCAAGTTCAGTGCGAATGCCGTCAGCATAATCGAAACCAATAGCGGCACCTGCAGTATACCCGGTATTAAATTCAGTGCTCGCCGTTGTCGCCACCACACCCGGAAATAAGACGTTTGGATTGAACGTTATATCCTGCTCCCAATCGTTCACAAAAGTCGCCCCGCCGCCGATACGAACGTAAGGCCCATCCTCGCGGACTTCATCCTGCGCGAACGCGAGGGCGCAAGTGGATATAAACACAGCGGTGACAGCCAGAAAACGCTTCACGGGAAACACCTTGATTACTTGGCGGGCATAATACGCCGCGCCCAGCCCCCTGGGCAAGCGGCGCGGCGATCAACTTCGCTTGCTTGAACCGTTTCGTCGCAAAAGCATCACGCTTTCCTTACAGACGGCCCTTTTCTCGCGCCATGGCGACGACCACCGGACTGAGTAACAGGATCGCGATCAGGTTCGGAAACGCCATCGACGCGTTTGCAAGATCACCGAATTTCCAGACGAAATCGATCGGTTGCAAGGCGCCGATAAAAACCATGACCACCCAGACAATCCGCATCGGTTTGGCGATCCAATCACCGACCAGATAGGTCGCGGCCTGCTCCATATAATAGGACCAGCCGAGAATAGTGGTGAACGCGAACAGCGCCAGCGCGACCGCGATAAAAATGCCCCCATAAGGCATGCCCTGACTGAATACCGCCGTGGTCACCTGCGCGCCTTGCAGCGTTGACTGCCACGCATAATCAACAGACACCCCATCCGCACCCGGGAACGCGCCCTGCACTGACAGGATGACAAGCGCGGTCATCGTGCAGATCACAATCGTATCGATGAAAGAGCCGAGCATTGCGATTTCGCCTTGACGAACCGGGTCGTCGGTTTTCGCCGCCGCATGCGCAATCGCCGTAGAACCCTGCCCGGCTTCATTCGAGAACAGGCCGCGCGCCACGCCGAAGCGGATAGCCTGTAAGACGGCGTAACCGGCGACACCGCCGCCCGCCTGCTCCAATCCGAACGCATAGGTGAAGATCGACATAAACGCCGCCGGCACATGCTCGGCGTTAATGATCAGCATAATGATGGCGACAAGGATATAACCGAGCGCCATGGCGGGCACGACCTTGCCCGCAACCGAGCCAATCGACTTGATGCCGCCGATGATCACAATGAACGCAAGCACGGCGATCACGGCGCCTGAAACCCATGTGGGAAGCTGGGTCGAAGCCTCGACAGCCGTCGCGATAGAATTCGCTTGCGTCATATTCCCGGTGACGATCGCTGAGAAGATCGTTCCCATTGCGAAAAAGACGCCAAGCCATGCCCATTTCTTGCTGAGGCCGTTCTTGATGTAGAACATCGGACCGCCATGAATGTGCCCGTCGGGATGGGTCTCGCGATATTTCACGGCGAGGCTCGATTCTGCAAACGCCGCCGCCATACCGAAAAGCGCCGTCACCCACATCCAGAAGATTGCGCCTGGCCCGCCAAGAGTGATGGCGGTTGCAACGCCGGCGAGATTACCCGTGCCGACCTGACCGGAGAGCGCTGTTGAAAGAGCGTTCCAGGGAGTGATCTCACCGCCTGCGTCTGGATCGGTGCTGGCCTTGCGGCTGCCGGTGAAGAGATTGACGAAGGCGGGGATGAGCCGGCGGATCGGCAACGCTCTCAGCCGGATCATGAAGAAAAGACCAGTGCCCAGCAGCACCACCACCATAGGCGCGAGCGGCAGAACTGTCGCCCCATTCCATGTGCCGCCCCAGATAAAGCCGCTTACATTGTCAACGCCTGCGTAAAACTCTTCCATACTGCTGATACCCCGACCGTTCGCGCTCAACACGCTTGTTCTGAAAATTGCCGGGAGATTAGGCGGGCCCGACCGGGAAAGACAAGCAAAAGCTTGACCTGGACGCCGCTAAGTCACGGATTTTTTAGCAAGATCAGCAACAGCCACCGGTCAGCCGCATGGCGCAATTGGTTTTTGCATTGCACATAATAATTTTAGCCCGACCCACGAAGCGCACCCTCAACATCTGGAACGAGGTTGAGCCAAGACCGGCGGCGCTTATGCGCTGCGCCGCTCTATCTTAATGCCTCACTCTTTGCACCAACCGCGCAGAACAAAAAGCACAATCATCAATACGATAAAAGACGGCCAGGCGCGGGCGACAAACCGCACCGCCTCCGCCAGTGACTCAACGGACGTGCGGCCGAAATCGCCGAAAGCCTGCATCAGTGGTTTAAAAACACCAACGGATGTTTCCGGGTCTGAGTGATAGGCGATATTAAGCGACGACATTGCAACACGCGCTCGCGCCGCACGCAATTGCGCTGTCATTGAATCAATTTCACCCTGAACCTCACTTAACGCACGTTCCGCCGCAAGAATGTCATTGAGCGAGCCTTCATTTGTTTCGAGTAAAACCCTGATGCGATCGCGTAACGTTTTTTTCGCCTCAAGGCGCGCATCCATGTCGACAATATATTGCGTCAAATCCTCAGCACGCACTGTATTCTCAGTAAGCTTGCCGCCAGCCTCGCCAGCGTCCGACGCAATGCCCGCCCGAAAGCTTTCAAGCCATTCAGGCGCGGCGCGCAAATTAAGGTGCGCCGAAACACGGTCTTCGCCCCAGCTGTTTACGGACGAACCAAGCACCTGACAGATGGAAGGCCCGGCATCGATGCAACGTTGCTGATGCGCAATCATCATCGGCTCAACGGCGCCTTTCGGCGCGGAAACACCGATGGCGTAGGAATAAGCCAACATAATGCCTGCATTCGCTGGCTGTTCCGACGAAGGCGGCGGCGCCTGGGGTTCGCTTTCCGCATATGCTTTTTGCGCGCCTGTAACGGCTATTGAATCTACCTCCATGGCCGGAGCATATGCAGCCTGATCTTCGCCTTCACACCCTGTGAGTATCGCCAAAACTGTAGCCCCGACGAAAACTGCTTTTGCTGTTGGAAACATTACTTGCGCCATTGTTCACTCCTCGCGAAACCCCGCACCAATGTCAGCCTGAGAAACCCTTATCGCTTCCGTGAACGGCTTTCCAGCGGCGAGAATGCGGCGAAAACCTGAAGACGCGCTACGCAATTATATTAGGCTTCAGGGCTTTTGGGCCTAAGGAAGCATATTATTTTGCAATGCTTCAAAGATGCGCACAGTGTATCATGTCCGAGGTTGATAGCGCCTTGGACAATAACCTGTTGCGACTGGCCTTTTATGCCCACCACAGAATCTGCTGGAGATTCCATGAAACCTGAAACACTCGCCATTCATGAGCCCGCGCTGCGCCGTGACGGCGCCGTGGCGCCGCCCATTCACATGACGACAACTTTCGAGCATGGCGCGCTCGGAACCGACCTGCCGCACGGGTTTCTATATGGCCGTCACGGCAATCCAAATGTCAGTGATCTGGAAGCGCGCCTTACTGCGTTAGAGGGCGGCGCTGACTCAATTGCTTTCGCCTCAGGCATGGGCGCGGCGTCGGCCATGTTGACAGCATTGAAGCCCGGCGCGCGCGCCATCTTTCACCATGACCTCTACTTCGATGTGAAAACATTGGCGCGAACGGAACTCGCCAAGAAAAACGTCACCGTCGAGTTCGTTGACATGCGCGACATGGCCGCCGTTCAAACTGCCTTGACCAAACCAGCGGCCCTTGTCTGGTTTGAAACGCCATCCAATCCGCAAATCGACGTACTTGATATCGCCGCCATCGCTGAAGCCGCCCATAAAGCCGGCGCGATAACGGCCGTTGACGGCACCTTCGCCACGCCGGCGCTGCAACGCCCGCTCGCCCTCGGGGCCGATGTGGTCATGCACTCCGCAACAAAGTTTATGGGCGGACACAGCGATGTTCAGGGCGGCGTCCTTGTTACCAAGGACAAAGGCCTTGCGGATGAATTACGCACAATACGTAAAATCACCGGCGGTATTTTATCTCCGTTTAGCGCGTGGCTGGTCGCGCGCGGATTGCAAACTCTCCACTGCCGAATGGATCGACACTGCGATAATGCGCAAAGACTGGCGGAATTTCTGGAAGCCCATCCCGCCGTTGAGAAGGTCAGATACCCCGGCCTTCAATCAAACCCCGGCCATGAGATCGCCGCCCGCCAAATGTCGCGCGCCGGCGGCATCGTCTCTGTCGAGATCAAAGGCGGGCAGGCTGGCGCGCTCGCCGTCGCGTCCGAACTGCGAATATTCGTCAACGCCACCAGCCTTGGCGGGGTTGAGAGCCTTGTGGAACATCGCGCGTCTTTAGAAGGACCCGACACGACAACACCCGAAGGTTTGTTGCGCCTTTCCGTCGGTCTTGAACATATCGACGACCTTATCGCCGATTTTAAAAAAGCGCTTGCCGCGATTTGATCGATCAGGCAGCCGCGCGTCCTTTATTCATTCGTCAGGACGCGTGATAATAAAGGCCGCAACGGCGGCGAGAACGAAACACTGCATGACAATCGCATAGAGCGGCGCGCCAAATACGACCGATCCGGCAAGAGCGCCGGCCATGGCGATCGCCGCAAGGCCTTTTGACTTTCGCGATATCGCGCCGCGTTCGCGCCAGCGCCGTATCGGCGGACCGAAATGGCGATGCTCCAGCAACCATTGATGGAGGCGCGGCGAACCGCGCGCAAAGCTAAATGCGGCGAGCAGAAGAAAAGGCGTCGTCGGCAGAAGCGGCAACGGTATGCCGATGACGCCAAGCACAAGCGCCGCAACGCCGCCCGCTTTCCAGGCAAGGGCCGCCATTGGCTTACGTGGCTTGATGGAAGGCTCTTCCATGATTTGCGCCGCTTCGCCGGGGCGTTAATGCTCCGGCGTAAGCAAGGCCCAAAAGTCTTACTCAGCCTTTTCTTCCTCAGCGGCCGCGTCTTCCGCAGGCGCCTCTTCGGCCGGCGCATTTTTCGCTTCCTCAGCAGCAGCCTTGGCCGCTTCCGCTTTGTCTTTCTTTTCCTGCTCGCGCTCGACGGCTTTTTCACCCGGCTTGCCTTTGTTCGGGTTGTTGCCGGCTTTCCAGTCAACAAGACCGTTCACAGATAAAAAGCGCGCGACACGATCAGTCGGCTTGGCGCCAACGGATAGCCAGTGCTTGATGCGCTCTTCATTATACTGAACGCGGTTTTCATCCGTCTTGCCCAGCAGCGGATTGTAGCGGCCGACCTTTTCAATGAAGCGGCCATCGCGCGGCATGCGGCTGTCCGCAACGACGATTGAATAGAAAGGGCGTTTCTTTGCGCCGCCCCGAGCCAATCTGATTTTTAGTGACATGGTAGATTCCTTACTTTTTTTCAGTTTTCCGTAGTTGAATATTTGTCCGCTCCCAGAAAATGGAGCGAAACATAAGGGTCGTCGCCAACCACCCAGGAGTCATGAGGATGAGTTGGCACGTAAAAGAGATCGCCGGCTTTCATCTCAACGACATCGAGCGTCCCGTCATCACGTTTCATCGCCGCCGTGGCGCAACCGGCCACGACCATGCCGAGATGTTCAACGGTGCAGAATGCTTCGCCCATCGCTTTGCCGACATCTTCAGACCATTTCCATCCGGGCTGATATGTGGCGCGGCCGATAGTCATGCCGCCAAGATGCACAATCTCGAACTTTCCTTTCGGAAATTCACGAATTTCATCCGGTGACTCAAAACGTTTTAGGGTGGTTTGGATTTGATTTTTCACTTCTTCTTCCCAATTCCCGGCAAGCCGCCCAGGCCCGGCGGCATTGGCGCCTGGCCGGAGAGCGCTTTTTCGATGGCGTCGAAATCGACTTCATCCGCACCGGAACCTTTTGCGCCTTTTGCTTCTTTCAGGAGCTCTCCCGCATCGGGTGCGCCGCCCGCCATGCCAGGCACCATGCCACCACCCATGCCGCCCATCCCGGCGAGCTGTTGCGCCATGCCTTTCATGCCGCCCTTGCCCATTTTCTTCATCATGTCGGCCATCTGACGATGCGCCTTGACGAGCTTGTTGATCTCCTGAACAGAGGTGCCGGAGCCGGCGGCGATGCGCTTTTTGCGCGATGCGTTGAGTAGCTTGGGGGTTGAGCGCTCTTTCTTCGTCATGGAGGAAATGATCGCTTCCTGACGAACAATTTCCTTGTCATCAAGCCCGCCGGCCTGATCGACCATCTTCTTCATCTTGCCCATGCCCGGCATCATGCCGAGGATCGCGCCCATGCCGCCCATTTTACGCATCTGTTTGAACTGATCGGCGAGATCGTTCATGTCGAACTCGCCTTTCGCCATGCGCTTGGCCTGTTTCTTGGCCTTGGCGATGTCCATTTCCTCACTGGCTTTTTCAACCAGCGAGACAATGTCGCCCATGCCGAGAATGCGGCCCGCCATGCGTTCCGGCTCGAACGTATCGAGCGCGTCGATCTTTTCACCGATACCGACAAATTTGATTGGCGCGCCTGTGACCGCGCGCATGGACAGCGCGGCGCCGCCGCGCGCATCGCCATCGATTCGTGTCATGACAACCCCGGTGACGGGAACGCGTTCTTTAAATTTCTCCGCGGTCTGCACCGCGTCCTGACCGGTGAGCGCATCAACGACGAGCAGTGTTTCAATCGGGTTGGTCGCTTTGTTGATATCGGCGATTTCCGCCATCAACTGTTCATCAATGGAAAGCCGGCCGGCGGTGTCGAGCATGACTACATCAAAACCGCCAAGCTTGCCCGCCTCCATCGCTCGGTTGGCAATATCGCGAGGGGACTGGCCCGCGATGATCGGCAGCGTCTTGACCCCGGCCTGCTCGCCCAGAATTTGGAGTTGCTCCATCGCCGCGGGACGGCGCGTGTCGAGGGACGCCATCAGGACTTTTTTCTTCTCACGTTTCTGCAAACGTAGCGCGATCTTAGCGGTCGAGGTCGTCTTACCCGACCCTTGAAGGCCGACCATCATGATCGCGGCGGGCGGCGTGGTGTTGAAGGAAAGGCCCGCATCCCCTTCGCCGCCCAGCATATCGACCAGCGCGTCATGGACGATTTTGACGACCTGCTGGCCCGGGGTCACCGACCGCAGGACTTCCGCCCCGACGGCGCGCTCCTTGACCTTGCCGATGAATTCCTTGGCGACCGGCAGCGCGACGTCAGCCTCGAGAAGCGCGACCCGCACCTCGCGCAGCGCCTCGTTGACGTCTTTTTCCTCTAAGGCGCCCTTACCACGAAGTTTTTCAAAGACACTGCCTAAGCGGTCGCTAAGTGATTCAAACATCAAAGCCCTTTCGGTCCCGAACCAATTTCTCTCCCATGTGGGAAAGCCGCAATCTCAACGCAATCGCCCAAAAGCAAGGCGCAACGCAAAACCACCACCGCCCCGCCAGCGAAGACTGGCAAAACCAAAACCGAAGCGGCGGCAAACGCAGTTTGCCGCCGCGAGGGCGTTACCCCGGCGGCGGTGCATCCCCGGCCCCGTCCCAAAGATGGGGGTCGTGCCGGCAAACGCGGGAAAATCTTGAATTTCCCGAAAATCGTGGGGTCTAATAGGAGGGAAATCTGGTGAATGCAAGTGTCCAACAACATGTAGCTAGCGATATAGCTCACATGTATGCTGATATCCTAGAAGATATAGGGGACAGAATGGTCATCCGTGTAATTAGCGCACTTATCGCACTATCGCTCACAATTTCAATCAGTAAAGCTACGAATGAGCAGTACACATTGGATGATATCGCCAAAGCCGCCACTAGCCAGCTCAGAAGCAACGACACGGTGGTATCCGTCAAAAGAGAGGCTGAGGACACCCTAATCGTATCGTTTTCTGACGGCGAAGAAGTATCCTTTTTCCTTGGCAACCTATACGTAACAGCTAACGATAGCACAGAAAACGTTGATGAAATAACGGCGCGCTATGTTTCAGTGATCTTGAATTCAGTTGGCGTAGAGGAAGAACGCGCTCCTGATCAAATCAGAAAAAATCTATTTCCGATTGTCCGCCATATTGATTATGCAAATGCAATTAAGACTTTTGTAAAAGACGCCGCAGATCGTCACGAATATTTTGTTAAGCCACTCAAAGCTGACTATCGTATCCTAATTGCACTTGATACTGACGAATCTATTTCTGTGCCTTCATTGAAAGACTTGCAAATATTGAGGATGTCGGAAACTGAACTTCTAAGTCTAGCCGTTGATAATTTTCGCCGTAAGTATTCTGAGAAAATTTCGGTGGAGCACGGCAACGGCGTTCATATGGTATTGCTTGATGGAAATTATGAAGCCTCTGTCCTTTTGTTGGATGAGTACTGGGAGGAAGAATCGGGACGGTTGCGAGACAAAATTATTGCTGTCGCACCAGCGCGAGATGTGCTGCTCTATGCGCAAGAATCAAACACTAATGCTGTTAGCCAAATAATTCAGCTTGCAGAAGAAAATATTTCAACTCTTTCGAATGCAATTAGTGATAGGCCCCTCATTTGGAATGATGGGCTGTGGAGCGCCTACAATCCTTAACGCCCCTTATTTAGCCGCCGCGCTATCGCCGGCAGCCGGATCACAAACCACGCCACCGTCCAGATATTGCCCAGGAAAAAGATCGGGACCGCCCACAGCGCCGCGACCAGCTTGTTTTTCTCGAACAAGAAGATGAAACCGGCGGCGATCAAAAACCCGAGATAAAGGTCCAGAAACGTCACCACCGTCCACGGGTCGGACACCATAGCGGCGAGAACTTCCATGGTTCCGCGGGGCTCAGCGCCGAGCGCCCAGAGGACCGACGCCGAAAAGCCGGCGGCGCAGATCACGTAAAACACTCGAAGCAAGGTCATGCTTTCTCCTACGAGCGGCGTGCGTTGATGGATTGGTAGCGTCTCAGTTGGAAGTTAAACGTAGTGATGAACCAAAGACGGTCGCATTCAATACTAAAGTTGACCGTCCGTTGGTGATTTTGGTTTTCAGGAAGCCCAAAGCCATTTGTCACCGACAACAACCCAATCACCATTCTTGTTTTCCAGAAGAATAAACCCGCCCCAACCACACAAGCCGCCGCAATTTTGGCCTGCATACATAACCGCTAGTTGACCGTCCTCCGAGAAGCCAACAGGAGAAACAGTCCAAAGAGAAACAAATCCTTGATTATCCTGTCCGAGCGCAATTTCACGAACGTGCAAAAGATTAAATGGCCCCGTGTAGACACCCGGCGCGTCATCTAATTTATCAAAGCAATTGCTTATAAGTCGTTCTTCGCCTTCAGCGACCGTGCTGAAATATTCAGTTGTGTCCCTTTTAATCGTTTCACGAACTGCGCTCTTAAAAGGCTCCATATTGGGAGCCATTTCAATCTCTTCAAACTCTCCCGTATCCCTTTCGAATTTTTTCGGCGGCTCCGGCGCGCGATCACCGGGAAAATAAGCATAACGCCGTGAAACACCTTCAAAGAAAATCGCCTCCTTTTCGGGAAGCTGGCTGTAAAAACTCCGATAAACGGCACACGATTGTGCGTCCGCTTCAATATTGCGCCGATCCCACAAGACTACTGCAAAAATTCCAGACAACAAGAAGATGAGAGGCAGAAAAACAGTCTTTGAACGGGATATAGGGACCTCCACAAACGACTGTCAGGTAATTAGTTGCCGTCCCGATTCAAGCAGCGTCATGGAAGATAACGCCGAGCGCATGGCGCTGGCCTCGCCACACCTGGCTGACCCCATGGCGCACTTTCGTGCGGTAATAGCCCCGCCGCCCCTCGACCGGGCGCTCATTGACGGCGAAGACAACCGCTTCGCCGGCGCGCATGGGAACGACATGAGCGCGCGACTGCATCCGCGGGCGCTGCTCGGCGAGCACAAATTCGCCGCCGGAAAAATCCTTGTCCGGCTCGCTCAACAAAATGACGATCTGCAATGGAAATATGACGTCGCCATAAAGGTCCTGATGCAGACAGTTATAATCACCCTCTTCGTAGCGCAGGATAAGCGGTGTCGGTCTCATCTGTCCTGCCGCCGCACATTTGGCGATCAGCCCCTTATGAGTTTTCGGATAGCGCGGCGTCTCAAGCTGGTCCGCCCAGCGGTTCGCAATCCGGGCGAGCGGCGGATAAAGCTCTCTACGCAATGTCGCAATAACATCAGGAAGCGGATAGGCGAAATATCTGTACTCACCCTGCCCAAAATTATAGCGCGCCATCGTAATGGTGCTGCGAAAGGCGCTTTGATCGTCATATGACGCAATCAGTCTTTTAATTTGCGCCGGCGACAACAATCGCCCAAGCAACGCATAGGGGGCGGTATTGAGGCCTTCCTCCACCGACGTCCAGTCAATCGCTTTTATAGCATTTCCGGTTTGCATCTTTTGCAGACCCGATATCCGTCGCCCAGCGCATCAGCGAGCGCGTCATAAAAAGAAACATTCCTGCGCAGCGGCCGTCCGGGACAGGACGGGCGACAGACGACACCGGTTGTTTTCACGGCTGAAAAGAAAACGCCGTCCGCTTGGCGCTCGCGCGCCCTAACCGCCGCCCAGCGTTTGTCATCGGTGTTGTAAGAACTGCTTTTCGCCACTGATAACCTCCATATGCGAAGGAGCGTGGCACATGATCAAATTGCGCGCATTCCGTTTCTTGCGGTGAAATCGCTGTCTGGATTAACTCAACGGCCTTTCCCGGAAGACATCCTGGTCAAGCTCGCCTTCCCATTTGGCGACGGCCGTCGCCACCGCCGTATCACCTGTGACATTGGTGACGGTGCGCATCATATCGAGCAAACGGTCAAACGGGAAAATGAACCCGATAACAAGCGCTGTGTGTTCCGGCGTCACCTCGAAAACGTCGAGCACAATCGACAAAAGGAAAAGCGACGCAGACGGAACGCCCGCAGTGCCAATCGAAACGAGGGCGCATGTAAGGGCAATCAGAATGTAATGCTGCGGCTCCAACTGATATCCGAACGCCTGCGCCGTGAAGAGTGCGACGATGCCGAGATAAAGCGACGTTCCATCCATGTTGATCGTTGCGCCAAGGGGTAAGACCGACCCGGCGACGGATTTCGAAATACCAAGATTTTCCGTTGCCGCGCGGATCGTGACCGGCAATGTCGCCGAAGACGAAGATGTGGAGTAGGCAACCATCATCGGGTCAAGAATGCCCCTGAAATAATCAACGAAGGGTAGGTTGAGAACAAGCCGAACAAGGCCGCCGTAAACGATCAGCATGTGGAGCGCGGCGCCAAGATAAACCGCCAGCGTCAGCGACAGGATGGCGGTGAATGTAGCAACGCCTTGCGTGCCGGCGACATAGGCGATCAGACCAAAGACGCCGAACGGCGCCAGCTCCATAACAATGTGCGTCACCTGAAGAATGCCTTCGGACACTGCTTCAAAAAAGCGGCCTGCGATCTGCCCCGCTTCACGCGCCATCAAAAGACCCACGCCCAACAGGATGGCGAAGAAGATCACCGCGAGAATATCGCCTTCGACCAGCGCCATGAACGGGTTTTCGGGAATGATGCCCATCAAACGCTCGCCAATGGGCTGCGCTTCACCCATCTGACGCGGCTCGGCCCCGCCGAGATCAACGCCCTTGCCGGGCTGGAACAGCGTGCCCATGCCGAGACCGATGAGGTTGGCGAAGAATGTTGTCGCCAGATAAAGAATAAACGCTTTGACGCCGATGGTGCCGATCTTTTTCGGATCGCCCATGGCGTAAATCCCCGCCACCAGCGTGAAGAAAACAAGCGGCACAACAATCATCCGGATAAGGCGGATGAAAACGTCGCCGATGACCTTAACTTTGGAAAGCAGCGCTTCGCCCGCGACCGGGTCCATCGTTTGCGAGACGAACAGACCAAAGCCGACGCCAAGGATCAGTCCCAGGAAGACGCGCTTCCAAAGTTTTATTCCGAACCACCAGGCCATTCGCTGCTCCCATTATCATTATTGCAAGGGTGTAATCCGACTCCGGGCAATCAGCAAAGCCCTGTCGCCAGTGCAAAGGAAATTGTGTTCTTGTTCGCTATTGCGAGATAGACCAGCTCGGCCGATATCTCGCCTCATCCTGACGCGTCATGATTACCGCGGTCTCTCCAAGCGGTCTGTTCAGCAGCGTGCCGCCGCCAAATCGCCAGCCTTCACTGGATTTAGCCATCACGGCGAACTCCGGCTGCGCGGGCGCTGCTTTTTCATATTCGGTCCGCATTATATAGATGATATATTGCACGCCTTGCCGGAAACAATGCCCCTGCTCCGTACACGGTAAGTCTTCCGACCGAACAGGCGCACCGCTTTCAACCTTATACGCCGTAACATCGCCATTGTTTTTCTGCGCCTCCGTCATCCAGTTTCGCCAACGGCGCTTATTATGCCAGCGACGAATACGGTTGTCCGTCAGGATCCATTGCGCATCATAGTCTCTTGCACGATAGGCCTCTATCCACTGGCCCAGGACAGCATATACTTCAATGACCTCTTCTTCCGTTGCGAGCGGCGCCTCATCGGCGAACGCATCACCCGAAAAAGCCGCCGCGAGAGCGGCCGAACCGATGGCCGCCCTGCGCGTTAACACTGCGCTCATTACTCCGCCTCACCCATCAGCTGGCGAACGAAATAGATATATTCCAGCGCCGTTCGATAAGCGAGTTGATCCTGATTGGCCGTCCCGCCGTGACCGCCCTCGATGTTTTCATAATAATAGTAGTCATAGCCAAGTTCGCTCATTCGCGCCGCAGCCTTGCGCGCATGGCCAGGATGGACGCGATCATCCTTGGTCGACGTATAAAATAATACTTTCGGGTAGGGCTGGTCGGCGGCGAGGCTTTGATAGGGCGAGTACTGAGAAATATACTCCCACTCTTCCGGAATATCCGGGTTGCCATATTCACCCATCCACGATGCGCCGGCGAGCAGTTTGTTATACCGCTTCATGTCAAACAACGGCACGCCGATATCAATCGCATTATAAAGCTCAGGGCGCTGGGTCAGCATCGCCCCCATGAGAAGCCCGCCATTGGAGCGCCCGATAATGCCGAGCTTTTCCGATGTCGTAACGCCCGTTTCAATCAGGTCCTCAGAGACCGCAATGAAGTCGTCGAAAGAGCGCTGGCGGTTTTCCTTGAGCGCCGCCTCGTGCCAGCGCGGTCCATATTCAGAACCGCCCCGAATGTTCGACAGAACCATGACGCCGCCGCGCTTGACCCATAAAAGACCAGCCAGCGCGCCATGTTGCGGCCGTGACGGCTCGTCATAGTAAACCGGCAGAATCGGCGCGAGAAACCCGCCATAGCCATACTGGATCGTTGGCGCATTTCCCTGTTTCAGCACTGAATCGCGGCCCATCACGAAATAAGGGACCTTCGTTCCGTCTGCAGAAGTCGCAAAACGCTGCTCCACCATGACGCCGGTCGCATCATAAAACGCCGGCGTTTCCATGATCTTCTCAACGCCGTTCTTCGCCGTCACAAAGTACAAGGACTCTGGCGCTGTCATACTCTCATAAGACAGCATCGCATCATCGGTCCCACCGCCGGACGACGCGATCTCAACCACGCCATTGGCCGGTAGCTTGATGTCCCTGGCTTTCCACTTCCCGTTCCTCCCACGGGTCAGGCGCGAGGCTTTGCCGGAAACATCATCAAGATACTGAATGATGATATTTGATTTACCGACGCCAACGCTTTCAACCGACTGACGATCATTGGCGGCGAAAACCGGCTCAACCGCGCCGCTTTCAAGATCATATGCAACCACCGCCCCTTGTGCGTAAGTCGCATCATTATATGACCAGTCTTCGCGTAGAAAAAGGATCGCCCGTCCATCAAGAACGCCGTTTAAATCCGTATTCAGAGGAAATGGAAGTTTTGCCTGCTCTCCACCAGGCTCTGTAGCGTGAAAATATTCCGTCTCAAAAAAAGTAACGGCGCGCTGCGCGAACAAATGCGTCGCAGCGCCGTCATGCTCGACCGACGGAAATGTTGCGACATCGCCAGTCTCGCCCTCAAAGAATAAACTCGCATCGCCAAGGCCTTCGCCGCGCCGCCAGATCCGTAGCGATCTCGGATAGCCTGAATCGGTCAGAGAGCCGTCGCCCCAATCGGCGCCGACCAGCAACGTGTCTGCATCAATCCAGTCGAGCCAGGTCTTGCCCTCCGGAATTGAAAACCCGCCATCGACGAATGTCTTGGCTTCAAGATCAAACTCGCGCCAATAGGCGGCGTCTTTGCCGCCATCAGAAAGCTCGATCATGCAATGCCGGTATTCCGGCGACAGGCAGACAATATTTCCTTTGATCCAGTTGCGGTCTTCGCTTTCGGCAAGCGCGTCAAAGTCGAGCACAGTCTCCCATTCGGGCGCGCCGGCTTTGTATGTCTCCACGCTGGCGCGGCGCCAGACGCCCCGGACATGGGTTTCGTCCTGCCAGAAATTATAAACAAACCCATTGTGGATCTGCCCGAGCGGCAGGCGCGCGTCGGAGTTGAGGATCGACAGCGCTTCCTGATACAGCACATCAAAACGGGGATCGGCCTCTAAAACGCCGAGCGATCGGTCATTTTGGGACCGAACCCAGTCAAGCGCAGCTTCGCCCTCGACCTCTTCAAGCCACAAATGCGGATCGTCATCCGCGTGCGCCATACTCACCGCCGCCGTCGCCGCCAAAACGGCCCAGGTCATACTTTTCATTATGATTTCCTTCTCTCAAGGAGGTTTGCCCGACCCGCGCCCGGCTTAACCATACAAGCCACTGACATCGCTGCAAGGCATCCTTGAAAATAGCGTTAACCATATGAAAACAAAGATAAAACTTTATATTACGCATTAGAAAATGTTTTAGTGCTGGCCAATAGATTGCAATGACGGAGGGCGTATTGGTTATTCGGGGACTTCGAGCATGTCAAAACGGGACGAAAGACGATATCGGCGCATCAGCCTTAACCTGCCGGCGCAGATTGTCGTCAATACCGTCGATCATTATGAGGGCGAATTGCTGAACATCTCGCCTGGCGACATGGCGATCATCGCAGATACGAAAGTCGTACCCGGCGACGCGGTTGTGGTCAGGATCAAAGGCCTCGACGTTATCGAAGGAACGGTCGCGCGCATCTTCCCAGACGGCTTTGCAGTTTCTTTCCTGTTGTCGAAAAAGCGCCGGACGCTCCTCACCGAGAAATTAATGCTGCTCTCCAATCAGGCGTTTTCCACCGGCCTTGAAGACCGCCGCGCAACGCCGCGTCATCGCAATTCAAATTCCCGCACCGTTTGCCGCCTCGAAGACGGCACTGCGCTTTATGTGAAAATTCTCGACGTCTCCGTAGACGGCGTCGCTGTCGACGCGCCGCGCCGTCCCGCCGTCGGTTCGGCAATTCATATCGGTCGGCAACGCGGCGTTATCGTACGCCACACGCCGCGCGGGTTCGTGGTTTTCTATGAAGCGATGCAGGAAGAAAGCGCACAGCCAATCCTGCGCGCTGTCTAAAGACACCGCCTCGTTTTGACTTTCGCTCAGTATTCCACCGGGCCCAAAACAATCGGACCCAGATTATCCAGCACTTCACGAGCGTTAAAGGCGTTCGGGTTGTCGCCAGGCTTGGCGCCCTCATGCATCGTAACAAACGCGACCGCTGAATAACGGGTGATCTCGCGAACATAGGTGTCGTAGGGATAGCCCCAACCAAAACCGTAAGCGTAATAGGGAAACGCATAAAACGGCCGGTGGAACGGATGCCCGAACCCATAGCGGCCATAAAACGCCGGATAGGATGATCCTCGGAACGAACTGGTCGTCTCCGTGTCATTTTCAATGACGACAAAATGATCATATCCCTGATCGACGGTCAGTTCCGCCGCACGGTAAAGCAGCGAATTTTCAACCACGTCACGAGGCGTTGAAGAATTGCCCCGGAAGGTGATCCGGAAACGATTTGATTCAATCCGTTGGTCCGAAAACCCATACCCGCCGCCTTGCGCAGCAGGCCCATATGGCGTCGCTGTCGCGCACGCCGCCAGTAAACACAACGCCACAGCGCTGAGCGAAAAATTTCTGAACATGTTGATCTCCGGTTGATCCTCTACACGTCGCCCTTGGGGATAAATATAGAGCGAGAACCGGGCGTCGGCAAAGCCGGATTATAGCGCTTTGTTATTCCTCACGGATATTTGACGGCGTGGTCTCCACATGGTCGTCAATCTCAACATGCAGGCCCGCTGGCGCGGATTTGATATGCAATTCCCGTTGTGGGAACGGTATCTCGACGCCGGTTTCATGGAGCATTTCCCAGACCGCCATCATCACGTCGCTGCGTACATTCGAGATGCCGTTAGCGGGGTCGTTGATCCAAAAGCGCAGGTCGAAATTGACAGAGCTGTCTGCGAACTCGATCAGATTACAGCGCGGCGCCGGTGTTTTCAGCACGCGCTCCACCTCCACCGCTGTCGCCTCCGCACGGCGGGCGAGATCGCGCAAACCCTCTGTGTTGTAGGAGACGCCAAATGGCGCATGCAGCCGCACCACACGGTCAGAGTGAGACCAGTTGATCACGCCTTCATTGATGAAACGGTCGTTCGGCATCAGATGCGCCATGCCGTCGCGCGTACGGATTGAGACATAACGCGCATTCATCTGAGTCACCCAACCGAATGTGTCTTCGATCTGGATAACATCGCCTGGCTTGATCGACTTGTCGGCGATCAGCGTAAAACCAGCGAAGAAGTTCGACACCGTGCGTTGCATGCCGAGGCCAACGCCAAGACCAACCGCGCCGCCGAAGATCGCCAGTGTGCCAAAAGGAAACCCGACGATCTGAAGAGCCGCAATCAAAGCAACGACCGGCAATAGGACGTTGAGTATTTTTGAAAGCAGCGCCTTGAAGGATACCGTCAACTCATCAATCGTATTGATCCGACTGGTGATGAATTTGTTGATAAAACTCGCCGCCCAGAACAGAACGCCGAAAACCGCCAGCGTCCTGAGAAGATCCAGCGCAGACAATCGCTCGGCCTGTCCGTCTTCACTTTCACCAAGGGGCACTGAAAATGCTTCGAGCTGAACGAGAACGTCGTCGAGCACGCCAAACGCATCGAGCGCGGCAATCGGCCAGGCGACATAAAACGCGACCTTTGACCAGAAGGGCGAGCGAATAACGAGCGTGACAAGGCGAATGACAATCCATGCGGCGAGCAGACTTGTGCTCGCGCCAACAAGCGCGTTCGAAATTCCAAAGGAGCGCAGAATCACCACCGCTGTCTGCAAAATAATGAACAACGCAATTGGCGTTGCGATATGCGCAAAAGCGTTCGCCGCACGGCGCAAAAGGCCGTAAGGCGCGCGAGGGGCAATCTGGCTTTGGATCAGTTTCTTTAATTGCGGCCCGAAAACAGCCGCCGGCGCCAGTGCGACAAACAGGATCACTGCCTGAATGGCGACATCGATGGAAATCATCTGGGACTGGGCGAAAGTCAGAAATTCGTTGAATTTTTCCCGCAGCGTATCAGCGCCGACCAGGGTCTCGATTGCGGACTCGTCCGGGTCTATCTCCAGCGTATCGGAAGCTGGTTCGCCCGCGCCATCTTCTTGGGGCTCAGCGGGCGGGTTTTCCTCAGGTGCTTCTTCTTGCTGCAACATTTTTATTCGGATTCAACTTGGGTTTTCCGTTTAGCATGCGTCACGTATCGGGCAAACAACGCGATTAAACGGCTTGCATCCGTTTGACCACGAACAAATCCAATGCACAAAAAGTTCAGCGTCAAACTTCGCTTTGCATCTTCGAAAGGCTCGCACAGCCCTCCTTTGCGAGCCCCAGCAAAGCTGCAAATTGCTCGTCAGAGAACGGATCGCCTTCTGCAGTAGCCTGCACCTCTACGAGGCCGCCCTTGCCGGTAATAACAAAGTTTGCATCAGCTTGCGCGGTCGAGTCCTCGTCGTAATCGAGATCTAACGCGGGCGCGCCAGCGACAAGACCACAGGATATGGCGGCCACCTGATCGGTGATCGGGCTGGATTTTATAATACCCTGCGCCGCCGCCCAATCGCACGCCTGATGCAACGCCACCCACGCGCCGGTGATCGCTGCTGTGCGCGTGCCGCCGTCGGCCTGAATCACATCGCAATCAACAAGGATCTGGCGCTCACCCAGCGCTTTCAGATCAACCACGGCGCGCAGCGACCGACCGATCAGACGCTGGATTTCCTGCGTCCGGCCGGATTGCCCCCCCTTGGCTTCACGCTTCATGCGCCCTCCGGTGGAGCGCGGCAGCATGCCGTATTCCGCTGTCACCCAGCCGCGGCCGCCGCCACGCAGCCATGGCGGCACAGTCTCGTCCCAGCTGGCGGTGCACAGCACATGCGTCTCGCCAAATTTGACGAGGCACGAACCTTCGGCGTGTTTTGCAAAACCCGGCTCCAGCGTGACGGAACGAAGCTCGTTAAAGGCGCGGCCAGATGGTCTCATGGAAAACTCCTTAAAATCCCGCCGTACCTAGACCCGCGCGCGCGCCCTTGTCGACCCGTCTTTTCCACTTGGTTTGGCATTCGATCATTTGTATTTTTAAATTCGCCCTAAAGCCCCTATCTATCTGACTATGAGCGCCTTGAACGATATTGACGAACGATCGCGGGATATCTTTCGCCGCCTCGTTGAAACGTACCTTTCCACCGGAGAGCCGGTCGGCTCGCGTACGCTGAGCAACGACCGGAGTGTGGAGGTATCCGCCGCCACAATTCGCAACATCATGTCTGACCTAACCGATGCGGGATTGCTGCATGCGCCGCATATCTCGGCGGGGCGACTGCCGACTGAGCTTGGCTTGCGCCTTTTCGTCGACGGATTGATGCAGGTTGGCGAACTGACCAACGAAGAACGCCGTGCGATCGAAACAGAAACCGCTGGCAGCGACATCGAAGCGTTGCTGGAAAGTGCAGCCACCCGTATGTCCGGCCTCACCCAATCGGCCAGTTTGGTAGTAACGCAAAAATCCGATGCGCCGTTGCGCCATATCGAGTTTGTCGCCACGGGACCGGGCAACGCACTGGCGGTGCTGGTGTACGAAGACGGCAGGGTGGAAAACCGGGCGCTGGAAACCCCGGACGACCTGCCGGCCTCGGCGCTGATTGCCGCGGGGAATTATCTGAATGCGCGGTTGCGTGGGCGCAGCCTCAGCGAGACCCGTGAGGGCATCCTCAATGAAATCGTAACCCACCGGGCGGAGCTTGATGAATTAACCGCAAGGCTGGTGCGCCAGGGCGTGGCGGATCTCTCCGGCAGCGACGATTCATCCCTGATCGTACGCGGCACCGGACATCTGCTTGACGAGTCAGCGCTTGGCGACATTGAGCGGGTAAGAAAGCTGTTCGACGATCTGGAACGCAAGCGCGACGTGATCGATCTTCTCTCCGCCGCCAAGGATGGACCAGGCGTCAAAATCTTCATCGGCTCGGAAACACAGCTGTTTTCGCTTTCCGGCTCGTCAGTCATCGCCGCGCCATATCGCGATGAATCGCGCAAGATTGTAGGTGTTTTGGGAGTTATCGGCCCGACGCGACTGAACTACGCCAAAGTCATTCCGATTGTGGATTACACCGCCGAAGTCGTCTCGCGCCTGTTGAAATAAGGCCTCACGGCGCGTAAATCCCCCCTTCAGCTGTTGAGCAATTTAAAGACCATGATTTTATGAGCAATCACGATTACCCCGAAAATAACGGGCAGGAAAATCAGGAAGAGGCGGTCGACCTTGGCCAGGACGACCGCGCCAACGCGCCGGAAGGCGACGAAAAAGCGTCGCCCGAGCAGCAAATTTCAGAGCTGAACGATCGCATTTTGCGGCTGGCGGCGGAACTCGAAAACACCCGCCGTCGTGCAGCCCGTGAAAAAGCAGATGCTGGCCGCTACGCCATCGCCAATTTCGCACGCGATCTGTTAGCCGTAGCGGACAATTTCGAACGGGCATTGCGCGCCGCCGGCGTCTCCGGTGAAGAACTGCCCGAAGGGCGCAGCGAGGCGTTTAAGGGTTTAGTCTCCGGCATCCAGATGACGGAAAAAGAGCTGTTGAGCGTATTGGAGCGCTATGGCGTTCACCGCGTCGAACCATCTGGTGAAAAATTTGACCCGAACCTGCATCAGGCGGTTGCGCAAGTGCCGGGCGGTTCGATCCCCGCAGGTCATGTCGTAGATGTCGCCCAACCAGGCTTCACGATCGGCGAGCGCGTGTTGCGCGCCGCAATGGTCACCGTCTCAAGCGGCGCTACACCTTCGGAAAATGGCGCCGGGGCGTCGGCGGATTCCGAAACAGGTTAGCACCCTGTCGATATTACTCCTCTTTGGAGGCTGCGTCCGAGAAAAGCGTTTCGATCGCGGCGGACAACTCAGAACGGAAAGGCCTTGCGCCACTTTCTAATGCAGGCCCACGACTGGTTACGACAGCGACAATGATATTCCTGTCAAGATAGTGAATCATAATTGCATTATCGCCCCAGTCTTCATATCCGCGCGCGCTCAGTCGCGCACCCAGAATGTAATGCTCAAGCCGGAAGCCGCCAAAGGTGGCGTGATCAGACCTGCGTTCAGCGCGTGGCGCAAACAAAGCCTCAATAGATTGCATACTGAGCACTTTTCCGTTCGCCAGCACCCATTGATAGGCGGCCAAATCTTCAGCGGTAATCAGCAACCCGGCGGAGGCTATCATGCCGTAATTCCGATTGATCAATTCGGACGGAAATGGCGTCAGCGGCTGGCTGATGACTGTCGGATCAGAAAGATCAACCCGGCTCCAGTGGCGCGGACGTTCGAGACAAGCAGGCGTCAATAGTTTTTCACGCAGCAAAGCTTCGTAATTGCGACCGTATATGCGCTCCAATAATATGCCCAGGACATCGTAACCATCATTGGAATAGTTATAGTGTCCCGCCTTTTCAGCATCGAAGGGCGCGTTGTCGATCGCGGCCAAGGCGGCGTCACGATCACTTTCTTGCTCGGCGACATATGACGACCCCAACCCTGAGCGATGCAGGAGGAGATCTTCAATCGTCACGCCCCGCGCGCTGAGCTTCATATCCGGCGCGTATTTAGCAATCGGGTCATCCAACGCGATCACGCCTTCTTCGACCGCTCTCAGCACCAGCGCCGCAGTAAAATATTTGGTGATGGACGCTACATGAAACAGGGTTTCGTCTGTAACGGGAATGTTCTCGCTTAGCGATGCGCTGCCAGCAGTACGGCTGTAAACAACGACGCCATCCTGCATCACGGCGACGCCGCCCGCAAAACCCCGCCCAAGAGCGTCATCGATAACGGCGTCTATGTTCGTAGCCAACGCTGTGTCAGTATCGCGCGCCAGAGGGGTACATTCTTTTTCGTTGGCGATTGCGGCTGCAATGCTCGCCGGCGCGCTACACGCTGACAACAAAAGCATCGCGGCGGCACAACTCGCCAAAAGGTTTTTTATTTTCATGGCTATTCGTACTCCGCTCCGGACTCTGCACTTTTCGCTTTGTTTAAGCAGAGAGAACAAGCCTGTCTTGAACGGAGTTGCAGTCGATCAAGGAGCGAATGCGCGGCGGAAAGCCCGCGGGCTCCAGCCAGTCGCCGATTTGAGTTCTCGAGAGAAATGGCTCTGGTCGGCATAGCTGCATTCCGCAGCGATGCGCGCCAGCGGATAGTCGCTTAGCAACAACATGGAATAGGCGCGCTGCAGTCTCGCCTCACGGCGATAGGCGGTCGGTGTCAGGCCAAAGCGGCGTACAAACCGCCGAGTGATCTCATAAGGGCGTAATTGGCCGCCATCCGTCCTGCCCGCTTCCAAATCGTCGCCGTCGGTGGGATCGACGGTTTCATCGCGGTTATTCGGATGCGACAGAAGCGCAGCGATATCATTGCTGCAATTCGATGCGTGCAACATCGATCGGTGAAGGCGGGATTCCAGATCGATGCGCCCGCGCAGAGGACGCCAGCCATTGCGGTGAATCATCTGCCGCCAGGCGTCCTTCGACACCTGTAACCTCATGAATGACGATGGCGCGCCGCTCGCTGAATTTGCATGGGCGCAAAACGGCGGTCTAAAAAGAAGATCGCCTTTCACATAGCGATGCTGTCCGCCCAAATCCGTTTCACGGACCTCGCCATCAAGGACAACGATAAGGCGCGCATCGTCATGACGGTGCAAGGGAAGCGTCGCTTTGGCGTCGTTGCTGACGACGCAATCCTGCAGGTCAGACACGGGTGCGCGGGTCAGTCTGTTACGTTCGGCGCCGCTGCGCGGACATCGTCACCGACATAAGCTTCGTAAATCTTGAAGTTCTCGACAAACATCGACGCTAGCTTTTGCGCCTGCGCATCGTAAGCCGATGGGTCAGCCCAGGTGCTGCGCGGCGTAAGGATCGCGTCATCGACACCGTCGATATTTTCGGGAACCTCAAAACCAAAAATCTCGTCCTTGCGCATGGATGCATTTTTTAAGGAACCATCAAGCGCCGCCGCCAGCAACGCCCGCGTCGCTTTGATCGGCATGCGTGAGCCAACGCCATGGGCCCCGCCTGTCCAGCCCGTCGAGACGAGCCAGCAATGAACGTCATGCTGGTTGATCAATTCACCGAGAAGCTTTCCGTATTCGGAAGGATGGCGCGGCATGAACGGCGCGCCAAAACAGGTTGAGAAGGTCGCCTGCGGCTCATTCCCGAGGCCCTTTTCCGTGCCGGCCACCTTGGCCGTATAGCCAGACAGGAACATATACATCGCCTGCGCCGGGGTCAGTTTTGCAATCGGCGGCATCACGCCGAACGCATCACAGGTCAGCATGATAATATTTTTCGGGTGCGTCGTGCTGCCTTCAAGACTGGCGTTGGGGATATAGTGGATCGGATAAGCGCCGCGCGAATTTTCCGCCAGCGTCGCATCGTCAAGATCAAGTTCGCGGGTCACCGGGTCCATCACGACATTCTCAAGGACGGTGCCGAAACGCTTTGTCGTCGCGAAAATTTCCGGCTCCGCCGTCGGCGAAAGGCGGATCATCTTGGCGTAGCATCCGCCCTCAAAGTTAAAGAGCCCGTTCGGGCCCCAGCCATGCTCGTCATCACCGATCAACATACGGTCGGGATCGGCGGAAAGAGTTGTTTTCCCGGTGCCGGAAAGGCCGAAAAAGATCGCCGGGTCAGCACTCTCGCCGACATTGACCGAGCAATGCATCGGCATGATGCTCTGTTCCGGCAGGAGATAATTGAGGATGGTGAAAACCGACTTTTTCATCTCGCCGGCGTAAGAAGTGCCGCCGATCAGAACCATGCGCCGGACAAAATCAACGGCGATGACGGTGCCGCTGCGCGAGCCGTGAACTTCAGGGTCGGCGCGAAAGCCCGGCAGGTCGACAATTGTGAAATCCTGTTCGCCGCCGCGCTCGCTCAGTGGCGGGCGAACCAACAGATGTTGAATGAATAGTCCGTGCCAGGCGTATTCCGTAAAAACCCGCACCTTGATCGCATAGTCCGCGTCGGCGCCGCCGCGCAGGTCCTGCTGGATCAGCTCAATATTGCTGGCGTAGTCGAGCATATCGCGATGGAGCTGCTCGAACTGCTCCGGCGTCATCGCCTTGTTGGCGTCCCACCAGATTGTGTTTTCGGTTTCCGGCTGCCGGACGATGAATTTGTCCTGCGCCGAACGGCCTGTGTGCTCACCGGTTTTGACGACAAGCGGTCCGTCTTTGGCGATTTCGCCCTCACCGCGCGCCACCGCAAGTTCGTAAAGCGCCGCTGCGGACAGGTTCGCCAGTGACGCCGGCGCACAATCATCAAAAGAACTCGCGGCGCTCGGCGCCGGCGAAGCCATTGCATTCATTTTTTTCTCCCGGGCCCAGTTAATCAGGGCCTTGCGTCATACCCCTGGACCACGACGTACAGGAGGGCGCGCCCCGCTATTAATCCAAAATTCAGGGCCTGGCCAGCCAGATGTGGCCCGTCTCCGGCTGATGTCTCTATCTTGTGTCCCAGGCAAGGCCATGCGACATCCCCAGCGAATTTGGTCATGGGAGATACGGTATGAGAAATAGTCTACGGTTTTTGTTGGCGGCGTCCGCGTTTAGCCTCGTCGCCAGCTGTGGCGACAGCCAGACCACCGGCGAAGAAATGCCGGCGGCGCCTGCGCCAACCGATACAGAGACGACAACAGATGACGCAACAGCGCCAGCCACTGAGGCTGGCGACATCTCCAGCCAAGACCTTGCCCGTCATATCGCAACCCTTGCCTCCGACGCTTTCGAAGGCCGCGCGCCCGGCACGCCAGGCGGTGAGAAAACCAGAGCCTATATCGCCAGTGAATACGAACGCATTGGCCTGGAACCCATTGGCGACAGCTTTGAACAGGCTGTGCCGATTGTGGAGTCAACGCTGCAGCCGGATAGCTCGTCTTTCTCGGTCAGCATCAATGGCGAAGCGCGCGATCTCGAATACCGCACAGACGCCGTTTACTGGACGAAACGAGCTGAAGAGAACGTCGAATTTGCTGACAGCGAACTGGTCTTTGTCGGCTACGGCGTTGTCGCCCCTGAATATGACTGGAACGATTATGAGGGCGTCGATGTCGAAGGCAAAACCGTCGTCATTTTGGTGAACGATCCCGGCTTCGCGACGCAGGACCCGGATCTCTTCAATGGCAACGCCATGACCTATTACGGCCGGTGGACCTATAAATATGAAGAGGCCGCCCGTCAGGGCGCAGCGGCCGCCATGATCATTCACGACACCGCCCCCGCAGCCTATGGCTGGAACGTCGTCGAAGGCTCCTGGTCCGGACCGCAGGTCGATTTGCAGCGTGACGACAATGGCGCGAGCCGGGTCGCCGCGGAAGGCTGGTTCTCTAACGAAACCGCCCGCACCCTGTTTGATGCGGCGGACCTGGATATGGACGCGCAGATGCAGGCGGCCATGAGCCGCGATTTCCAGGCTGTTCCGATGCCAGGCGTCACCGCTTCCGGAGTGCTGAACAACAAAATCGTCCGCAGCGAAGACGCGAATGTTGTCGGCGTTTTAAGGGGCGCAGAGCGCCCGGATGAGTATGTCCTCTATATGGGACACTGGGATCACCTTGGAACCAATCCGGATACGGAAGGCGACGACAAAATCTATAATGGCGCCGTCGACAACGCCACGGGCATCGCCGCAATCATCGAAATCGCGGAAAAATTTGCGACCAACGAAACCGCGCCAGATCGTTCCATTATGCTGGTCGCAGTGACAGCAGAAGAATCAGGCCTTTTGGGTTCGGCGTATTTCGGCGAATACCCACCGGTTCCGCTCAAGCAGATTGTCGCCGGCGTCAATATTGACGCCATTTTGCCGACCCCGCCGTCGAAAGACATGATCGTTGTCGGTTATGGGGCGTCAGAGCTGGAAGATATTCTTAAAGACGTCGCAGCGGGTTACGATCGCTACCTGACGCCGGACCCGGAAGCGGAAAAAGGCTACTTCTACCGCTCCGACCATATCTCGCTCGCCAAGAAAGGCGTCCCGATGCTTTATGCGGACGGCGGCGCGGATCTTGTCGATGGCGGAACTGACGCAGGCGAAGCCTATGGCGCCGACTATCGCGAAAACCGCTACCATGCGCCCGGTGACGAATATGATGCAGACTGGCCAATGGAGGGCATGCTCGACACTGTGGAAATTCTCTATGAAGTCGGCGCCACAATCGCTTACTCCGACGACTGGCCAAACTGGTATGAAGGAAATGAATTCCGCGCGCTGCGCGACGCACAGCGCGCCGGCGAATAGGAACTAGTAAAATAATCTCAGCGAGGTCTGCGCTCTTAATGCGCTGCAGGCCTCGTTTATTTTAGCTCAAGGCCGCGTTTAATCGAAATAAAATTTCGCCGGTGGCGGCAATTCGAATTTGTCGAAAGCAAATTCTTTTTGCGGTCCATGTCTATCCACCCATCCCAAAAACAAATGCGCAGACCAAACATTCGGATTTGGATCAATCCGTCCATGAAAATGGCGCTGCCCTTGATACGCAACCGCATCGCCAGGCTTCATCTTTGTCCTGACATATTCTAAATCGCCAAAGTCTTTATAACCGGTATGATGGTCCAGATTGCTGTCTGCGATGCGACCGGACCCAATACAGAAATCCCATATAATATCGTCGGAATATCCCAAGGTCAGGTTCAGGCTGTGTTCGTTTGATGGCCGATCATTATGAACAACGCATGTCGCCCCTTTCGGATAGATTCTGCCCCATGCATAGGACGGCAAAAGCTTTTTGCGGGTAATCTTCTCCATGCTTGGCGTCAGGCCCCACAACAAACCCAGTGAAAACGGAAAATGCGCCGACGCTATTTCGTAAGCGTCAACGGGCAGCAGGTTCGTCTTTGAGAGGAAACGTTTCTGATGCTCAAGCGTGTCGCCCATATTGAGTTGCATGATAGAAAGAAAAGCAGAGATGACCTCCGGCTCCAGCAACGCCGGCAAAAATACAAACCCGTTCTCATCATATGTTTTGTGATCGTCAGTCATTATTTTACAATGTACTCTTTTTTTGGGTTGCAGCCCTGATGGTATTCTCAAGCAACGCCAGCAAGTGCAGAAGCGAGGGCCGTAGCCGTTCTATATTTGGGACACTCCCCATTCAAGACTTGCTTTCCAGGCGACACAAAGGGTTGGTTAACCATGTCGCCTAAGCACTTGTTAACTGTAGGGCGGCATCTTGGCGTCGGGAGATCATGCCTTGGAAACGATTTTCGACCTCTTGGCGGTTTTGTTATTTGTCGCGACGGCGGGACTGTTTGTCCTGCGCTTTCGCCATGAAGAACCGCCGGTTACGCCCTATTTGCTGATTGCAGTCGTGTGCGCCGTTGGAAACTGGCTTGGCAATAATGGCGGCGGGCCAGCCGCTGTCGCTCTTTTGATCGCCGGCTCGTTTCTGGCCTTACATCTTGCCGGTCAGCCTTACCGCGAAAAGCCGGAAGAAACCAACAAGTCCTGATTTTGGGGGCTTGCGGCGGGCGTTATTTATTTCAAAGCAAACTTTGCTAGTCTTGCCGGCCTCGCAGCCGGCGGGCGCGTAACCTTGCGGAGATGACCTCGATTGGACACAGCGCAAACAAATACCCGGATCGCCAATGATCCCGATGACAAGCATATTGTTGATGTGCTGATCGAAGAGCGCGCGCAAAAACTAATGCGAAGTCGTCTCTGGCCGCTTTATAAATCGTTACTCTATCCGCTGCTGTTACATGGTCAGGCCGTTAAAATGGCGGACGCTATCGCAGACCTTTCTGCGCGGGACGTGTTCGATTTTATCAGCGATCTTCTCGATCTCGATGTCCAAACCGAAGGCGTTGAAAATATACCGCTGGATGGGCGCGTTTTGATCGCATCAACGCACCCGACCGGCATTCCCGACGGCGTCGCTATGTTCGATGCGATCAAGGCATGGCGTCCGGACATGACATTCTTCGCCAATCGCGACGCCCTGCGTGCAGCGCCGGGGCTTGACGACATGATCATCCCTGTTGAGTGGGTTGAAGAAAAGCGCACCCTTTTACGCTCACGCGAAACGCTCGCCAGCGCCATTCGCGCATTCGAAGCGGAAAAATGCGTTGTGTTGTTTCCCTCAGGTCGTCTCGCGGCGATGAGCGATGAAAAGCAACTTGTAGAACAGGACTGGTTGCCGTCCGTTGCAATCTTCGCGCGAAAATATCGCTGTCCGATCGTACCGGTGCACATCGAAATGCGAAACTCATGGCTCTATTACTGGTTCTGGAAACTCAATACCGAACTGCGCGACATCACGCTGTTTCATGAGTTATTGAACAAAAAGGGCAAGACCTACAAGCTCACTTTCGGCGCGCCAATCGCGCCGGATTCGCTCAAAGGCGACCCTCCCGACGTCGCCGAAGCCTTGCGCAAACACGCCATGAATGACGTCGTGAACAATAAAGCCTGGCCTGTTACTCCGCCGGCGTCACCGTGATCGGGGCGCGCGCAAGAACCTTTTTGTTGCCATGGATAAACCTCAGCTCGTAATCGCCGGGCTCTCTCGGCATACGCACGCGCACAGGGCTGCCACTCTTGGTGTAACCATAGCTTTCATATTTCAAATCAGGCGCGCCCATTTTTGATACAGCCACATAATCGCCAGAGCCCGGCGGCGGACCTGTAAATTCAATCTCGATGAGTTCGTTTGCTGTGGCCGATGACGGCCCGTTCAATGTCGCGGTTGCGGCGGTAACAGTAATAGGGCGGCGCGCCAGGACTTTTTTGTTGTTCTGTACAAAGCGAAGTTCGTATTGCCCAGCATCCAGCGGCATACGTATTTCCGCCGGACTCCCTTGCTTCGTATAATGATAGTCGTTGTATTTATCGTCTGGAGCATCCGGCGCCGCCACAGTCACCCAGTCGCCGGAGGCTGGCGCCGGTCCGGTGAATTCGACACTTATCGTTTCTCCGGCAATCGCCGTATCTTTCGCGGACAATGTCGCCGTGGCGGCAGTCACGGTAATTGGCTGTCGGGCGATAACCTTTTTGTTTCCCTGCACAAACCGCAATTCATATTCACCCGCCTCCAGCGGCATGCGGATCGTCGCCGGGCTGCCCTGCCGTGTATAATGATAGCTGTTATATTTATTCTCAGGCGCGTCCGGCGCCGTTACGGTAATCCAGTCTCCGGACGCCGCCTCGGGCCCGGAAAACTCAACCTGAATTTCCTCGCCGGAAACAGCGGTTTGCGGACCGCTGATGGTCGCCAGCGCAGCAGCAACGGTAATCATTTTGCGAGCGAGCACCTTTTTATTGCCCTGAACGAAACGAATTTCATATTCGCCGGCCTCTAACGGCATGCGCAGCTTACCGGGACTGCCCTGACGCGTATAATGGTAATTCGTATACGCCTTATCATCCGCATCCGGCTTGACGACCGTGATCCAGTCGCCCGACCCTGCGGGCGGACCTGTGAACTCAACAGTGATTTCCTCGCCTGCAACCGCTGTATCCGGCGCTGTCAGCGTCGCCGCAGCGGGCGTCGCCGTGATATCGACGCTCGCAAGCGTGCGGATTGGCTGGCCCAGCATATAGCGGACTTCATAGGCGCCTGGCTCCACTGGCATTCTGATTTCAGCGGGATCGCCCTGACGGGTATAGGCGTAAGGCCCGAAATTTCCATTGTCGGCGCCCTTCGGAACAATGGTGACATAATCGCCCTTACGGTCAGGCCCTGTCCAATGAACAAGTATGTTCGTCCCCGCCATGACCTCGCCGCCGGGGTCCGGCGTCACCGTCGCTTCGACCGGAAAGGTAAGTGCGATGGTCACGGTCTTCCAGGAATTCTCCCGCACGACCACCGCTTCCTGAGCGCCTTTGAGACCGTCGGACGGGCGTTCGACCGTCACGTCATAGGCGCCCGGCTCAACAACCGCATCGACAACGCCTGCGTTTTCCTGATGAAAGACCGGTTCGCCCCCAAGACGCGGCGTCACGGTCCAGGTGAGGCCGTCTTCGATAACAAGCCCGCCTTCAAGTTCCGTTGCACGCAGGCGCACCTTCGTTTCCGTGACGGCCTCGGGCGCGGCGGCGACAGTCTCTTCAAGCGCTGCGCTTAATTCGCCGGCGGTCGACGCTGAAACGAATTTGCCGCCGGTATTCTCAGCAATGCAGCGCAACTGCGCTTCATGGTTTTCTTCGGTCACATCAAAACCGATCACATGCGCTGTGAAATCAATGCCCGCCTGTTCAAGCGCTGAGGCCGCGCCGCAAGGGTCGGGCGCACAAGTCTCGATGCCATCGCTGACAAGAATTACTGTCGCTTTTTCTTCCGTATACTTTAGTTTTTCCGCGGCAAGCTTGATCGAATCCGCCATGGGCGTTTTGCCCTTGGGGCTTAACCCATCGACGGCGCTCTTGATTGCTGCGCGATCAGCGCCAACGGGCGCGAGTTCTTCGATGTCGGTGCAATCGCCCTTGCGATTGTGGCCATAGGCGATGAGGCCAAGACGACGTTCTTCCGGCAAGTCGCTCAAAAGACCGCCAAGCACTCTTTTTGCGATCGTAATTTTCGCTTCTTCGTTGATCTGGCCCCACATCGAACCCGATGCGTCCAGCACCAGGATGGCGTCGCCCTCTTCAGCGACAGCCGGGCAAAGGCCCGCCCGCGCGAAAAACAATATTGCAGTGACAATGGCGATAATTCGTAACGACATCGCGCTCTCCCCTTCGACGTCTGATGACCGGAAAGCCATAGCAGATTTTACGAAAAGAAAAACGCCGCACAAAAAAGGCCGCTAACTCAAAAACTTAGCCCGCCTTGCGATAAGTCAGTTCCAGAAACACATCCTCCAAATCCGATTCAACCGTGGAGAGGTCCTTCACTGCGATATTGGCCGCCGACAACCGTTCGAGTATCTCGCCAACCTGCGCCTTGCTGGGCTGATAGGGAATGGCGAGCCGCCCGTCCGGCTTCACCTCCGCGCTGAACGACCCGAGGTCAGGCGCCGCGTCGATTTCATGAAGCGGCGTCACCATCAGGGTTTTCTGATCGAGCGATGCGATCAGTTTTTCCGTTGGCTCGCAGGCGACAACCTCGCCCTCATGGATAATCGCGATTTCCTTGCACAACTCCTGCGCCTCTTCGAGATAGTGCGTTGTCAGAACAATCGTGACGCCCGCGGCGTGCAACTCAAGCACATAATCCCAAAGCTGTTTTCGCAGTTCGATATCGACGCCCGCCGTCGGCTCATCAAGGATCAGGATCGGCGGCGAATGGATCATCGCCTTGGCGACAAGCAGGCGGCGTTTCATGCCGCCGGAAAGCTGCCGCACATAAGAATCAGCCTTGTCGGCAAGACCGAGCGCTGTCAGAATTTCCATAGTGCGACGGTTGTCTTTCGGAACACCGTATAAGCCCGCCTGGATATCCAGCGCCTCTTTCGGCGTGAAAAAGACATCCATGTTGATTTCCTGCGGCACAATGCCAAGCGCCGCGCGCGCCTGGCGCGCATTACGATCGATATCGAAACCCCAGACAGACACTTTCCCTTCGGTCTTACGCACGAGACCGGCGAGAATATTGATGAATGTTGATTTTCCGGCGCCGTTCGGACCGAGCAGCCCGAAGATCGTCCCGCGCGGGATTTGCAGGTCAACGCCCTTCAGCGCCTCTTTAGGCGGCGCTTTCTTGTTACCCTTATAGGTCTTGCGCAAGGACCGCGCGGCGATGGCGTATCGCGTCGTATCCGTGTTCTGTTTCATGGCGGGCGATCCGGGTTTTGCGTGATTGCTTATCGGTCGGGGGGCGCGTATTCGTCAACAGCTCTTGACGGCGGCTCAAACCCCCGGCAATTCAACGTCAAAAGCCAAACAAGACCCCTGTTATGACGGACAACAAACAAACAAGAACACCCGATCCGGAAGTCATCTATGTGGATACGCTGCGCGTTTCCTGCAATGGCGGTGGCGGCGCGCTCGGCCATCCGGTTGTCTGGTACTCACTCGAGGACGGCGAAGCCGAATGCGGCTATTGCGACCGCAAATTCATTTATCGGCCAAAGGATGCGAGTTAAATCCTGATTTTCTTGCGCCCTAGGCGTCACCCGCTTTCGCCAGCCGCCAGACCTCGCGAAATTTCGGCGGCGACGCCTGCAGGATCGCGTTCCGGAAAATCCGTCCCATAATCCGCATCAGGAAAATTGCGAACGCCAGCATGAACGCTGTGGCGCCAAGAATCTCCCACAGGGGCGGATCGGCGGCGGCGCGCATCATCACCGCATAAGGCGTATAAAGCGGTATCCAGGTCAGGATGCTCGCCGCAACGCCGTTGGGATTTTGAAACACCATCAGCATCAAGGGAAGCGGCGCGAAGACGATCAACATCACCGGTCCCATATAGGATTGCGCATCCTGCAGCGAATTCGAGATTGCGCCAATCGCCAGAAAAATCATTGCGAAAATCACATAGGCGCACAGGAAATAGAAAAGATAGATATAGATAAGGTTGGATGAGAACAACGACGCGACGGCGACCGACATAATATTCTCCTGCCCTACCGATGTTGCCGACATGGCGAGCGCGCCAAAGAGAAAGATCGAGGGCATGGTCAGACCAACGGCGGCGATGCCAATCAGCTTGCCCATCATCAACTGGTTCGCAGTCACGGAAGACAAGAGGATTTCGACGATCTTGTTGGAGCGCTCCTCAATCGTATTCGTCAGCAGCAGGTTGCCGACGCCGAAGATGATCACCAGCAGCATGTAAGTGAGGATTGCCGGAAGCGCCGTTTCAATCCGGTCCTGAAGGCCGAGTTCTGCATTCTCTGTCGCCCGGTCGGGACGAAACGCCGCCATCGGCGCATCAATTGCGACGACCTCATCAAGCAATTCCTGCGAAAGGCCGAACCGTGAAATAGCTTCACGCCTCAACGCCGTGTCGAGGGCGGATGTGATCGTCGCCTCCAGCGCCTGGTCCGTCAGATTACGGCTCCAATATTGCGCGGGCGGCGCATCCTTTTCTCCACCGAACCCTTCGGGAATGAGGATCGCGGCAAAAACCGACTGTGGGGGCTCATCGCCGAATCGCACCAGTCTTTCTTCAAGAAGATACGGACGCAAAGCGTCTTTCACCCCTTCGAGGCTTTCCGCTTCTGCGGCAGGCACCGGCAAAGGCAATCGCCGAAAGGCCGGGCGCGGCATTTCAAAAGGCGCGGCGCCGGCTTTCAGCAAGGGGTCAATCTGTTGTTTCGCCGCCTCAAACCCGCCGGAGGCGGTAAACTCTTGTATCCGGCGTTCATTTACAGGGCCGTCGCGAAACGCATCCGGCAGGGTGCTATTCTCAAGCGTTTCAGGATTGGCGTTAACGGCGACATAGTCGTCCCAGGCGGAAACGGCCGAGAGTAGATAACGCCGATCCAGCTCGCGATCGATATGCGCCGTATAAAGACCAGTTTCATCATGAACAACAAAATGACGCGTCGGCTTGTTCTGCTCAAGAAAACTGACGGCGGCGCCAGCGCCAATCACGCCGACCGGAAACATGATCAGGAAAAGCAGGAAGCCGCGCGAGAGTACATATTGCTTATATTCGCGCCAGGCGATGAGCAGAATCTGTTTCATTCCGCTGCCTCCATTACCGGCCGCACCGGCGCTGTTTCAACCGTTTCCTCATCTCCGGCAAGCGCCATGAAGATGTCGTGAAGCGTGGCGCCAGCCTGCTCATACCGCGTCATCGTCAGGCCCGCCGCGACAGCGCGTTTCAGATAGTCCTGCGGATCAACGCCATCGTCCAGCGTGATCTCATATGTTGTCTCGCCGCCCCCGCTGACGCTGTCTTCGACGCGCAAAGACGCAATGCCGCCAAGGCCATGCAACATTTCTGCGCTTGCCGGCGTGCGAATATGAACACGTTTGGCGAAGCTTGAGCGCGCCTGCGCCAATGTTCCTTCAAACCGCTTGCTGCCCTGTGCGATAATAATGAACCGGTCGCAAAGTCGCTCTGCGTGCTGCATGACATGGGTTGAAAAAATAATCGTCCGCCCGGCCCGCCGCTGGTCGCGGATCAGTTCTTCAAGGGTTTGTTGATTAATCGGATCAAGCCCTGAAAATGGCTCATCCAGAATCAACAGTTCCGGTTCATGGGCGATGGTCGAGAGTAGCTGGACTTTCTGGGCCATGCCTTTTGACAAAGCTTCGTTCTTGGATCGCGCAAATTCCTCAAGGCCGAATTGCTTCAGCAGGGACATCGCTTTTGCTGTCGCATCCTGACGGGACAAGCCGCGCAGCTGCGCGAAATAAGCGATGGAGTCCGCCGCTTTCATCTTGCGGTAAAGCCCGCGCTCTTCCGGCAGATAACCGATGCGCTGACGCACCGGGATTGCAGACGCTGAACCCAGCACCGAAATGCTTCCGGCGCTTGGCTGGATGATATCGAGCATCATCCGCAGCGTTGTGGTTTTGCCCGCGCCATTGGGGCCAAGGAAACCGAAGATCTCGCCTTTGGCGACATCAAAGGAAAGATCATTCACCGCCGTGAAGGCGCCGTATCGTTTGGTGACATTTTCGAGCGAAACGGATTTTTCCGTCATCGAAATCCCTTAAACAACATCCAGGTTTTTTATCGCCAGCCCCTGTTAAGGAAGCGATAACTGGAAACAATTCTACCAGCTTCCGGTGTTTTCCATGCTCGCCCATGGCTCCGCCGGCGCCAGACTGCTCCCCTTTTGAAGCAATTCGATGGAAACGCCATCCGGAGAGCGGATAAACGCCATATGGCCATCGCGCGGCGGGCGGTTGATCGTAACGCCGGCGTCCATCAGCTTTTGGCAAAGCTCATAAATATCCTCGACACGATAAGCGAGATGGCCGAAATTTCGCCCGCCGGAATATTCCTCCGGGTCCCAGTTATAGGTAAGCTCCACAACGGGCGCTTTATCCTCCTGCGCCCGCTCAACATCCTGAGGCGCCGCGAGAAAGACCAGTGTGAACCTTCCTTTCTCACTTTCGGATCGGCTGATCTCAACAAGGCCGAGCTTGTTGCAGTAAAAATCCAAAGATGCGTCGAGGTCGCTGACGCGCACCATGGTGTGCAGAAACTGCATTGAAGGCTCCTTTACGTTTAGCCGCGCGCGCGAATGATTTCATCGCGCAGATAGCCCGGCCGGCGCGCGTGATATCTGCGCATGAAAAAGGCGACGATGATCAACCAGATGATCAACACGCCGAAGAAATAGTAAAACCCCGCAAGGTCCTCGATATAATAGAGAGCGGCCTCCGGCGGCGTATCCCTGAAGATCCGCATCTGCCCGTCTTCAATGAACAGCCTGTCAGCGACCTCGACCGGCGCAGGCAATAAACCAACTTTCTCCGCACCCCATAGTCCCGCCGCCAACAGCCCGAAGGCGACAGGCAGCGACGCCAGGAACGTCGCGAAGGCTGCAAATGCGTAACCGGGAAAACGGGGCGTGTGCACGCGGGCGTAAACCTCGCGAAACTGCGCCTCGGTCATGTCTTGCAAAAATTCCGGCTCGGTTTTCTGAAAATGCGCCCATTCAATTGCTGCGCCTTCGGCGATTTCAGCTTCTATGCGCTGGCGCCAACGCCAGTAGAGCCCGCCCAGCACAGCGAGAAGGCCTGCGATCGTCAAGAAAAACCAGCCCATTCCGCCTATCCCACTCTCTATCCGGCGCTATGCGCTTGCTCACGCGCATCGCCAAGGGCGCGGACCAGCGCGTCGGCGAACCGGCCACGCTCCGCCGGCGACAGGAAAGACCCGAGGATCAGCGTACCGCCCTTGCTGGTCACCTTGACCTGGCTCTCGTGTCCGACCGGCCGGTCAATATGGACCTTTGTCCAGTATGGCTGCAAGCGCCAGCGTGTTTCATGCCCTGACGGCAACACCCGTGCAACAAGCATCTCCTCGTCAGTGATCCGCACCCGCTCGCGCAGCCGTCCCTGGCGGTAGCTCAGCTTGAAGGCCAGCCAGACGGCGAAAATATCGAGCCCGCAAAACCCGAGCACCGGCCAGGCGCCAATGGCGAAAAAATATGTCCCGAACAAGAGATTGGCGCCGATCACCACGCTCATCACCAGCCAGAAACCGGAATTCGGCAGCGACCGGTTCGGATAAAGGACAGCGTCGAAAAAGCTGCGGCCGTTCGCATCATCGATGTCGTCGAGACCTGAAGAGCTGGAGATTCTGCCCTTCGCCACGGGGGGAAGCGTTTCAATGTTGTGTACGCGACGCATGGAGGAAACATAGGCGCGCAGCGCGCGCGCGGCAATTCTTATCCCTGGAACTTTACCGCCGCGTCATGAACGCTATGGTCGCGCCCGTCCTGACCCGAGTTTTTCGCCTATGCCCCGCAAGATGACCCGAAAAAATGCGCGCACCCTGTTCGAGCGCCTGTCGGTCGCCGAGCCGGCGCCGCAGACAGAGCTTTACTATACGAGCCCGTTCACGCTGGTGGTCGCCGTCGCCTTGTCCGCGCAGGCGACAGACGAAGGGGTCAACAAGGCGACCAAGACCCTGTTCAAAATTGCCGATACGCCCGAAAAAATGGCGGCGCTCGGCGAGAAAAAACTCGGGCAGTACATCAAGACTATCGGCCTGTGGCGCAACAAGGCGAAGAACGTGATTGCTCTGTCGCAAAAGCTCCTTGATGAGTTTGACGGCCAGGTGCCGCAAAACCGCGAGGCGCTGGAGACATTGCCCGGCGTTGGGCGCAAGACCGCCAATGTGGTGATGAATGTCGCCTTCGGCGCGCCAACCATCGCAGTCGACACCCACATTTTCCGCATCGGCAACCGCACCGGCCTCGCGCCCGGAAAGAACCCGCTGGAAGTCGAACTGGGGCTTGAAAAAAATAACCCCGCCGGAATTTTTGCATGACGCCCATCACTGGCTGATCCTGCATGGCCGCTATGTCTGCAAAGCGCGCAAACCCGAATGCTGGCGCTGCGTCATTGTCGATCTTTGCGGCTTTAAGGACAAAGTCCTGAGCGACGAAAAACCAAAACCGGCAAAGTCGAAAAAGACCCTGGCCGCGAAACCAAAATTGCGGGCGACCTCAAAAAAGAAAGCCACAGCATGACACCGCTAGACCGCCTGATCATCGCCCTTGATCTGCCCAGCGTCGCAGAAGCCGAAAGCATAATTGACGCGATCGGCGATGCCGGCGCATTTTATAAAATCGGCTATCAGCTAATGCCGATCGGCGGTCTTCAGCTTGCGGAGCGTTTGTCAGCGGCTGGCAAGAAAATCTTCCTTGATTTTAAATTTCACGATATCGGCGCCACTGTCGAACGCGGCGTCAAAAGCGTCGCAAAATTCGGCGGCGACTTTTTGACTGTGCATGCGGAACCCGATGTCCTCAAAGGCGCCGTCGCCGGGCGCGGCGATGACAAGAGGCTCAAAATTCTCGGCGTGACCGTTCTGACCAGCCTCAATCAGGAAAGCCTCGCCCGCGCCGGCATCGACATGCCGCTTGAAGATCTGGTTCTGAAGCGCGCCGAGTTCGCCGCCGAAGCCGGCGCCGATGGCGTCGTCGCCTCCGCAAAAGAAGCCGCAGCCATCAAGGCGCGCTTTGGCGATGCGCTGACCATCGTGAACCCCCGGCGTACGCCCGCAAGGTGTCAGCGCCGATGACCAAAAGCGCGTCGTCACGCCCGCCGCTGCAATCATAACCGGCGCCGATCACATCGTCGTCGGGCGTCCGATCATTGCTGCGAATGATCCGCATTCCGCTGCAAAGTGTATTTTACGTGACCTTGACGGTTGCGCATGAAAATGAGCCCGGCTTTGCTCTGACCCCTACAATCCGCTACCGTCGCAAGCTAACGGCCCCGACAGAAAAAGGCCGGCGACAGGGATGGATGTGGGATCATGGGCGACCCGGTAAAGCGCATTGAGCGCCGGTCCAGACGGACCATTTTTCAGGCTTATCTTCAAAGCGCAGCCAAAAACGGCGCCAAGACCATCGCGCTGATCGATGGCGACGGCAAAAAATTTCCTTTCAAGGACATCACCCGCGCGAGCTTTGCGCTTGGCGGCGCACTCGCCCGGAAAACGGCGCGCCAGGAAAAGGTCGGCATTTTGCTGCCAACGGGCGCCGGCGCGATGATCGCGCTGTTTGCGATTTTATCGCGCGGGCGCGTGCCGGCGATGTTGAACTTCACCTCCGGCTCCAGAAACCTCCTCGCCGCCTGCAAGGCCGCACAAGTCAGCCGCATCGTCACGGCGAAGAAATTCGTCGAACTGGCGAACCTTCAAAAGCTGATTGATGAACTCTCCGACGCCATCGACATCGTTTATCTTGAAGATCTCAAAGGTGAGATCAAACCGCGGGACAAGGCGCTGGCGATCATCGGCCCGATGCTGCCAAGCCTGTTCGCCGCCAATCCCGATCCGGAAGAACCCGGCGTTATTCTTTTCACTTCCGGCACGGAGGGCGCGCCAAAAGGGGTTGTTCTTTCCCACCGCAATATCGTCGCCAATGTGGAGCAGATCTCCGCTCATGTAGAGTTGCTGCCGACGGATATTTTCTTCAATCCGCTGCCCACTTTTCACTGTTATGGTCTGACCGCCGGCGCTTTATGGCCGATCCTCAATGGTCATCTCGTTGTGCTGCATCCATCACCATTGCAGACAAAAATCATCCCTAAACGGATTTTTGAAAGCGGCTCGACGGTCCTGTTCGCCACCGACACATTCCTGTCGCAATATATGCGCGCCAGCGACGATGGCGGGATGTCGTCCTTGCGCATCGCCGTCTGCGGCGCCGAGCGCGTACGTGACGAGACGCGCCAGGCCGCGGAAAAGCGCTTCGGGTTTGAGGTGCTGGAAGGCTACGGCGTCACGGAAACCGCGCCTGTTCTCGCCGCCAACCAGCCCGGAGACATCCGCTCCGGCACCGTCGGCAAGATGTTGCCTGGGATAGAGACAAAGCTTGAACCCGTCGAAGGGCTGGAAAATGCCGGGCGGCTTTTCCGTGCGCGGCCTTAATGTCATGAAAGGCTATTTGACGCCGGATGACCCCGGCGTTGTGAAACCGCCCGCCGAGGGCTGGCACGATACAGGCGATATCGTCGCTATTGACGACAAAGGCTATGTTTCCATCCGGGGGCGGCTGAAACGTTTTGCAAAAATCGCCGGCGAAATGGTCTCGCTTGCGGTCGTCGAAAACTGCGCCTCCGCTGTGTGGCCGGATAATCTGCACGCCGCCGCGATCCTGCCTGATCCGAAAAAAGGGCGAGCAGGTGGTGCTGGTCACGGACAGGCAGGAAGCGCCGCGCGGGCTTCTTCTCTCCTGGGCGCAAGCCCATGGCGTGCCGGAAATCGCGGTGCCGAAAAAGATCGTCGTCGTTGAGGAAATTCCCGTTCTCGGCACCGGCAAGATTGATTATCTCAAAGTGAAAACGCTTGCCGAAGACGGACTTGAAGCATTAGCGGCCAAAGCCGCCGAGCCCGAACCGGAACTTTCCAAACGTGAGTTGGAAAAAGCGCGAGGCTGAAGAGCGCGCAGAGAAAAAGCGCGCTGAAAAGGAAGCAAAAGAAGCGGAAAAGGCGGCCAAAGAGGCTGAGAAAGAAGCCGCCAAGCTAGCGCAGAAGCTGGATGAGCAAGAATCGACGAAAGCAGCTGACGAAGAGCCAGAGGACAAGCCGAACGTTGTCGCGGAAGCAGAAGAACCGGGCGCCTCTTCAACTCCAGAAGAAGCCATCGAAGACGGATTCAAAAAGGCCGCTGAATAAGATCAGGAAACCTCGCGCGCCGCTGTCGCCGCGCGTTCGGCTTCTTCATCATTGTGGATATGGTCGTCTTCCTCGACGGTGGCTTCTGACGACGGCTCTGATGTCGCTTCCACCCCTATCTCCACATCCGGCGGCTGTGGCGCTTCGGGTTCGGTATCAGCTGTTGTTTCCGTCTCTTCCTCTGCAGCCTCTTCGGTCTCCTCCGGCGCTGGCGTGACAGTCAGCAAGCGGATTTCTTCCGCGGAGACACCGGCCCCCATTTCCTCCAACGGCGGCGGCGACAGGCGGGCAAATTCCATATATTCGCGCACGAGGCGCGCCCAGCCGTCCCGCGTGAGATTAAATTCGCCGTCAGCGCCGGGCCGCGGATCACGAGGCGCGCTGGCCGCCCGTTCAAGCCAACCCTTGCCTATATCGGCGCCGTGAATGCCGGCCGCCGCTGACGCCATCAGCGAGTATTCCGCCGCGGTCGGTGCGCCGGTCATCAACGGCTCCAGCGTGGTGATCGCATCCGCCCATTCGCCGTTCAGGTTATGGGCCCGGGCGCGCAGCAATGTCGCCTCCCGCGTGTCGGGGTTTTTCTCCGCCAGCTTGCGCAAAAGACTGGCCCGTTTTTCCGGCGATTCATCCGTATGCAGTTTATCATAAAACCTGATCAACGCAGGATGGGCGTCAATTGCAAAAGCGGTTTCGATCACTTTTGCGGCTTTGCCGGTTTTGCCGCTATCCGCATGAAGCTTCGCCGCCAGCATGACCGCAGGCGCAAAACCTTTCGCCAGTTTCAGGGCGGACCCGGTTTCCTGAAGCGCGGTGTCGGCGTCGCCTGACAGCGCTACGGCGTAAGCGTCGGCGGTCAATAACGCCGCCGTTCCCCGGTCGGCTTTTTGCGCGTCAATCAGATTATTGCGGCGCGCCTTATCAATAACTTCGCGCGTTTCGCCCCAGGCGCCGCGCTCCAGCCCAAGCTCTAAAACGGAATCAAACGCCCATCGCGCATTGGGGCGCAGGCGGAACGCGCGCTCTGCATAGTCGCGAGCTGCGGCTCGGTCGCCTTTCGCCATCGCCTGAAGATATAAACCCTTCAGCCCCAAAAACTCGGTCTCCGGCGCTTCGAGCATGGCCGAAAAACTCTGTTTTGCGGCCGTCTCATCACCGCTCAACTGCGCCGCCTGCGCCGTTAAAAGCCGCGTCAGCGCCATGTCATCAAGGTGACGGCGCGCAATCTTGGCATGATGGGACGCGGCTGACGCATCGCCCACCGCCACCGCTTCCAGGCCGCGCGTTAGCGCCGCCACGCCTCGGGCCCGCTGAGCGGCGGCGTCCCGGGCTTTGATCCGCGCCAGGCAGCCCCATGATATCCTTGATTTTGTGGGTGGCGTAGATCGCTAACAAGAACAGGAAAAACAGACCGCCGGTAATGAGGCCGGATGGCCCGTCAAACTTGTACCCAAAAGCCTCGCCGGTAATACGGCTATCAAGACTTGCAAAATACGTAATCGATCCTGCCAGCAGGACAATCCAAAGCAAAAATATCAACAAGGTTCTCATATTGCGCCTTACCTCACCGGCGCCGAAAGGCGCTGGCTTAAAGATGCAATCGCCTCGTCGACGGCGACACGCGATGACGCCAGCGTCACCCAGTTCGCCATACCGGCGCGGGCCGCATTCCGGCAGGGCGTCCAGTTCAGCAACGGCGGCGCCGATGTCGCCAGCATCAACAAAGCTTTCCGCACGGGAAATCACCGCCTGTGCGCTGTCGCCGGCAGTCGGTTCGGCGGGACGAATGCTGATGAGATTTCCCGCTCTCGCAGAAAGTTTGCCGAACACGCCCCGTCGCCTCGTCACGCCCATCAGCAGCCAGCGCATCACGCGCGGCAAGCGAAAACGCCTCCTCAAGCTGCGCAGCCGTTGGAAGCTCAATGTCTGAATACCGGCGCAGCGTCGCAATCTCGCGCCCTTGCGGAATGTAGCCCGCCAGCACCTCAAGCTCATCAGCGAAGCGCTCTCCATTGTCAGCCGCGCGGGCCACGGCGCTCAACGCCAGCGCGGCGGCGGCCCGCCGCCCGGCCTCAACGCCGCCGCCATTTTCCAGCTTCTCAAGGCGGGCATTCAGTTCAGCGGCCTGCTGGCTGGCGGTTCGGTCGCGCGCCGCCAGCGCCGTTTGAAAGTTCCGCCGCATTTCCTCAATTTTCTCGCGCAGCACCGCGCCGTTTTCACGCTCCTCGGCAAGGGCTGTTTCCAGACTGGCGATTTGCGCGCGGAAGCTTTCCTTGACCGCCTCCATATCATTACTGATTTTCTGTGCGCTTTGTCCCGGCGCATCTTCGACAACGCCCATGTCAGCCGCCGCATATTCAGAGTCAGTCGAAGCCATATCATCTGTACCGAGAACATTTTCCGGAGCGGCGTCCAAGACGTCGCTGGCTATATCTTCATCAGGCGTAGCGTCGGCGTCTTCTGCGTCAGCAACTGACACGCTGTCGTCCGGCCCATCATCTTTGATATCTTCCGCTTCATCACTTGACGATTCGATTTCAAAAGCAGGAGCTTCATCCGCCGCCTCAGCGCTATCACCATCTTGCGCCTCATCGGTTTCGTTTTCCTCACCATCATCGCTGCTCAGAAACGCTTCCTTCGCCGCAGCCTGCAGTCCGAGATTTCCGTTTGTCACACTTTCATCGGCAGGCGGGGACGGCAATGGCGGGGCGGCTTCATCAAAGTTTTCAAGCGCATCGCGAGGCGCAAGATCAGCCGTTTTTGCCTCCGCAGCGGCTTCATTGGAAATCTTTGACGCAGGCGGCGGCGAGGCCGTTTCATCTTCAACTGGCGCGCTTTGCTCATCATTTGCGCCGACAGGTGCGGCATCGATCGCCTCCTCGACCTGGTCGGGCGCGGATGCCGATGGTGCATCTGATATCGCCCCTGAAAGATTCCCCTGGAACCGCCACGCCGCGAAAATAATCAAGGCGATAACCGCGAAGGCGATAAATAAGATAACGCCCGGCGTCAGCGTGGATTTTCTGGTCTGCGGCGGGGGCGTTGGCTCATCTGCATCATCAAACGCTTCGCCATTGTCGGCGCCCGGGTCGACGAGTTCGTCATCGGTGACGATTTCCGCTTCAACTTCCGGCGTTTCGGACGAGGCTTGAGGCGTCTCTTCGCCCGGTTTTTCCTTCTCGTCCGACATTATAACATTCCCTGAAAACGCATTACGCACGCCTGCGCGCGCCTACACCCTAGTTAAGCGCGCACGACAACAGGCTCAAGCGCCTGCAAACAACTCTAGCATAGCGGCGCTATCACGGCGCGGGGCGACGCGAACGGATTTCCATTGGGCTGCGGTCAATTCTTTGGCGACGGCATCGCTAAGGCATGCCGCGTTTACGCTGGCAAGCGAGCGTTCCAACCCCGCCTCACAGACACGATCAACAAAAAGCCCCGCGCTGCGCGGCGAAAACAGCGCCACCCAATCGATGGCTTTTTCCATTCTCAAAGCGGCAATTGCTGCATCTGAGAGCGCAGCAATCGGTTGCGCTTCGTAAAGAACTGCGCGCCGGGCAGGCAGATTTTCAGCCTCCAAAGCCTTCACCAGATCACCCGCCCGCGTAGCGCCGGCGCAATGCAATGCTACACCCTTCGCAGATTTATGCTGCGCAGCAATTAGCGCAGCAAGCGCATCGACATCGCCGCCGGCGGCATGGGACCTCCTCAAACCCGGCAGCCCGGGCCGCATGAGCGCTCGTCTCGCCGACAGCAAATACCGGCAATTGCCGTTCAGCGCTGTTTTGAGCAAAGGCGCGAACCCCATTGGCCGAAGTGAAACGCCAGGGCGCCCACGCCTGAGAGGTCGACTTTGGACGCCAGGATGCGGATTTCCATCAATGGTGATACAATCGTTTCATATCCGCGCGTCATGCACATCTCGGCGAAGACGGCGGCTTCCGGCGCCGGGCGCGTAATGAGTATGGTCATGATTTCACTCTACTGACGGCCATAGCTATTTAGACGCCTTTATTGTTTTGATGTCGTAATCAACCACATAAGCGGCGTCCCTCAAGTCACAAGGCTTGCATTTCCTATCGCTTTTGATGTCCATGCGCCTACCCATATTAGAGGCCCTTAAGAGTGAGTGCGGAAACCGCTTCAAAGATTATGATCGTTCTCGGCATTGAAAACCAGTTGCGATGACACCGCGGCGGCCATTGTGCGCAGATCACCCGATGGCGCGTGCCGGATTCTTTCCAATGAAGTCTGGACCGAGCATGAAGACCATGAGGCTTTCGGCGGCATCGTGCCGGAGATCGCAGCGCGCAGTCATGTGGAGCGACTGGATCACACGGTCGCGAAAGCCGTCGCCGCCGCCGGTATGACCATCGATGAAATTGACGCAGTCGCCGCCACTGCCGGACCTGGCCTCGTCGGCGGCGTGATGGTGGGGCCTCACCACCGCAAAAGCGATCAGCATTACTCACAACAGGCCTCTGATCCCGGTGAACCACCTTGAAGGCCATGCGCTGTCGGCGCGGATGACCGAGGCGGCTGACTTCCCCTATCTACTGCTGTTGATTTCAGGCGGCCATACTCAGCTTATCGATGTACGGGGACTTGATGATTACCGCCGCCTCGGCACAACCATAGATGACGCCGCCGGTGAAGCCTTTGACAAGACTGCGAAGCTTCTGGGCCTTGGTCAACCTGGCGGACCCAGAGTCGAATCCGCCGCGACCGGCGGGCGCCCTGACAGGTATGACTTCCCGAGACCGCTGGCGAAGCGCCCTGGTTGTGATTTTTCATTTTCCGGGCTGAAGACCGCCGTTCGAGAGGAAGCTGAAAGTATCCAAAATCCAACAGGTCAGGACATCGCGGATCTCGCAGCCTCTTTTCAGTTCGCAGCGGCGCGCCATCTCGGCGATCGAACCGAAAATGCAATGGGCATGGTCATACGCGAAGAAGCAGCCCTGCGCCTTGTCGTTGCAGGCGGTGTCGCGGCCAACTGCGAGATCAAATCACGGCTAAGTCTTATTTGCGAACGCAAAGGATGGCGCCTAATATCACCGCCGGCGAAATACTGCACGGATAATGGCGCGATGATCGCCTGGGCCGGGGCCGAACGGTTGGCGGCTGGATTAACGGGAGGTATGGCCGAGAATCTCGCCTATGCGCCGCGCGCCCGCTGGCCGCTGGCGCCGCCCAAGGAAGGGACGGCTTTCGGCGGCGGCCGCAAAGGACCCAAAGCCTGATTACCTCACGCGGCGGCGGCGATTTTCACAGACCGCGCCACATCTTTTAAGCAATGCTCCTCCAGAGCGTCGAAAAAGGCTTGCTCCGCCGTCGCGGCCATACTTTGCAGCACCGGCTGAATGGCGCGGCCAATTTCGCATGACTGAGATGGCGGCGTGCGGTGCATGGCAATCAGATTTTGTTCCTCAACAGCGCAAAAAACATCAAGAAGGCTTATTTTCTTGGGGCCGCGGGCAAGCAGCGCGCCGCCGCCTTTCCCCAATTGCGATGAGGTCAGCCCCGCACGAGAGAGGTCGCCGAGGATGCGCCGCACCACACTTGGATTGGTGCCAACGCTGGCGGCGATCTCTTCCGAACGATGCGCACGCTTTCGGTCAGCGGCGAGGAAGGTCAGAATATGGACTGCAACGGCGAACCGGCTGGATGTCGACATAGCGGGCCTCAATATTTGTAACTAAGTTTGTTACATACACACAATTCTTATCGAATTGATTAAAGCCGGCCATACTTTTGTCTGATTTGCATCTTTCCACGGTGGACAAAAAACGCGGAAGCCGGGGGGCGGCTTCCGCGCTAGTTTAATCGCTGCGGTTTAGGGAGGTGTCGTCCTGTCAGGGGGGTGAGGGGACGGCCCGCAGCGACCAGGGGTCTCGGAGGGTATTCGTTAGGCGACAACGCCGCGGGTTGCGAAATCTGCAAACCCAAACAACGCAGCGCCAAGCAAGCCGGTCAACGCCAGGGTGACGCTTGCTTGAAGGACAAAATTTCTAAAGGACGTGGACATGGTCGGGACTTTCTACATTCTGATCTTGTGATCGCGTTTCTGGTTTTTTGCCCGCCAGCGGCAATTTCGGTCATAGTTCACACCGCCGACGATGAGGGGGAGATAGGCCTTGACTAAAAGATTGTCAATGAACAAAATCGTTAATATTCATTTTTTTGTATTCAATTTTTCTATAAATGCGTATAGATGAATAAAATTCAATGTTTTCAGCTGATTAGGGGAGGCTGTTAAATTCCGACCACGGCTTTGTGATCAAAAACTATAGTTAAAGACTGGAATATTATAGCGTATGAACCTTCTTATCCGCACGCTCGGACGTCAGATTGCGCGCCGCGCGATAGGCAAACCCGTCCAGCATCAGGTCAATAACCCCATTCAGCTCAATCGCCAGGGCCTCGAAATCGCCCTCATGAAAAACTGCCGGGCTGGTAAAGCGATAGGCGGCGTCTTGCAAAATCTTGGCGGTTTTCGCAGCGTCATCAATAGCAAAGCTGCCGTCCTTGCCGCCGAGCATCAAAATCTCTGACAAGACCCTGCCCTCGGCGTTCTCCCATTCGAGCGCCACCTTCGGACGCTGGGACAATAACTCCGAGGAAAGCTCATAGGCTTTTGGTTTGTCGTGAAACCGGTCATAGGCGATCTTGTATTTCAAGAGGAAGAAGTCGCGCAGCTTTTCGGCGGGGGATCGATCCGGCGTCTCCAGCACCGCCCGCAGTTTCGCCACCTGCTCTCGCCGAAGCACACGCACAAACATTTCAGCGATATCGAGTTTTGATGGGAAATACCGATAGAGATTGCCCGTGGACATATTGCAGTCCTGGGCGATCTCCGACATGGTCGTCTTGCCGTAGCCATAGTGAAGAAATCGACGGCTCGCGGCGTTTAGAATCTGGGTAGCGGTTTCATCCAAATGCTCTGTCGGCATCCTTGACCCATATGCTAAATGTTAATTTGACAAATATATAAACCGTTCAATCGTCATTCGGCAAGGAACCCATGAGCGACCCCCAGCCTTTCGCCTCCCTTTTAGTCGTTGGCGGCGGCGCCTGGGGCACCGCACTCGCGCATCTGTGCGCTGGAAATGGCGTCGAGACGACCCTTTGGGCGCGCGAAGATAAAGTGGTCTCGGCGATTAATTCCGGCCACGAAAACACTGTTTTCCTGCCTGGGGTTCCCTTGGCGAAAAGCCTCAACGCCACAAACGATATTTCAGCCGCGGCGAATGTTGAGGCGATTGTTTTTGTGAGCCCGGCGCAACACGCGCGCGCGGTTCTAGGCGAGCTCAAACACGTTGCCGCGAGCAATGCGCCGATCGCCCTTTGCTGCAAGGGGATTGAACAGAAAACCGGCCTGATGATGACCGAAACCTTGTCGGAGGTATGGCCGGAGGCGCAGCCCGCCATTCTTTCCGGACCAAGCTTTGCCCGCGATGTTGCGATGGGACTGCCAACCGCGGTCACTCTTGCCTGCACCGATGAAGAGCTTGGCATACGCTGGGCGGCGACCGTCGGCGCAATGCATTTCCGGCCATACCTTTCCGTGGACCTGATTGGCGCGGAGCTTGGCGGCGCCGTTAAAAATGTTCTTGCGATCGCCGCCGGAGTCGTCGAAGGCCGGGGCCTTGGCGAGAGCGCGCGCGCTGCATTGATTGCGAGAGGTTTCGCGGAATTCCAGCGCCTTGGCGTGGCGCTGGGCGCCGATGCGCAAACCATGGCGGGCCTCTCCGGTCTCGGCGATCTTATTCTGACCGCCTCCTCCCCCCAGTCGCGCAACATGTCTCTCGGCATAGAGCTCGGCAAAGGCCGCATGCTTCAGGAGGTCCTGAAAGAACGCAACACGGTGAGCGAGGGAGTCGCGACCGCCGGCGCGGTCACGGCCCTGGCGGCGAAGGCAGGCATTGAAATGCCGATATGCGCCGCCGTTGCAGCGCTTGTCGATGGAGAAAAATCCGTCGATCAGATCATCGCCGATCTCCTCGCCCGCCCCATCAAAACGGAAACGAAATGATGCCCCAGTTTGTTCTAAGATGCCGTGACATGAAGGACAGTCTCGACCTTCGCCTGGCGACCAGGGCGGCGCATCTCGACTATGTCGCCGCCGCCAAAGTGAAGGTCCTGCTGGCAGGGCCAACGCTTGACGCCAATGGCAATCCAAACGGCAGTCTTTTTATCCTTGAAGCCAAGGATGAGCGCGACATCCGGGAATTCGCCGAAAACGATCCATATGAGACAGCAGGGCTTTTTGCCGACGCCGAAATAAGCCCGTTCAAAATTGTAGCGGGCGCGCTCACACAGTCGGAAATCTGATTGTTAGCGGCGCTTGTAGGCCCGGCAGCTCGCCTCATAAGGCTTTGCGGAAAGGCGCGCATTCCAGCCCGCTGTCCATGCGTCACCGCCGTCAACACCGCCCCGCGCCCGGCACTGTTCAAAGCCTGTGCGGTATTCCGGCGAAATCACTTTGACTTTGCCCGCAAGGTCAAAAGCCTCATCATAACACTGACAGATCAGATCCTGGCCGCCCGCTGCGGTCAGGGTCGGCGTCGTTGTCGACGATACCGTCGTTACGCCGTTATTATCGCCAGGACCGCCGCCGATGGTTCCGCCGAAGCTGGTATTTGCAATAGAATAAAGGGCGACACCCAACACAACGACCGCCAGCAGTCCCCCGAATATAGCCTCAACTTTTAAACCCTGCATGACGACCCCTCGCTACGCCAGACCCCGCAACTTGCGGGCGCGCCGGACTGAACCCACCGGCCTGAGGCATTAATCATAGCCCGAAGCGCGTCCTTAAAAAAGAGTTAAAATTGGCAGGCGGCCTGTCAGATAGCCCGGACTAGCTCTTCTTTTCTGCCTCAATACCCTCAAGGATCAGCTTTTGCGCCTCTGCGCGATCGCGCCAGCCAACGACTTTCACCCATTTATCCGGCTCCAGATCCTTATAATGCTGGAAGAAATGGCTGATCCGTTCGATCAGAATATCCGGCAGGTCCGTATAATGTTCAATCTTGGCGTAGAAGCGGGTAAGGCGTGGCGACGGCACCGCAAGAATCTTTTCGTCCATCCCCGCTTCATCTTCCATCAACAACACGCCGACAGGACGAACGCCAACGACAGAGCCCGGCACTAGCGGGCGATTGCCGACAACCATTACATCCACCGGATCGCCATCGTCAGCCAATGTCTGGGGAATGAAGCCGTAGTTACACGGATAGCGCATGTCCGTGTACAAAAAGCGGTCGACGAACATGGCGCCGGACGGCTTGTCGATTTCGTATTTGATCGCGTCCCCGCCCAGCGGAACCTCTATAACGACGTTTACGTCTTCCGGCGGATTAACGCCGATTTCGATTTTGGAAAGGTCCATGACTATTTCGCGTTCATGTTTCGTCGCGCCAGAAGTTTAAGGCGCAGCGCGTTCAGTTTGATAAAGCCTTCCGCGTCCTTTTGATCGTAGACGGCGTCTTCCTCAAAGGTCACGTGGGCTTCGGAGTAAATCGTATTTGGCGAAGATCGGCCGACAATAGAAGCCATACCTTTGTATAGCTTGACGTTGACGGTTCCGGAAACATGTTCCTGGCTTTTATCGATCGCCGCCTGCAGCATTTCACGCTCAGGCGCGTACCAGAAACCGTTATAAATCAACTCCGCGTAGCGCGGCATCAATTCGTCTTTCAGATGCGCCGCGCCGCGATCAAGGGTGATCTGCTCTATGCCGCGATGAGCCGCCAGCAGGATCGTTCCGCCCGGCGTTTCGTAAATCCCGCGCGATTTCATCCCGACAAACCGGTTCTCGACCAGATCAAGCCGGCCGATACCGTGCCTGCGGCCATAGTCGTTCAATGCAGTCAGCAATGTCGCCGGCGACATCTTCTCGCCATTGATGGAAACAGCGTCGCCCTTTTCAAACCCGATCGCGATGACTTCCGGCGTGTCCTGCGCATCTTCCGGCGCAACCGTACGCTGATAGACATAGTCCGGCGCATCAACCGCCGGATCTTCCAGTACTTTGCCTTCCGACGACGTATGGAGAAGATTGGCGTCAACGGAAAACGGCGCCTCGCCGCGCTTGTCTTTCGGAATTTCGATCTGATGTTGCTCGGCGAAAGTAATCAGCTTCTCGCGGGAATTGAGATCCCAGTCGCGCCATGGCGCAATGACATGAATGTCCGGGTTGAGCGCATAAGCGTTCAGTTCAAACCGCACCTGATCATTGCCTTTGCCGGTCGCGCCATGGGCGATCGCATCGGCGCCGGTTTCCGCCGCGATCTCTACCAGGCGCTTGGCGATTAAAGGGCGCGCAATGGACGTGCCGAGGAGGTAAAGCCCCTCATAGACGGTATTGGCGCGAAACATTGGAAAGACAAAATCGCGCACGAACTCCTCGCGCACATCCTCGATATAGATTTCCTTGACGCCGGCGCGCTCTGCCTTGCGCCGGGCCGGCTCCAGTTCCTCACCCTGCCCAAGGTCGGCGGTGAAGGTCACAACCTCACAGTCATATTCCACCTGAAGCCATTTCAGGATGACGGATGTGTCCAGCCCGCCGGAATAGGCGAGCACAACTTTGTTGATGTCTTTTTTGTCTGGCATCGAATTTTCTCCGGCAGGGATGTTGCGGCGCAGCGCGCAATAGGTTTTGGCGCAGCGCAAACCCTGCGTCTATACCAGCAGCAGAAAATTTAATCGGGAGAATATTCTATGAGATACGCCATCACGGCCACAGCAGCCCTTATATCGCTTGCTGGCGCCGCACATGCTGAGGATGCCTCCACACCCGCCATTCAAGCAATCGTGCCCGAAGGGATGGAAGCGATTGTTGAACAATATACCTACAGTCCGGCGGTCCGAGCAGGCGATTTCGTTTTTCTGGCGGGCGTTGTCGCGTCACTGCCGACCGACGAAGACGGCGAGATAGCGCAAGCGACGCCAGAGAATCTGGCCGCCGCTTACGAACAAGCGTTTACGAGAATTGAAACAGTGCTGAACGAGGCCGGCGCCGGTTGGGCGGATGTCGTGGAGATGACGACCTACCACAAGGACGAGCTGCACAAACAGCTCGACGCCTTCATTCCTGTAAAGAACAAATATCAGGCCGAGCCCTATCCAGCCTGGACGGCGATCGATATCGACCGCCTTTACCCGGATGGCGGCGTCACGGAAATCCGGGTGATCGCTTATGCGCCGCTTGATGACGACTGAGCGGTTTTACTCTCCGTTGAAGAGTGCGATGGCCGAAACGGTCATCGCTTCAACGCCCGCCTTGATCGCAGGTTCCGGTTGAATCTTGAAGAATGGCGAGTGATGTGAAGACGCCTTCGGAATGTCTTTTTCCGGCGTGCCGCCGACATTGAAATAAACGCCCTTAACGCCCGTTTCCGGCTGCACAAAATAGGCGAAATCTTCAGCGCCCATGCCTTCGCGCGGCTTGTCGATCAGAACACCGCCGCCCATGCCGGCGGTTATCGCCGCGCGTACGCGCTCCGCCGTCTCTCGATCATTGATCGTCGGCGGCGTCGATTCCGTTTTGGAGCGGATCACTTCCGGCATCAGGTTTTTGGGAACCCCCATAGAGACCGCAACCCCTTCCGCCACGCGGTCAATGCCGTCGAGGAGTTGTTCGCGAATTTCCTGGTTGTTGGACCGAACGGTGATCTGCATTTCCACCTTGTCGCCAATGATGTTGTGCTTGTTGCCGCCATGGATGGAGCCAACGGTGATGACGCCCGCCGCCTGAGGGTTGATTGAGCGCGACACAATCGACTGTAGCGAAACGACGATCTGGGAGGCGACCAGCACCGGGTCAACGCCTTTATGAGGCGACGCGCCATGGGCCCCGACGCCATGGACGATGATGTCCACACTGTCCGATGACGAGGCGCGAATGCCAAGCGGCACCTCGACGCGGCCGGAGGGCGTGTTCGAGGAGACATGCAGGGCCATCGCGTAATCCGGCTTCGGAAACCGCTCATAAAGGCCATCTTCCATCATCATCCGCGCGCCGGAAATACGTTCTTCCGCAGGCTGACCGATCAGCACAAGCGTGCCGGACCACTGGTCTTTACGCGCCGCCATCTGGCGGGCCGTTCCGACAAGCGAGGTAATGTGAACGTCATGGCCGCAGGCGTGCATCACAGGTTTAACAATCCCGTCGATATCTTCCTGAGTCGCCGTGGACATATAGGAAAGACCGGAATCTTCTTTCACCGGAAGGCCGTCCATATCGGCGCGGATCATCACCGTCGGCCCGTCGCCATTTTCCATTACCGCGACAATGCCGGTCCCGCCGACGCCTTCCGTCACGTCATAGCCAAAGGCGCCGATTTCGACCGCAAGGCGTTCCGCCGTTTTGAACTCGCGATGAGACAATTCGGGGTTCTGGTGAAAATGTATGAACAGCGCTTCAAGGTTAGCGTCATAGTCCGCCGCAATATCCGCGCGTAAATCAGACTGAGCCAAAGCAGGCGCGCTCAATGCAAGCGCCCCGATAGCAATAAGCGATGTTGTGGTGATCAGTTTCATGAAAACCCCGTTTTCCGTTGACATTTAACGCAGATATTTTTCAAACCAGCCAAGCGTGCGCGCCCAGGCGAGCGCCGCGGCGTCCGGATCATAACGCGGCGTCGTATCATTGTGAAAGCCATGGTTGGCGCCCTTATAGAAATGAACCTCAAAGGTCTTTCCCTGCGCTTTGAGCGCTTCTTCATAGGCCGGCCAACCAGAATTCACACGCTCATCGTTTTCCGCATAGTGCAGCAAAAGCGGGGCTTCGATGGCCGCCACGTCTTCTATCGCAGCCTGCCGGCCATAAAAAGGAACGGAACAAGCCATGGTCGGATATGCAACTGCGAGGGCGTTGCAGACCCCGCCGCCATAACAAAAGCCAACCGCCCCCGCTTTGCCGTTGCTGTCAGCATGGCTTTGTAGAAATTCAAATCCTGCAAAGAAATCAGCTAACAATTTGGTTCTGTCGAGCTGGCGCTGCATTGCGCGGCCGTCATCATCATTGCCGGGATAACCGCCCAGCGGGGTCAACCCGTCCGGCCCAAGAGCGAGATAACCAGCCTTCGCCACGCGGCGAACGACATCCTCAATATACGGATTAAGGCCTCGATTTTCGTGAACCACAAGAACCGCGCCGAACGGGCCGTCTCCCACGGGCTTCGCCATCAGGCCTTTGATGGTCCCATGCCCCTCTGGCGATTGATACTCTGTCCACGCGACATCAATGGATGGATCGTCTTCAGCGACTTGCCGGGCGAGGGCGTAATCAGGCTTTAACGCATTAAAGACGGCGAGCGCCCCGGCGGCGCCAGCACTGTATTTCGCCGCGCGCGTAATGAAGTCCCGCTTCGTCAGTTCGCCATGCACATAGCCGTCAAAGAGATCGAGAATGCGAGGATCAAAGTCAGCAGCAGATTTTCGTTTCATCGCAGCGGTTTCCCGATTTTTCTGTTGCCGCACCCTATCGCGGCTTGCGAATGCAGGAAACAAGGCCTGGACAATCCGCGCGGCATTGTCCGGACACTTGATTTTTTATGGTACCTTGGTACCATAAAATTTATGAGCAAAACGCCCAAAACCGTCACCCGCGTCCAGACCGGCGTACGCATCGAGAAACGCGTCCTCAAAGTGCTGAAGACCATCGCCGCCGAAAAGGAGATCGGTCTTGGCGATCTTCTTGAAGGGATCGTCCTCCATGCATTTGAAGGTAAGCACCCCTTTGGCCCAGAGACTTTGAAGATGATCGCGGAAGCGAAACAACTTTTCGACCTCGATCTTACTGCTGATGACGCCCACCGATTATACGAGGCGGACGACGGCTGAACGCATATTGGAGAAGCCCGATGAAAATCGAAAAACCCTATTCCCGCAAACGAACCAGGACGATCGCGGTCAATGCCGATCCGGATAAGGTCTTCGCCCTGATGTGCCCGGTGCGCGAATATGAATGGGAGCCCGGTTGGAAGACTAATCTGATCTTGTCGGACTCCGGTCTCGTCGAGGAGGGGTGCATTTTCACGACCCCTGCCGGGGCTTCGATCGGCAGCCATGCAAAAAGCCGCGAAGCGATCTGGGTGACGCCGATCCACGATCCGAAATCCAGGCGTCTGATGATGATCAAGGTGACGCCCGATGAATGCGTTACGCGTCTTGATATCGCAGTTGATGAAACACCTGCAGGGTCATCGGTGACGACATCCTATCAGCACACCGCGCTCACAGGCGCCGGGCGCGCCGTGGTCGATCAGCATACGGAAGTGCGTTTCCATGAGATGATGGCCGGATGGCGCAGCGCGATTGAGAGAACCCTCGCCGCAGCAGCCTGATCGCCGGCGGCTATGACAAAAGCCGCTGCGCAAAGAAGGCTAGAATCTCATCCCGGGCGGCAATCGTCGGTTGGCCCGCCTCATCAATCAAATGCGCGGTCACAACGCTATGGGGCGTTGTGACATGCTTTTCAAAAAAGGGCGGCAGATCCGTGTTCGCCGCGCTGTCAGGTAATACGCGCCCGACAAAACGGTCCCCAAGCGCCTGTTCATAAGCCGCAAACCGCTGCGCCATACAGAATTTGTCGCCTTCGAAGCGATAGGCAAGTACGGTAAGGTCATCGCGCTCCAGACGCTCCCGCACCGCCACGATCTCTTCCCGCGGGCTTTCAATGGCGGCCGGGTCGTCCAGCGGAAGCGTCGGTTGTGACAGCACCGGCGCCAGCATCGAAGGCTCCAGCATCATCGACAGGGCGAAATTGCCGGTGAAACACATCCCGATCGCGCCAACGCCCGGCCCGCCGCATTCCTCATGGGCAAGCTTCGCCAGAGCGCGCAGCCAGGCCGTCACCGGGCTCGCGCCCTTGCCGGCAAACGCCCGGAACTCTGCGCTGACGCAGGCGCGCTGAAACTCCGCCGCGCCCTCTTCGGCAGTCGCCACGGCGCCATCGCGCCCAAAAAGCGACGGCATATAGACAGTGAGCCCGGCATCGCGCACCCACCGTGCGAACCGCGCCACATGCGGACTGATCCCCGGCATTTCCGTCATCACGATAACGGCGGGTCCGGCGCCGGTCACGTAAACTTTCTTGGCGACGTCATCGAGCGTAATCTCACGCGCTTCGAAATCCTCCAGCGGATCATCTTCGTTCATATTTCTGTTTGGCATAACTTGTTTCCCCGTTGCGCAATTGCGATTCAGAACGCACGCGTCAATGCGGCACCCGGCGCCAGCATCGCAGCGACCAACCCAACAGTAATCAGTATAAGGAAGGCTGTAAGAGCAGTGCTTTTCCTGGCGGCGCCGGTCACAAGCAGCGCAATGAAAGCGCCGCCATTGGAAACAACGCCGACCGCGACAACCCCCACGGAAAAACGCCAGCCTGCGCGGCGACGATCCCGAAACCGTAGCCGACCAGCAACGCCGCCATCGCGACCCCGTAAAGACGGAACATTGCACTTGTGCTCGTTTCAACGCCTATACGTTTGGCCAGCACCTGTCTCGACGCCAGTAAAAACGGCGCAGCGATCAACGCCGCCGTCACCGCAATTTTCACGATCATTAGAATACTGAGCCAGGTCATCGATGCGTTTCCATTGCTGACTGGACATATCGATATCTAGTACCGGATTTTGAACTTAGCTATTTATGCCCTAGCTAATACCGGATGTCAAACTCAGCTGATCCATCCTCTATTCGCCGCCGCGCCTTCGTCGACAAGGACGATTGCCCGATGGCCCTCGCTGCGGAAATTTTAGGGGACCGCTGGACGCTGCTGATCCTGCGCGAGGCATTCTACGGGGTGCAGCGCTATGACGATATGCGGGAGGATTTGGGCGCCCCCCGATCCATGCTGACCGATCGGCTGAGCAGGCTGGTCGAGCAGGGATTGATGACGCGCGAGCCTTATCAGGAACCGGGCGCGCGCGTTCGCTACGCATATAGTCTAACAGCGCGCGGCCGCGATGTTGCTCTAACCATGATGGCGCTAACCCAATGGGGCGAAAAACACATTCTGGGCAAACCCGCACCGGTCAAACTCATCGACAAATCGACAGGGCGTCCGCTGCGCGTTGCACTCGTGGATAACAAAGGCGAGATCGTCGAGCTTGACGTCGCGACACTCACGAAACGCAAGCCGTAACCCCTTTACTTAAAATCTAGTTTCGCCTCCAAAACAGGCTTTCGCGGCGCTCTGACAACTCAAAATTTACGGATGCGCGATGACTGTTGACTTCGCTTCTTCATTTATATAACCATTATGTTATGGAACAGTTCGGTTATGCAAACACACAGCCAAATCTCGATGCTGTTTTTGCGGCGCTCGCCGACCCGACGCGGCGCGCGATTCTCTCACGCCTTGCTGACGGGCAGGCTTCCGTCAACGAGATCGCGGCGCCTTTTGAAATCAGCCAGCCGGCAGTTTCAAAGCACCTGAAAGTGCTGGAGCGCGCCGGACTGATCGAACGCGACATCGAAGAACAACGCCGGCCCGCGCGGTTGAAAGCCGAGACCATGACGGCGGCGGTGAACTGGCTTGAAGAGTTCAGAGAATTTTGGGGGACTAGCTTCGATCAACTCGATGACGTCCTTACACGGATGAAAAACGAACCAAAGGAACCAGACAATGAGTGATTTACCCGAATACATTCTCGATAGGGAATTCGACGCGCCCCGCGATATGGTCTGGCGCGCATGGACCGATCCTGAATTGCTGTCGCGCTGGTACGGCCCGGGTGTCGAAACGGTCATCCACAAATTCGACTTAAAGCCGGGCGGCGTATGGCTGAACGAAATGAAATGGGGCGAAAACTCCATGCTGAGTAAAATGGTTTTCAAGGAGGTGACGCCGCCCAAACAAATCGTATGGGATCATTACTCGTCGACGGATTCAGAGTGGAACAGCATCCAAAACCCAAAGATGCCGGACTGGCCCGCCATCCTTTTGACAACAGTGACCTTTGAAGAAGCGGGTGCAAAGACCAAGGTGCGCCTTTCCCAGGTTCCCGTCGATGCGACTGACGCTGAAAAAGCATGCTTCGCGCAAATGATGGAAGGCATGAGCAAAGGCTGGGGTTCCGGCTACGCTATTCTGGACGAAATGTTTCAAGAGATGCAGACGAAATAAACTGTGCACAACCGGCGTCTTTACAGCAATGCGAAGGCGCCGGCATCTATTCCGGCAAAGCAAACGCCACAAGTTGGTCGCCCAATGTCGTTTCCAGCCATGAATGGCCGCCAGCATAAATCACCACATATTGGCGCCCCCGCCATTCATAGGTCATCGGCGTCGCCTGTCCGCCGGCGGGCAGGCGACCTTTCCAGATCTCGACGCCGGTCTCCACATCGAATGCGCGCAGATAATCGTCCATCGCGGCGCCAATGAATACGAGACCTCCTGCCGTGATAATCGGTCCGCCAAGATTTGGCGTGCCGAGTTTGGTTTTTAAGGCGCCGTCGGACAGATCCTCGACGGTTCCCAGCGCTTTTCGCCAGACGATATCGCCGGACGCAAGATCAACCCCGGCGATGACGCCCCATGGCGGCGGCGTGCACGGAAGGCCCAGCGGCGAGACCAACAGATCGCGCTTGACGCCAAAAGGCGCGCCCCTCTGCGGGCCGATTTCCGACCCGTGATAAACTTCCTCCGCCGCTTCCACCTCATCCGCAGGGATGAGCTGAATGTGATGAGCGACACTGTTCATATTGATGACGAGCAGGTTGCGGGTTTCGTCATAGGCCGCGCCGCCCCAGTTCGCGCCGCCGCCGGTAAACGGATAAAAGATCGTTCCTTCCTCAACAGGCGGCGTAAAAAGACCGTCGTGGCGAGCGCCGGCGATCGCCTGACGACAGGCGCGTTTGTCAAACCAGGTCAGCCCGAAAGCGTCGCCGAGTTTAAGTGTGTTCGGCACAATCGGCGGCGTGATCATCGGAAAAGGCTGCGTCGGCGACAAAGTCTCACCCGCAACGCCGTCTTGAGGAACCGCCCTTTCTTCGACCGGCAGAACCGGCTCGCCGGTATCGCGATCAAGCACGAAAACAAAACCGGTTTTCGTCACCTGCGCGACGACATCGCGCCGCTCGCCATCTTTGGTAATCGAATAAAGCCCCGGCTGCGCCGGCAAATCATAGTCCCAGACATCGTGATGAACGGTCTGGAACGCCCAGACAACCTCACCGGTTTCCCCATCAAGCGCGACCACCGAATTCGCGTAACGGTTGTCGCCCGGTCGCAGGCCGCCAAAAAAGTCAGGGCTGGGACTGGACGTCGGAACGAAAACGAGACCGCGTTCCGGGTCCGCCGATATCGGCGCCCAGACATTTGCGTGGCCTTCAACCGGCGGGCTGTCGCCCCGCCAGTCATCCGCATTCGGCGCTTGCGCATCCCTGGGGATCGGGTCGAAGGTCCATTTCAACACGCCCGTCACCGCATCATAAGCGCGAACGGTTCCGCGCGGCGCCTCGACACGCAGATTGTCGCTGATTGATGAGCCGATAATGACGGTGTCGCCCACCGCAACCGGCGGCGATGTGATCTGAAACTCTCCCGGCCAGACAAGCTCCATCCCCGGATCGATTGTGACTTCGCCGCGTTCGCCAAACCCATCGCATGGAACGCCAGTCGCCGCATCCAGCGCAATGACCCGCGCATCATTGGTTCCCATGAAAAGGCGCGCCGGGCATTCTTCCGCAACGCCGCGCCACTGCGCCAGACCGCGGCACACAAACTGGTTGCCGAGTTGATGCTCCAGGCTGAGTTTCGGATCGTAACGCCACTTCTCCGCGCCGCTCCCCGGATCAATTGCGATCACTTCGTTGAACGGCGTGCAAAAGCTGAGCGCATCATCGGTGAGGATCGGCGTTCCTTGCGTTGCGGTTCGCTTCATCGCGTCGCCGCGCTTTTCAAGGTCGCCGGTTGAATAGGTCCACGCGACACTCAAAGCATCGACTGTTTCGACATTGATCTGGTCCAGCGAACTGTATCGCGCGCCGCCAGCATCACCGCCATAGGCTGGCCAGGAAGTCCGCGCCGGCGCGGACGCGACAATCGCCGGCGGCGCATTTTCAATGTCGAGAGATTTGGCGCCGCCCATCAGCCAGATGAAATCGCCGCCAAGCACGGCGAACGCGATGAAGAGCAGCACAAAAGCAAAACCGCCAAGGATCAGTCGAATTAGAAAGCGCATCCTGGATACCCAACCTCAAGGATGAAGTTCACTCACCCGCCGAGCGCATCCATGACCGAGAAAATATCCTTGTCGCCGCGCCCGCACATATTCAGCAGCAAAATCTGATCACGGTCCATGGTCTTCGCTTTGTCAATCGCTCTGGCGAGCGCATGGGAGGGCTCCAGCGCCGGGATGATCCCCTCAAGTTTCGCGCAGAGCTGAAACATCTCAAGCGCTTCATCGTCCGTCGCAGAGAGATAGGCGACCCGTCCGGTTTCATGCAGCCATGCGTGCTCAGGCCCGATGCCGGGGTAATCAAGCCCGGCTGAGATTGAGTGCGCCTCCTGGATCTGGCCGTCTTCATCCTGCAGCAAATAGGTCCGGTTGCCATGAAGAACGCCCGGCCGCCCGCCGGTAAGCGAGGCCGCGTGTTCATCCGTATCAACGCCCTTGCCGCCCGCCTCAACCCCGATGATTTCAACGTCCCTGTCATCAAGAAACGGGTGAAAAAGGCCGATCGCATTCGACCCGCCGCCAATGCAGGCCATGATCACATCCGGAAGTCGGCCCTCGGCCTCCATCATCTGGGCTTTGGCTTCCTTGCCGATGACCGACTGAAAGTCGCGTACAAGCTCCGGATAAGGATGCGGCCCGGCCGCCGTCCCGATAATGTAAAAAGTTGAGTCCACATTTGTGACCCAATCCCGAAGCGCTTCATTCATCGCATCTTTCAGGGTGCCCCGACCCGACGTCACCGGTATCACTTCTGCGCCGAGCAATTTCATCCGGAAGACATTGGGCTTTTGTCGTTCAACGTCGGTCTCGCCCATATAGACGACGCAAGGCAATCCAAAACGGGCGCAAACCGTTGCGGTGGCGACACCATGCTGGCCGGCGCCGGTTTCAGCGATAATCCGGGTCTTGCCCATCCGCCGCGCCAGCAAAATCTGCCCCATGCAGTTATTGATCTTGTGAGCGCCGGTATGATTCAGCTCGTCACGCTTGAAATAGATTTTCGCGCCCTTCGGCCCGGTAGGGCCATCGGTCGAATTGGCCATACTCCGGCAATACTCTGTTAACCGTTCGGCATAGTAGAGAGGGCTCGGCCGGCCCACATAGTGTTTCAGGTAGTGCTCAAGCTCTGTATTGAAATTGTTATCTTTTTTGGCCGCATCATACTCTTTTTCCAACGCCAGAACGAGCGGCATCAGGGTCTCGGCGACGAAGCGCCCGCCGAATTTTCCGAAGCGGCCCTCAGCGTCAGGCCCGGTGCGAAATGAGTTGGGATTGGTCACTAGAGTAGGGCTCAATATATCCGTTTTTGCAGGTGCGAATAACCTGAATATGCCGGTCTTACCGCCGACGCCGCGACTAATCCACTGTGACAGTTTGCGGCGCGGCGTTGACGGTGAGATCAACCCGCGCACGCAACTCATCCCATTTGGGCGGCTTCACCACGAAAATCGCCCCGGAAGGGATCTCCTCTTCGCCCTCATCGGCCGCAGCACCGTAAAGCGGCGCAATGTTGGAGTGGCTGACAAGCATGATGTTCTGGCCGGGATTGGCGGCGAGCTCGGCTTCAATTTCCTTCTTGAATGACGCAATCGCATCCGGATCGGTCGTTTTCTGCGATGGATGCGGGACCGCCTCAGCGCCACCCGCCGCAAGGCGCGCCGTATCCCAGGCGCGGCACATATCGCTGGTATAGGCTTTAAGGATCGGGACCTCCTCCGCCTTTAGCCACTCGCCAAAATAGCGCGCCTGATAGAGCCCTTCCGCATCAAGCCCTCGCCCTTCCTGCAAGATGCAGCCCTCAGTCATGCCAACAGACGCCTTCTGCCCGCCTGGAGAATTCGCGTGACGAAGCACCAGCACGCCGCCGCCGTCGCGAAGAATATCGAACGCTTTTTCAAGCACCGTCTCAGCTGGCGGCGCCGATTCCTGCGCAATTGCCGGCGATGTCACGAAAAAAAATGCTGCACCAAATGCTGCGCACAATAAACGCACAATAACTCTCCTCATCATCCTGATTTTGCTGAAGAAACAAAGGCCTCCACTAGCATATTGTCCTTTTTGCCCGGCGCCTTCTCGACCCCGCTGGAGACATCGACGCCCAAAAATGCTGCAGCATTCTTTTGCGCAGCAATCGCTGCACTCACATTCTCAGGCGTTAGCCCGCCGGCGACCAGATAAGGCGTCTCGCCTTCATGGGCGGAAAGCACCGACCAGTCGAAGGGTTCGCCGTGACCGCCGGGCCGTGACGCCCCCGGAGGCGGTTTTGCGTCAAACAGAAGAATATCCGCCGCGTCTGCGAACTCCCCCGCCAATGCGAGATCGCTTTTCTCGCGGACCGGTATGGCCTTGATGACATCGACGGCGAATTCGAGGCCAAGCTCCGACGCGCGCTCCGGACTTTCATGGCCATGAAACTGAAAATGCGTGAGGAAAGGCGCCGCTTCCGACAATTCCTTCTCGCCAGCATCGACAAACAGCCCAACCAGCTTCGGTAGTCCAAAACCCTCATCAAAGCTTGCCTGTTTGAGTTCGACAATGATCTCTTCGGCAGCCTCCGCCGAGATAAAGCGAGGGCTTTTGCGGAAGAAAACAAAGCCGAGATAGTCCGCCCCGCATCGCGCTGCGGCGATCGCCGTATCGATTGTGGTGACGCCGCAAATCTTGACCGCTATGCCGTTCATGCCATCGCCTTCAAGGCTCCGCTTGCTCAAGCAAAGGAGGGTCAGCCTGGGCGGCGGTCTCCGCGGCCTGTTCACGCGCCTGTTTTTCCGCTGCGGCCGCCGCCATCTCGCGGCGCAGGGTTTTCAGTTCGCGATGCTCGGCGCGGGCTTTATGGCGGCGTTGCGCGCCTGAAAACCACATACCCGCCGCCCCGAGGCCAAGCCCCAGAAAAAGCATGAAAATCAACCATAGCCAAAGCGGCATTGGAAATGACGTCACCGCCGGGTTGTCCGCATTGAATGGGTCAAGGCTGATCGTCACCGGCTGTCTGTTGGCGACCAGAAAGAGCACCGCAATGACAAGCACCGGAATCCAGAAGATCCGATAAAGCCACTTTTTCATGGCGCTAACGTCTCATATCGGGGGCTGCTTACGCAATGGTTTCGCCTTACGAAATGTCGCCGCCGCCAGGTCGCGCACCGTCCGAGAAGCGACCTTCGCTGTTCAGCCGGTCCCGCAATTCCTTGCCAGCCTTGAAAAACGGCGTCCACTTCTCTTCGATCTGAACCGCTTCGCCGCTGCGCGGATTGCGCCCGACCCGCGCCGGCCGGTGTTTAACGGAAAATGCGCCAAAGCCGCGCAATTCAACGCGATCCCCGCGGGACAGCGCGTCGGTGATTTCGTCGAAAACAATCGAGACGATGCGCTCTATGTCCCGATGGAACAGATTGGGATTTTCATCCGCGAGCTTTTGCACCAATTCAGACTTGATCATGTGTCTCTTGAACTCCCCGTCATTTGCAAAAAACGCTTCTTACCAACGCTGACTGCCAAACAACCTTGAGAGCAATGCTCCCTGCATGGAAAAAAGATGCCAATTCAAGTGCTTAACACTGTCAAACCGGCCATGCGGCGTCAAGGCCGCTTCTCTCGAAATGCGTCAAAAGGTAAGGGTTTATGATGACGCAGCACAATGAGAGCAAAACCTCTTTCGGATTTCGAGACGTGGACGCCGGCGAAAAGGCGGGCCTTGTGCGCGAGGTCTTCGACAGCGTTGCCGAAAATTACGACCTGATGAACGATGTGATGTCCGCGGGCATCCACCGCATCTGGAAAGCAACGCTTCTCGACCGACTGGCCCCGCAGCCCGGGCAAACCCTGATTGATGTCGCCGGCGGGACCGGCGATGTGGCGCTTGGATTTTTAAACCGCGCCAACGGGCGCAAGCGCGCCGCGGAAAAGCCGCCAGCGCGGGCCGTCATTTGCGACATCAATTACGAAATGCTCGCCGCCGGCGCAGAACGCGATGCCGCCGCGCCCCTGGCGTCACAATTGACGCGCGTCTGCGGCGACGCGGAACGCCTACCCGTCAAGGATGGTCAGGCTGACGCATATGTCATTGCCTTCGGTATACGGAATGTCACCGATATGGATGCGACCCTCCGGGAAGCACGGCGCGTGTTGCGCCCAGGCGGGCGTTTCATCTGCCTTGAGTTCTCTCATCCGATTACGGAAGGTTTGCAACAGGCCTATGACGCCTATTCGTTCAACCTCATTCCGTGGCTTGGCGAAAAAATCGCGCACGACCGCAAAGCCTATCAGTATCTGGTTGAATCGATTCGCAAATTTCCAGCGCAGGAAGCTTTCGCCAGCCGTATTCGCAAGGCGGGCTTCTCACGCGTGAGTTATGAAAATCTCAGCGCTGGCGTCGCGGCGCTGCATATGGCCTGGCGGATTTAGGCGCGGTTCTCATGTTCAATATCCTTGCCGATTACGCCCGCCTCGCCCGCGCCGCCTGGACGCTGACGCGCCATGACGCGCTCATTCCCCGTGAATATGCGCATTTGGCGCCGACGCCTGTGCGGGCCTTCGGCGCAGCGACAAGAATTGGCGCGCGCGGACACGGCAAACGCCCCGGCGAAAGGCTCGCCAATGCTTTCGAACGGCTGGGGCCAGCTTATGTGAAGCTTGGCCAGTTCATGGCGACCCGCCCCGATATTATCGGCTTTGAACTCGCCGCCGATCTTGGCCGCCTGCAGGACAAAATGCCCGCCTTTTCCGACGCCGCAGCGCGAAAAGAAATCGAAGCCGCCTTTGGCGAGAGTGCAGATACTCTGTTTGCAGAGTTTTCACCGCCAATCGCCGCCGCTTCCATCGCACAGGCGCACCGGGCGAAACTGAAATCCGGTTCAGACGTCGCCGTGAAAATTCTCCGCCCAAATATCGAACGCAAAGCGGCCAGCGAGTTTCGGGCCTTTGGCCGTGCGGCGCGAAACATAGAGGCGGTATCAAAAACCGCGCGGCGCATGGAGCCGCAAAAATTTATCGAGACCCTGAAGGAATCCGCCGCCATTGAGCTGGATTTGCGCATGGAGGCGGGCGCCGCCTCGGAACTGGCTGAAAATCTAAAAGATGAGCCAAATATCCGGGTGCCGGAGGTCATCTGGCAGCTTTCAGCGAAGCGCGTGCTGACCATCGAATGGATCGACGGCACGCCTATCGCCGATGTGGCGGCGCTGGACAGGCGCGGCATCGACCGCAAGGCGCTGGCCAAACTGGTCATTTCGACCTTTCTAACACAAGCGCTCCATAACGGCTTTTTTCACGCCGACATGCATCAGGGCAATCTGATCGTCGACAATGAAGGCAGGCTGGCGCTGGTCGATTTCGGCATCATGGGCCGACTGGATGATAAGGCGCGCCAGACCTTCGCGGAAATCATTTATGGTTTTATTACGCGAAATTATCGACGTACCGCGGAAGTTCATTTCGACGCTGGCTATGTCCCTGACGGTCATTCCGTTGAAGCTTTCGCGCAGGCGTTGCGCGCTGTAGGCGAGCCGCTTTATGGCAAGAACGCCGCCAATGTGGACATGTCGCGCGTCCTGCAGCAGCTGTTTGACGTTACCGCGCTTTTCGACATGCATCTGCGGCCCGAGCTTGTCCTGCTTCAGCGCACCATGGTGACGGTTGAAGGCGTCGCCCGCGCGCTTGATCCGGAAGTCGACATCTGGGAGGCCGCGACGCCGACAGTGCGCGCCTATATCGACCGGGCGATCGGCCCGCGCGCGCAGGCGGAGAAAATCAGAACGGCGGCGATCAAAGCCGTCGAGATCGCCCCGCGCCTGCCTCAATATGTCGAGGACATTGGCGCGGCCGCCAAAAAATTTAACGAGACCCATACTCCAGCGCCTTTGCCGGAACGCAAATCAGGCGCCGCGCCCATGCTCTGGCTGGCTGGCCTGTCGGCGCTGACCATTATCGCAGTTGTCCTTTTCCGTTAAAAATTTCGCATTTTAATCACTGTTTCTTTTCTCTTTTGCGGTGTGATCCCCACCACCGCTACGAAGGGAGCTTCCGTGATGTTTGGATTGAAATTCGGCGCAAAAAAAACCGAACCCGATGGCGAATTTGTTACGGCGCGCCTCAATGCGCGGGTACAGCCCATTGATCGCGGAGATTATTTTGAAGATCCGCTGGATGAAACGCTGAAGAAAAGCAACCTCGGTTCGGTAACCGGCGGCGGCACACAGCTTGCCGAAGACCCGGCGGGCATCGCCTTTTGCGATGTTGAGATCAACGTCCATGAAGCGTCTGAAGAAGCGCTGCAGACGATTGCCGAAAGGCTGGAAGCGCTTGGGGCGCCGAAAGGCTCGAAACTAATTGTTGAGAACACCGGTCGGGAAATTCCCTTCGGCAAGCAGGAAGGCATCGCCGTTTACCTCAACGGCGTTGATCTTGATGACGAAGTCTATGCGTCCTGCGATTTCGATACGGTCGTCTCGGAGTTAAACCGGATGATGGGCGACAAAGGCGCATATCGCGGCTACTGGCAGGGCGAACGGGAGACCGGCGTTTACTGTTACGGCCCATCTTACACAGAGATGCAAGCGGCGATTGAGCCGTTCCTGAATTCCTATCCGCTGTGCCAGAAATCACGGGTGGAACAGATCGCCTGATTGCGATTTTCCGTGACGTGACTTTGGGCCGATTGACGCCTATTTATGAGGCTAAGATGTGGGCCTGATAAATATGAGCGCGAAAAGCATACTTCTGATTATCGGCGGCGGCGTCGCCGCCTATAAAAGCCTTGAATTGATCCGCGAACTGGCGCGGCGCGATATACGCACCCGCGCCATCCTGACCCGCGCCGGGGCGGAATTCGTCACGCCGCTCTCCATTTCAAGCCTCGCCGGAGAAAAGTGCTATACGGAGCTTTTTGACCTCACGGACGAAACCGAAATGGGTCATATTGAGCTGTCGCGCTCGACCGACCTCGTTGTCGTTGCGCCCGCCACTGCCGACCTGATGGGCAAGGCCGCAAACGGTCTCGCCAATGATCTCGCCTCAACCACACTGATGGCGACCGACAAGCCGGTGCTCTTTGCCCCGGCGATGAATGTCCGAATGTGGGAGCACGCCGCGACCCAGCGCAATTTCAAAACTTTGCAAAAAGACGGCGCACTGTTCGTTGGTCCAAATAAAGGCGAGATGGCATGCGGCGAATTCGGACCGGGCCGCATGGCCGAACCCCTGGAAATTGCCGATGCGGTCGACGCCTATTTCGCCAAAAGCGCCGCCGGACCGCTCACGGGCAAGCGCGTGCTTGTTACCGCCGGTCCGACGCATGAGCCCCTCGATCCGGTGCGCTATATCGCCAACCGCTCGTCCGGCAAGCAGGGCTATGCGATTGCGGCGGCGCTCAGAAATCTTGGCGCGGACGTAACGCTCGTCACTGGCCCGACCTCCATTTCCACGCCGGCGGGAGTCGACACCGTGCGGGTCGAAACCGCCCGTGAGATGATGGCTGCGAGCGAAGCCGCACTGCCTGTCGATTGCGCGATCATGTGCGCGGCGGTCGCCGACTATCGCCCGTCGATTGAAACCGACCACAAAATCAAGAAAGAACGCGGCGGCCTCACCAATATTCCGGTTGCGGAGAACCCCGACATTCTGAAAACCATTTCCCAGATGAAGCCCGGTCGCCCGCGTCTCGTCGTCGGCTTCGCCGCAGAGACCGACGACGTGCTCTGCCATGCGGAAGCCAAACGCAAACGAAAGGGCTGCGACTGGATCGTCGCCAATGACGTCTCCCCCGGCGCCGACTGTCCCATGGGCGGGGAACGCAATGAAATCATCTTGATCACCGACAAGGGCGACGAAACCTGGCCGCAAATGCCCAAGGATGAAGTGGCGCGGCGTCTCGCCGAACGGATTGGCAAAGCCCTTGGCGGCCCAACCCTGGTCAAGGCGGCGGAGTAGTTTTCCACAGGAAAAATACCGGGAAATTATGTGGAAAGATTCCTTAGGCCGCAGCCCGAGTCATTCGATTATGGTCTCGCAAAATCTTGAGGATCAAAGCCCCATGTCAGTTTCCGCCATTAAGTCCAAATCCGAAGACCAGCCCCGCAGCGACCTTGGCGCCGCACCGGTTGTACGCATCAAGCGCTTGGCGCATGGCGAGGGCCTGGACCTGCCGCGCTATGAAACGGCGCTAGCGGCGGGCTGTGACGTGCGCGCGGCGCTCGTCAAGCCGATGATCCTGCGCCACGGCGAGCGGTTCATGGTCCCGACCGGCATCGCCATTGCGCTGCCCCCCGGCTGGGAGGCGCAGATGCGCCCGCGCTCAGGCCTTGCCGCCAAGCACGGGATTTCCTGCGTCAACTCTCCGGGCACTATCGATGCAGACTATCGCGGCGAGTTGAAAGTCATCCTGATTAATCATGGGGCTGAGGACTTTACCATCAATCGCGGCGATCGCATCGGCCAGATGGTCATCGCCCCGGTCTTTCAGGCGCGCTTTGACGAGGTCGAGGAACTCGACGACACGGAACGCGGCGCCGGAGGGTTTGGCTCAACTGGGGTTTAATTTGATGATTGAGGCCCGTCAAAAGCATGCGTTTTACCCAATCATCTCCCCCAAAACCGGAAAATCAGTGTCAGGACGATACTGATAATAATCATCGTCGTCAGAGGAAAATAGAATGAAAAGCCCTCACGGCGAATAATGATGTCGCCCGGCAGGCGGCCCAGCCCCAGCTTTGAGATCAGCGGCCACAAAAGCCCTGCGACAAGAAGAATAATGCCGAGTGTGATCAGGAGCTTTTGCATGGCCGCCGTTCAATAACATTCGTCCCCGCCGGCGTCATCCCGTGCGCATCACAGCATCTTTGATGATGGGATGCAGACACGGGATCCAGTTGAGCATATCCGGCGTGGCGTCATGGATCCCGGATCAAGTCCGGGATGACGGGCGCGCTTACGTCAAAGCTTCTTTGCAAAACAGACGATCTGTTCGATCTCTTCAAAACCAAGTCGCCCATGCGCTTTCCGGCTAACCGTGTTTTCCGGCTGCGTGTCGCTGGCGATTTCTTGAAAGCCCAGCGAACGGCCCCACTCCTCTACCGCGGCGACGAGGCGTTTACCGACGCCCTTGCCGCGCGCGCGATCATCCACATACCAGGCTTCCAGATAAGCGGCGGGCGTGGTCGCGCACCCTTCGGCATAGGGCCGGGCGCTCGCCTCGGCAAATCCGGCGAGCGCATCACCCGCATCCGCCACAAACACGGCGCATTGGTCAAACCCGTCAAAACACCCTGTTTTGAAGAACTCATCGATCTCCGGCGGATCGAAATCCGGAAACAGCTTACGCCGCAGCGCCGCCCAGCCGTCACGGTCTTGCGTCCGTACCGGGCGGATCGTGATCTCGGCGTTATCGCTCATGCCTTCTCTCCCTGTTCAAACGGGCGTTCCCGACATAAAAGCAGGCCCATGGATAAAACCCAAATGGAACGCTACGCACGCCACATCCTGCTCCGGGAAGTCGGCGGCCAGGGCCAGCAAAAACTCCTCGCAAGCCGCGTGCTTGTCGTCGGCGCGGGCGGGCTTGGCGCGCCCATTATCCAGTATCTCGCCGCCGCGGGCGTCGGAACCATCGGCGTTGCGGACGACGATACAGTAGCGCTTTCCAACCTGCAGCGGCAGGTTCTTTTCCATACGGATGATGTAGGCAGGCCCAAGACCAATGCCGCCAGGGAGTTCGTCAACCAGCTCAACCCCGACATCAAGATCGCCGAACATACGCTTCGCATCACGTCAGAGAACGCCGCAGGGATCATCACGGACTATGATCTGGTTGTCGAAGGGGTTGATAATTTCAAAACACGATACGCGCTGAACAACGCCTGCATAAGCTCGGAAAAAACGCTTATCTCCGCTGCTGTCGGGCGTTTCGAAGGTCAGCTCGCCACCTTCAAGCCCTATGCGGATCCCGGCGTCATGCCCTGCTATCGCTGCCTTGTGCCGGAGGAGCCGCCGCGCGACCAACAGGTCAATTGTGCGGAGGAAGGCGTCCTCGGAGCCGTCACGGGCGTCATGGGCACGCTTGCGGCGATGGAAGTCCTCAAGGAATTGTTAGATATCGGCGACAGCCTCGCCGGGCGGCTTATGCTATATGACGGTCTCGGGGCGACATTCCGTACGGTCGCGCTACCCGCCGATCCCCAATGCCCTGACTGCGCAAACCCATAAAGCGTAACTCATCAAAAGGCCTTAGAGGTGCGAACCAAAGCAATGTTCAAGGCGATCGGTTTTGCGGCGCTGTTTTTGTGTGCGGGCTGCGCCGTCCTGGCGCCGGTCTTTGCGCCAAAGGCCAACGCGGACCCAGCGGCCCTAAGGGCCGGAAATTATTCCCTCGATCCCGCGCATGCGTCACTCCTTTTCAAAATCGATCATCTGGGCTTTTCGACCTATGTGGGGCGCTTCAACAGTTTCGATATCAGCCTCGATTTTGATGAGAACGAACCAGCCGCTGCGCGCGTCGAAGCGGTCATCGATATGACCAGCCTTGATGTTGCGAATGACGATTTCGCCAACACCCTGACGGGCTCAAACTGGTTCAATACAAACCAGTTTCCCGAAGCGCTGTTTCAATCGACGGCAATCACGGTGACCGGTGAAAATCGCGGCGTTATGGCCGGCGAGTTAACCCTGCACGGCGTTACACAGCCCGTGACGCTGGACGTCGCCTTCAACGGCGGCGGGAATGACAGATTGCGCGGCGCCTATGTGATTGGCCTGTCAGCAACGTCTGAGATCAGCAGGCGTGCGTTCGGCGTCGATCGCTTTGACGGCATCGTCGGCGATCAGGTGAAGATTGAAATCGAAGCGGAATTCCTGCGCCAGTAGCGCTTAGTCTTCCAGCGTGATGACCACGACGCTGCCAGGGGCGACGTCAACTTTGGTTTCGCTGAATTCCGGTCGGCGCAGTTTCGGGACCACGCCATTGGAGAATGCAATCGGCTCTTTCGGAATGCCGAGCGGGCCGCGATTGAGACGACCGTCGCCATTTTCATCGAGATAGGCCGCGAAGGCGTAATCGCCCGGCTCCATCCCCAGGAAACGAACCAGGGCGAGGCCGCTCTCATCAAGCGTGCCCTGATGCTTGATCGACGCCATTTCGAGGAAATTCGCCTCACTGTCATAAACCGCCAGCCGTACGGATTTGCCGGCTTCCGTATGGAACTTGGTCTGTACGGCGGCGACCACGCCATTGGGGTCGGAATATTTATTAAAAGGGTTGCCGGATGGCGCATTGTCGGCGTGAGCAACGCTCATACCGGCTAAAAGAGCCCCTATCCCCAGCAACACGCGCACAATACGCACCTTTCAACTCGTAAAAAAATCAGGCGCATGAGCGCGCCTTCGGTCAGGACAAGATGCGCCGGGATATTATCGATACAACTAAAATTTTTGGAAATTCACGTAGTTGCGATCAACTGTTACCGCTCAGCAACGCCTGCGGTCACGAATCCGGCGATTTTCGGCATTATTGGCGCATAATGCCGCTCAATCTTATCAATCCGGAAACCCGCCCTATCAATCAGTGAATCCGGTTTTCGGTTAAGACGGCACCCGCCGGCAAATTTTCCCCACACTCCGTTCAGCCTGTTTTGCCATTTGGCGACGCCTGCGTCAGGCGCGGCGCCATGCTCAAGGAAAACCAGCTTGCCTCCAGGCTTGAGAACTCTGCGCATCCCGGCAAGAGCCTTTTCAACATCAGGGATTGTGCACAGCGCGAAGGTGACGAGCACGGTGTCGACGCTTTCGTCATCAAGGGGAATTTCTTCACCCGGCAGATCCAGCCACTCCACCGAAAACGGCAATTCATCGACGCGCTTTTGACCGAGCCGTCGCCAGGGCCGCCGACGGCTCAAGCGCATAGAGATGTGAAATTTTTCCATGATCATAATGCGGCGCATTGTGACCGGAGCCAAATCCGATCTCCAGAACCCGGCCTTGCGCCTCGGGCACAATCGACGCGCGCTCTTTGCTGATCATCGGCAGTCCGCAGATACAGGAAACCAGCTTCGGTTCGACATGGTCGGCGTAAAATCCCATAAGCTTGCTTCTTTGATCTAATCTGGTTTTTGAACAAGCGGCGTTGCTAACCGTCGGCGCGACGCCGAGGCGCCCCCATTATGCGTGTTGCAACACTGACTTTTGTCAGGCCGTTTTCGGTTCAAGATCGGAATCAAGCCCTAAGATCACCCTGTCCGCAGGCTTGTGGCCGTCAGCAAACATTTTGATGTTGATGATGACGCGCTCGCCCATTTCGATCCGGCTTTCAACCGTGGCTGACGCCATATGCGGCAACAAAACCACATTCGGGGCGTTCAACAGTTTTTCGCTGGGGCTGCCGCGCTCATAGACATCAAGGCCGGCGCCGGCAATGCGGCCAGCTTCGATCAGGTCCGCGAGCGCCGTTTCGTCGACAATCTCGCCGCGCGAGACATTCACGACATAGGCGTGTTTTTGCAAAAGCTCCAATCGCCGACGCGACAACAGATGGAAGGTCGCCGGTGTATGCGGGCAATTCACCGACACAATATCAACATGGGCCAGCATCTGATCGAGGCTGTCCCAATAGGTCGCCTCGAGGTCTTCCTCCACATGCGGGTTGATGGGCTTGCGATTATGGTAATGCACCGCGAGGCCAAAAGCGCGCGCGCGCCGCGCGATCGCCTCTCCTACACGCCCAAGCCCGATTATGCCGAGCTTCTTGCCGCGAACACGCCGCCCAAGCATCCAGGTCGGCGACCAGCCTTCAAACTCGCCATTCTCCAGCGCCCGCACGCCCTCAACGAGGCGCCTGGGCACCGCGAGGACCAACGCCATCGCCATATCAGCTGCGTCTTCCGCCAATACCGAGGGGGTGTTCGTAACCGTAATGTCGCGCGCATTGGCGGCTGCAATATCAATATGATCGGTCCCGGCGCCAAAATTCGCCACCAGCTTCAAGCGGTCGCCAGCAGCGGCGAAAAATTCGGCGTCCAGCTGATCGCCCAAGGTCGCCGCCAGCACATCGCAATCCTGCGCCAGCGCGATCAACGCCGCACGCGATAGCGGCGCATCGCTCTGTTGCAGAACCGTATCAAAGAGATCCGCCAGGCGGTTTTCGACCGCTTCCGGCAACCGGCGCGTCAGCGCGACTTTGACAGCCTTACCCATTGCCCCCCCGCACCCAACTTGTGACGGTGGTTAACACCCTGTTAACGGCTATAAGGTCTAACAAGCTTTTGTTCATATTTCTTCTGAGTCAGAGTTCGCGCCATGCGATGTTTTTTGGCGATTACTGCCGTTTTCGTCCTATCCGCTATCCATATGAACGCGAGCGCGGCGCCCGCGCAAGCCGCAGCGGTAAAACAAGAGCCGACACCCGCCCCGCGTCTAGATACGCCATCCGGCCTGCCTGTCCCTCGATTTGTATCGCTGAAGGCCGACAAAACCAATTGCCGTTCCGGCCCCAGCTTCGATCATCCGGTCCGCATTACTTATATGAGAAAAGGGCTTCCTGTGATGGTCGTCGCCGAAACAAGCGATAACTGGCGTAAGATTCGCGACGCCGAAGGGGACGAATGCTGGGCCCATCGAACAAAGCTTTCCGGCGCGAAAACCGCGCTTGTGATTGTCGATGGCCTGGCGCTTCGCGCCCGGCCGGCGTCCGATGCGGTTATGCGCGCGCGCCTTGGAAAGGGGCTGATCGCTCGTGTTGATAAAACCGAGGGCGGCTGGCTGCGCCTTTCCACTGATCGCGTCAAAGGCTGGGCGTTGCTCTCTGGCCTGTGGGGGGCGCCTGGCGCCGCATCAAATGCTGCGGCGCAGAATTGACCATAGCGACCGCCGCGTCTACCTAGCGGCCAGGAAACGCAACACATCATCGAATGACCGAAGAAAAAAACAGCTTTAATCGCGAAGAACTTCTGGAATGCGGCTATCACGGCTTGCGAGGACCGGGGACGGCCCAGCTTCCCGTGCCGCCCATGCTGATGTTCGATCGTGTTACGAAAATCACCAGCGACGGCGGCGCTTATAACAAAGGGCGGATCGAAGCTGAGCTCGATATCAATCCGGATTTATGGTTTTTCGACTGCCATTTTCCAGGCGATCCTGTGATGCCGGGTTGCCTGGGCCTCGACGCCCTGTGGCAACTGATCGGCTTTTACCTGACATGGGCGGGCAATCCGGGTCATGGCCGTGCGCTCGGTGCAAAAGATGTTAAGTTTGGCGGCATGGTGGTGCCCACAGCAAAAACTGTACGCTATGAGATAGATATCCGTAGAATGATGCGGCGCCCTTTAATTCTTGGCATCGGTGATGGCGTTATGAAAGTAGATGGGCGACAGATTTACGAAGCTAAAGATCTGCGCGTTGGATTATTCTCCGCCGAGCAATTAGAGGCCGGCCTTTCTCTCTAGCGCCGTTCAGTACGCCGATTAAAATGAAAGGATGTTTATGCGCCGCGTAGTCATCACTGGAATGGGAGTCGTATCATCCATTGGAGGGAACGTCGCGGACGCCACTGAATCGTTGCGCGAAGGCAAATCCGGGATCACGCGGTCTGAAGATTTCGCCAAGCACGGTTTCAAATGCCAGGTCTGGGGCAAGCCGCCCGTAAATGTTGAAGAAACCCTCGACCGGCGCACGCGCCGCTTTATGTGCGAAGCTGTCGGCTGGAATTACATCGCCATGCAGGAAGCCCTTGAAAATGCAGGGCTTTCAAAAGACGCGATCAGCGATCCACGGATTGGCATTGTGATGGGCGCCGGCGGCCCATCAACGCGGGCAATCGTTGAAGCCGCACAAAAAACAATCGATACGGGCGGCACGAAAAAGATCGGTCCGACCGTGGTGCCAAAGGCTATGTCGTCAGGTCCGTCAGCAGCGCTCGCCACATCCTTCAAAATTCTCGGCGTTAATTATTCGATTTCATCCGCATGCGCCACATCGGTTCATTGCGTCGGCGCGGCGGCCGAGCAGATCATGTGGGGCAAGCAAGACATTATTTTCGCTGGCGGCTGCGAAGATCTCGACTGGACGATGGCGAACCTTTTTGACGCCATGGGCGCGATGTCGACAAACTTCAACGACAGTCCGGCCACGGCGAGCCGCGCTTACGATAAAGATCGCGACGGCTTTGTCATCGCAGGCGGCTCAGGGGTCGTTGTCCTGGAAGAATACGAGCACGCGAAAAAGCGCGGCGCGAATATTCTCGGTGAAATCGTTGGTTATTTCGCCAATTCCGACGGCTACGACATGGTGCAGCTTTCCGGCGAAGGCGCCGTCAGGTGCATGCGCGGCGCACTCGAAACAGTTCGCCAGCCAATCGACTATGTAAACCCTCACGGCACATCGACCCCGATTGGCGACGAGAAAGAAACCGGCGCCATTCGAGAAGTCTTCGGATCGGAAATCCCGCCCTTTTCTTCCACCAAGTCGCTTACAGGTCATTCCCTCGGCGCCGTCGGCGCGCAGGAACTTGTCTATGGCCTCATCATGATGCGCGAGAAATTCCTTGCTGCGTCAGCACATATTGAAAATATCGACCCGGCTTTCGCCGATCTGCCTGTCATCCGCGAGCGCGTAGATGACGCAAAGATCGACTGCTTCCTCACCAACAGCTTTGGCTTCGGCGGCACCAACGGGTCCCTCGCCGTCGCCAGAGTCTAGAGCAACCGCGTGCCGGAAGCCTTTTATGCAGGCATCGCGGCGGCGGTTATCGCAAGCATAGGCCTTTGGTGGTTTCGCCTGATCCTGCCGGCTGTTCGCAAGCAGGAAAAAACCACCCGCTATGGCGTTTACGCACTGGTGTGGCTTGCTTATTTCATCTTGACGCTGATCGTGATCGGACGGTCAGGCAGCTAGGCGGCAAGGCTGCGCGCATAGGCTGCGGGCGATTGCCCGAAGACACGCGCAAAATGACGGTTGAGGTGACTTTGATCGCAAAACCCGCACTCAACAGCGACAACCGCTAAAGAGTCCCCGGCAAGTATGCGTTTGCGTGCGGCCGTCAGTCGGCGCGCAACAAGATACGCATAAGGCGTGCCGCCAAAGTGTTTTTTAAACGTTGCTATCAAGTGCTGACGGCTCCAGCCCGCGACTGTCGCCAACTGCTCTAATGAAATATCAGTTTGAAAATGCGCATCAATAAAATCGCGAACATTGCGTAGTCGCCGGTCTTTGGCTTGCGACACAAACACTGCAGATGTTGAATCACATACATTCGCACGACAAACTATCGAGACAGTTTTCACGAGCGCAACATCGACGCACAAACGCGCAGGATGATGAGCCATTTCCTGCAAGGATTGTGTGAGTGCGCGCGCGACTGTCGTATCCTGAATGATTGGCCCCCAGCGAAGGTCAAATGAACATGCATCATCGTCAAACAGGCGGGCAATCGCATCAGGCGTAATGTAGAGCGAAATGTAACGCCAACCGCCACGCTGATACGAGTAACCACCATGCATTGTATCCGGGGGTACAATATAAACCGCACCGCGCCCTGCAGGGATATGCTGGTCTCTAATCTGGAAATACTCCCGGCCAGACACAACAGAACCTAATGTAAGGCCTTCATGGACATGCGCCGGGAAGGCAAAATCACGGCACACTCCTTGTGCAATTTCAGCGCCCGGCGCCAAGCTGCAGGTGACGCTTCGAAAACGCTGATTGGGACCTCTTTGCACAGCTCTGCTCAATTGCCTAACCCGAATATCGTCCAAGACATCTCATCCCGCATGGTGTGAGATTGCTCTCCAACACACCAGATTTAGAAGGCGTCTACAATGATGTTTATTTTTCATAAGCTCCCAAACCACGCGACTGTCTTTCTGCTTGCCTTGATAGCAATATTTCCGCTGGCCGGTGCTTGCGCCAAAGAAAAACCAAAAGTCGAAGAGCGTCGCATCACTATAGAAGCCGGCGATGTTATGCTGGGCGCTTCTCTCTATCGACCTGCAAATGCAAAAGGCGATCTGCCCGCGATTGTGACCGCCCATGGGTCAGCGCCGTCCACAAGAGAAGGCGTTAGATTTTATACGCGCCGCGCGTTGGAAATGGGTTTCGCCGTTCTCTCATTTGATAAGCGCGGCACGGGGGAATCAACCGGGGAGTATGAACCTTTCACTGTTGCAGACAGCGCTCGTACTTTTCAGGATTTGGCCATGGACGTGGTCTGGTCTGCGCGCTGGGTGGCTGAACAAGACGGCATTGACGAAACTCGCATCGGTCTCTTCGGCGGCAGCCAAGCCGGATGGATAATGCCGCTTGCCGCTTCGTACGAGCCTGCAGTCAAGTTCATCATTATCGGCGAAGGTAGTCCTGTAACGGCGGGCGAAGAAGCCATTCACGGAAGCTATCTGGTCGAGCAGACAGGATCAGAAAGCGGTGCTGATTCAACCATTGTGGCGCAAGCGGACACCATTCTGGAAGCCTATGATGGTGATCATGGGTTTGATCCGGCGCCTACGCTTGAAGCGCTCGACATTCCAATCCTGTGGATTTTTGGCCTGCGCGATTCCGTCATTCCCGTCATCCCATCGCTTACTAGGCTCGAAACGCTAATTAAGTCAGGCAAAGCCAACAATGAAGTGCATGTCTTTGCTTTTGGCGATCACAGCTTCAACAACATCGCCACCGGCGGGCAGTATGACGTTAAGGGTGTTGCTGAGCCTTGGCTGCACGTGATCGGCATTCTCGACTGAGCATCAATCCTCAATAGCTTCCGTCTTGCCGATGATTCCGCTAGAACCCGGCCAACGCTGGTTCGCTCGGCTGATTTGCTTGTCCACGTACAGGCTTCACCCAGGGCGAGCCACCAATGCGACTAAGCAGGAAGGATAACAGTAATGACCAGTGAAACGAGTTTTCCCAAAGGCGATCTGATGAAAGGCAAGCGCGGGCTCATCATGGGCGTCGCCAACAAGAACTCCATCGCCTGGCACATTGCACAGCAACTCCATGTACAGGGCGCATCGCTCGCCTTCACCTACGCCAATGAGGCGCTGGAACGGCGGGTGCGTCCGCTTGCCGAAAGCCTCAATGCGGACCTCATTCTGGAATGCGATGTTTTGTCCGACGCATCAATGGATGCGACCTTTGCAACCGTCAAAGACAAATGGGGCGAGCTGGATTTTCTTGTTCACGCCATCGCGTTCACTGACAAAACGGCGCTTGAAGGCTCCTTTGTTGAGAATACAACGCGCGAAATTTTTCGCGACACGATGGATGTGTCCGCGTTCTCTTTTGTCGACTCGGCGAACCGCGCCGCGAAGCTGATGAAGGATGGCGGATCGATGATCACGCTGACCTATCTCGGCTCGGAACGCACCGTGCCGAACTACAACGTCATGGGTGTGGCGAAAGCCGCCCTCGAAGCCTCGACCCGATACATCGCGCGTGACCTCGGGCCTCAGAACATCCGCGTCAACGCCATCTCCGCCGGTCCGATCAAAACCCTTGCCGCCGCCGGCATTTCTTCGGGACGCCACATGTTCTCGTTCAATCGCAAGGCAAGCCCCTTACGCGACGACACCGACCCGAAAGGCGTCGCCGGCGCGGCGCTGTATCTTCTCTCGGACCTTGGAGCATCATGCACCGGCGAGACTCACCACGTCGATGGCGGCTTCCATATTGTCGGCATGCCAGACGAAGCGGCGCTTAAAGAATAGCGCATTACTGAAACGCGGCTTCAAGAAACGGCGCCGGGTCAACAAGCACATAGCCGTCAGTGTGATCGGCCATATGCTCCAGCCAGTATTTATGACCGGCGCCATAAACCACCACAATGCGGTCTCCTGGCTGCGTCACATCCATGAGTTTGGACCAGATCTTTGCATTGCGCATGAACCAATAGGCTTGCAGCTCCGCGCCAGGCTGGTCCTCACCCTGATCAAATTCCGACAAGGCGTAATAAAAGTCCGGCGCAGACATCGGCCCGGTATTAATTTTCAATAGTTTTAAAGCGATGTGGTCTTCCGCCGTTTCCGCGGTGAAATCTTCAACTATCTTTTGCATACCCGCCAGAAACGCACCCATCGCATCTTGTTGCCCGGTCGCATTTGCGTGCTCCATCACTTTATCAAAAGGAAAATAATCAGGCTCGCCCGCTGACGGCTGTTCGTCGATACCGTACACTCTTGTCACGCCAGTCCGTTCAGCGAGACGATAGGCGACCTGCACGCGCTCGTTTTCACTCTCAAGCAGCGTCGCGTCCGTAAACTCGGCATATTTCGGATCGATATAGTCCGGCGCTTCGGTGACCCGTTCCGTAACGACCACCGTAGGATTGAATTCAGCCAACGCATTAGCAAGCTCGGCCAATTCCTGTTGTCGCCGCTCCGTCCGCACACTCTGCGCCTCGACGTTAATGAGATCACTCGTCGAGCCGGCCATGTGATAGGTCCCGAGAATCATCACTTGAATCTCGTCGGGTTTTGCACTTGGCGAAGATTTCTCCACAGCGTTTTCAGCATGTGTGGAAGCGCATCCCGCAACAACCGCGAGCATACATATCGCTATATATTTCAACATTTTGCGTCCCCTTATGTCCCGTCGCGGTGTATATTGGATGAACTACATCTTATTGAAAGCGAGAATCGGTAAGCCGTTTTGCCTGCAGGCCATCTCGTTTTTCATATACGTCAGAGGAGCGGCGGCGGCATGGTTGGTTCATCAAAGCAAATTATTGAAAAACTTGGCCTCGCGCCCCACCCTGAGGGCGGCTGGTATAAAGAAACATGGCGCGCAGAAGCGGCGCCCGAAACGCGCGCCAGCGGTACAGCGATTTATTTTCTACTGGAACAGGGCCAACGCTCCCACTGGCACAAAGTCGATGCGACGGAAATCTGGCTTTATCATGCCGGGGCGCCCCTGACACTCGAATTGTCCGATGACGGAACGAAAGCGCACGCGATTACGCTCGGATCGGGCCTGGAAAATGGAGAGCAGCCACAGGCAATTGTTCCGCCCCATTGCTGGCAGGCTGCGAAAAGTCTTGGCGACTGGACTCTGGTGAGTTGCACGGTGTCGCCGGGATTTGAATTTGAGGGTTTTGAACTGGCCCCGCCGTACTGGACGCCCGGCGGCTAGCCATTATTGCGGCTCCGCCACGATCGCGATCCATGCATGGTCATCACTGATTGCGATGCGCGTAATGTTGTTGAGGCGCCTGGCGGCATAATCGCCAACCTCTCGCCACTCAGCCATTTCGCTTTCAAGCGCATTGAACAATAGCGTTGAACCGTCTCCGGCTAAAAAACCGCCGACTTCATCAGGGCCGATAAAAAAGACGGCGAAATCCTCTGCGCCCGCAGGCAAATCCGCAATGGCGGTCACAGCGGCAGTATCAAGGTCAAAATACATGACGCCATGAGTTTCATCCGGGCCAACACGGGTGAAATAAAGGCCGCGACCATCTGGCGTCGCATGCAGGCTGCGACCGATATTTTCGGCGATCATTTCAGACTGACCGCTCTCAACATCGACAAGCTGCAGCGTCGCCGGGTCGCTGCGCAGATAAACACCGAGCTTCTCCCCGTCCCGAAGCCAAGCGTAATAGCCCAGCGGCGCCAGCTCTATGACAGGCGCGCCTGCGCCGCCGCTTGCCGGCATGACATGAACGCGCGTTATATCCGCGGCTTCGTTTTCCTGAACATAGGACACGCCATAATCGCCGGGCGCCGCTTTTGGCGAATATTCGCTGACGGCAGGCGACGCATAAATGCGGGTGTTATCGTCTTCAGCAATATCATATCGCCAGACATCTGTTTTGCCGCTTGCGCCTTCGGAAACATAATAGAACGCTGCGGCGCCAGGCAGAAAGGACGGCTGGTTATCGTAACCAGTATGTTGAGAGATGTTTCGAAGCTCCCCCACAACCGGCATGTTTCGATCAAACGACAATGGCGCCAGAAATATCTCCGTTTCTGGAAGGCTCGCCGTGTCCGCCGCAAGGTCAGGCCCATCCGTCTCGCTATCTGACGCACAGGCGCCAAGCGCAAAAACTGCTACGCCTGATAAAAATAGCTTGCGCATTATTCGCCGCTCACAAAAGCGCGCACATCGGCGGCCAGCGCTTCAAGCGATGGTTGGTGAATATACATCATGTGCCCGGCTTCATAATAGGTGATCGTCAGGCGCGAGCGATCAAAGCCCGGCTGCGCCAGCGTCATCTCGGTGCCGAAGAATGGAGTCGCGAGATCGTAATAGCCATTCGCCGCAAGCACCCTGAGGTCCTTGTTCTGACGCATGGCGCGCTCAACCCAGGGCGCCACATTCACGTAAGCATTATCGCCGCCGCCGTCGCTCGCATCCCAGTTCCAGTCGCGTACGCCGCCAAGGGTCGTGTAGGGATCATCGATATCAACTTCGAGATCGCGGCTGAAATAATCAAGAATGCCCGCCGTATAGGCGGCGTCAATACCGTAAGCCGACGGATCATATTCCGGTCGCTCGCCAACGCGGTCCGCCTCAACGCCGGTAAAGCGGGAATCGAGCCGGCCGACCGTCAGCCCCTCATCACGTCGCAACTCGCGCATAAATCGCCACAGCGACACCCGCATGTTCGCGCGTTTCACGTAAGTCTCCGATAGCCCGATGAAAGACGCCAGCGTCGCCGACACCGCATCTCGCTCAGCTTCGGGCATCATCTGACCTTTCAGGAGCGCCGGCATGTACTCGTCAGTAGCGAAGGCGCGCGCTGCGTCGAGGAACGCTTCCATGTCGCCGCCCCACTGATCGCGATCGACCTTGCCGTGATACCAGGCGGTCGCCGCATAGCCCGGCATCAGACCGATATAGCCGACATCATTGCCCGCATCGGTCGCATCAAGACCGAAATTCAGGACGGTTGAGATCAGAACAACGCCGTTGATCGCAATATCGGTCCAGCCGCTTTCCAGCGCCTCCAGAAGCGCGCCGGAACGCGTCGTGCCGTAGCTTTCGCCCATCAGATATTTCGGGGAATTCCAGCGTTTGTGTTCGACGAGCCAGCGGCGAATGAATTCGCGCACGGACGCAGCGTCCTGTTTAACGCCCCAATAGTCATCAGTAGACGCATCGCCAAGGGTGCGCGACCAGCCAGTGCCCACCGGATCGATGAACACCATGTCGGCGACGTCGATCAGGGATTCCGGATTCTCAATCAGGTCGAACGGCGCCGCGCCATCGTCATCAGGATCGGATGGAAGGCGCACACGCTTCGGCCCGAAGACACCCATATGCAGCCACAACGACGCGGAACCAGGCCCACCGTTAAAGATAAACGCAATCGGGCGTTCCCGCGGATCGGAAAACCCGTCGGCGATGTACGAGGTTGAGAAAATCGAAGCGACCGGCTCCCCTTTCTCATTTTCAAGAAAAGTTTCGCCGGCGATAACAGTATAGCTGACTGACTTACCGTTCGCGGTGATACGCGCCGTCGTCTCATAACGGCGCGGTTCTTCCTGATCTTCCGCCTTCGCTTCGCTTTTTTCCTCAGGTTCATCCTGTGCGACGGCGCAGGCCGACACGGCCAAAAGCGCAGCGCCCGCCAATATCCTTGCGATCATCATTGATTCAAACCCTTGTTTTTAAATGGTTTTAAGCGTTCTTTGTGGCGGCGATCCAGCGCTCGATTTTCTGCTCCAGCACCGGAAGCGGCATTGCGCCGGTCAACAAAACCTCGTCGTGAAAGGCGCGAATATCAAACTGGTCGCCGAGTTCAGTTTCCGCTTTTTCACGCAGCTCATTAATCTTCAGCATACCAAGTTTGTACGAGCACGCCTGACCCGGCCAGACGGAATAGCGCTCAACCTCGCGCGTTACCGCCGCGCGCGTGTCGCCGGTTACGCCCGTCATGTAATCAATCGCCTCTTCGCGCGTCCATTGTTTGTGATGCAGGCCGGAATCGACCACCAGACGTGCTGCCCGGAAAAGCTCTGACTGCAGACGACCGAGATCGCCCAAGGGATCATCGTCATACATCCCCATTTCGGCAGCGACCTGTTCAGCGTAAAGCGCCCAACCTTCGGAAAACTCTGAGTAGCCAAGCATATTGCGAATGAGCGGCAGACCGGCGGCGCGTTCAAGCGAACGCTGAAAGTGGTGGCCCGGCACAGCTTCGTGATAAGTCAGCGTTTTCAATGTGTGCTTCGGCCAGTCGGCGGTGTCTTTCAGATTAATCCAGTAGATGCCAGGGCGCGCTCCATCGAGAGACGGAGAATTGTAGTAACCGCCGGGCGCAGAATCCTGCTCATAAACAGGGATGCGCCGCACCTCGACCGGCTGGCTCGGCACCGTACCGAACCGGTCCGGCGCTTTTTCCATGATTCCGTCGATCTGCACATTGAGGTCCGCCAGCAACGCCTCGCGGCCGTCATCGGTGTTCGAATAGCGCATATCATCACGCTGCCCGATCGCCTCGAACCGCTCGGCAACGGAGCCGTCTGTCAGGCCTTGCGCCTCAAGGATCGTTTCCATCTCAGCGGTGATCCGCGCCACTTCCGAAAGTCCCAATTCGTGAATTTCTTCACCGGTCATGCCGCTCGCGCCGTAGGAGTTGAGCGCATGCTGGTAAAAAGCTTCGCCCTCAGGGCCCAGGCGCCAAACGCCCGCCTCGCGGCCTGCCTGCGGAACAAGATTTTCGAGCGCCGCGCCAAGACGTGAATAGGCGGGGTAGACGACCGCTTCGACAATCGACGCCACCTCGCCGGTCAATGTCTCTCTCTCTTCATCTGTAAGCGTCTCTATACTTCCAATCTTTGTCGCAAACGTCGTGACAAGCGGATTTTCACCTGGCGCAGATTCAGTAAACGACGCGATGGAGCGTTGCGCCCCTTCGAGCGCGAAATAAGGCGGCACAACGCCGAGCGCGGCGTCATTACCGATGGATTCAATCACTTCATCGAAGACGCGCCCAAATTCCGATAGCCGGGAGATATAATTCTCAGCGTCTTCTTTCGACGCCAGCGGTTGTTGCGTCTGCAACAGGCGCGGCAGAAACAGATGCGCGCCGGAAAGCTGCGTCACCACGTAAGGGCTGCCGGAACCCCACACCGCCGATCCGCCAAAGTCAAACTGGTTGCGCTGGGCGCCTGTCTCATAGGCGGCGCGCAGCACATCATAAGTGATCGCGCCTTGCGTATCCAAAGCGCTGCGATCAATGCTGCGAATATCCTGCAGGAACCCTTCGTTCATCTGCCGGGCCTGCTGGTTGGCCTCAAAACCGTAACCGCCAAGACGCCCTTGATAGCCCGCGCCGGCGATCTCTTCGCCGACGCCGAGAAACGACGCCCATTCGGGTGACTGTTCGAGGACCGCTCGCGCGTGCTCATCCGCCATGGCGATAAGCGCCTTAGACGCCGTCGGCGCCGCCGCTTCGGTTTCAGCCGCTTCAGGCTGGCTGGCCTGTCCCGGCGCCGCGTCCTGCCCGCAACCGGTGAGTGCGAATAACAATGACGCAGCCGCGCCCGTCGCTAACTGTGAATTGAATTCAACCATCACCCATTCCCCTTGATCGTCCGGCGTCGCGCACACCCTAATCTAAATTGAACCGTTGCAAAGACCCTGTCCCGCAGACGCGCCCGCCAGCGCACAACAAAAAGGCGGAGCCGTCTTGCAACGGCCCCGCCTCACATCATTTTTGTTTTTAAAACAGGCGCTTAGTTATCGCCGCCGTCGCGGGCAATCTCTTCGCCGGTTTCCTGATCGACGATTTTCATCGACAGGCGAACCTTGCCGCGATCGTCAAAGCCGAGAAGTTTGACGAACACTTCGTCGCCTTCCTTGACCACATCGGTGGTTTTTTCCGGGCGCCCGCTCGACAATTGCGAGATGTGAACAAGGCCGTCCCGGGGACCGAAGAAGTTCACGAAGGCGCCAAAGTCCATGGTTTTGACAACCTTGCCTTTATAGATCTCGCCAACCTCCGGCTCGGCGACGATGGAGTGGATCCACTTGTAAGCGGCGTCGATCTTCTCTTTGTCATTCGAGGCGATCTTGATCAGACCTTCATCATCGACATTGATCTTGGCGCCTGTCTCTTCGACGATCTGACGAATGACCTTACCGCCTGCGCCGATAACATCGCGAATCTTGTCTTTGTTGATCTGCATCGTCTCGATACGCGGCGCATAATCGCCAAGTTCGCCGCGCGCGGTGTCGAGCGCCTTGTTCATTTCACCGAGAATATGCATGCGGCCGTCTTTCGCCTGATCAAGCGCGACCTTCATGATCTCCTCGGTGATGCCGGCAATCTTGATATCCATCTGCAGCGAGGTGACTCCCGCATCCGTACCGGCGACTTTAAAGTCCATATCGCCGAGATGATCTTCGTCACCCAGAATATCGGAAAGAACGGCGTATTTCTCGCCCTCAAGAATGAGGCCCATCGCAATACCGGCGACCGGACGCTTGATCGGCACACCGCCGTCCATCAAGGCAAGCGACGAACCACAGACAGTCGCCATGGAAGACGAACCGTTGGATTCCGTGATCTCCGAGACCAGACGAATAACGTAAGGGAATTCTTCCTGGGTCGGAATAACCGCCTTCATCGCGCGCCAGGCAAGCTTACCGTGACCGATTTCGCGACGACCGGTAAAGCCCATACGGCCAACTTCGCCAACCGAATAGGGCGGGAAGTTATAATGCAGGAGGAACTGCTCTTTATACGTTCCAGCCAACGCATCGATGAACTGTTCGTCTTCACCAGTGCCTAGCGTCGCGACGACCAGCGCCTGCGTTTCACCGCGGGTGAACAGTGACGAACCGTGAGTGCGCGGCAGAACGCCGGCTTCGGCAACGATCGGGCGAACTGTTTTGGTGTCGCGGCCGTCAATGCGCTCGCCAGTGTCGAGAATACCGCCGCGAACGATGGCGGACTCGATAGCTTTGAAAGCGCCGCCGACGACGGACTTTGACGGCGCATCATCATTCTCATCGTCGCATAAAGCTTCGATGGCTTTATCTTTAGCCGCCGCCAAAGCGTTTTGGCGATCCTGCTTGACCGTGATTTTGTAAGCAGCCTGTACATCGCTCTCAACGAGCCCACGGACTTTCGCTTCCACATCCGAGTTATCCGGCGCAGTAAAATCCCATGGGTCCTTGGCGCATTCTTCCGCAAAATCGATGATCAGGTTGATCGCTTCTTTCGCAGCCTTGTGGCCAAACGCGACAGAGCCGAGCATGACGTCTTCGGAAAGCTCTTTGGCTTCCGATTCAACCATCATCACGGCGTCAGCTGTGCCGGCCATGACGAGGTCAAGCTTCGTTTCCGGCATTTCATCGATTTGCGGGTTCAGAACATAGTCGCCATTGATGTAGCCAACGCGAGCAGCGGCGATTGGTCCGAGGAACGGAACGCCCGCGATTGTCAGCGCAGCGGAGGCGGCGATCATAGCGACCACATCCGGATCGTTTTCGAGATCGTGCGACAGGACCTGCGCAACCACCAGAACTTCGTTTTTGAAGCCTTTCGCAAAGAGCGGGCGGATCGGCCGGTCGATCAGACGCGAGGTCAGCGTTTCTTTTTCCGTCGGGCGCGCTTCGCGCTTGAAATAACCGCCGGGAACGCGGCCGGCCGCGTAATATTTTTCCTGATAGTGAACAGTCAGGGGAAAGAAATCGAAATTCGGGTTCGGTTCTTTCGCTGCGGTGACCGCAGCCAGGACGGATGTTTCGCCATAAGTGGCGAGCACTGCGCCGTCAGCCTGGCGCGCAATGCGCCCTGTCTCAAGGGTCAGCGTGCGACCGCCCCATTCAATCGATTTTTTCGTAATATCAAACATTTCTTTTCTCTTCTTCTCGTAATGCGCCGTACGCGGATCGTACGCGCGCGCGGGGTATGTAGCCCTTAAAGCGAAACGCCGCCTCACCGGCGGCGTTTTCTTATCTGGGCTGCATTCTGATGGCGCCATCCAGTCGGATGGTTGCGCCGTTGATCATTGTATTCTTGCAAATCTCCAACGCCAGCGAAGCGTATTCGTCAGGGCGACCGAGGCGTTTCGGGAACGGCACCATAGCGGCGAGCGCGTCCTGAACCTTCTGGTCCATGCCCGCCATCATCGGCGTCCAGAAAATGCCCGGCGCAATTGTGTTGACGCGAATGCCGATATTCATCAGATCGCGCGCAACCGGCAGCGTCATGCCGGAGACCCCTGCTTTTGACGCGCCATAAGCGGCCTGCCCGATCTGCCCCTCAAAGGCCGCAACCGAGGCGGTGTTAATAATGACACCGCGCTCGCCGTCTTCTTTCGGCTCGTTCTTTTCCATCTCGGCAGAGACCAGACGGATACAGTTAAACGTGCCGATTAAATTGACGTCGATGACCTTTTTGAAACTCTCGAGACGGTGCGGACCGTTCTTGCCGATTGTTTTCTCGCCAATGGCGATGCCGGCGCAGTTGATCAGGATCGACGGCGTTCCGTTTGCGGCGACGGATTTTTCAAGGGAAGCCGCAACGCTGGCCTCATCGGCGACATTGGTCTCGCAAAATACGCCGCCAAGCTTTTCGGCAAGCGCTTCACCCTTTTCCGCATTGAGGTCCCACAGCGCAACCTTGACGCCCGCGGCGTGCAGCGCCTCTGCACTCGCTTCGCCAAGACCGGAGGCGCCGCCGGTGATGATCGCCGATGTGTCGTTCAGGTTCATGTTGTTTCCTCTCGCGCTCATCCCGGCAAACGCCGGGATCTCAAAAGGCGGATGTTGGCGCAACGGCGCTCAAAGATTCCGGCATCCGCCGGAATTAACGGCAGACAGATTAGCGGCGCAGCCCAAGCTCTTCGATCAGCTTGCGGTAACGCGCTTCGTCATTACGCTTCACATAATCCAGAAGGCGACGGCGCTGGGACACCATCTTCAACAGGCCACGACGTGAGTGGTTGTCTTTCTTGTGCTCTTTGAAGTGGTCTGTCAGCGTGGTGATCCGTTCTGACAGGATCGCGACCTGAACTTCCGGCGAGCCTGTATCGCCTTCTTTTTGCGCAAATTTTTTGATGAGTTCAGCCTTACGGGCCGTCGTAATCGACATCTCGCTCTCTCCGCGGCGTCCGATGAAAATAACGGCCCCGCCGGGACGCCGTCCAGCGGGGTCGGGATTGGCGCGCCTTATGAGCGAAAAGCGCCGGAATAGCAAGGGAGCGCTGCGCCGCCTAATTCCGCCTTCGATCGATCATATCGGTGATAATCGGCGGGATAAAGCGCTTGATCAGCCGCTTGCCGCGATCGGCGGCGCTGCCCTCGCCGGGGCGGTACTGAAAGAGCGTCATGTGCTCATCCGCGACCTCGCCGTCAGGCCTGCCATTTGTGTAATAATACATGGCGATGGAGCGGCGAATGCGCCCGTCCGGGGCGGCCACCGGCTGCGGATTGCCGTGGAAGCTTTTGTCGGTCGTGTTGAAAATGACGCAGCGATTGAATTCCGGCGTATAGCGTTTAACGCACGCCTTCATGCCGGTGTCCCAGAGTTCCAGATTGCCGCCCCAGTCTTCGTCCCAGTCCTTGTTCAGATAGACCAGAAGGTTGATGCGGCGGTCGAGGCGCATGTGTTTTTGAAAATTGAAATCAGCGTGGACGCCGAGAAAACCGCCTTCACGCAACTGGTGTAGCCCGCCACCCGCCAGAAACGGATCAGGGACCAACCCCTCAATACCGGTGAGTTTTTCCAGAAACATGATCATTTCCTGACCGTTCAGGAACTGCACCAGCGCACGGGTCGCGGGCCCCATGTCGCGCGTTGAGTTGCAGGCGGATTTTTGTTGATAGCGGTCGCTCATATCGGACCAACCGGCAGCATGATCGCCGTTTTCAACCTCGTCCAGCACTTCATCGAGAACGCCTTTTCGGATGAAGTCGTCGATGGCGATATGCGGGAAAGGGTCGGCGTTTTCATAGGCCTCGCGTTTTTCCCCCGCGAGAGCGTCAAGTCGGTCTATATCCGCTTCAAGGTCATTATTCGACATTATTTCGTCCGCCCTTTGGTCCGGTCCAAGATCGCTGCGTCATGCAAACACCGTGCTTAGAAGCGCTTAATCCTGATCGGAAAGGCCGTCAAAGTCCCAGACTTTTTCGTCGGCGAGATGGCTGAGGCGGACATTCTGAAGCGCGCGGAACATCACCTCGCGCCGGCCTGGGCGGCGGCGCTCCCACTCGCTCAGCATCTGTTTCATGGCGTCGCGCTGCAGCCCTTCCTGGGAACCACAGAGGTTACAGGGGATGATCGGAAAGTTCAGCGCGGCGGCGAACTTTTCAATGTCCGCTTCGGCGCACAGGATTAAAGGGCGCAGCACCAGCACATCGCCTTCGTCGTTAACGAGTTTTGGCGGCATCGCGGCGAGCCGCCCCGCCGTGAAAAAGGTTCATCATGAAGGTCTCAAGCGCATCGTCCCTGTGATGGCCGAGGATGATGGCGTCGCACCCCTCTTCCCGCGCGACCCGATAAAGAATGCCGCGGCGCAGGCGCGAGCAAAGGGAACAATAGGTTTTGTTCTCCGGCACCTTATCGGTGACGATGGAATAGGTGTCTTCGGTGATGATACGGCTCTCAACGCCAAGCCTGTCGAGGTAATCCGGCAGGATATGTTTCGGAAAACCGGGCTGTCCCTGATCAAGGTTGCAGGCGATAAGATCCGCCTTCAGCGCGCCCTGCCATTTCAGGTCAAGCAACGTCGCCAGCAGCGTGTAGCTATCTTTACCGCCTGAAAGGCAGACCAGCCACTTTTGCGGCGCGCCGTCATTGCGCGGCTTATCCATCGAGTAGCGGCTTATCGCCTCCTGCGTCTGGCGCAACAGGCGCTTGCGCAACTTCTTGAAGCTGACGGATGATGGCGCATTGGCGTAGACCGCAGCCGGCCCGCCGCGCTCGATTATATAATCCTCTCCATCAGCCATCGTTTTGCTCACCTGGATGCTCGACGGTCTCTATCAGAAACCAGCCTGCAAATCAGCAGGCCCCGACGATAATGAAGATGTTGTTTTTCTGGGAGAGTCGCGGCGCGGGGCGAACCCCGCGCACGCGATCTATCCGGCGGCTGGGGGGAGAGAGAAGGGCCGCACGAATGTATTTATCAACAATACGCGCGTCGGTTGCGATTGGATCAGTCGCAATCCTCTTATCACTCGTCTGTGAAATGGGCGTCCAGAAATTCAAGGAAAGCCGGCCAGTCTTCCTTGACGACGCCATGGGTGCCCGGGCGGATCCAGAAGGCGATATCCGCTCCCGGGCGCCACTGGTTAAGCCTGTCCTGTTCAAGGCCTTCAGCGCCCAACAATTCATAGACCGGGTCAGCGCCGAGAGCGGCGCGAAACGCCCCATTCGGGTCGGACCAGACATCGCGGCGGGCATTGCCGAGCAACACCGGGCGCGGCGCCACCAAGGCCAGAAGCTGATGCTGGTCCACCGGCAACTCATCTTCGCGGCCGGCATATTCCGAATACCGTTCGGCGAACCAGTGCGGATAGCTTTCGGTAATCGACCCGACGCTTTCGCCTTTCTTGCGACGGTTCAGCGAGGCGCCGCCGGTTCCGGACTGATGCGCAATCACGCCGTCGATACGCTCGTCATAGGCCGCCGCCACAAGCGCGGATTTGCCGTAGCGTGAATGTCCCCAGGTAATATGATCGCGACCTTTAAGCGCCTCGTCCTGCTCCAGGGCGTCAATCATCAGCGAATACCCCCAGGCCCAGGCGGCGATGGCGCCCCAGCGCTGCTCTTGCGCCCCCATCCCAGCGGACATTTCCACTAGCGCCTCCAGCCCCTCTTCACGCTGGTCCGGGGCAAATTCGCTTGGGAAAATTGTCGCCACGCCATAACCGCGCTCAAGGATCATTTCGATTGGCGGTGTCGCAATATAACGTCCGAAAATATACGTCATGATCGCGTTCACAGGACCGCCGCCGCCGCAACCACCTGCATCCGCCGGACGGTGAACCGCTGGATGCGGGATCGTGTCCCATCGCGGACAAAAAGTCTGTGAAAGGATGATCGGGGCGTCATCGGCGCCAATCGGCGTAATCACGTCCATGTAAAAAGAGCCGGTGTTGCGCGTTTCATCGCCAAAACGCACATCCGCATTAAGTTCATATTCGATCAGTTCACCCGCGCCGCCGAATGCGGCGGCGTCCAGCACCTTTCGGTTTTTGACGTTCAACGCATAACCGTCTGGGAAATGGCCATAGACAACGTCCTCAAACGCCGCACGCAGGGCCGGCGCGCGCTCAGACATCCATTGATCAGCGTCGGCGACCGGACCGGCGCCATTGAAACGCCCTAGCGCCGGCGGCGCAGGCTCGACGCCATCTGCGGACAGGTCAGCCCATGCGAGCGTCAGCCGCACGCAGCCCGACAACAGCGCCACCGCCAGCAGAAATGACATCAGTTTCACATATTTCATGGGTCTACCCGCTTCATTTCCGCCTTTGTTGTCCATGTCGCAAAGGCGGCGCAAATCAAAAAACCGTAAATACGAAATGATTGCGATCAGTTGCATTCGCAATGAGGCGGGTGGTGCGCCATCACAAAAAATCGGCTTTTACTGGGTGTCAGCTTCCTGACGCCTGAAAATATTGTGATTGAACTGGCGCCAGCCGTCATCCGTCCTGATCCAGTCCGTCACCTCTATCTCATCGGCGCCGATCAGCTCATATCGCGTCCGCCCCTGCTTTTCGCCCTCAACGCCCCAGTTCGCCACCAGCGCCTGACCGTCCCGCATCGCGACGATGGGATGAAGGTCGCCGGAATTATCGGCCCAGAAAGCTGTCAGGTTTTCGCCGGACGCCATTTTGTAATAGGCGACCCCTTCAAAGACAGACGCGCCCTCATTCATCTCGATACGATAGTTGAGGCGCGAGAATTTTTCATTGAGGGCGGGCGACCAACGCATGGTGCTTTGTGCTGGCGCGCTGAAGGCCGGGTCTTGCGACGTCCATTCTCCAATGAAATCCTCAAGCAGTTGAGCGGCGTCCTTCTCCTGCGCAAATGCAGGCGATACGTTAAGAAATATTGAGCAAAGGCAGGCGACGATCTGGTGGCGGTTCATAAGCCAATCCCCTTTGGTTTGATTGCTATATTCTTTGACGCACGCCGCAATTAGTTTTCGACATTTGGCGAGCCCCCGAAGAGTCTCAGATCCGCGAAAAAGTGAGATAGGCGGGCTTGCGGCCTTCCCTCAAGGCCTTGGCTTCATAGCGGGTCTGTGGCCAGTCGTCGGGGCGACGCTTCCAGTCATCGGCGCGTTCAGCCGTCCATTCAAAGCCAGGCGCATGACGCGCATGCATCAATGTCCAGCGAATGTAGTCGGGAATATCCGACGCCACGCGTAATATCCCGCCAGGTTTTAGAAGCCGCGCGGCTTCGGCGAAAAACCATGGCGAGATCATGCGCCGCTTGTGGTGACGCGCCTTAAGCCAGGGATCGGGGTGGAGCACGAAAACCTTCGCCAGCGACGCATCCGGCAACGCCTCCATCAAGGGACGGACATCGCCAAAGTGAACGCGAATGTTCTTCAATTGTCGCTCGTCAATCTGAGCCAGCAGCTTAGCGACGCCGTTGATGAAAGGCTCCGCGCCGATCATGCCGACATCCGGATTATGCGCCGCTTGCCAGGCGAGATGCTCACCGCCGCCGAAACCTACCTCAAGCCAGATTTCTTCCGTTTGCGGAAAAAGCTGAACCAGATCGATGCGCCCCGCTTCCGGTTCGGGAACGGCGAGACGCGGCAGCAGCGTTTCCATAAGCTGCGCCTGGCCCGGCCGCAACGGCTTGTCGATGCGGCGGCCATAGAGATTGGGAATATAGGAACGGTTATCGCTCATGACAGCGAGATAAGACGCAAAGCAAAGCGCTGGCAATATTGGCGCACTGATGTTTATGTGGGTGAGACGACAGCCTCACCGCACCGCACCACCTAAAGCGCCGCTTTCAACGCATCAACGAGGTCGGTTTTTTCCCAGGAAAAGCCGCCTTCGGCATCGGGCGCGCGGCCGAAATGGCCATAAGCCGATGTGCGCGCATAGATCGGCTTATTGAGATCAAGCTTGCGGCGGATGCCTGACGGCGAAAGATCCATCACCTCGCCAAGGGCGGTTTCAAGAGCCGCCTCGTCAACGCAGCCCGTGCCGTGGAGGTCAACATAGATAGACAGCGGCTTGGCGACACCGATAGCATAAGAAAGCTGGATGGTGCAGCGGTCGGCGAGGTCCGCCGCAACAACGTTCTTGGCGAGATAGCGCGCCGCATAAGCCGCCGAACGGTCAACCTTGGTCGTGTCCTTGCCGGAAAATGCGCCGCCGCCATGGGAAGCCGCGCCGCCATAGGTATCGACAATGATTTTCCGTCCGGTCAGCCCGGCGTCGCCGTCCGGTCCGCCAATAACGAACTTGCCGGTCGGATTGACATGCCATTCGCAGTTCTGGGCGATGGGAAGATCGGCGACGGATTTGCGAATATAAGGCTCAACGACCGAACGCACTTTTGCGGAGTCCCATGTGTCATCGAGATGCTGCGTCGACAGTACGATTGATGTAATCTCAACCGGCTCGCCGTTTTTGTAACGCACTGTCACTTGGCTTTTTGCGTCCGGACCAAGCTGGCCTGCATCGCCTTCCTTGGCGTGGCGCGCAGCGGCTAGGTCTTCAAGAATTTTGTGACTGTAATAAATCGGCGCCGGCATCAGCGACGGCGTTTCGCGGCAGGCATAGCCAAACATGATCCCTTGGTCGCCGGCGCCTTCGGCATTTGCATCCGCTGCATTATCGACGCCTTGCGCAATATCCGCAGACTGACCATGCAGGAGAACATCAATGTCGGCGGTCTGCCAGTGGAACCCGTCCTGTTCGTAACCGATCGACTTGATCGCATCGCGCGCCGCCGCGACAAACGCATCCGGCTTCACGCCGCCATGACCGTTCATCAGGCTTTCCGGCGCACGCACCTCGCCAGCGATGACCACCTTGTTCGTCGTCGTCAGCGTTTCGCAGGCGACACGCACGTCCCACGGACTCATCCCCTCTTTTTCCGCCTCGCGGTAAATCAGGTCGACGATCTCATCGGATATGCGGTCGCAAACCTTGTCAGGGTGACCTTCGGAAACGCTCTCGCTGGTGAACAGATAGGACTGACGCGCCATGGAAATTGGCCTCTCTCATATAAGGAAAACTTTATATGGTCGCGCCGTATAGCGAATGCATCGGGCGCTGTCCAATCGAAAGCGGAAATGTGGAAACTATTTTCCGCCTTCGGTTTCGGCGATGGTCTTAACCAGGTCGAGAACCCGCTTCCTGACCTTGGGATCGCTGATTTCCGCAAAATACCGGCAGAGCTGTACGCCTTCGGGCGAATTCACCAACTCCATAAAGGCTTCCGCCGCGTCAGGCTCCGCAAAGCCATGCGCGCCATCCCCAGAGCCATAATCATCATAGAAAAACTGTATTGGCACTTCGAGCAGCTCGGAGAGCTCAAATAACCGGCTGGCGCCAATCCGATTGACGCCTTTTTCGTATTTCTGAATTTGTTGAAAAGTGAGGCCAAGCGACTTGCCCAGTGAGTCCTGGCTCATCCCTAATATCATCCGGCGCAGTTTTACGCGCGCGCCGACATGCTGATCGATTGGATGCGGCCCCTCACGCTTGGGCCTCGCCGTTTTGGCAGTCTTGTCAGCTTTGGCCATTCCCTATCCCACAATTATGGCCTCACAGCCACGGCACCCGTCTAAGCCGTTGGCGTTTATAGGGGAAACCCAGAGGTCGCGTAAAGGTTGCGAGCCACAATTGCGAACCTGTCTCGAATTAACTTTTGCGTATGCGGATTGCCGCCAGACACGCCGCCAGCATCAGTCCAAATATCCAGTCGCCAGCGCGATCGTAAAGCGGCGGCGCCAAGGCGGGCGGCAGCGCCGCTTCGATCCGGCCGCTTTCATAAAGATCGACGCGTGCGAGCACCCGTCCTTTGGCGTCGATCACAGCTGATATTCCGGTATTGGCGGAGCGGGCCATGGGCAGGCCGGTTTCAATCGAACGCAGGCGCGCCTGATCGAGATGCTGTCTCGGGCCAGACGTATCGCCGAACCAGGCGTCATTGGTCACGGTCAAAAGCCAGCCGGGACGCTCCCCCTTCGGATACATCCGACCCGGAAAAATCACCTCGTAACAAATCAAGGGCGAAAAAGACGGGCCGCCTGCATTCAAGGCCGCCGGGCCGGCGCCTGCCGCAAACCCGCCGTCGCCATAGGGCGCCAACTGCGCCAGCCCGATGGCGTTCAACAGGCCATAGAACGGCAGATATTCGCCAAACGGGACAAGATGATACTTGTCATAAAAGGCGACTGCCCGCCGGCCAACCGGCGTCTGCGGCACGACCGCAATTGAATTGTAATATCGGTCAACGCCCTCATCGTTTGCCTCGCGGCGCACGGCGCCAGCGATCAGCACCGCGTTCTCGGGAAGCTGCTGCGATAAAATAGAAAGCGCCGTGTCCGCTTCGTTCAACAAAGGCGCGCCGTTTTCCGGCCATATGATAAAAAGGCGAGCGTCTGCGGGAACGCCGCCTTTTGACAGCTCCAGCTGACGATTGAAATTGCGTCCCCACATAGCCGGATCAATTTTTTCCCGCTGTGGAATATTCGGCTGAACGATGCGCAAGAAATTTTGCTCATCAGGCGCCGGTTCCGACATCGCAAGGCGCAGCGCGCCAATTGCAATAAGCAATAGGGTCCCGGAAAGAGCCGAAAGTAATCCGATATAAACCGGATGTCGGTTTTGTGCGGCGCCAAGGGTTGCGGCCGGCGCAGCGCTGATCAGCACGGTCACCAGGCTTAGTCCGTATGCGCCGTACCATGCGGCGGTCTGTGCGCCGATCGCCGAACCCGCCAGCGCCTGACCCGTCAGGTTCCATGGCAGGCCGGTGAGGATGTGGCCGCGCAGATATTCGAAAATCGCCCATGCAGCAGCGAAAGCGACAACCCGCCGCCAGCCCGGCGACCAGAGCTGGGCCGCGAGCAACGTAGCGCCCCCGGTGAATACCGCCAGAAACGCCGGCATGCCCATCATCGCGAAGGGCGCCATCCAAGCGAACTCATCGGCCTGAACGAAAAACGAAAACGACATCCAGTAAAGGCCGACAAGGAAATAACCGAAGCCGAAAAACCAGCCGACACTAAACGCTGCACGGTTGGGACGCCTGGCGATTTTGGCGCCGTCAATCAGCAGGATCAGAACGCTGAACCCAACCAACAAGAGGGGCAGCGCGTAAACCGGCGCCAGCGCCAGCGCCGCCACGGCGCCCGCCAATACAGCAGACCCGGCGCGCCGCCAGCCAGTCATTGCGGCAAGACTTGAAGAAAAACGCTCCCATATCGGTGTTGCGGTTTTAACGGCGTCGGCCTGTGTCACAAGCGTCTATTCCGCCGCTTCGCTGGGCTTGGCGGCCGATGAACGCACGCGCAATTTACGCACCTTTCGCGCGTCCGCCTCCATCACCTCGAAATCAAAACCGCCGGGCCCGGATAAGACCTCACCGCGCTGCGGCACGCGCCCGGCGAGCGAAACAACGAACCCGCCAACCGTATCGACCTCGTCATCCTCGGCCTCAACCCGCAATCCGGTTTCTTCTTCAAACTCCGCCAGTTCAACACGCGCGTCGGCTTCCCAGCCGCCATCGGAAAGCGCTGCGACGGTTGGCGTTTCCTCTTCGTCATGTTCATCATTGATCTCGCCGACAATTTCCTCGACAAGATCTTCGATGGTCACAAGACCGTCCGTACCCCCATATTCGTCAATCACCAGCGCCATATGGATGCGTGAGGCCTGCATGCGCAGCAATAAGTCCGTCACCAGCATGGATGGCGGCACATAAAGAATTTCCCGGCGGATATCTTTCAGGACCAGCTTGTTGTTCGGTCGCAGCGGCCCGCTATTGGCGATCAGGCCAATCACGTCCTTGATATGGACCATGCCAACCGGATCATCGAGATCGCCGCGATATATCGGCATGCGCGAGTGCCCGGCTTCCGAAAATACACGGATGAGTTCGTCGAGATGCGTTTCAATATCCACCGCGAAAACGTCCGCGCGCGGCGCCATCACATCGACGACTTTCTTTTCGTCGAAAGCGACGACGCGCTCGATCATTTCCCGGCGCGCATCCGACAAATTCTGCGCAGCCTCTTCGTCGCCATTTTCGATGGCGGCGGCAATGTCTTCATTGCTTGCAGGTTTTCCAAACAGCGCCCGCAGGCGCCCAAAAAACGTATCGGATTGCCCATTGTCCCCGGGCTCAGGGCCGTCGCCATTCACGTTCCCGCCTCCGAGGCGCCCTCATAAGGATCGGCAATCCCGAGTAACGCCAAAATCTCGGCCTCGCGGCGCTCCATCGCCTCCGCGTCAGCCGTCTCCTGATGATCATACCCGATCAGGTGCAACATGCCATGCACAATCAGATGCATCGCATGATCGTGCAATGAAATCCCTTTTTCCGCAGCTTCGCGAACGCAAATTTCCCGCGCCAGCGCAATGTCGCCAAGAAAACCGGGCCGTCCGTCCGAAGGGAAAGACAAAACATTGGTCGGCGTATTCTTGCCGCGAAAACGTTCGTTCAGGGCGCGAAGCGCCTCATCACCGCCTGCAAGCAAGGCGATTTCGCCATCAAGGCCACGCTCCAGCGTGATCGCCGCTTTCTGGCACGATTGCGCCAGCGCATCCATTTCCGGGATAGCGCGGACCCATTCTTCGTCTTCAATAATGAGATCGATCATTGTTGTTGCATCAAGACTTGCGGCGCTGCTGATCGCGCGCGTCATAGGCGTCGATAATCCGCGACACCAGCGGGTGGCGCACCACATCGCTCGCGACGAACCGGGCTTCGGCGACGCCTTCAACGCCGGACAGAACCGCCAGCGCATCAGCGAGACCGGACGCTTCGCCATGAGGTAGATCGGTTTGGCTCGGGTCGCCGGTGATCGCCATATGCGCGCCTTCGCCGAGACGGGTCAGAAACATTTTCATCTGCGCTGTCGTTGCATTCTGCGCCTCGTCCAGAATGACCGCCGAGCGCGCCAGCGTACGCCCGCGCATAAACGCGATGGGCGCAATTTCAATCTCCCCCGCCGCGATGCGTCGTTCAACATAATCAGCATGCATCATATCGTGAAGCGCATCGTAAAGAGGTCGTAAAAACGGGTCGACCTTTTCTTTCATATCGCCGGGCAGAAAACCGATGCGCTCGCCCGCCTCCAGCGCCGGACGGGAAAGCACAATCCGCTCTACCGCGCCGCTGAGAAGAAGCCCCACTGCGTGCGCCACCGCCAGATAGGTTTTGCCCGTACCCGCAGGCCCGACCCCGAAGGTCAGATCATGCGCCGCAAGCTTTTGCAGGTAAGCCGCCTGGTTCGGGGTGCGCGCTGCGATTACGCGTTTTGGCGTTTTGATTGACGGCGCGACAGACGGCGTCGCCGGCGCCGGTGTGACGCCCTCGGTCAATTTAGCCGCCGCGCGTACATCCCCCGCCGCGACCGTTTCCCGTCGCTGAAGTTTTTCATAAAGCGCAGTTAAAGCGGCGACGGCGCGTCCACGCGCGCTTTCCGGGCCGCGCACCGCAAAGCGGTTGCCGCGCGGATCGATGCGCACGCCAAGAACATCTTCAAGAATGGCGAGGTGAGAGTCGTATTCCCCCGACAGGTCAGCGACCAGACGGTTATCGTCAAAGTCGATATGGTCCACATCTCTCGCGGTGTTCTGTTCGCTCAAGCCGCCGCCTCGCCGTCTGTTGTCAGTCGGCCCGCGAGCGCATTGGGCGTCACGCCTTCAATGCGCACGGGCGCAATTGATCCTAGCATGGATTGTGGCGCCGTTACGTGAACGCTTTGCAAATATGGCGACCGGCCAACGAGCTGACCGTCATGACGACCGGTTTTTTCAAACAGAATTGGCAGGGTTTTACCAATCTGAGCCCTGTTAAAGCTTGTGCGCTGACTTTCCAGAAGAGCCTGCAGCCGAGATAAACGCTCGTCTTTTTCGTCTTCCGCCACTTGTTTGGGCATCGCCGCACCCGGCGTGCCGGGACGGCGTGAATATTTGAAAGAATAGGCCGAGGCGTAGCCGATTTCCTCAACAACCGCCAATGTCTCTTCGAAATCCTCGCTCGTTTCGCCTGGGAAACCAACGATAAAGTCGCCGGAAAGTGCAATATCAGAACGCGCATCGCGGATGCGGCCGATGAGTTTCACATAGTGCTCGGCGGTATGGCCGCGATTCATGGCTTTGAGGATTTTGTCTGACCCGGCCTGCACCGGAAGGTGAAGGTAGGGCATCAGCTTTTCTTCTTCGCCAAGCGCTTCGATCAACCCGTCATCCATGTCCCGCGGATGAGACGTCGTGAACCGGATACGCTCCAGGCCATCGATTTTGGCGAGACGCCGACACAACTCGCCCAGGCCCCATGCATCGCCAGGCTCGCCAGTCGGAGGGGCGCTGGCCCAGGCATTCACATTCTGACCGAGCAACGTGATTTCCCTGACGCCCTGCACAACCAGCGAGCGCGCCTCCGCCGTGATGGCGTCGACGGAGCGGGAGACTTCCGCGCCGCGCGTATACGGCACAACGCAAAACGTACAGAACTTGTCGCAGCCTTCCTGAATGGTGAGGAACGCCGTTGGGCCGTTAGCCTCACGCGCCGCAAGACGGTCGAATTTTTCCTCAACCGCAAAATCCGTTTCCAGAATATCGCCGCGTTCGCGCGCCGCGCGGGCCAGAAGCTCCGGCAGGCGGTGATAGGCTTGCGGTCCGATCACCATGTCGACCTGCGGCGCGCGCGCGGTGATTTCAGAACCTTCCGCCTGCGCCACGCATCCGGCGACCACGATCGGCATTTCGCCGCCGCTGTTTTCCTTCGCGGTTTTCAGTTTCTTCAGACGTCCAAGTTCGGAGTAGACCTTTTCCGCAGCCTTCTCGCGAATGTGGCAGGTGTTGAGAATGACGAGGTCGGCGTCTTCCGGTCCGGACGCGGTTTCATAGCCGAGCGGTTTTAAGAGCCCGGCCATGCGCTCGGAATCATAGACATTCATCTGACACCCATAGGTGCGGATGAAGACCGATTTTCCCTGTTTTGGCCGCGTTTGAGACATTTTTGACCGCTAACTCACGAAACGCCGCTATTTAGGGGGCTCAGCGGGCAGATGCAATGCAAAGAACGCCAGCACCCTCGCGCAGATTTGAGCAGGATTGGTTTGCCGGTTCACCCGCCATGCGCAAATAGTGCGATAGTATCAGTGTTGCGGCGAAATCGCCGTCAGAGTGTAAGAGTGTAATATGCGTTTTATGACCAGGCCTTGTGTTGAATTACTGTTCGGCGTCGTCGCCCTGATTGGGCTTTCGGTGGCCGCGACAAACGTCCATGCCCAGGAAGCCGACGAGGCTGGACCTGTCGTGGTTGAGCTCTTCATGTCGCAATCATGCAGCTCATGCGTCAGCGCTTCGGAATATCTGCATGAACTCGCCGCCCGAGATGACGTTGTCGCGCTCAACTGGCATGTTGATTACTGGAATATGCTCAACACCAAGCATGGCCGCTGGATCGATCCCTATTCACAACGCGCCTACACAGACCGTCAACGCCGCTACAATAAAAACATTCGACACAAAAGCTCTGTCTATACGCCGCAGATTATCGTCGGCGGCGCCGTCGAAGCGCCGGGATCGTCGCGCGCAAAAGTCAGCACCGCGATCGACAGCATTCGCGCCCAACAGCCAATGGCGACAGTCGAGGCCCAGCGCGTGAACAATGAGATTATCTTCGACATCGGCGAAAGTGATAGCGGCGGCAACGCTTATCTCATTTCCCTCCATCCAAATATCGAAACAGATGTGCCGCGCGGTGAAAATGCCGGACGCACGCTGAAGGAAGTCAATATCGTTACTGGCGTGAGACCGCTTGGCATTGTCCGCCGTATCGGCACACAGCTTGCGGTGCCGGCGCCAGGCGGCGATCAAACATGTGCGCTGATCGTGCAGGAGCCAAGACAGGGACACATCATCGCCGCAAGCTATTGTCCGGACTCCAGATAGGCAAAGAAACCTTCTAGAACCGGACAAAAGGCTGTCCCGCCAGGGCTTGCATAAATGTCGCGATTGTAAGCGCGGTCCCGCTAATCGCCGCGATCCACACGATACGTTTTGGTGTTGCGCTGTCGACGCCGAAAAGCTTGTCGCCAAGATAACCGACAAGCGGCAAAACCTGCATCAGATGTGTCGCAATGAAATGCGAAACGCGTAAATCGCCGCCCTGGCGCGACCACCCAACAATGGGAACGCCGCCCTCATCCGTTTGCGGTCCGCCAACCCAATGGCCGCCGGAGCGCATCGACATATACCCCGCAAGCACCAAAGTCAGGATAAAGCCGATTGTAAGGCCAAGGCCTGCGCCAAGCTTCAGGCCCGGCGAAAGCTTTTCGCTGACGGGCGCCGTCAGGAACCGAAGCCCGAGAACGAGCGCCGGCATAATCAGCAACAGCGCCCCAACGCCCATCATTGCATAGACGATCGCATCAAAAGACGTTGCGAAATTAAAATGAGAAGGAACGCCTCGAACCGCCTGCCCGCTGATGATGAGCAATTCTATGACCGCGGCGACAGCGGAAATAACCGCAACTGCACCCAGCCAAATGCTCGTGCGCGTATCTTTCGAGAGGAACTGCACCAGCACGGCAAGCGTGATCAGATGCAGCGACGTTGAGACATGAAACTTGAGCGGCTTCACCCAAATCGGGATGTCATTGATCATCCGCGCATCGAATTGAAAGGCGATAAGGATCGCAGGAATGGCCGCGAGCAATAAAAACGCCGACTGAAGCCACACGCGCTCTGAAAAATAATATCTGGTCATACCTTTATCCCTTCGTGTGCGCCGCCATTCCTGCGCGCGGCCAAGCCGCCACTCATGCCGCCGCCAACACCACCAATGGCCCTCCAGCCGGCGTCCGTCAGGACGAAAAACAAAAATCCGAGCGGGCCGAACATGAAGGTGAAAAGCAGGATCGGCGTCTGAACGATCCGGGAGAGGCCCGCCGCATCGGCGCGCCGGGCGATCACCGCGCCGATGGCGAGGTCAAAGGCGAGATAGTGAACCCATCCTGCAAGCAGGACGGCGTCATTTTCAAACAGCGCTTTGACTTCGGAGAGGGACCCATAGCCGCCGCCTTCAACGGTTGCGAAATGGGTCAGCATCAATCCGCCATAAAGCGTGGCCAACAGCGCCGGAATGACGATCCCCGCGACGAGGCGCACCCAGCCCCAGCGTCTCGGCGACAATATGAGCAGGACCCACCCAATGAGGGCGAGATTACCGCTCCACCCAAATAGCGTTTCAATATCCCCAGGCATTTTGATGCTCCCTAGAAGTTCTTTCGGCTCGCCGGGCTGACGCGACTTTGCGCGCTAATCGACAGCGCCGGGAATAACGCTAGCGGCTGGCTGCGCTTTGGATATCGGCTTTACGCGAAGTGACTGGAATCCTTCGTCAATCGCTGTAAATTCCATTCGCGATACGTGAACTGCAGGGGATTTTTGGGGATAAAATGACGCTAACTTGGAAACGCCTTGGGATTGGCGTCATCATGGTTCTCGCCCTGGGGGCGGTGTTTGCGTTTTTCGGCGTCTACGACACCGACGCGTTGCCGTTTTACAAACGTTACGTCTTCTGGACATCGACCATGGCCGCCGGCACGGCGGCGAACATTATTGTCGCGCCCTGGGTGGTTAATGACCTTTTGCGCGGGCGCCACATTGCGCTTCAATTACTGGTTATTGCGGCGCTGATTTCTCTTCCCGTAACCGTGGTCCTGGCCTTGTTCAACACCGAAACCGCCCATCTGTGGACTCTGAAAATCTGGGCGATCCAGTATTTTTACGTGATCGTCGTTTCATTGCTGCTGGTCGTCGGCGGATATGTCTGCCTGAAAGCCCTTGGCTGGATCGGCGAACCGCCGGCCCCATCTGAAACCGTCCCGTCTGAACCAAACACAATCTCGCAAACCCAAAAATTTATGGAGCGTCTGCCGGTTAAATATCGGGGCGCATCCCTTTATGCGATATCGTCGGAGGATCACTATCTTCGGGTCCATACGGATCGCGGCGAAGATCTCATCCTGATGCGCCTGTCCGACGCAATGCGCGAGCTTGACGGCGCCGACGGATTGCAAACCCATCGATCATGGTGGGTCGCCCGCGATGGCGTCGCCGAGGTCAGCCGCGAGAACGGCAAGCAGGCGTTGATTTTGAAATCAGGGGCCAGTGCGCCGGTCTCTCGTTCGTTCGCGAGCGCAGTCAGGGATGCAGGATTTGGCGGACGGCAATCCGATCTAGGATAACTTTCGCCGCGTTAGCATGCCGTTTGCCGCCGTCTCGACGGCCTTCCAGTAATAATCTACACTGATCATTGTCGTGTAGGGTCGAAAGGGGGCCGATATGCCGAAATGGCTTTCATCTACAATGATTTTCATCGGGTTTCTGGCGCTTGTCGCCATGGCGGTGCTGCCGCGCAATATTGACGTCACCGTCACAACAAATGTGAAACAGGCGTCATCTCACAGCACAACGCATTATAATTCCGGCACGCCGGCGCTAATGCCAGAACCGGTTGAAACATCGGGTGAGGATCAAAGCGACTAGACGCTTATTCTATTCCGCAGCGACGCCGCCGGATGCGCCGAGCGCCGCAACTTCCTCGACATATTCCTGGCGCTTGCGACGGTTGACCTCGTCAAGCTCTTCCGCGCGCGCTTCGTCATCGGCGCTCAATACTTTGTAATCGATATCGCCGAAATGTAAGACGCCCATGTCAGCGTAAGCGTTCTGAATTTTATCAGACCACAGACCGATATCGCGAACGATCGGGACAATACGCTGGAATAGCATGGAACGGAAATGTTTCTGGAACTCCGACTCCCGCTGCGCTTCAACGATCTCGTCCACAGGCAGGTCGAGATGTGCGTAGAGCTCGCGCGCCTCAAAGCGGTCGCGCATGTGATAGCAGGCCTCAACCAGGAACTCTTCGCGTTCGTCGCGTTCAGCCTGGGTCAACTCAGGATAGTAATCCTTTAGCGTCAGGCGCCCAAACGCGACGTGGCGCGATTCGTCTTCCATCACATACGCATTGACCTGTTGCGTAAGCGCATTGCGGGAGATGTCGCGAATATTCCCAAACGCCGCGAGCGCCAGCCCTTCGATCACAACCTGCATGGCGAGATAGGTCATGTCCCAGCGGGAGTCGCGCAAAGCCTGATCAACCAGCGTCTGCAACGGCCCGGTCATCGGATAAGCGATGCCGATTTTGCCGATGAACTTTTTATAGGCTTCAACATGGCGCGCTTCATCCATGACCTGTGTTGAGGCGTAAAATTTCGCGTCAAGATCCGGCACCTGCTGAACGATCTTAGCGGCGCAAATCATCGCCGCCTGCTCGCCCTGTAAAAATTGCGACATGGTCCACGCCTGCATGTTGCGGCGCGTTTCGGCCTTTTCGTTTTCGCTCATCTTGCCCCAGACGGGCGTATGGTAAATGCCGCTCATCTCATCGGGCATTTCCATCGGGTTTTCGGTATCGAGTTCGAGGCTCCAGTCGATGCGGTTCAGCGCATCCCACTGCATGTCCTTGCCCTTTTGATAAAGGTGCATCATCTGCTTACGGCCTTCGTCATATTCCCAGTCGAAGGCGGTCTCGTAGTCTTGCGGCACAGTCCAGCATGGATCGACATCGGGGATCGGATAAAGGTCGCGCAGGGAAGTCATCAAAATCCTCCGGGGTTTTTCCGCCGAACGCCCTAAAGGCGGTGGGAAATCACTCAATTATTCCCTCATTACACTAGGTAGTTTACCTAAGAATAGTCAATATTTCGTTCCGGAATTTGGCTGAAAACGTCAAAATAGTCTCAAAAATTGACGCAAAATTTTATGAGTCGGAATGGCGCCACTGGCTGCGAAACGTCCTCCGCCCAGCTCAAGCAGCAGATCATCATTGCCGCCATCGTTGGCGGTCCTTATATCCCGGCGGCTCCAGGCGTTCCGTTCCGGACGCGCTCAACCGGGAATAAACCGTGACAACTCACGCGCCGAACGTCTCAACCAGCCCCTCCACAACGGCGCAGGCTAGTCAGGATCGCGGGTCATCTTTCGCTTCGGAACTTGAACGCGATCGCGCCCACCGCGAAAAGGCGCGCTCGGCGAAACCCCTGCGCCGGCTGATCCCTTTTGTGTTGCGCTACCCGGGCCTCCTAACCGGCTTCGTGATTTTTCTGGTCGCCGCTTCAACGCTGACGCTCTTATTGCCAGCGGCGTTTCGGCTGGTGGTCGATTGCGGATTTGGCGGCGCCGCAAGTGCTGACGTCTGCACGCGCTTCGTTCTTGGCGATCAGTTGGCCGGATATTTCGGGGCCGGGATACTCGTCGCCTTGTTGCTGGGGCTGGCGAGCGCGCTGCGTTATTATTTCATCAGCAGACTTGGCGAGCGCGTCGTCGCGGATCTGCGCCGTGCTGTGTATGATCATCTCCTCGGGCTCAGCCCCGGGTATTACGCCAATGTCCGCACCGGCGAGGTGTTGTCACGACTAACGACAGACACGACCCTGATTCAGACGGTTGTCGGATCGTCCGTATCCGTCGCGTTGCGCACCATCGCAACCACTTTCGGCGCCCTTATTTTGATGATTGTTGTCAGCTGGAAACTGGCGTTGATGGTGCTGGCCGTCGGACCCATTATCCTCGGGCCGATCATGCTTTTTGGCCGAAGGGTGCAACGGCTGTCACGCACCAGTCAGGACAAACTTGCGGACGCCTCGGCCCGCGCCAGCGAGAGCCTGCGTGCGGTCGAGACCGTGCAAGCGTTCACGCGCGAGAGCGAAGAAAAGACAAACTTTGCTGAAGCGGTAGAGGCGACATTCGATGTCGCGGTGCGGCGCATTCGGGTGCGCTCGTACATGACCGGCGCAATTTTTTCATTCGTCCTCGCCGGTTTGATTGCAGTTCTATGGTTTGGCGCGGTTCAGGTGCAAAGCGGTGCGATTACGCCTGGCGCCATGACGCAGTTTGTCATGTATGCGTTCGTTGCTGTCAGCGGCGTCGGGATCATGACGGAAACCTATGCGGAAGTGATGCGCGCCGCCGGCGCCACAGAACGATTGATGGAATTGCTCGCCGCACAATCGGAGATCGAAGCGCCGGCGCAACCTGCGGCGCTGCCCATGCCGGTTCGCGGCGCCGTGGCGTTTAGCGATGTTGGATTTTCCTATCCGGCAAGGCCGGACGCAATGGCCCTGCGCGATGTATCCATGACGGTTGAGCCTGGTCAAACGGTGGCGCTTGTCGGCCCGTCCGGCGCAGGCAAGAGCACCATGTTCCAGTTGATCCTGCGGTTTTACGATCCGCAGCGCGGCGCTATTTCGCTGGACAGCGTCGATATCAGGTCGCTTGACCCGGCCGACTTGCGCAACTCGATTTCAGTAGTTCAACAAAACGCGCCGCTCTTTTCAGGAACGGCGGCGGAGAATATCCGCTTCGGCAAACCGTCCGCCAGCGATGAAGAGGTACGGGCCGCGGCGCGGGCTGCAAACGCCCACGCGTTTATCGAAGCGCTCCCCGAAGGCTATGACACCCAGCTTGGCGAGGACGCAGCAACGCTTTCCGGCGGCCAGCGACAACGCATCGCCATCGCGCGCGCAATTCTGCGTGACGCGCCCATTCTTCTTCTTGATGAAGCCACCAGCGCTTTAGACTCCGAAAGCGAGCGCGCCATTCAGGATGCGTTCGAAACCGTTTCGGAAGGACGAACAACAATCGTCATCGCCCACCGTCTGGCGACAGTTTTAAAAGCGGATGTGATTGCTGTCATGGACGAAGGCCGGATTATTGATCAGGGCACGCATAATGAGCTTTTGAAGCGTGGCGGGCTTTATGCGCGGCTTGCCGAGCTACAGTTCGGCGCAGAACAACGCGCGGCGGAATAGCCCCGCTAGTCTTTCTTTTTCTCAAGCGGTACGCCGTAAAGCTCCAGCCTGTGGTCCACCAATTTATAGCCATGCTCTTCGGCGATACGCTTTTGCAGCGCTTCGATTTCTTCATTGATGAATTCGATTACCTCGCCTGACCTCAGATCAATCAGATGATCATGGTGGTCCTCCGTCGCCTCTTCATAACGGGATCGCCCATCCTGAAAATCATGACGCTCGACGACGCCGGCCTCTTCAAACAGGCGCATGGTGCGATAGACTGTGGCGATGGAGATATTGGCGTCGATTTCCGTCGCGCGACGGTGAATCTCCTCAACGTCGGGATGGTCTTCCGCAAGCGACAAAACACGCGCGATCACGCGGCGCTGCTCTGTCATACGCATACCTTTGGAAATGCAGATTTTTTCGAGACGGTCCATAAGCGTGCTCCGGCAGAATCAAGGCGTGTCCTGTTATTTACGTGACGGCGCCGCGTTGCAACCGGAAAGCGAAATTTGAAAATGATTCACAATATCAACTGCATCAGGACAGCGTCAGCGCCATCGCGATAATACCCCTGACGACGCCCCGATTGGGTGAAGCCGGCCCGTCGATAGAGCGCGATCGCCGCTTCATTTCCGGCATCAACCTCGAGGAAAATGCGCGCCGCACCGGCGGCTTTTGCGGCCTCCGCCAGTCCTGCGACCAGCGCCCGGCCGACGCCCTGTTGCTGCTTTACAGGCAAAACGCCGAGGCTCAGGATTTCCGCTTCGCCGCCAAGATCGCGCCAGATGACGAAACCCGCCGGCGCGGTTCGATCCTTGCCCGCCAGCAGGATGGCGACGCCGAGAACGGCAAAGCTTTTCCGCACGCTGTTTTCGCCCCAGCTGCGATCGCCAAAAGACTCCGCCTCGAGAACGGCCAAGACTTCTTCATCGCCATCGACCGCCGGCCATACGCACCAGTCAGCCATGGGAGCCTGCTTTCATGGGGCGCTGTTTTGGCGGCTTAGCATCGGGCGCACGCAGATAAAGCGGGCGCGGCGGCCCGGAAGGCTCCGGCGCAAAGGCGGCAAGACGCGCAACGACCGCCGCATCAATCTGGTCGTCAGCGCCGGAGTGCGACCAGCCTGACGGCGGCGGCAACAAAGACGAGCCCGAACCCACCAAAGCCACGGAGCGTGATCCGGCCTTATCCAACAACTGGCTCAACGCCTCTTTCGGAGCCGCAACGAAGGGGGCGACCAGAACATCGCCAGCGCTCTCATAGAGCCCGGCGTATACCTGCTCCCGTCTTGCATCGATCACCGGCGCGATAAGCGCATCGGTCGGCGCCGATACATTGCCCGCAAGCGCCGCGAGACTGGTGACGGCAACCGCGGGAACATTCGTGCCAATGACAAGGCCGCGCGCAAAAGCCAGCGCCACACGCACCCCGGTAAATCCGCCAGGCCCGACGACAACGCCAACCCGATCAAGATCGGTGACACTGAGCCCCGCCTCCACCAGCACGGCTGCCGCCATGGGGGCCAGATGCTCAGCGTGCCCCCGCTCCATGCCGACGGATTGTGAAGCCACAACCCCGCCGTCACGCAAAATCGCGACGGAGCAGCGCTGAAGCGCAGTGTCGAGTCCAAGAACCAGCATCAGATCGTTCTAGGGCGCATCGGCGGAAAGTGCAGGCGATTTTTCAATTGGGCTTGCGCGCCGCAAACAGGGTCTGGCCAAAAAAATCAGTCGGCCCTTCTAAAACCTCAAAATCCCGAAACAGCTTTTCACGCAAATAACGCTCAGGGTGATAGGCGGTGTAGGTGCGCGAACCCTCCTTGACGCCGCCGCGAATGACCAGCCGCCCTTCATCGAACTGCGCCTGCTCGCCCGGCAAGAGCTGGCCTGGGGCGGGGCGCATGTGAAAGGCGCCCAGAAATACGCCGCCCGGCGCCAGAACGCGCGCGATCTCCGCCATCCATTGTTCATGGCCCTCGGCCGACAAATGCGTGAACACCGACAGGGCGTAAAGCGCGTCAAAAGATTGCGCCGACGCCGGCAGGGGCGGCGCCAATTCGTTTTTCAAGAACTGAACACCGGCAATATGCTCCATATTCCAACGGATGGCTGCGGAATTGTAATCGAACCCGGTTCGCCGATACCGGTCGGGGAGATGACGCAACACCCGTGCAAGCCCGCAACCCCAATCGGCAACGCGCGGATTGCCCGCATCCACATAGCGGCCGATCATCCCGGCAAGCGCCACAGCGGTATCGCGGCCAGTGCGCCAATAAAGATCAAACGACGTATGGCGATACATGTCATGCATCCACCAGAGGGGCGGCGGGTCGAAATCAGGGTGCTCCGCCAGAAAGCGCTTGTTGTCGTTCGCGCTTTCTTTTTTGACCCGTAAAAACCGTACTCCGTCAAGCAACGGCAACAGACGCAAAGCGCGAGCAATAGACAATAAGCGTTGTTTTTGAGCGCGCTTCATCATTGTAACTTTAAAAGTGACGACGCAGCGCGCCCAGCCCTCTCTATAAAACTAGTCAACCAGCGCCTTAAAGTCGTCGGTGAGGAAATCAGGCGCGTTAACACCCACAGCGTTGATAAAAAAGTTTGTTCCGTCGGAATGTTTATTCCCGATTTTTGGCGTATCGACGCCAGATAAATCATGTGTTTGTTTAAAATCGATTTGCGCAATTGTCCCGACACTGATGGAGTCGATAAGATTATCGAGGTCATAGAAAAAACGCGCCATCTCTTCGACGACGTTTCCACTGGTAACGCCGCCTGAAAGAATGATCTTGCTAGCGATGGTTCCTTTATCGCCAGGCGATAAATATGCATAGCTGACGACAAACTTGTTTTCCATAAAATCATTCACTTGCGCAAAGGTGACGCCGCTCGCATTGAAAAATGCATATGGCTGGATCAGATCGCACTGTCGGGGCGCACCGGCGTCACAACCGCGAACGGCAATGTAAAACACCGCCCCTGATGGCGCCGTCACTTCCAGAAAATCAGCCGTATCGGCCTGCTCAATCAAAACGGCGCTAAACTCTCGCTCGCTCATCAGGTCGCTGACCCACTGCGTCGTCACCTTGTCGAAAGCTGGCCCGAAGCCACTGTTTAGCTGTGTATTTTGCGCCGTTGCCTGCCCTGCTGACAGCATTGCAATGATCGCCGCAGCGATCACATGAATAATTCTCATCGATTTAAACCCCTCTTCACGATACCCCAAAGTAGCGAGGCACCCTAACGGCGGACCAGCAAGGGAACAACCGCAGCCGTTAAATGATCTGACAAACTTCGTCGAAGCCGAGGCGCGGCGAACGGGGAAACAGATCCTTGTCCGTGCCATAGCCGATATTGCACAGGAAGTTCGCCTTATAGGTTGTGCCGTCAAAGAATTCCTTGTTGACGCCATCCTGATCGAAGCCGGACATCGGCCCGCAATCAAGCCCAAGAGCGCGCGCGGCGATTATCAGATAGGCGCCCTGCAGGGTCCCGTTGCGGAACGCTGTCTCCCTGATAAGGTCGTCATTGCCGACAAACCAGCTTTTTGCATCCGTATGCGGAAAAAGCTCCGGCAGCCTCTCATAAAACTCAAGATCGTGGGCGACGATGACGCAACAGGGCGCCGCCATTGTCTTTTCGACATTGCCCTCGATGAGATGCGGCTTCAGGCGTGTTTTGGCCTCTTCGGACGTCACAAATACGAAGCGGGCCGGCGAACAATTGGCCGAGGTCGGACCCCATTTCATCAGATCGTAAACGGCCTGCATCAGGGTCGTTGTCACATTGCGCTCTTCCCAGCCATTGCGCGTGCGCGCCTCACGGAAGATGATGTCGAGCGCTTCGTCATTGATCATTTTGTCGGACATGGGAGCATCGCCTCTGATTATCGCCGGTGGTGACCCGGCGTGTTCGCACGCCGGCTGGCCTGAATGCATCGATTCGCTTTTTGCTTATCGCCCCTGGTCAACCAGAACGAAATGCGGCTCAGTGCAACACGCCACGTTTGCTATTTTTGATACCGGAACCCTAATTCGAGGGAGACCTGATAATAAGCGACCTTGTCGTTATCGATATAACCACGGGTCTCTTTCACTTCGAACCAGTCGAGATTTTTAATCGACTTCGACGCCGTTGAGATCGCGTTTTCGATGGCGTCCTCGATTGATTTCTTCGATGTGCCGACGACTTTCGAAACGGCGTAAACATTGTCTGACATGGTTGTTCCTTGTTTATTTGAAAATGGCGTGACGCAATGATAGCCGAGCGTCAGCGGAACACAAATTATCAGATACGGCTTGCGATCACACCGCCGCTTCGACGGCGACGACTTCCGGCACATAATGGCGCAGCATGTTTTCGATGCCGGCCTTCAGCGTCATTGTTGATGACGGGCAGCCGGCGCATGCGCCCTGCATCGTAAGAAAGACAACGCCCGTCTTCGGCTCGAAATGCTTGAAGATGATATCGCCGCCATCAGCCGCGACGGCCGGGCGCACACGGGTTTCGATCAGTTCAATAATCTGTTCGACGGTTTCGCGGTCCTCGCCCTCATAGTCATCAAGGCTTGTCGCAGGCGCGGATGTCGATTTTGCGCCTTCATCGATAACCGGCAGCCCAGCAGTCAGGAAGTCCGCAAGCGCGCCAAGAAGCGCCGGCTTGATTTGCAGCCATTCCACAGCTTCCGCCTTGGTGACGGTGACGAAATCCGCGCCAAGGTAAACGCCCATCACCCCATCGACCTCAAACAGCGTTTTCGCCAATGGCGACGCCTCCGCCGAGCCCATGGTCGGGAAATCCATGCCTAATTCACCGGCGCCAAGAACCGCCTGCCCGGGAAGAAATTTCATGGATTGCGGGTTCGGCGTGTCTTCGGTCTGAATGAACATAGGATCAACTTCCGTTGCTGCGCCTTATTCAGGTAGGGTCTCGTCGCCGAATTCGCAAGCGCTACAGGGAACCATCAGGATTTATGCTGAGCGCTCTTTTTACGCTGATAGTAAGCTTTCGCTTTCGCCCGGGCGCCGCAGGTTTCCATCCGACACCAATGGCGCGAGCGGTTCTTTGTCCTGTCCACAAACCACAAGACGCACCCCGTACCTTCGCATGAAAAAGACCGCCGCCAGTCGCCGCTGGCGAGAAAATCCGCAATTTCGCGAGCGATGAGCCAGAGAAGGTCCTCAGGCGTTTTGACCGGTTTCCTGAACGATACGGAGAATTCTTCCGGCCCGTTTACATCAAGCGCCTGAACCCCTTCGCTGCGTTTCAAAACAGCGTTGACTTTCGTCGCCAGCCCGCGCCAGGCGACTTTCCCGTCCCGGTAATTCTGCAAACCGGTTCGCAGCGTTTCACGCAGACGCTGCGCCTCTTTGACGACATGTTCGTCATCGCTGGCGGACAAGCTTCGCATGGCGCCGGCGGATATCAGGCCCGCCTGGTGAGCCCAGTGCGCCAGATGGCGCATGGACGTGAGCCGTTCGAGCAATCCGTCAGCGCGCATCGGCCGCGTGTTCAAGAGGTCCGCCGCGGGATGGCCGCCAATAATCAAAAAATTCAACTCGCTGCGATCAGTCACGCGCGTTCCCTTAACTTGACAAGACGCCAAAACCAATATCACCTTCTAAAATATATTTAGGAGGTAAGAATGAAAAATATCGCCACGCTCTGCCGCCGGTCCGTTCTTGCGGGCGCCGCCGCACCTCTCGCCTTTACAGGCCGCGCCACGGCTGCATCGCCAGAACCGACGCTTACTGTTCAACGCCTTGAATGGGCCGGCGTGCGATTGCGAACGAACGCGATTGACCTCTTTATTGACGCCTCAGCTTCGGATGACCCGCTGGCGCCGCTTGATCCGCCAGCGTCAAGAAGTTTTGCGTTGGCGACCCATCATCACGGGGATCATCTCGATCTCGACTATCTGAAAGAGCCGCTGGGCAGTCGCGGTTATGTCGTCGTCCATAAAGAGGCGGCGAAGCTTTTCGACCTGCGCGCGGTAAAGCTTCAGCTCGTCGATCTATATGAGCCCGTATTTATGTCGCGCGGGCGGGGCGACTTCACCGCATGGTGCGTTCCGGCGACCGATGGATTTGGCGACCCGCAGGTCTCCTGGATCGTTGATGGCGGCGGAAGGCGCATCATCCATTGCGGCGACACCCTCTGGCATGGTTATTGGTGGAAGATCGCCCGCGCGTTCGGTCCGTTCGACATTGCATTCCTGCCGATCAACGGCGCACGCCAGCCTGGCGGCATGATTTCAGATGCGGGCCAGTCCATGGTGATGGAACCGGAACAGGCTGCAGCGGCGGCGGCGGCGCTTGGCGCCCAACTGACGGTCCCGATCCATTACGGGTTTTCCGCGCCCGATTATATCGAACAGGATGACGTCGAGAACCGTTTTATCGCCGCCGCGAAGAAACAAAACATACCGGTGAAGATCATGACGCCCGGCGAAACCCTGACATTATAGGAGATGAGGCGGGCGAGCTTCTCCCCGATGGGTCGCTCAACGTCTTTGCGTTCGACGACGCTTAGAGCCGCCCTGCCGGGTCCGGACAGTCTCACGATTGGCCTGAGTTTGGTTGCCCCGGCGCGCGCGCCGGAGTAAGCCCAACGCTTTAGCTCGCACAACTCCGGACAAACCGCTCATGGACGACGATTCAACCAAGTTTACTGACGAAGAAGCGCTTAACTTTCACAGCCGCGGCAAACCCGGCAAGCTTGAGATCACGCCGACCAAGCCCATGGCGACCCAGCGCGATTTGTCCCTCGCCTATTCTCCGGGCGTCGCCATTCCGGTGCAGCACATCGCGGACGATCCGGACAGCGCCTATGACTATACGTCCAAAGGCAACATGGTGGCGGTGATTTCAAACGGCACCGCTATTCTCGGCATGGGCGATCTGGGGGCTCTGGCGTCAAAACCGGTGATGGAAGGCAAGTCCGTCCTCTTCAAACGGTTCGCCGATATCGATTCCATCGATCTTGAGGTCGATACCAAGGATCCGGAAGAGTTCATCAATGCGGTGAAATATCTGGGACCGGCTTTCGGCGGCATCAATCTCGAAGACATCGCCGCGCCGGAAAGTTTCGTGATTGAGCAGCGCCTGAAAGAGCTGATGGATATTCCGGTCTTTCATGACGACCAGCACGGCACGGCGATCATCGCAGCCGCTGGATTGATCAACGCCCTCGATATCACCGGCAAGTCAATCAAGGACGTTAAAGTCGCGGTCTCCGGCGCCGGGTCATCGGCCCTTTCCGTCATTGGACTGATCAAGGCCATGGGCCTGCCCCATGAGAACGCGCTGGTGTGCGATTCCAAAGGCGTTCTTCACAAAGGCCGCACGGAACGCATGGACCAGTGGCGCTCGGCCCACGCCGTTGAGACCGACAAGCGCACCCTCGCCGAAGCCATGGACGGCGCCGATGTCTGCATCGGCCTTTCCGTCGCTGGCGCGGTAACCAAAGACATGGTCAAGTCCATGGCCAAAAAGCCCATCATTTTCGCCATGGCCAACCCGACGCCGGAAATCCTGCCGGAGGAAATCCGTGAAGTGCGTGACGACGCGATCATTGCTACCGGGCGGTCGGACTATCCGAACCAGGTGAATAACGTTCTCGGCTTTCCCTACATTTTTCGCGGCGCGCTCGATGCGCGCGCACGCACGATCAATGAGGAAATGAAGATCGCCTGCGCCGAAGCGCTCGCGAAGCTCGCCCGAGAAGACGTTCCCGACGAAGTCGCGGCCGCCTATGGCAAACGCCTTCAATATGGGCGCGGCTACATCATTCCGACGCCGTTCGACCCGCGCCTTATTTCCGAAATTCCGCCCGCCGTCGCCAAGGCGGCCGCCGATAGCGGCGTCGCCAGAAAGCCGATCGAAGACCTCACCACGTACAAGGCGTCGCTAGCGGCGCGCCTCAACCCATCCGCGTCGTTCCTGCAAAAAGTCCAGTCGAGCTTACGCGGACGGGAAATACCGAAGCGCATTGTGTTCGCCGAAGGCGAAGAGGAAACGGTGATCCGCGCCGCCCATGGCTTCCAGCAGGAGGGCCTTGGCCGCGCCATCCTCATCGGGCGCGAAGACCAGATCAAGGAAAAGCTCGTTGCGCTTGGTCTTGGCGGCGACTGCGATTTCGAGATTCACAACTCGCGTCTGTCAGACGACAACCCAGTCTATACGGACTATCTGTACAAGCGCCTGCAGCGGAAAGGGTATCTCTATCGCGACGCGCAGCGCCTCGTGAACACGGACCGGAATGTCTTCGCGGCCTGCATGCTCGCACAAGGTCACGCAGACGGTATGGTGACAGGCGTGACGCGCCATTACGACGTCGCCCTTGGCAATACGCGCATCGCTATCGATCCCCGTCCCGGTGAGCGCATGATCGGCATGTCGATCCTGCTGACACAAAACCG
>CBDDKD010000020.1:0-22002 GCA_965230025.1 Hyphococcus sp.
GTTCATCGGCTACTATTTCGGGAGACCCGCTATGTTCACCAGACTGATCGCTCTGTTCGCGCTATTGATTTCTCCAGCCTTGGCGGCGCCAGCAGATGATCTGCACACATTATTCGACGACTATTGGGCCAACGAAATGGCGGAAAACCCGTTTTCTGCGACCGGCTCAGGCGTTTTCGATTACAATGACCAGATTCCCAGTGTGACGCCGGGCGACGAAGCGCGCCGTGCAGGTGAGGCCGCTGCTTTCCTCGAACAGCTTCGCGCCATCGACCGTGATGCGCTGACCAAAGAAGATCAACTGAACGCAGATCTCTTCGAGTTTATCCTGAAGCATGAAGTTGCGCTCTCCGAGTTTGATAGGTGGCGCATTCCGTTTTTGGCCGACACCGGTTTTCATAGCAATTTTGGATATGTTGTCAGTTCAACGCCATTCCGTACAGAGAAAGACTACGAAGATTACCTGACGAGACTGCGAGCCCTGCCAACCTATATCAACCAGCATATTGAAAACATGCGTCAGGGCCTTGCTGATGGCTTTACGCAGCCAAAGGAAATTCTCCCCTTCATTCTTCCATCTTTTGAGGCGCAGGTGAAAGACAATGCCGCCGCGCATCCTTATTACGCGCCGTTTGAGGATATGCCGGCGTCTATATCGTCTCGTCGACAGAAAGCGTTGCGCCGTGCTGGCAATGATGTGCTGACCAACGACGTTATACCGGCTTTCTCGAACCTTTTGGCTTTTATGCGCGATGAATATATGCCGGGCGCGCGCGATACACTGGGTGCGGTCGATCTGCCGAATGGCGAAGAATATTACGCAGCGCTTGTGCGCTTTTACACGACGCTTGACGATGCGACGCCAGACGCCATTCATGAGCTGGGTCTCAAGGAGGTTGCGCGCATTCGCGCGGAGATGAATGATGTCATCAAGGAAACTGGCTTCAAAGGCGATTTCCCTGCGTTCCTGGAATTTCTGCGTACGGACGAACAGTTCTATGCAAAAACGCCACAAGGGCTACTGGATCGCGCCGCCTGGGTCGCTAAAGATATTGACGGCCGGTTGCCGGCCTATTTCGGTAAAATGCCGCGTCAGCCTTATTCGGTTGAGCCTGTGCCTGCGGAGATTGCGCCGAATTACACCAATGCGCGATATGTGGGCGCTTCGCTTGATGCGGATCGGGGCGGCCAGTTCTGGGTGAATACTTATATGCATGAAAAGCGGCCGCTCTATCAATTGACGGCCATGGCCTTGCATGAAGGCGTTCCCGGCCATCATTTCCAGAACGCCCTGGCGCTGGAAATCGAGAACGTGCCTGATTTTCGTACGGAGTTTTACCCGCACGCATTTGGCGAGGGGTGGGGGCTCTATGCGGAAAAGCTTGGCGTCGAGATGGGGGTTTATCAAACGCCTTATGACCATTTCGGGCGGCTGACCTGGGAGATGTGGCGCGCCTGTCGTCTGGTGATCGACACGGGGATTCATACCAAAGGCTGGACGCGCCAGCAGGCGATTGATTATCTCGCATCGAACACGGCGTTGTCACTGCACAATGTCCAGACTGAGGTTGACCGCTACATCTCATGGCCTGGTCAGGCGCTCGCCTACAAGATGGGTGAGCTGACGATCTGGGAATTGCGTGGAAAAGCCGAACGTGAATTAGGGGATGATTTCGATATTCGCGAGTTTCACGATGCGGTTGTCGCCAGTGGCGGACTGCCGCTCGAATTATTGCGGGTGCGTATCGATGAATATATCGCCGAGGCGAAGTCGGAATAGCGCATGACAGTGACTGGATTGACAGCTGCGCCCTTGCTGGAGACGCAAAGGCTGCGCCTGCGCGGGCGCACGCTTGATGACTTTGCTTTTATCAACGCCATGTGGTCGGACCCTGAAGTCACAAAGTATATCGGCGGGCAACCAAGGTCCGAAGAAGATAACTGGACCAAGTTTTTGCGGATGATGGGACACTGGCCGGCAATGGGCTTCGGTTACTGGATAGTCGAGGAAAAGGACACGGGGAAGTTACTTGGCGAAGCCGGCTTCGGCGAGTTCAAGCGCGATATGACGCCGTCCATTAAAGGCGAGCCTGAGCTGGGCTATGCTTTCGCCGCCTCTGCTCACGGCAAGGGCTATGGGAGTGAGGCGATCGCGGCGGTGGTCGCCTGGGGTGACGAACATTTAGGCGGCGCACGCATGTCGTGCATTATCGATCTGGAAAATCTCGCTTCGATCCGCGTCGCAGAAAAATGCGGGTTTATTGAAACAGGTCGTGCAAAGTATCACGGCGATGAAATTCTACTCCTGCATCGCGATTCTGGCTTGTAGAAAGGCCAGCGCCGGCGCGGGTAGCTGGCTGGCTCCAAAAAAATTCAACCAGGTTGTCACAAAACCTCTCGCTGTCTCGTCTTAGGTCTGAGAGGAGGCGGTTATGCTAAAGACATGGATTGCCGCGGCGTTAGGCATGTTCACCGCCGGGAATGGCGTCTTCATGCTGACGGCGGGCCGGCAATGGTATGATGCCGTGCCGGGCGTCCACGATACAGGTCCGTTCAACCCACACTTCGTTACGGATATTGGCGCCGCGTTTCTGGTCGCCGGACTTGGTCTCATTGCACGCGCCTGGCGCGTTCGCTATTGGCCAGCCGCGCTCGCAGGCGGCGCTTTTCTCAGCACCCATGCATTGATCCATGTGATCGGCCTCGTCGGCGGCCACTCTCATCATGCCGGGTTTGAGTGGGTCAGCGTTGTGGCGCCATCCGTTCTTGCTCTGTGGGCGTCGCTTCCAACAAAAGGAGAAGATTATGCTTAAATATTTTGCCGAACGCGGCCTTGAACAGTTCCGTGAGCGCTATGACTACGATGTCAGCTATATGGAGCATATGCTGAATATCTCGCCAAATGCGTTTTTCAAATTTGCAAAGATCATGGATGCATCGAAACATCATGAGGCGGCGCCAGTGGACGCTCTTTATGCGGCCAAAATTGTCGGTGCGGTCACGGAAGATTGCGGTCCGTGCGTGCAGCTTGTGGTGAAAATGGCGGGCGAGGCCGGTATGGGCGCCGACCAGATCAAGGCGGTTCTCAAACGTGATATTGAAGCGATGAACGAGGATACGGCGCTGGGATATCATTTTGCCGACGCCGTCGTTCGCAGGGCGTATAACGCAGACGAAGTACGCGACAGCGTCCGCACCGCCTGGGGCGACGCCGGCGTTATTGACCTCGCTCTCGGTTTACAGGTTGGCCGTCTTTTTCCAATGATCAAAGCGGCGTTGGGATATGCAATAACCTGTCATCGCGTTGAGATAGACGATGTCCTCTTCGACGTTGTAAAAACAGCGGCATGACAAGAGAGGATGATCCTCTTGGCGCCTATCGCGGCCGCCTTATGGGGCTCGCTTATCGCATGCTGGGCAGCCTGACGGATGCGGAAGATGTGTTGCAGGATGCTTATCTGCGATGCGCCAAAACCAATTGGGAGGAGATCCGCTCGGCGGAAGCCTATCTCAAAACCACGGTGACGCGGCTCTGCCTTGACCGGCTCAAATCGGCGCGCGCGCAGCGTGAAGTCTATGTAGGCCCATGGCTGCCGGAGCCGATTGTCGATGCAGAGGCAATCTCACCGGAAACGGCGCTGGAACTCGCCGACGACCTTTCTTTTGCGTTATTGTTAACACTGGAAAGGTTGTCGGGTGCGGAGCGGGCGGCCTTCCTGCTGCATGATATATTCGATACGCCTTTTTCCGAAGTTGCGACCGCATTGGGCAAAAGCGAATCCGCTTGCCGTCAGCTTGCCTCGCGCGCGCGAAAGTCTGTACGTGATAACCATGCAACGCGAAAGGCTGCGCCTAGTGAGCATGAGGCATTGCTGACGGAATTTGTAGAGGCGACCGCCAGCGGTAACGCCAGCCAGTTGCTTGCGCTTTTAGCTGATAATGTGGTTGCCTACACAGATGGAGGCGGCGTAAAAACCGCTGCACTTAATCCGATTATCGGCGCCGATAAGGTTGCGCGTTTCTTCACAGGGCTTGCCGCAAAGGCGCGGCGGCTGGGGCTGCAGATACGTTTCGCCCCGTCGGTGATCAACGGCGCGCCCGCCTTGTTGATGTATGTGGACGGTGAACTTGACCAGACCATCAGCATCGAAACTGACAGCGGGAAAATCAAAACGTTTTATGCGGTGCGCAATCCGGAAAAACTGATCGGGCTCTCAGCTAACGCAGCGCGCTAATTTATAGATGAATACGCCTCTTGGAAACGCTCTCGCAACTGCTGCTTTTGCACCTTGCCCATCGCATTGCGCGGAAGCGCATCCACACGAAAAAACTTTCTCGGCCGTTTGAATTTGGCGAGCGTTTCTACTGTGCCGGCAAGAACTGTGTCGCCTGGAAAGTCTTTCTCAGCAACGATCACGGCGACAACGCCTTCTCCAAGATCGGGGTGAGGGACGCCAATGACGGCGGACTCCGCAACCCCTTCAATAGCGTCGAGAACCTGCTCGATCTCCTTTGGATAGATGTTGTAGCCGCCGGCGATAATGAGGTCTTTCGACCGGCCCATTAAGGTGAGGCGTCCGTCCTCGCTGAGCGCGCCAATATCGCCGGTTTTAAAGAATCCATCCGCTGTGAACTCTTCCGCCGTTTTTTCAGGATTGCGCCAGTAGCCCTTGAAAACATTAGGCCCTTTGATTTCCACCCCGCCTGGTGATCCTGCAGCGGCGGCTGCGCCGGCCTCATCCGTGATCCGAACCGTGACACCGGGCAGGGCGTAGCCAACCGAGCCGGGAATGCGGTCGCCTTTGAGTGGATTGGACGCTATCATGCCCGCTTCCGACATGCCGTAGCGTTCAAGGATCCGATGGCCGCTGCGGTTTTCAAAAGCGCTGAATGTGTCTTCCGTCAGTGGCGCCGATCCGCTGATGAAAAGTCGCATATGTGCGCAGTTTTTTTGGTGGAATGCCGGCTCCGCTACGAGGCGAGAATAGAAAGTCGGCACGCCCATCATAACACTGGCGCGCGGCAGGGCGCTGCGCACGGCGGCGACATCAAACTTCGGCAGGAACAAGATTTCACAACCGCTCAGCATCGCCGTATGCAGCGCAACGAAGAGGCCGTGAATGTGAAAGATCGGCAGCGCATGTAAAAGGACGTCATCGGACGAAAACCCCCAAAGCTGATTTAAGGCGGCTGCATTTGATGAGAGGTTTTCATGGGTGAGCATGGCGCCCTTCGATCGTCCGGTCGTTCCCGATGTGTACAAAATTACGGCAAGGTCATCGGCATGGCGCGGTTGAACTTCCTTGAACGGACGCGCTGACTTTGCTGAATCGATAAGTGAGCCATGGCCGTCGGCGTCAAGCGTCAAAACTGTATTCACGCCGCTTTGTTCTGCAACACTCGCAATGTCCTTTGCTTTTGCCGGGTCGCAAATAAAAATTGACGGTTGCGCATCGGAAAGAAAGTATTCGACTTCCCCCGCCGTATAGGCCGTGTTCAAAGGCACATAGACAAAACCAGCGCGCATGGCGGCGAGATAGAGCGCCACATTCTCCGCCGACTTTTCCACCTGAACGACCAGCCTGTCGCCGGGCTTCAACCCCTTTTCGATGAGTGCGCCAGCCATTTCACTGGTAAGCGCATCAATCTCTCCATAGCTGAGAGTTCGCCCGTAAGGTATTGTTAAGAAGGGCTTTTCAAGGAATTCTGAAAACCCTTCAGCAAGCTTTTCGTAAAAATTACCGTTAGCCATAAGCGAGGGGCGCCTAGAGCGCGTTCACGGGAAGCTTCAGATACTGGACGCCATTCCCCTCCGCTGGCGGAAACTCGCCGGCGCGCATGTTCACCTGCACGGACGGCAGGATGAGTTTAGGCATAGAAAGCGTCGCATCGCGGGTTTCGCGCATATTGACGAAATCCTCTTCGCTGACCCCGCCGCCCAGGTGGATGTTTTTCGCCTTCTGTTCCGCCACACTTGTTTCCCAGGCGAAGACATCGCGGCCTGGCGCCTTGTAATCGTGGCACATGAAGAGGCGCGTTTCTTCGGGGAGGACAAACAGTTTCTGGATAGAGCGATAAAGCGTGCGCGCGTCGCCGCCGGGAAAATCGCAACGCGCCGAGCCATAGTCAGGCATGAACATCGTGTCTCCGACAAAACCGGCGTCGCCAATAACATAGGTGACACAGGCCGGCGTGTGACCGGGCGTGTGGATTACCTTTCCGGCGATTGAGCCTACAGCCAGCGCCGCGCCGTCCGAAAAAAGCACATCGAACTGGCCGCCATCACGCTGAAAGGCATCTTCAGCGTTGAAGACTTCGCCGAAGGTTTTTTGAATAATGGAAACGTGGTCGCCGATACCCGTTTTGCCGCCGAGTTGTTCTTTCAGATACGGCGCCGCGGTGATGTGATCGGCGTGGACATGGGTTTCGAGAATCCATTCAACATCAAGGCTATTCTCACGCACATGCGCAATAATCTCATCAGCCGATGTGGTTTTGGTGCGGCCCGAGGCGACATCGAAATCCAAAACCGGATCAATAATAGCCGCTTTCTTTGTGGATGGGTCAATGACAAGATGGCTGGCAGTAAAGGTCGCCTCGTCAAAAAAGGTAATTACGTCCGGTCTCATTTTCTCCCTCCCTTAGGTCCGAAAGCATCGCACAAGGCGTCAATCAGCGAAATCAGCCGCCTATCAGCGATGCGGTAATAGACGTTTTTTGATTCCCGCCGGTCAACAACAAATCCGGCCTCGCGCATACGCGCCAGCTCTCTGGAAAGATGCGGCTGCGGTACGCCGGTATCCGCCTCGATGTCGCTGACGCATTTCTCTCCGTCGGTGAGGTCGCATGCAATCAGCAACCGGTTCGGATGAGACATCATGCGCAATATGCCGGATACTTCGCTGGCGCGCTTTTTCAGCTGTTTGGTGTTTAACGGTTTCGTCATTTTGCAACTATTCAACACTTATCATTATACATAAGTGATATATGTTAAGTATCAGGTTGATAAATAACACACACCGGTAAGAACTCTTTATTAAAAACTTCACGCCGATGTCGATGGCGACATGAGGCGGTCTGACCGGGCTGATTTTTGGCCTGGGTCTGGTTATTTCGCAGATGATCAATCCGGCGAAAATTTTGGGCTTTCTGGATATCGCGGGAGACCGGGACCCGACATTGCTGGTGGTGATGGAGGCGGCTCTTATGACGACGCTGATCGGGTATCGCCTCGTACTCGGAAGGCGAAAACCGCTGCTTGATAATGCTTTTCATCTCTAAACAAAAACGACAATCGACCGGCCGCTGCTCATTGGCGCTGCGATTTTCGGGCTTGGCTGGCGGATGGCGGGCCTGTGCGCTGGCCCGGGCGTCAGCGCTGCGGCGCTTGGTGGTGTTGCGCCCTGCGCCTTTGTGGCGGCGATGCTTGCAGGCATTCAGCTGCAGCGCTTTATCAAGGTCTAGCCCAAGGACCGCGCCCGCGTTAAAACCCGAACTTCGTAAAGAGGGCGGCGGATGTTCGACGAAAAAGTCAGCAACGGTTCGAAGGACCGTTCAAATTTTGAGCGCCAGCTGGCAGCATCCATCGACGCGGCTGCAGACTGGTTAAGCGCAACCCAGAAGCCTGAAGGCTATTGGGTCGGCCGACTGGAATCCAATGCCTGCATGGAAGCGCAGTGGATTCTCGCCCTGTGGTTCATGGGACTGGAAGATCACCCTTTGCGCGCCCGGATGGCTCATGGGTTGAAAGAGACACAGCGCCCGGATGGCTCATGGCATATCTATCACGATGCGCCGGCGGGTGACATTAATACTACCGTTGAGGCTTATGCGGCTTTGCGCTCAATGGGGACGCCGAAAGACGACCCGGCAATGCAGCGCGCCCATCAGTGGATCATGTCCAAGGGCGGACTTAAAAATATTCGCGTCTTTACCCGATACTGGCTGGCGTTGATCGGCGAATATCCGTGGGAGCGGACGCCGAACCTGCCGCCGGAAGTGATTTACTTTCCCAACTGGTTTCCGTTTTCGATTTATAACTTTGCGCAGTGGGCGCGCGCAACGTTGATGCCGATTGCGGTGCTTTCAGCGCGCAGGCCGTCGCGTCCCTTGCCGCCCGAAAACCGGCTTGATGAATTCTTTCCGGAAGGGCGCAACGCCTTCGATTATTCCTATCCGGATAAACCTGGCGCCGATATTGTTGACAGCCTGTTCTTGTGGATTGATCGCGCATTGCATATCGGGCAATCGGCGGGTATTGCGCCGCTCCGCCGAGGCGCCGTCAAACGCGCGCTCGAATGGATTATTGAACATCAGGATGCTGACGGCGTGTGGGGCGGTATTCAGCCGCCATGGATCTATTCGCTGATGGCGCTCTACAACGAGGGCTATGCGGTTGACCATCCAGTGCTCGCCAAGGGGATTGGCGCGCTGGACGATCCGCGCTGGCGAGTCGATGTGGGCGAGGGGACATGGATTCAGGCCTCCACATCGCCGGTATGGGACACGCTGTTGACTCTGCTCGCCTTTGACGACTGTGGACTGAACGACGAGAAGGCCGAAGAGGTTGAAAAGGCGCTTGATTGGGTTTTGGCGCAGCAGGTGCTGCGCAAAGGCGATTGGTCAGTCAAATGCCCGGATCTGGAGCCTGGCGGCTGGGCATTTGAATATAAGAACTACTTTTATCCTGATACAGATGACACTGCGGTCGCGCTTATTGTGCTGTCGCAATTTCGCGATGACCCGAAGTGGAAAGCCAAAGGCATCGACAAAGCGATTGAGCGCGGCGTTAACTGGCTTTTCGGCATGCAATGCAAGGGCGGCGGGTGGGGCGCCTTCGACAAAGACAATGACAAAAACTATCTGACCCGCATTCCCTTTTGCGATTTCGGAGAGGCGCTTGACCCGCCATCCGTTGACGTGACCGCGCATATTGTAGAGGCGTTCGGCAAGCTTGGCTTCCGCATGGATCATCCGAATGTCAAACGCGCTATCGATTACCTGAAAGCCGAACAGGAAGAAGACGGCTCGTGGTTTGGTCGCTGGGGCGTCAATTATATTTACGGCGCAGGCGCCGTATTGCCCGCGCTCGAAGCCATCGGCGAAGACATGTCGCGCCCGTATATTGTTCGCGCCTGCGACTGGCTTTGCTCCGTGCAGCAGGAAGACGGCGGTTGGGGCGAGAGTTGCGCCTCCTATATGGATGTCAAAATGAAAGCGACGGGAACGACGACAGCGTCGCAGACTGCCTGGGCGTTGATGGGACTAATCGCGGCGAACCGTCCGGAAGACCGGGAAGCGATTGACAAGGGGCTTGCGTTTTTGATGGAGCGCCAGAGCGATGGAACCTGGAAAGAACCAGAATATACCGGCACTGGCTTTCCAGGTTACGGGGTGGGCGCAACAATCAAGCTTGGAGATCCGCTGCTGCAAGAACGCCTGAAGCAAGGACCGGAACTCTCTCGCGCGTTCATGATCAACTATAATCTGTACCGGCATTATTTTCCGTTGATGGCGATGGGACGGATCAGGAAAGCCTTGTCCTGACTGGCGTCGCGCCCTGATTTCACTGAAGGAGCCGCAAATACGTCGCACATGTAGGCGATAGGGGATTTTGCAGGCCCTGTTGACAAATGCTTCCAGCTATATTATTTATAGATCAAATGATTACAGAAGTTAACAAATCCAGATCGGCAGTTAAAAGTCCGAATAAAAACGATTCTGCGGCGGTTTCTGACGAGGTCGCAGCGCAGGCGAACAGCGTTTTGAGCGATATTCGCGGTTTAATTCGCGCCAGCGATATTCATTCAAAAAGAATGCAGCGCATGACTGGCCTTACGACGGCCCAGGCGCTTGTTATTCGCGCGATTGGCGAACTTGGCGAAGTTACAACCAGAGCTGTTTCGACTGAGGTTGCGCTCAGCCAGGCGACTGTGACAACCGTACTGGACCGGCTTGAAGGCAATGGATTTATCGAGCGCTATCGAAGCGCTAAAGACCGGCGCGTTGTCCACGCTAAGTTGACTAAAAAGGGCAGGTCTATTGAGAGCGCCATGCCGGATTTGCTCGACGAAAAATTTATGGCGCGTTTCGCCGACCTTCCATCGAAACGACGCAAAGATATATCGTCCGCGCTGGCTGAGACCGCGCGCATGATGAACGCCGACGCGACCGATGCTGCGCCGGCTGATAACGGACGCGATAACGCTCGCGTCAAGCGCTCCTAAGCGCAAAATCGCATCCTTCCAAAATTGGCTTTGTATGCGCGCCAGGTTTCGCGCTGAGCCAGAAACGAAAGGATACATTTATGTCTGTTGAACTTTTGAAAGAACGCGCAGAAGAATTGCCGGTAAAAACCGGAATTGATCGCAAAGACCGCAAAATGCTGTCAGAGTTGATGGGCCGCGTATTAGCGAGCTCTTACGTGCTTTATCATAAAACGCACGCTTTTCACTGGAACATTACCGGACCGATGTTCTACTCGGTACACAAACTGACTGAGGAGCAATATAAGGACCTCGCAGCGGCTAATGACGACCTGGCCGAACGTATTCGGGCGATTGGCTTCACGACGCCGACCGGTTTAACCCGTTACATTAACGAGAGTATTGTTGAAGATGTTACGGACATGCCGAATGCGGGGGACATGATCCAGCGACTGGCGCAGGACCACCAAGCTGTCGCGACGCAACTGCGCGACGCGGTGAAGGAAGCTGAGAAGGTCGATGACGTTTACACCGCCGACTTGCTGACCGCGCGTATTGGCGCGCATGAAGAAGCGGCGTGGATGTTGAATGCGCTGAGCGTCCAGTAACATCGCTGCTTAAGGGGAGAAAATCAAACCGGGCGCTTCATCAAAGCGCCCGGTTTTTTACGTCATATAAGTCTTTTTAACCGCAACGACCGTCAAGGCTTTCAATCCATGACGCAATCAGCGTGACGCCTTCCTCATGCGTAATGGCGCGGCCTAATTCCGGCATCATGGCGGCGGGGTCGGTTGTCTCCATACGAAAGACCGTAATCGACTGATCGGGCTCGCCCGGCACGATGTCATAGGGGCGCCCGCCCGTGCCGCCGCCCGCCGCAATTGGCGGTTTGCAAAGGCCGAGCGCGGCGTCCATGGCGTCTGGCTCCAGGTTGAGGCCGGACGTATCCGCCGGCCCGTTGGGGTTGTGACAATGGCTGCAATTGATATCGAGATAGGCGCGCGCTCTCTCTTCCAACGGCGCCGTTTTGTCTGTCCATACTGCATTTTGCGGCGCTGGCGTTTCAATCTCGCCCGCCAGCAGTCCCGCGGCAAGCCAGTAATCGAGCTGGTTGAATTCAGGCCGAAAGCTTGACGGTTTATTGAGATGGCGCGCTTTGAGGCCGATCGGCTGGATGGCCTTTGTGCTGGCGTCCGTCGCGTGACATCCGGCGCACTGATTGGCGTTAGGCATGATATAGGCGAAATCCTCAACATGATTATCATCACGCGCGAGACGCAGGCGTTCGACAGCGCCGGCGCGCTTTAATACTGCATCGGTCTGCTCATCATTCCAGACATAGGGCAGGGCCGCCCAGCCGTCGGCGCGACGGACCAGCAGGCGCGTTTCGATAAGCCTGACACCGTTGAGCGACATTCCACCGTCGACAAGCGGCGCCGTATCTCGTGTCGATACGACGCCATCCCATTGTGCTGATGACTGGGGATAGTAAAATGTTTTTGTGATTACAGAGCCGACGGGAAAGTCAAAGCTTTGCGTATCATGATACTGCGCTGACTGATTATCGGGCAGCCAGATAGTACGCAGTTTTTTCGCATAATCAGAAAAAAGCGGGGTCGCCAGGTCATACGGTATCACGCCGTCACTCAACACCAGCGTCCCGTTTGTTGCGGCCACCATGCCCCAGTCGCTTAAGCGTTCAGGGTTGGACTCTGCATGATAAGTCGGTTCTGGCTGGCTTCCACCTGAACACCCGATGACGGTTAGCAGAGCGATAATGACGACAAGGATCTTCATTCAGCAAGCGGTCCTGTCAGGGCGACAGCGGGCAGCTTCTCAAGAGAACAATCATGTTCGCCATCAGCGATGCGTGGGTTTTTATTGCCGTTCGGTCCATCCACATTTGCGACTTTCGCGTCGTCGTTCTGAACGCACAAGACCGGCCGCGGGTCAGCGCGGTTTTCATTGACATAGCCATCCCAGAGAACATCCGGAAGACTGCCAAGCGGCCCGGCGAGCGCGATCTTCAACGCCTGCAGATCAAGACCGTCCGGATTGTTGCCGCCGCCTTCGAACTGATTGTCATAGACAAAGATGCGTTCAGGGTAGGGGTCGAAATCGGCTTCGGTGCTGGCGTCATTATAGCCTGCGGAAAACAGGCTTGAGACAATCACATTCGCTGTCTTGTTATCGCGAATAACATTATCGAAGATTTCAACGTCGTCATTGGAATTGACGACGACGCCCGACCCGGCCGGGATGGACGCGACCGGCGTTCCTTCATGGCCGAAGTTCCTGGTGTTGTTTTCATAGACCTGATTATCGAAGACTCGCGTCCGCGCGCCCGGCTGTTTCAGGTTCGGCATGTTGAACACAAGTATGCCGCCCGTATTGTTGGTCGCAATGTTATCATAAACATCGGCGTCAAAAGTGTTTTCGATTTCAATACCGGCGACGTTATATTCCGCGCGATTGTTGCGGACGATGACATTCTGCGATTGTCCGATATAAAGCCCGGCGTCCGCCGCGGCGATGGCGACATTTTCCTCCATCAAAACGTTTTTGGTCTGCACGGGATAAATACCGTAGGCGCCGTTCGATGTTTTCGGTCCGCCTGTCCATTCGGTGCGCACGCGGCGAATGATGATGTTTTCGCCTTCAGTGATTTTCAGCGCATCGCCCTTCGTATCTTCGATTGCAAGGTCTTCGATGGTGAAGTCGCTGGCGGTCACCAGAAACCCTTCGGCGCCGGCGATCTGGTTTTTGAAACTGAGGATCGACTTATCCATCCCGGCGCCGCGAACGGTGACGCCGTCGACAGTCAGGCTTAACGAGCGGTCAAAGGCAAACACGCCTTCGGGTATTTCGATCACGTCGCCCGGTTGAGCGTCGAGAAGCTGTGTCATCAGCGTTTCCTGATATGCCGTGTCGCCAGTTACTTTGGATGCTGGCGCGCCGCCATCCTGCTGACCGCAAGCCAGTAAGGTGAAACTCGTCGCCGCGATGAAAACTCTATTGATCATGAAACGCTCCCGCTCTTGCCGCTCCGAATTCTGCGCGCGAGCGTTGACCCGGCGCGCATTTCCCGTCAGCAATGATGGCCGAATTGGCGCCAGATGAAAAGGAAACGATGCATGACGATGAAGCGGCGAACCCTGTTGGAATCCGGCGCAATGGGTGCGGCGTTTTTGTCGATGGCCGGGGCTTGCGCCCGGCAAGACCAGTCGGCGTCGAACGACCTGGCGGAACTCGATGCGGTGGAAACGGCGGCGCGAATCAAATCCGGCGCCTTGAGCGCTGAGGAGGCGGTGGACGCGGCGATTGATCGCGCGCAGCGGATTGAGCCCCAGATCAACGCTATCGTCACCAAGACTTATGGTCGGGCGCGCAAGGCCGCCGCCAATGCCGACGGGCCGATGGCGGGCGTGCCGACATTCGTAAAGGATCTCGACGACGTGACCGGCGTGCGCACCGCGTTCGGCAGCCGCGCCTTTCCCGGCTATCGCGGCAAAGAACAAACACTCTTGACGAATGCCTTTCTGGGGCTTGGCGTCGTCTCGCTTGGTAAAAGCGCAACGCCTGAGTTCGGCCTCTCTGCAACGACGGAGCCTTTAAGTTCTGGAAAAACAAGAAACCCTTGGAATACGGATCATTCTACCGGTGGGTCATCCGGTGGTGCTGCAGCGCTGGTGGCGAGTGGCGTTGTGCCTATCGCTCATGCAAGCGACGGCGGCGGCTCGATCCGCATTCCGGCGTCCTGTTGCGGCAATGTAGGTTTAAAGGTCTCGCGCGGGCGATATCCGCAGGCGCGCGTTGCGACCTTCGGGCCGATCGACTTATCCGTGCATGGGGTGCAGAGCCGCACTGTGCGTGACACGGCGGCGGTAACGGCCGCGATGGAGCTACCGTCGGAGCAGAGTGGGCTGGCGCCAGTAGGCCTGGTTTCCGCGCCGGCAAAACGGCAATTGAAAATAGCGCTCGTGACGGCGGGGCTCAGCGAGGAGAGCGTCGATCCGCGCGTTGTCACGGCAACGGAAGGGGTGGGGCGACTTTGCGCTGATCTTGGCCATGTGGTGGAGACGATAAGCTTTCCGATTGATCCGATCGTCGCGGTGGATTTTCACCTTTACTGGGCGGCGTTCGCACATGGGGCTGTCAGTATCTGGGAAAAGAAAACGCATCTGCCGCGCAATGGGCTGGCGTTCGAACCATTTACGCTCGGTCTCGCGCGATATTTCGAAGATCATCAGGGTGAATTTGATGAGCGCGTCGCGCGATTGCAAACTATCGCGGGCGTCATGGATGAGAACGTGTACGCGAACTACGACCTTGTGCTTTCACCTGTTGTTGCTGCGCCGCCGCCGCGGATTGGGTATCTGGATGGCGGGCTCAGCTATGACGAACTGATTGGGCGCTTGCTGAACTATGTTCAGTTTACGGCGCTTTATAATATTACCGGCGCGCCGGCGATCTCGCTGCCGCTGTCGATGACGCCAGATGGCTTGCCTGTTGGCGCTATGTTCGGCGCACGACTGGGGGACGAAAAAACGCTTCTTGAGCTTGGTTATGAGCTGGAAGAAGCCAAGCCCTGGAGCGGGCGACGGCCGGCCGTGTTTGGCTGAGATATATTAAGCGGTTTGCTGCTGTTGCCGCTGGAATATTGCGTCCCGCGTTGTTGAGCGCAAGTCATCAAGCATAACCGGCTTTTGAAGAAACCCTGTCATGCCAGCTTTCTTACAAAGCTCTGCGTTAACGATCCGGGAAAATCCGGTAATTGGAATAATCGGCGTTTTTCTGTTCAGTTGGCCAGACAATATCTCGCGCGCTGCTTCGATACCGGTTTTCTTTGGCATCTGGATGTCCATATAGACAATGTCGAATTTGCGGTTCGACGCAAAAGTGACTGCCTCCTCGCCATCCTCGGCGACGACAAGCTCAGTCAGACCTAGTAGTTCCAGCATGCCGACCAATACAGCGATATTCGTTGGGTCGTCGTCGGCGACAAGCACGCATAATCCTGAAAGCAAGCCTTTTTCGGCTGGCGTGAAATGCTGCACGTCCATCGAGATATCCGCGCCAGCGCCCGCGTCAATCTGCGCTGGCGGGTCAGCCTTTGCCGGAGAGGGCTTGGCGACACTGTGCGGCTTTTGACGCTTCTTTGGCGTTTTCTGGCCTGACAAAGCGATAACCAGCGCAACCCCAAGCAGCAGGTTCAGCGCCATAGAGAACGAAATCACTATCCAGATTATGGGACCTGTCATGGGTTCACCAATCAATTATGCCCTCTAATCGCTAACCAAAAATGGTTAATACAAAATTAGTTGGCACACGGTATTACAACTATAACATGTATACTTGCCGCCTATAGAGGCCGTTATGTTAACACTGGATTCAGTGACAAGTGCGCTCGGTGATGTGATGAGGGATTCAGTTCTCATCCTTTCCGCTGACGTCATGCATCGCCCCGGCATGCGTATCTTATGGTGTAATAAAGCGTTTACGGAGATGACCGGCTATAAAGCCGATGAGGTCCTGGGAAAGTCGCCGCGACTTCTTCAGGGTCAGCGAACCTGTCCGGAAGCAAACGGCCGAATTAAAGATGCGCTCAGGAGGTTTGAGCCGGTTCGAGAGCGTTTATTGAATTACACAAAATCCGGTGAAGAGTTCTGGATAGAACTTGATATCCGTCCCATCACAGACGCTGCAGGCAAATGCCGTTTTTTTGTTGCGATACAACGGGACGTTACTGAGCAGGTTCGAATCTCTCAAGAAATGGAACTGATGCACAATAAACTCTCTCTGTGTTTTGAGGGGGGGAATATTGGCGCATGGGAGTGGAATTTCGAGACAGACACTGTTGAATACAGCGCCAAGAATTATGAGTTACTGGGGTATCAGCCTGGTGAGTACGCTAAGCAGAATCAGCTATCTTGGTGGGAAGATAAAATCCATCGTGATGACATTGAGCGAATTCATGAGGCGATGAACAGTCATATGAAGCGTGACACGCCGTATGACGAGACTTATCGAATTCAGGATACATCCGGGAATTGGCGTTGGTGGCGGTCCATTGGCCGCGCGTTGAGACATGAAAATGGCGTCGCAATTTCAATGAGCGGCGTCAACATTGATGTGACCGCCCTAAAAGACCTGCAAGACAAAGCGGAACGCGCCAACCGGTTAAAATCGGAATTTCTGGCGAATATGAGCCATGAAATACGAACCCCTTTGAACGGCATTCTTGGCATGTCGCAACTGCTTGAACAAACCGCCCTGAACGAGAAACAGGAAAAATATATCGGCCGGATTAATGCATCCGGCAGTGCTCTTCTCGATATAATTAATGATGTGCTCGATATTTCAAAAATAGAAACAGGCGTTCTTGAATTGGTGGAAGAATGCTTCGTTGTGCAGCATGTCGTTCAACAAGCGTATGAGGCAGTTGCAGGGCTTGCCGAAAATAAAGGCCTTACGATCGAAACGGATATAGACCTTCCCGATGAGCTTGAGGCTAATGGCGATCCGAAGCTTTTGCGACAAGTCCTCGTCAATCTTACTGGCAACGCCGTAAAGTTCACAGAAACAGGGCGTGTTTTGATTTCTGCGCGACTTGAGAACGGCGGCGTGCGTTTTTCGGTCGATGATACAGGCCCCGGGATCGCCCCAGCGTATCATGAAAGCATTTTTGGTCGTTTTGTTCAGGGGGACGGCTCGTCAACGCGCCAACATGGCGGCACCGGACTTGGACTTACGATTGCGAAAGACCTCGTCGCCCTGATGGGAGGAGAGCTCAAAGTAGAAAGCGATATTGGACAGGGGGCGACATTCTATTTTGTTTTGCCTATGACGTCCGCAACGTTAGAAGAACAGATAACGCTTCCTCATGAAGAGTCGATAAAAGAACTGAAAGAAGCAACTGATGCTCTTACCCTTCGGGTTCTTCTCGCAGAGGATAATATTGTCAATCAGGAGATTATTCAGGAAGTGTTTTCGTCTGTCCCTTCTATCGACATTATAACTGTTGAGAATGGTCAGGAAGCGATTAATGAGTTGGGTAACGGGCGTTTTGATCTTGTTTTGATGGACATCAATATGCCGGTTTTGTCCGGCAGTGACGCCATCAAGATCATAAGAGCGTCTGACGCAAATCATTCAACAATTCCGATTTTTGTCTTGACCGCAGATGCGAGCATGGAAAATCGCGAAAAGTACATTGCAATGGGCGCCGATGACTGTCTTCTCAAGCCTGTCAATCTGGGCGACCTAACAAGAACGCTTAACATATTCCTTAAGCAGCCGGATGTTGCCGAGGGAATTGAGAAAACACTCTCAAAGCTGAAACGCAGGCTGACAAATCCAGTCGACGAACAACGCGCAGATGATCGCGTACCGTGCGATGTTAAAGCTGAGATTCTGATTGACGGCAGGAACAGTCTTCAATGCCAGCTTAGTGATTTAAGCCCTGGAGGAGCAAAACTATCTCTTCCGGAGTCTACGCCTTTGCCGCTCAACTTTCGTCTGAAAATTAGCCATGAGGACCTAAGTTTGCTGGTTCGCCTCGCCTGGCAACGCGGCGGCGAGGCGGGCGTCGAGTTTATGATGTTCAAAGACGGCTTCCAGCGACGCAAGATATCGAACTTGCTGGTGAGCGTGTCGGAAGAAACTGACGCGATTGCAAATGCAGTCTGATTGCGGTTTCGGGCAGCCGCCATTATTACACGCGCCGTCAAATTGACTTTAGGACGCCGTTACGCGCCTGTTTCATCATAGATATGGGAGCGCCTGATTTCGCCATGACACGCATGCCGAAATAAGCGGCATTGCAAAGGCTTGCCGCTTCTTTCAGGGCGGCGCCTTTCTTTTCAGATGCGAGCGCCGCTTCAAACGCGCTCTGTAACCGTTTCAATCCGTTTGAAACTATGCCTTCAACGCTTTTATTGTGGGGCGCCTGATCGACAGACGCATTGCATAAAAGGCAACCACGGCGGTCATTATCAATCACAACGGCGTCAATGACAGCATTGAGAAGCGCTTCAATGCATTTGCGGCCGGTCGTTATGGCGCCATCGCCGCCGGAGAGAAGGACGATTGCGCCAGCGACTTCGTGGGCGTCATATGACTGGAGCGCCCGCAAATAGAGCGCTCGCTTGTCGCCGAATGCCGCATAAAGGCTTCCCTTATGGAGGCCGCTAGCCGCGATTAGATCGGCGTAGGATGTGCCAGCATAGCCGTTGCGCCAGAAGACATCCTTTATCGCTTCAATCACGCTGTCTTCATCGAATTCTCTTGGTCTCGCCATGTTCTGATGTCCTCACGTCGTTGTGACTGATCACATATTGACCAATTGGTCAAGAATATAGATAAGCATATCGAGTTATTTACCAAATGGTCAATAACTCGGAAGCCAATTATTCCTGACGTCAACGTCAGAACTAAAAAGGAAATTGAAATGTTTAAACAGATCACATTCGCACTGCTCGCGATCATTGCCTCGTCAGTAACAGCGGCAAAAGCCGATGACGCCAAAAAGCATGGCGAGTCCAAGATTACGTCGTCGGTTGTAAAAAGCGGGCAGTTTGAAGGTCGCAATCGACACGTCACCACTGGCGGCGTTTCCATTGTCCAAACGGCAAGCGGTTATGTCGCTATTCTGGAAAGCGATTTTTTACTGGATGGCGCGCCAGCGCCGACGCTTGGTTTCGGCAACAACCGCTTTGACAAAGAAACCGAGTTCACAAAGCTTGAGTCAAACAGTGGCCTTCAAGTGTACTCCATCCCCGATCATATCGATCCATCGGATTACAGCAAATTTTACGTCTGGTGCGCTGACTTCAATGTCGCTCTGGGCGTGTCTTCTCTGAAATAAACAGATAACGCGGCGCTTGTTGAAAGCAGGCGCCGGCAAAAGGAAAGTGTCATGAAAATATTATCATCAAAAATCCACGGCTTTATAGACTATGCCGCTGCCGCTGCTCTTATCGTTGCGCCTTTTCTGGTGCTGCCGGCAGGTGCGCCGGTGATCGCCACATTGCTTTCGGTCGCAGCAGGTGTTGCGCTGATTATTTATAGTCTCATTACAGATTATTCTGTGAGCGCCCGCAAAGCGATACCGTTTAAGCTACACCTGTTGATTGACTTCATTGCAGGCGTGTCGTTCGTTATTGCGCCATTCGTACTGGGGTTTGAAGGCGTCACCAAATTCTATTTTCTCATAATGGGCGGCGCTGTGATTATGGTTGTCCTGTTAACGGACAGTAATACACAAGAGTAAGGCGCTGAAAGTAAGTCGTCGTGGCGGCTGCGCAAAACAGGCCCGTGTCATTTACGCGGCGTCCAAAACGCTCTTGAAAAACACAGCGCCGTCGATGCCGCCGAGGAGAGGGGAGATCACTCTTTCCGGGTGCGGCATCAGCCCCAAAACATTGCCGGCGTCATTCAATATGCCGGCGATGTCTCGCGCCGATCCGTTGGGATTGTCCACGTAACGCAAGGCGACCCGTCCTTCCCCCTCCAGCCTGTCCAGCGTTGCATCGTCGGCGAAATAATTCCCATCATGATGGGCCACGGGAAAGTTGACGAACTGGCCCTTTTCAAAACCGCTCGTGAACATCGACTGGCTGTTTTCAACTTTCAGCGTCACTGTACGGCAGACAAAATTGAGATCGGCATTCCGCAAGAGGGCGCCGGGCAGCAGCCCCGTTTCGCACAGGATTTGAAAGCCGTTGCAAATCCCGATGACAGGCGTGCCGGCTTTGGCGCGCTCAACAACATCTCGCATGACGGGCGATTTCGCGGCCATGGCGCCGGATCGTAGATAATCGCCGTAAGAAAACCCGCCGGGCAAAACGATAAAGTCGGTATCCGGTAGTCCGGCGTCGCCATGCCAAACCATGGCTGGCGCCTTGCCTGTCGCCTGCTCGAGGGCGACGGCGACATCGCGATCACAATTCGAAGCGGGAAAGACGATGACGGCAGGGTTCATGGTTCAGGCCAGTATCTCGATTGCGTAATTCTCCATGACTGGATTGGCGAGGAGTTTTTTGCACATGTCTTCGGTTTTGGCCCGGGCGGCGCCTTCGTCGGCCTCATCGAGTTTCAGTTCGATGACCTTGCCCTGACGGACATTGGACGCCCCTTCGAACCCGAGGCCGAGAAGCGCCCCTTCAATGGCTTTGCCCTGCGGGTCCAGGACGCCGTTTTTCAACGTAATGGTGATTTTAGCTTTCATCGGTCTTCCCGGATATTTGACTTGGCTCACGCCATACGCCGGACTGCTTTTTTGCGCAACTCGCCAGCAGTGATTTCAGACCCGCATTGCGTAAGAAGGCGTGGCTGGCGTAGGGTCCCTGAAATCAAAAAATTGAGGGGCTATCGATGATTCGCAAAATTTCCGCCGCCTTTTTGTCCACTGCTTTCGGGGCCATGGCGTTTGCCGGCGCAGCGACCGCAAACCACCATGAATTGACGCCTGAACAGGCGAAGGCGCGTGAGATTTATGAAACCGTGATCGGCATGCGAACCGCGAAAGGGCACGGCGCCGTTCCGGCCATGGCGGCGTATCTGGCGAGCGAGCTGAAAGCGGCGGGCTTTGCCGATGACGACATGGAAATCGTCCCGTCCGGGGAAACGGCTGCGTTTACGCTGCGCTATCGCGGCGATGGATCGTCTGGCGCCAGGCCTGTTCTCTTTCTCGCCCATATGGATGTCGTTGATGCAAAGCGCGAAGACTGGGAGCATGATCCGTTCACCCTGCGCGAAGAAGACGGATTATTCCTTGGGCGCGGTGTCGCCGATAACAAATATGGCGTTGTTAATCTGACCCAGACATTCATGCGCCTGAAGCAGGAAGGGTTTGTTCCAACCCGCGACCTTATTCTGGTCTTCACCGGTGACGAAGAAACCGACATGGTGACGACAAGAATGATGGCGTATGATCGTAAGGACCTGGCTGAGGCTGAGTTTGCCTTGAACTCGGATGCAGGGGGCGGCGCTTACACCGAAGACGGCGCGGTGTTGCCCTATGATATGCAGGCTGCAGAGAAGACCTATGCGACATTTAATGTGATCTCCCGCAATCCCGGCGGTCACTCGTCGCGACCGCGCCCGGATAACGCGATTTATGATCTTGCGAGAGCGCTGCTTGCAATTGAGGGCTATGCGTTTCCGGTGATGGCCAATGAAATTACGCGCGCCTCAGCGCGTGCGGCCGCCGCCGACATTGGTGGCGACATTGGCGATGCGCTCGCTAAATTCGCAGATGATCCGACAAACAAAAAGGCGATCAAAACCCTTCGCGCCGACAGCAGCACCAGCAACATGCTGTCGACAACATGCGTCGCCACAATGCTCGATGGCGGGCATGCGGAAAACGCATTGCCGCAATCCGCTGTAGCGACTGTCAATTGCCGCATTTTCCCCGGTGTTGAAATTGATTCCGTTCGTGAAACACTGGCGAAAGTTATCGACAATGAGGCGCTGGAAGTCGTGCAATCGGATGAGCGCTTTGTTTCGAGTCCTGCATCCGAGCCGCGCGCCGACGTCAACGCCGCGCTTGGCGCTGCAATCAGGGTGCGGTACCCGGATGCTGAGATCGTGCCGTCGATGAGTTCAGGCGGCACCGACGGAATGCATTTTCGCCGCGCCGGCATTCCCACTTATGGCGCCAGCGGACGGTTTGTGCCGCATGGATATCGGGCGAATGCGCACGGGCTCAATGAAAGCCTGCCGGTTTCGACCTTTTATGAAGGGCTGGATCACTGGATCAATCTGATCAAGGCGCTGGCGGGTCCTGCCGAGT
>CBDDKD010000021.1:0-65833 GCA_965230025.1 Hyphococcus sp.
AATTTCTCCGCCAAGGCGAAAATCCTGAAACTCGCGGATGACTGCGTCGACACCGAGACCGGAATTTTCCATCTGATAGAGCGCCTGAACGGCGGCCAGCCGCGCGGCGGAGCGCGCCGGGGCGCCCTCACCGTTTCGCGCCTCAGTTTTTACCGAATCAGTCATGAATTGCGCCTATTCACGCTCGTTTTCATCCAGCGCGCCAAGGAATTGTTCAAAATCCTTCGCCTCGCGAAAATCTTTATAGACCGACGCGTAACGGACATAGGCGACGTCATCGAGATGAGCGAGCCCTTCCATCACCAGTTCTCCGATCATCTTGGAGTCGATTTCACTTTCACCCATGGCTTCCAGCCGCCGGACAATGCCTGAGACCATCTGTTCGACACGATCTGGATCGACATTGCGTTTTCGCGTCGCGATCATTACCGAACGGATAAGTTTGTCGCGATCAAAAGGCGCCTTCTTGCCGTTGCTTTTGATCACGATCAGTTCGCGCAGTTGAACTCGCTCGAAAGTGGTGAAACGCCCGCCGCAAGCAGAACACTCCCGACGGCGGCGCACAGAAGCGCCATCCTCCGCCGAGCGGGAATCTTTAACTTGCGTATCATCGCTGCCGCAAAACGGACATCGCATAGGCTAGCGCTCCAGTTTTTTGCTCTGCATCAAGAATAAATCGGAAAACGCGCAGTCAGTTCCTTCACCTTCACGGCCACAGCCTGCTCTGCAGCCTCATTCGCCGCACCCTGTTGCGCAAGGCCGTCAAGCACCTCAGCCATCAGCGCGCCCACATGGCGGAATTCAGCAACACCAAAACCCCGGGTCGTGCCCGCCGGCGAGCCGACCCGCAGGCCGGACGTAACAGTGAATTTTTCCGGATCAAAAGGGATGCCGTTTTTATTACAGGTAATCCCCGCACGCTCGAGGCTTTCCTCAGCGACATTGCCTTTCACGCCCTTCGGACGAAGATCAATCAACGCCAGATGCGTATCCGTGCCGCCTGAAACAACCGCATAGCCTGCCTCGACAAGCGACGACGCCAATGCGCGCGCATTCTCGATAACCGCGCTCGCGTAAGTCTTGAATTCAGGTTTCAGCGCTTCGCCAAACGCCACGGCTTTGGCGGCGATCACATGCATCAGCGGCCCGCCCTGAATGCCGGGGAACAGGGAAGAGCGAATCTTTTTCGCAAGGTCGGCGTCATTCGTCAGAACCATCCCGCCACGCGGACCACGCAGGGTCTTATGGGTTGTTGTTGTCACCACATGAGCGAAATCAACCGGATTTGGATACAGTCCGCCAGCAACCAGTCCGGCGAAATGGGCCATGTCCACCATCAGCTTCGCATCGACGCTGTCGGCAATCTCGCGAAACTTTTTGAAGTCTATGATGCGGGAATATCCACTACCGCCAGCAATGATGACTTTCGGGCGATGCTTGTCAGCCAGCCGCGCAACGGCGTCATAATCTATATACTGATCATCTTCGCGCACCCCGTAATGAACAGCGTTGAACCATTTACCGGACTGGTTGGCCTTGCCGCCATGGGTGAGATGCCCGCCAGCCGCGAGGTCCATTCCCAGAAACGTATCGCCTGGCTGCATCAGCGTCATAAAGACCGACTGATTCGCCTGGCTGCCGGAATGAGGCTGAACATTTGCTTCAGTGCAGTTGAACAGCTTTTTGGCTCGCTCAATGGCGAGCGTCTCAATCTGATCAACAAATTCACAACCGCCATAATAACGCCGCCCGGGATAGCCTTCCGCATATTTGTTCGTCAGGACCGATCCTTGCGCTTCCAGTACAGCTTGCGAGACAATGTTTTCAGAGGCGATGAGCTCGATTTGCGACTGCTGGCGCTCCAGCTCGCGCTCAACGCCGCCAAACACCTCCGGATCTCGGCCGGCGAGCTCTTCGCTGAAAAAGCCGTTCGGGATTGCATATGTCTCACTGGCGCTCATCGGGTCACTCCTGAAGGGACGGGTTAAGATGCAAGCATCGCCGCCATCCATGGTCATCAATTCGATAGAGATATACTTGCGCCGCGGGTAAGCCGCAATGCGAGAGAAAAGACCCGCCCTTCCCCCGAAAAGCCTGGGTCTTTGAGGCCGGTTGGGGCTTTTCCGCCTGATTCAGGAGGCGCGCCAAAGCTTCAACGCCGTCCAGGCGTCACCGAGGGCGCCCGCAACGCCGCCAATCGAAATGAAGCGAAGCCGCGCCCGGGGATGAGACGCGGCTTCTAAAAACTGAGAATGAATCCTGGCTCGTGAAGTGACGAGACTTAACGACCGATCATAACCGGAAGCGTACCTGGTCCGCCCAGAAACGCTCAAGACGCTGAAGAGTCTTGTTGGTGTCTTCGACCAGCGTGCGATTTACACCGCCGACCTGTTCAACGGACGTCAACTGACGCTCAAAGAGCGCGGTCAAGCTGTCGCGCACATCGAGGCCCAATTCCGTCAGAGAAACACGCTTTGAACGGCGATCAGTGTTCGACCGCTCATCGCGAATATAACCCTTTTCGACAAGCTGCTTGAGATTATAGGAAACGTTTGAGCCAAGATAATGTCCGCGGGAGCGAAGCTCGCCAGGGGTCAGCTCAGCGTCGCCGATATTGTACAAAAGCAGCGCCTGCACCGAATTAATATCGGTTTGGCCCAGCCGTTCCAGCTCGTCCTTGATCACATCCAGCAGCTGACGATGCAGCCGCTCGACCAGATGCAGTAACTGCAAATAGCCGCCGCGCAATTCGTCCGGGTTTGATCCGCTGGAATCTTCCGCCTGGCCTATCACTTGAGATTGCATTGCCCCTTGAACCGCCATGATAAATTACTCTCTCACACAACTTTGCTTTCGTAGAAACTATACCGAGAGGTCTAAAAGGGCCGTTAAGCCCGGCCGTTCAATTTGAAATCAAATTCTAAAAAGTGCAGTAATGTGCCGAAAACACACAGCAACCGATAACAGAATATGAACAAAACACCTCTCGCCCGGTATCCGTCTCTCAGATTGCGCCGCCCGCGCATGCAAAACTGGTCCCGGCGGTTATATTCGGAGTGTTCATTAAGACCGGATGACCTGATCTGGGCGATTGTCTTAAAGAATGGTGAAGGCGTCCGGGAACCGATTGCGGCAATGCCGGGCGTATCCAGACTGTCGGCTGATCAAGCAGTCGTCGCTGCAAAGGAGGCCCATAGCCTCGGCATACCGGCGCTGGCGCTGTTTCCATATACAGGCGCAAGAGATCGAACACCTGGCGGTGAAGAAGCACTGAACCCTGAGAATCTGATGTGCCGCGCCGCGCGCGCGATCAAGGACGCCGTTCCTGATATCGGCCTTATGGCGGATGTGGCGCTCGATCCCTACACCGATCACGGCCATGATGGCGTCATGGAAGATGGCGAGATCGTCAACGACCAAACCGTTGCCTTGCTGGTGCAACAGGCTGTCGTGGAGGCAAAGGCCGGGTTCGACATTATTGCGCCATCCGACATGATGGACGGGCGCGTCGGCGCCATTCGCACAGGGCTTGATGCGGCGGGTCTCGCGAATGTGCAGATCATGGCCTATGCGGCGAAATATGCTTCCGCCTTTTACGGCCCTTATCGAGAGGCGATCGGGTCCGCCGGCGTATTGAAAGGCGACAAACGAACTTATCAGATGGACCCTGCGAACAGCGATGAAGCCCTTCGCGAAGTTGCGCTCGATCTTGCCGAAGGCGCTGACTGCGTCATGGTGAAACCCGGCATGCCATGTCTCGACATTGTCCGCCGCGTCAAGGATGAGTTCGGGGCCCCGACATTCGTATTTCAGGTGTCCGGGGAATACGCCATGATCCGGGCGGCTGCGCAAAATGGCTGGCTCGAGGGCGAACGCGCCATGATGGAATCGTTAATCGCATTCAAACGCGCCGGCGCCAATGGCGTCATCACATACTTCGGCGCAGAGGCGGCAAAGGCTTTGCAAAACTGACCTCCCTCAAGGGTTGAAAGCTTTCGCATCCCTGCAATTCTCACCACGTAAATTAACCGTATTCGGATCAAAATTCCAATTTTGATACGCGTTAACCATTTATTTTTGTTGACGAAAATTCACTTTCACAATTAGATCAAATTGTATTTTTTCCGACTACGGAAAATACGCTTAACAAGTTGTGTATCAAGTGGGGGTCCCATGCGTAAATTCTCTAAACTCATTGCGACGGCGCTTTGCGCCGCCAGCCTCGGCGCGTTTGGCTCAGCCTCCGCGGCGATCGTAAGCTTCGAAAACATTACCGGCAGCTGGTCAGCTATCGACCCGGCGGCTGGAATAAGCATCTTCAACAATGGTACGGCGAATCCATCGCTGCGTTGGGGTAATCCCGCCACCAATCGGGGACAAAGCGGCTACGACTTCAACGGTGCGGCTGATACAAGTGTTGATGTTCCGCCGAACACGAATGTGATGCTGGGCACGTTTACCCATCGCAACAATCCGATCACAGGAACGTCGTTGAACGAAGCGACGTTGACTGTCGCCATCGACATTGTTGTCGACGGCCAAGCTCAGGGTTCGCGTAACTTCATGTTTGATTTCAGCCACGAGGAAACGCCTAACGGCGCTAATCCATGCGCTAATGGCGGCGCGAATGGCTCGGGCGTCAATGTCAATGGTTGCGCCGATCTCGTGACCGTTACGGACTCAATTCTGTCCGAAGACTTTCTGGTCAACGGCGTTCTTTATACGATCGCCATTCTTGGGTTCGAAGTTGACGGGCATATCGTTTCAACCTTTGAAACAATCGAAAAAATGAAGAACCGTGCAAAACTGATCGGTTATGTCACCGTTTCCGAAGTGCCGATCCCGGCGGCGATCCCGCTCTTCCTGTCCGGCATCGCAGGTCTGGGTTTCGCAGGCCGTATGAAGAAAAAACAAAAAGCATAAACACGCTTGCAGCTTAACGATAAAAACCGGCAGCCTGATCAACAAGCTGCCGGTTTTTCTTTGTCGGGTATAAAGATCAAACGCCGCCGAAACCGCCTTTCGGTCGCAACGATTTTTTGAGCATGGCGTATACCGGCAGGAACGCCAGCGCGATAACAGCCTTGATGGCGAAGTCCCCGACCATCCAGTTCAACCACGGCACGCCGGCGCCTAAATAAACGCCAGGGAAATATATTAAAGCGGCAACGCCGTAGCTGCTGAGCGCCGCGATAAGCGGCGCACGCCACCACCGGGCGCCGCCCCGCATGATGTCATAGGCGCTGGCGGCAAAATACTGAGCCGTCATAGCGCTGGCCACAAACACCACTGTAAAGCGCACTGGCGGCATGTCGCCGTCTTCTAGCGCCGGTGCGAGATAAGAGAGCTCTGCAAAAACAGCCACTGCAGCAAGCCCCCATGAAGCGGTCACGGCGCGCGAGGCTTCGTCGCCGCCGTATTTACGCGAGAAAAGGATCACTACGAGCGGCGCAAAGGCCATGGCAAAACCGCCATGCGAAAGCCAGTTTGACGGCCTGAGAACTGTATCCGCCCCGACAACGCCGTCGAAAGCGCGCATTGGTAAATCTACTGTCAGAAATGAGACAAGAAGGATTGGCGTCAGAATGACTGCGAGCATCGCCAACCGCGATAAAGATGTCGCGAACTCGCCCATGTTCCGGGCAAGGCGCTGCATCGCGGTTTTCTCGTGGTTGGCGCCGTTCAACAGCGGCCGTTGCTTCCATCCCGCCGATCCCTCCTCATCATGCAGGGCCAGTCAGCGGATTGAGGCCCGACCCTAGGAAGCTTTGGCCAGTTTGCGCTTCAGTTTCAAGGCGTTCGTGGACAATACCGCATCGTCAGCCTTGATCAGATAGGCGTCGAGGCCGCCCACATGGTCCCACTGTTCTCAGCGCTTTGGCGGCGACCCGGAATTTAAAGCCCTGACCGAGCTTGTCAGAATGCAAGGTTACATTGCAAAGATTCGGCAGGAACCGCCGCCGGGTTCGGTTTTTCGCATGGGAAACATTGTTTCCGCTCTGGGGACCAATTCCTGTAAGTTCACAGCGCCGAGCCATGGGTCTTGCCTTGTCTTTGAGGGCGCGCGCGGGATTTTGCGGCGCACACCTGTGAAATCCTTGAAATAAGCCGCGTCCCATAACCGAGGCGCGCCGGGGCGTCAAGCGGCAGCTGGTGATTTAAAGCCCCTACCCGGCTTCAAGCCAGCCCCCGCCCTCTCTTCATAAAACAGGAGTAAACAAACACTAAGGTTTTTGAGGCAAAGTCGCCCTGTGAAAAGGGATATGCATGTCGCTTTCGTCTTTGAACCATTTTTTCTGGCCGCCGGTCGTTGATGGCGACTATCTCGACGCCGCCCGAAAACGATGCCTGGTGATCCTTTGCATCACCGGGGGTCTGATCGGGATTGCGTCCGGCTTATATGATTTCGAGAATTATTACGCCCAGTACCCTGTACACACGCTGATCACGATATTTACGCCAATGGCGCTCTTCATCGGTCCGGTGTTGATCGCGAGAACCACTAATGTTCGAACTGTCGCCTGGCTGTTTCTCAGCTATGTCTATCTTGGCCTCACACTGGTGACGCTGACGTCTGGAGGCATGGTGTCATACGCCGCATTTTTTCTTTTGCCGTGGGTTATGCTGGTGACCTTATTTTTGGGGTGGAAAGAAGGCATTGGCGGCGCGCTTCTGGTCCTCTGCACCTATTTAATGCTCAACGCTGTTCATGGCGGCATCCGGCCAAGCCCGTTTGATGTCACAACCGGCGCGATGTCGCATTGGCTGATGGTTGGGCTGTCTTTTGCATTGGTCATGCTCACTGCAGGCGCCGCAACTTTTCAACGGGAGATGGAACGCGCCGCCGTCAAACTCTCGGAAGCGCGAATAGAGGCTGAAGCCGCCAATCGCGCTAAATCTGATTTTCTCGCCAAGATGAGCCATGAAATCCGCACGCCCATGAACGGCGTTCTCGGCATGGCCGAGATGCTGGAATCGACAAACCTCGATGATCAGCAAACATTATACGCCAGAACCATTTCAGCGTCCGGCACATCGCTCCTGGCGATCATCAATGATATTCTCGATCTTTCAAAAATCGAGGCTGGTCGCCTTTCATTCGAGAACGAACCGTTCGAATTGAAGGACTTCATCGACCAGATCGGCATGCTTTTCCAAACCAGCGCACAGCAGAAACAATTGGACTTTCTGGTTTCCTATGATGAAAACCTGCCGGTTAACGTCATTGGCGACGCGGGTCGGATTCGGCAAATCCTTATTAACCTCATCGGCAATGCGCTGAAATTTACGCATCAAGGCCATATCAAGATAAAAGTTGGCGGCGGTGCAAACGGTTCAATTGCAGATCTCGAATTTACCGTGGAAGACACAGGCATTGGCGTACCCGCGGACAAAGTTGAAGATATCTTCAACAAGTTCGAACAGGTCGAGACATCCACCACCCGGCGGTTTGAAGGCGCCGGTCTTGGCTTGGCTATTTCAAGACAACTGGCCCACGCAATGGGCGGCGAGTTGACGATGCGGTCTGTTCAGGATGAAGGGTGCAGTTTCATATTCAAGGTGTCTCTGCCAATTACACAATCAACGTCTCATTCCAATGACACAGCCGTAAGCGCCGCCACAACAACAGTGGCTGATGCGGTTCCGTCATTGGATGTGACGTCGCAAAAAACCGCCGGAGGCGCGCCGGAACGTATTCGCGTGCTCATAGCGGAAGACAATGAAGTCAACCGGCTTGTGCTCAAGGCGATGATTGACCCACAACAATATGAGGTTGTGTTTGCGGTTAACGGGCTGGAAGCTGTCAACGCTTATAAAGCCGCCTCATTCGATCTCGTGCTGATGGACATTTCCATGCCGGTTATGGATGGCCATGCCGCCACCAAGGAAATCAGAAAATTCGAGATAGAGACCGACACGTCGCGCAAACCCATTATTTGCGTAACAGCTCACGCCTTCGAAGATCAGCGCGAAAAGAGCCTCGCAAATGACATGGATGACTATTTGTCAAAGCCTGTCAGCAAAACGCAGATTGACGCCGCGCTCAAGAAATGGGCCATCGCTTCTACAGGCGTTCGCCAGGTCGCTTAGCGACGCGCTTAATCCGCCACGCTCTATCATCTAAACGCAATCTCGGTTGAGAATCTCATCCACATTCTTATATATTTTACTACACGAAATTTCGCAGACACTTAAGTCTACCGTTCGCCTTCCGGCGCCTCCAAGAGTTAGGCAGCCCCTTGTCCTCCTCCCTTTCTTTCGATGGTTTTTCGCCCGCGGGCGGCGGACGCGTGACGGCGGTGCTCGGTCCCACCAATACAGGGAAGACCCATTACGCCCTGGAACGCATGCTGGCGCATCGGTCCGGAATGATCGGGCTGCCTCTGCGCCTGCTCGCGCGCGAGATTTATGACCGGATCATCCAGCAGAAAAACCCTCGCGAAGTGGCGCTCGTCACCGGCGAGGAAAAAATCATTCCCAGGGGCGCGCGCTATTGGGTTTCTACCGTCGAGGCGATGCCGCTGGAACGCGAGGTGGATTTTCTCGCCATCGATGAAGTCCAGCTCGCCGCCGATCCTGAACGCGGCCGCATTTTTACGTCGCGCCCTTTTGCATGCGCGCGGCATGTCCGAAACTCTGTTCCTGGGGGTCCGACACGATGCGGCCCGTTCTGCAACGCCTGTTTCGAGATATCCAGTTCCTCTCCCGTGAGCGGTTTTCAAAACTGACTTACAGCGGTTCGAAAAAAGTTACGCGGCTGCCTCGCCGCACAGCGATCGTCGCCTTCTCTTCCGACACTGTTTACGCCATCGCGGAACTGATCCGTAGACAGAGGGGTGGCGCAGCAGTTGTTCTCGGCGCCCTCTCTCCACGCACGCGCAACGCCCAGGCGGAACTCTATCAGTCCGGCGAAGTCGATTTTCTCGTCGCAACCGACGCGATCGGCATGGGACTGAACATGGATATCGATCATGTGGCCTTCGCTGCAAAACGAAAATTCGACGGACGCGGGCCGCGAAACCTGACGCCTGCCGAACTCGCGCAAATTGCAGGGCGCGCAGGGCGTCATATCCGTGACGGCACTTTTGGCGTTACCGCTGATTGCGGCGATCTGGAACAAGAAGACGTTCTGGCGATCGAAGACCATCAGTTCGATACGATAAAGGCGCTGCAATGGCGTTCCGAACAAATCGACCTCTCATCGATGCCGGCGCTGATAAAGTCCCTCGATCGCCGCCCGCCACGCCCCGAATTTGTCCGCTCCCGGCGAGAGGACGACGAGGACGCGCTGCACCGCCTCGCCGCCCGTGACGACATTCGCGCCATCGCCACCGGCGGCGCTGCCTTGTCGACCCTGTGGGATATTTGCCAGATCCCGGACTTTCGCAAAGTCGCAATGGATCAGCATGCGCGACTGTTGGCCGACTTTTATCTGCTGTTGATGAATGAAGGGCGCATCAGTGACGCCTTTCTGCAACCCCATGTTGAGCGCCTTGATCGCACGGACGGCGATATCGACGCGCTTTCTACCCGCATTGCCCATACGCGCACATGGACCTATCTCTCCCACCGCGCCGCATGGCTCGAAAATGCGCCTTATTGGCAAGAGCGCGCCCGCGCTATAGAAGACAAGCTCTCGGATGCGTTGCACGAAAAACTTACGCAACGTTTTGTTGATCGGCGCACGTCAACGTTGCTGAAAAGGCTGAAGGATGACGAGCCGCTGCTGGCTGGCGTTACCGAAGACGGAGAAGTGATTGTGGAAGGCCAATTCATAGGCCGCCTTTTGGGGTTTGAGTTCATTGTTGATCCGCGCGCAAGCGGTGCGGAAGCGAAGTCGTTGCGCGCAGCAGGTGAGAAAGCGTTGCGCCCGGTGCTGGCGGCGCGCGCGGCGGCGCTCGCCAACGCCGGCGCCGATGAATTGACCCTCGCTGACGATGGCTCGGTGTGGTGGCGCTCCGCCCAGGTTGCTCATCTCAAAAAGGGCCCCGCCGCGCTTCGGCCGGATGTCGTGGTGTCCGGCCTTGATGACATCACGCCGAATATGCGCGGGCGCGTCGAAGACCGGCTTAAAGATTTCATTGCTGGCAAAATCGAAGGACTGCTCGGTAGTCTTGTTATGTTACAGGCCGCCGCCAATGCAGAAGGCGAAGACGCTCTTAAGGGTCTGACCAAAGGCGTCGCCTATCGCCTCGTAGAGAATTTCGGCGCTACATCGCGAGCACTGTTCGGCGATGATCTGAAGCAAATCGATCAAAACGAGCGCGCCAAGCTTCGCAAGATCGGCATGCGATTTGGTGAGTACACCCTGCACATGCCAGCACTGTTAAAGCCCGCGCCAGCACGGCTGCTGATCATGTTATGGGCGTTGTGGATGGACCGGCGGCCTGGCGACACGCCGCCGCCGAAAGCAGGCATGGTTTCCATCGAAATGACGGACGCCCTTCCCCACGCCTATTATTACGCCGCCGGCTATCGGCCCTCAGGCCAGCGCGCGGTGCGCATCGATATGCTCGAGCGTCTTGCGGGACTAATCCGTACGGCGCGCAACGAAGCGAATATGCGCGAGGGCTTTGAAGCCACATCCCAGATGATGTCGCTGGTTGGATGTTCAGGCGAAGACTTTGAAGCGATCCTGCGCTCGCTTGGTTTCCGCAAAAACATGGTGAAGCGAAAAGTCGAGAAGAAAGAGACAGTCCCCAAGGCGAACGTCGAAAACACACCTGTAGACCAAAGTGCGAATGATAATGCAGCAACCAATGCGGATGCTGCATCCGCCCCCGCGCCAGCGGAAATCCAGCAGGGAACGCCTGAACCCGAAGCCGCTAATGCGAACGATGGAAAACAAGCAGATACGCCAGAACAGGCGCATGCTTCTGCAAACAACACCATGGCGGATGCGACGTCGGTTGTGACCGATCAACCGGCGGAAACGACAGCCCCTGTCGACGCGCCGGATGCAGCGGAAGTCACCGCAACCGCCCCGGCTGAGGAAATTGAGGTTGCGCTATGGCGTCCGGCGCCGCGCAAGCCCGCCTTCAAACCAAAACCAGCGGCCAAAGCTGGCAAAGCCGATCACAAGGGCAAACCAAGAAAAGGCAAAGGCGGCAAACATGATCAGCCCCGCGGCGCCAAACCGCGCCGTCATCCGCCCCGCGAGAAAAAGGCTGACCCCAATTCGCCCTTCGCCGTGCTGGCGGGTTTGAAATCGGAACTCACAAACGCCCAGAAAGACGCTAAGGCCAAAGCAACCGAGAAGGCTGAATGACGGCGCAAGAATGCGCCGATCGGAGCGCCCAGCGCATTGACCGATGGCTCTGGTGCGCGCGGTTTTTCAAAACACGCACCATCGCCGCCAAATTCGTCAGCGACGGCAATGTCCGCCTGACCCGCAATGGCGACGCAATCCGGGTTCAAAAACCAAGTTTCCTCGTGCGCGAACAAGATACGCTGGTTTTTTCTCGAAATGACCATTTGCGTATCATCAATGTGATCGCCATGGCTGCGCGGCGCGGCCCTGCAAGCGAAGCGCAAACACTATATAATGATCAATCCCCGCCGCGAGCGCCGAAAAAACAATCTGCGCCAACAAGCTTTGGCAGGGAAAAAGGGGCTGGCCGCCCCACCAAGAAGGATCGCAGGGCGCTCGACGCGTTAAAACTGAACTGAACAGATCGCAGGAGAGCTCATGTTCGACAAACTCTTTAAGAAAATGCGCGCGAATACGGACACGCAAACCCAGACCGATGAAACTGATCCAATGCAGCTTGCGTTGGCGGCTTTGTGCGTAGAGGCGGCGCGCGCCGATGAAGATTACGAAGCGCGGGAAATCGCCATTATCGACAAGTTTCTGGCCAAACGGTTTTCACTCAACGGTGATCAGGCAGCCACCCTGCGCGCCAAGGCTGAAAACGCGCAAGCCAACGCTCTGGACATCCAGCGCTTCACGCGCGTCGCCAAAGAGATGTCCCAGGAAGAAAAAATCAGCTTCGTCGAACATCTCTGGCAGATCGTCCTTTCCGACGGCGATCGCGACCCTTTCGAGGATACGCTCATCCGCCGTATCTGCGGCCTGATCTATGTGGACGATCCCGACAGCGGCGCGGCCCGCGCAAGGGTCGAGGCCCGGCTGACAGACTGATAGCTTTGGCCTTTAGATCGCCTCCCAAAGCTTGCGTCATCGCAGCGAGTGGGTAAAGAAGACAAAACCAAGGTTTGACCCCGATTGGGGTTTTTGAAGGAGCGCCTACCTGTGACCTATGTCGTGACTGACGCCTGCATCAAATGCAAATACACCGATTGTGTAGAGGTGTGCCCTGTCGACTGCTTCTACGAAGGGGAAAATATGCTGGTGATTCACCCTGACGAATGCATCGATTGCGGTGTCTGCGAGCCGGAATGCCCGGCCGAAGCGATTATTCCAGACACCGAGGGTGATGCGGACAAATGGGTGGAGTTGAACGCGAAATATGCCGCCGCCTGGCCGAATATCACCCAGAAACTCGACCCGATGCCAGATGCGGACAAGTTCGCTGAGGAAAAAGGCAAACTCGAAAAAGTATTTCAGCGATAAGCCTGGCGAAGGGTCGTAACCTCCCGCCGCCGCGTAAGGTCTTGAAACCCCGTGGCCTTTATTGAAATTTTATGCTATAATGTGAGCATAAAGTCGGACTTCAACAAGGCGTAGAAAGCTACCTTGCCTCTTTCAGGACTGCTAATAACCCATTGAAAAAGTTATTTTTTCAAGTGTCAGGCGGATAGGCCAAGATTACCTGTCGCGATGGCTGGACACTGGCAATCCTATAAGCGCGTTTGATCACGGTTTCGCGATCGATCCCAGCGACGTTCCTTGATCCGGTTCTGACATGCGGACCCTATGCGCCGGCGCTGCAACGCTGGCCAAGAGAAAGACAAGATCGAGCCATGGCGACCAAGACAGCAGCAAAGACCAAAGCCAAAACAACAAAAAAGAAGGCTACGGCCAAAAAAAAGGCCGCGCCTGTGAAATCCAAAAAAATAACGGCGAAGAAGACTGTCGCCAAAAAGAGCGCCACGAAGAAGAAAGCGGCGACAAAAGCTCCTGCAAAAAAAGCAACCACGGCGAAGGCGACGCCGAAGAAAAAGCCGGCCGCAAAAACGGCGGCCAAAAAAAAGGCGACGCCCGCCAAGAAAGTAACAGTGAAAAAAGCGACGCCCAAAAAAGCCCCCGTAAAGAAACCTGCGGCCAAAAAAGCGACCACAAAAAAAGCTGCGCCTGCAAAGAGCGCCAAGACGGCCGCAAAAAAAGCGACAAAGAAAAAAGCCGCTGTCGCTGAAAAGCCTAAGCCGAAGGCGAAACCGGCCAATGTCGGACAGGCGCCGCGCAAAACAACTGTCGCCGCCTCTATCCCGGTGCCAACGCAGATTCCGCCCCGCGAAGCGCCACAAGCCGACGCAAAGGCGTCCAAAAATGCGGAAGCCTCCACTGACGCCAAGCAGGAATTCAAGGTCAACGACAAGATCGTTTATCCGGCCCATGGCGTTGGTCAGATTACGGGTCTTGAGAAACAACAGGTCGCCGGCATCGCTATCGAACTTTTTGTGATCGATTTCGACCAGGAAAAGATGAAACTGCGCGTGCCTACGGGCAAGGCGCGGGCTGCCGGCATGCGCCCGCTTTCCAGCGAGAAGGCCGTGAAAGACGCTGTGGCGCTCCTTAAAGGGCGCGCGCGAATTAAGCGAACCATGTGGAGCCGCCGCGCCCAGGAATATGACGCCAAGATCAATTCCGGCGATATCAAGCTCGTGGCGGAAGTCGTGCGTGATCTTTATCGCTCTGACGAACAACCGGAGCAAAGCTATTCCGAACGGCAATTGTTTGAGGCGGCGCTTGACCGGTTGGCGCGCGAAGTCGCCGCCGTGCGCAAAACCGATCTCGGTAAAGCCATTGAGGAACTTGACGGCGCGTTACAGAAAAAAGCGCCTGTTTAGACTGCATTCATGTCTTCGATCTGACCGTTATGAGTTAGATCGATGGACGGTCCGTTGATATCGACGACAAACCCGCGAATGCGCACCAGCGCGCCGTGTAAACGCGCCAGATCAAAACCCGCCCTCACCCAGCGGCGATATAGTGTTGAGGGCGCGCTGGCGGTGAAATCCGTCCGATAATCATCGCCGAAATTGAGATAAAACCGGCTTCGGGTTTTGCGCGCGCTGACAACAGTTCCTTCAATTAAATGATAGCCGCCAATCGCGCCTGCTGCATTATCGACGTCAAAAACCTGATACGCATCCAGCGCCCACAGGCCTTTTTTATCCCGCCGCGCGATGCGCTCAACCGTCAGCAACCCTTCTATAAAAGCGATATCATTTGTCTGTGGCGCCACGCGCGCGGCGCCCGCCGCAACCAAACGCTCCTCAAGCGACGCCGCATCTTCAGCACTCTTGGTTCTAACGACGCGCACGTCCCATCGCGTGGGCGGCGCTATGTCATCAAATTCAAAAAATGAATTTGTGAGTAGATGTTGCAAATGCTCTTTCGCCTCATTCACATACGGCGATGACGTTGAGTGTAGGGCGTAGGGCGACGGCGCTAGAATATCAGCCAGCTGAAAATCATCTTCACCGATACGAAAACGATCGCCCGAAAGCGCAATCGCGCTATTGGTATTTGCAGCACTCAACGGTGACACGATGAACGCTGCCGATCCAGCCAGAAAAACCCGCCGCCTCATCCGGACGCCAGAACGCGCACTTTTGACGTTGCCTTGCGCCCCTCGCTATCCACTAGCGTAACATCATAAAAGCCGGGGCGCGAAGGCCGCCAGACATGGCGCCCGCTCATCGCTTCTTGAGTAAGGGGCGCGCCATTGACATACCATCGGTAATCTCGGGCCCCGCCTCGCGCAGCGAACGAAAAGCCGCGATCTGCGCCGCCAAGAAACACTTCAACACCATCGCGAGGGAATATAATTTGCGGCGCGGATGTTGATTGCGGCGTGGTGAACCGGGCAAGCGCGCCCAACGGCGCCTCATCGTCATCGCTGATCACGTCGCCTTCACCAGCGCCATTGCGTTGAAGCATATCGAAAATATCAAACAACAAAGGCGCTGCGGCTTTACGGCCCGTTTCTCCGGGACGAGCGGCGCCATCGGCGCGGCCAACCCACACGACGACGGTATATCCGCTTCCGTGTCCCGCCGCCCATGCATCGCGGTAGCCGTAAGACGTTCCCGTTTTAAACGCGACATGGGTTGCGTTCGCCGACAGGCTTGCCGGCGCACGTCCGGACAAAGACGGCGCGCCGGCAAGAATCGCACTGATGCGCGCTGCTGTGTCTTTTGAAAAAAGCCGATAGGACAGCGTCTCCTCAGCGCTTTCGTCGCTCGTCCAAACCAGCGGTTTAACCGCACCGTCATCGCCAAGCGCCGCATAAAGGGTTGCAATATCGCGCGCCGTCACGCCCGCACCGCCAAGCGCCAGCGCCAAGCCGGATTTCTTTTCCGAGCGCGCCGGTGTTTTCAACGCAACGCCCGCGGCTTTCAACATAGCGGCGAAACGCGGCGCGCCGACGCGGTCAAGCGCGGCGACCGCCGGCAGATTCAGTGAATGCTGTAAAGCTTCGCGAACCTTTACTTGTCCCCGGAAAGTGCGGTCAAAATTTTCCGGCGTGTAATCGCCGAAAGCGCGTGGCATGTCGTCGATCACTGTCGCGGCGCCCGCCAAACCGTCCTCAAAGGCAAGTCCGTAGATGAAGGGTTTTAGTGTCGACCCCGGCGAACGCGTCGCTGCTGTCAAATCCATCCATCCGCCTTGCGCATCCAGCCCCGAAGAACCAATGGCCGCCCGCACCGCGCGCGTTTCATTTTCAACAATCAGGACGGATGTCGTCGCCTCGTCGTCAAAACGTTCCGCATAGACGCGCGCCAACGCCTCTGCGCGACTTTGAAGCACAGCGTCCAATGTAGAGCGCACCACTGGCGCCGTTGATGAGTGCGCCAGACTATAAGTGGCATGGTACGCCGATCTCGGAAAGCGTTGGCGTGCAGACGGCAAAGACGCCTCATGCGCTTCGCTGGCGTTTTGCGATGTAATGGCGCCAGCCAAAGCAAGTTTTTCCAAAATTGCGGCGCGCGCCGCCTTCGCATTTTCTTTGCGCAAATCAGGACGGCGCGCTTCCGGCGCCTGGGGCAAAGCAATAAGAAGCGCCTGCTCCGGATCGGTCAGCCTCACCGGCTCCTTGTCGAAATAGGCAAGACTTGCGGCGCGCACGCCTTCGATATTGCCGCCATAAGGGGCAAGGGTCAGATACAGCTCGAGGATTTCTCGCTTCGCCAACCGCCGCTCTAACTGCAGCGCTCGAACCATCTCGATCATTTTTGAACTGAGCGTGCGTGGGCGCGGTTCGAGCAGACGCGCAGTCTGCATCGTTATCGTCGACGCACCGGAAACGACACGCCCCGCCCGCGCGGACGACACGCCGGCCCGCAGCACCGCCGCCGCATCGACGCCTGCATGACGCCAAAAGCGCTTGTCCTCAATAGCAATCAGGCGCTCAACAAACAGCGGGTCGATCTCATCAAGGTCTGCAGAGAACCGCCAGCGGCCTTCGTCATTGGTGAAGGCGTGAAGCCACTGTCCATCGCGATCTATCACGAGCGGCGACAAGTTCTCAGCGCGATGCAATGGCGGCGGCGCCAGCAGATCAACCGCAACGACTAACGCTGCAGCCGCAATCGTCATCCAGACTGGCCAGAACCTTATGAAGAAACGCCGCCTCACCCGGCCTCAGCAATCTCGACGCGGCCCACCGGTGTTCTGGAAAAAACGCCCGGACGATACATGTCTTCAATCACCGCGCCCGGCATCACGAAGGAGCCAGGCGTCACGGCGCGCACCACATAAGCGAGCGTGAAACGTTGACGGCCATTCACATCAACCGCCGCAACGAAACGATCATCGCGCGCTTCGGCGACACGCGGATAAGACAATTCGCCAATCCAGCTATAAGGTCCGTTGCGCCCACGACCCGCGCCGTCATCGGGGCGAAGGATCGTCTCAATCTCAAACCCCGCGGGTAAAAGATCGGCGATAATTGCCGGATGCAGACGGTTGTCCTGCGCCGTTCCGCTGAGCACAATAACGAAGCGGTCATTCTGTCGAGCGCTCGACAAGACCGCCGGGCGGCCGTCACGAGTCGCCACCCGTTTGGTCAAGGTAAAGCCCTGATCGACGGCGGCGGGCGCCGTTGTTGGCGCACCGGAAACAGTCAGGGAGCGGAAGATCTGACCTTCACCGTCGTTTCGATAGGAAATACCATCGCCAATCTCATTCAGCGCAGGCGTAAACGACGGCGCCGGCGGCAGATCTTCAAGCGACCGCCCATCAACCGAAAGCTCAACCGGCCCGGCGGCGCGCAACAGGGCTTGTGACGCCAAGAGGACGAAGGCTTTTTCCTGAGTGTGCATCCGGTTAGGGTCTTTCATCGCAGCGACAAGCCCTTCGCTGAGCGCTTCGATTTTGGCTGACTGCCCGGCCTCAGCCGCCAGCGCGAGAACGCCGGACGTATCGCGCAGCGCCGTCTGATAATAATCCCCGGTATTCTGCCAGCCAAGCGCGGCAATCGCTTTTTCAAATGCGCTGTTGGCCCGCGCCCGGTCGCCCATCATGACGAGCGCGGCGCCGATATGCGCTTTCGCAAGAGGGCTTGGCGTGCCTTCGAGCAGCGTGTCGTGGAAGTAGCGCAAGTCCGATAGATCCGCACGCCCGGCGCGCGCCAGAACATACATGGCGTAAGCCGCCGAACGACGGCGCAGATATTCCGTCGTATCATTCGAGTTCGGCCCTTCATAGGCGCGGGTCTGGTAGCTGGCGGAATACCAGCGATCCACACGCGCAAGATTGGCGAGCGAGTCATAAGCTTTATCAAGCGCCGCCTCCGGCACGCCAAAGCCTTCATTTTTCGCGCGATATAAAAAGTCAGTTACATATGCGCCAAGCCATGGCGACGCATACCGGTCGCCGACGCGCCACAGACCAAAGGCGCCGTCAGGACTCTGACGATTGAGGAGCGTGTTGACAGCTTTCTGCACACGCGGACGCACCGCCCGCTCCGGACCACGGCCAACTTCGCCGCCAAGCACATCAACGAACAGCAATGGCATCGCCGAACTCGTCAGCTGTTCCGAACATCCATAAGGGTAGCGATACAGCGCATCGAGTAAGGGCCCCGGTTCAACACCACGTAACCGCGAGAATGAAACCGCCACTTCTGTCGAGCCCGGTACAAACGGATCGATCACAGCATCCGTCAATTGAAACGCCTCCCCCGGCTCCAGCGCGGCAGTGCGAACTTCCGTCACTGGAAAATAAGGCGTGCGTGATTGAATGGGATAAGATCGCGACACCGCAAAATCGCCCGGCCCTTCAACTGAAAGATTGACAGCACCGACGCCAACCTCGCCTGTCTCAATTGAAAAGACGGCGGTCTCTTTCTGACCCTGCGCCAATGTAAAGGTCTGCGATTGCGAAAGTCCGACCGGTCCGTCACCGGAGAGCGACACTACATAATCGCCTGCGGCGCCATCGACATTATCAATGAGGAGCGTCGCGCTGGCAGTGTCGCCGGGCGCCACAAAACGCGGCAGGGCGAGTTCCGCCGGCACCGAGTCCCGCACTGTCATCGGTTCGGAGTCGGAACCGAGTTTTCCCTTCGACCAGGCGACCGCCATCAGACGCAATTCGCCGTTGAAATCAGGCACCTCAATCGGCGCAACAACGTTTCCGTCATCACTGACCGCCAAAAGCCCTGTGAAGAGCGCCACTGACTTTGTTGGCACGACGGTTAATCCTTCGCCGCCAAGCTGATCACCGCCGAAGCGCGCTGCAGCGCCAAGATTCGCATGAAGAATTCGTCCGTAGTCGTCACGAATTTCAACGCCGAGACGCTTTTTGCCGTAAAAATACTCCACCGGATCAGGAGACTGAAATTTTGTCAGCCGCAGGATGCCTTCATCCACGGCGGCGACCGTCATCATGACTTCTGATCCCGGCGCCGCGCCGTTCACCGAAATCGGCAGATCAAGCTGTTGCCTTGGCCGCAACACATCAGGATCGTTGATTTCGACATTGAGTGTACGCGCCTCCATATCGAATGGCACATAGCTGACCGCCATTGCGCGGCGCGGCACCGGACGCTCACCCGGATCACGAGGGGTCACAACCGTCGTCATCACGTAAAAGCCCGCGCCCCAGGCCGGGTCCGTATCGATGATAATCTCGCGACCATCAGCGCCAACCTTCATACGCTGCACCAGATGCACCTTGTCGGTGGCGACAGCGACAATCGCCTCGCCCTCATAAGGCGGGTTCAGATAAAGTCGCGCCCTCGCGCCAGGCGCAACCTTGTCATTTTGCAAGGTCAGGGCCGCCTGATCCGGCGTGTCCGCGCCGGACGCATAGGAACGCCAACCCACATAGAAGCGGATATCGGTCGCTTCCTTACCCCCGGCGCGTGTCGCGGTCAGGCGATACGTACCCGGATCAAGGCGCTGAGAGACAAGGCTCGCCAGTTGATCACGACCGGTTGCGCCGCGCCCCTCCGCAATCAAAATATCGCGGAATGACCGGCGCCAGCGCCATTGCCCGCCATCGCGATACCAGTCAAACCAATAGTCTTCTTCCACCAGACGCCATTCAAGCTCACCATCGGCGACCTGACCTTCCCAATCGATGAGCACGCCGTTGATTTCCACCATTTCGCCCTGACCGAAGCTGGAAGCATCATTGGCGAGTTTCAAACCCACGTAATAATCATTGGGCCGTACAGGGATGCGCGCGCTTTCACGCACGACACGCCCGCCGGGTTCAACTACGCCAACGACAAGATCGGCCCGCATTGGCGCAGCGTAAGCCGGCGCATCGTCGACATTCATTGCGACGGTCGCCCTGCCTTCGGCGTCAGTGGTGGTGTTGGCAAGTTTCAGGAAACGTTCCTCGAACCGTCCATTCACCGGTCCGAAACGATAACCGGAAAAATCCGGGAATGGATTTGGGTCAAGGCGCAGGCGCGCTTCAGCTTCGACAGCCAGCCCGCTCGCCGGCGCGCCGTAGAGATAACGACTTTCGACTGAAACACTGCGCTTCTCGCCTGGACGGATCGGCGATTTCTCATCCGTTTCGATGGCGACTTCCAGACGCTGCGGCACAAAGTCTTCGACGGAAAAGCTTTGCGATCCAATCAGCCCTTCGTGACCGTCAGCGGCGACTTCAATCCGCCACGCGCCGCGCGGCGCCGACGCCGGGATGTCATAGTCAAAAGTGAAGGCGCCGATCTCAAGCGAGTCGATACGCCGCTTATCGGCTTCGGTGTAATTCGGGCGGCGAATGGTGACGGTCAGCGGGCGGTCTTCAACCGCAAGCCCTGCATCATTGCGAATGAGACCGGAAATATGCGCGGTCTCGCCAGGGCGGTAAATCCCGCGATCAAGATAGACATAGCCGTCAAGACGCGCCGGCGCGGCGCGGCCGCCGACATTGCGATCGGAAAGATCAAGCGGCGAGCGTTGCAGATCCAGCGCAGCAAAATCTTCCTGCGCCCCATACGCCATAACCATTCGTGGGGTCAGCGGATAATCCCCATTAACGGCGGCGGCGTCGAAATGCGCGCGCCCGTCCGCATTGGTAATCGCCGTCGCGAGAATGTCATTGTTGGTCGCGATCAACGATAACTCCACGCCGGTCAATGGCCGCGCGGAGGAAATCGAGCGCACGAACACATCAACGCCATCGGCGCCGGTATAAGTGGTCAGCGCCATATCGGTGAACATAATCCAGCGCCACGCCTGCGCCGTACGGCGCTCATCGGCGCCGGGCGAGACATCACGCGCACGGATGAAATAGGCGCCGGGCTTTAACTCATTGAGCGCGGCGCCAAGCGCGAACACCGTCGTTGCGGTTTCATTGCGCTCGCCCGCCGTTTCGAACTCGCCCGTCCAGACGGGGACGCCGACGTCTTTTCCATCTTCCTGATCCCAGACGTAAGAGTATTGATCGGGCCCAAAGACTTCTCCAGCGACAATCTGTTTGCGCGCCAATGAGCGATCGGAAACGCGATAAACCGCGATTTCGATCTTTTCGACATTGACGGTTTCAATCCCCAGACCATCGGCTTCAAGGCGCGGCAGGATCACGCCATCCCCGGCAAAACCCACATAGGCGGGCTTGTCGCCGAACGCGACGGCGACTTCTTCGGAGCGTTCAAGCTTTTCATTGCGCGCGCTTGGCAGACCCGCGCGCAAACGCGCTCTATAGTCCTTATCGAACTCCAACCCGGAAATGCAAAGCGACGTTCCATCGACTGTCACCGCCGAGCCGGTATCGGGCGTGACGCGCACATAGTCAGCGTAGTTCGTCTCGCCGCTGTCATCGAGGTCGCGGGTGAATTGAAAACACGCCTCCGGCAGATCGCCGCTGGTATTCAGCACCAATCGGCGATAGGCAAAGGAGTCCGCAGTCTCCGTTTCTGGGCGCTCCGCATTATCCGCCCGGCGTTCCTGAAATCTGCGTCGCGGGGCGTTCTCGCCACTGCGCGCATCGGCGACGACTTGCTGGCTGTTGGGCTCGCCCCGCGAGCCCGAATCCGGCGCAATCGTCCGGCCCAAAAGCAGCCCCGCTGCAAACGCCCCCAAAATGCCGGCCGCTATAATCGCCGCTTGTGTTCGCGCCATGTCTGAATTCTCCTCCCACGCAGCGCCCCGCCGCGCTGCATTTACCACTTCAATTATGGCGGTTAATCAGCGGAAGGAAAACGATTCTAAGCCCATTTCGGGAAATTTAGGTGATGGCGGCCAGGATCGCCGGCAAAACGGTTCAGTTGCAGTGCGAAATTGGCTAGGGTGGCCATTCGGCTTGTCCCCGTAGCTCAGCAGGATAGAGCATCAGATTCCTAATCTGAGGGCCGGAGGTTCGAATCCTCTCGGGGACGCCATTTTTAACAGCGCATAATTGGACCAGAGGATTCGAACCTCCTTGTTTTTGAATTAGCCGCGCTTTGCGCGGCGGGGGTTCGAATCCTCTCGGGCACGCCATTCCTGTATCGAACTGCGAACCGGTCGTCCGCCGCGCGTTTATCCCACCCCTCGAACATCCTGATTTTTTGATGAAACACCCATGACTTCATCCTCAGGGCTCATATTCCCTTCGTCCTTCGAGACGCCGCTTTGCGGCCTTCAGGATGAAGGCAGTATGAGGTGATTTGAATTCAAATCACCGAAGAATGAGAAGCATAGGGCTGTTAATTACCAAAACGCCCCGAGCAAGGCGCCGTCGCTAGTCCTCTGCTTCCCGGCGCCCGCAAACCTGATGGCAATCGCCAAAAGCTTCGATGCGAACATCGCCCGCTGAGACCTCAATTGGTGAAAACAGCCCGGCGATCTGGCGCTCATCGAGCGCAATCTCTTTCGCCTGCATACACTCCCGGCAGATCAGGAACGCGCGCGCCCGCGGCGTGCGGTCAAACCCGACAGCAATAAAGGCGTTGAGGCTCTCAATCTTTTTTACGCACTCCCGAGCGATCAGCGCTTCGAGCGCCCTGTAGATCGTCATTGGCGCTCTTACGCCGTCATCTTGAAGCTGTTCTAAAAGTTCGTAGGCTTTCAACGGCGTTTGCGATTGGCAGAGCGCGTCATAAACCAGTTGCTCATTTCGTTTGAATGTCCCGACGAGCGTTCCATTCCGAGGTGTTATGCGCTCAATGCGGCCCTCGGCCTTTGCCGGGGCGTCAATTTGGATTCCCATTTCTCTCTCCTGTTGCGTGGCGCTCCTTGAGCGCGTGTTTCTTTCAGCAAAAAGAAACGGAGAGAGGCGGGCCTCGCACAGGATAGGTATCGGCGTGAAATGAATCGGCGATCAGCGCCCGGTCAAGCAGCCGAATTCCGACCAGTGATATTTCGGGCGCAACCGGTGACGGAACATCCGGCGACAGCTTCGCCACGCCAAGCGCCGCCACAGAGCAAACCACGCACTCGCCGTCGAAATCGCCAGCGTGGTCGTTATGGTCATGAGCGGATGCATATGCTGCGCCCGCCAACATAAAGAATGCAGCAAAACATAAAGCTATCAAGGCGATCCAGGACAACCTCGACGACTTTGCTATCGCTTTGCTATGCGATCTCAAAAAGACCATTTGCGGATGTTATCATATCCGCGACACAACCGTCACCTAAAATCCGAATTGCGGGATTTTTGGGCCGTAAACGGCTGAGACTCAGCGCTTCAGAATTGACCCGAAAGGGTCAAAACGGCGAAAACGCCGCGGTCGCGATAAATTTAAACGCCCCTCCCCAATTTTATGTTTTGTATTCATGCGACGGCCGCAGCGAACTTTCGCCAAAACGCCTCTACCGGCCCTTGTTTAAAATGTGACAACCAGGCCCAACTGAAGGTGATCTGAAACGCCCATGTCATCAGCACAAGAATGAAAAGCGCATCATGATCAAGCGCGTCGAATGATAAAATCTTGAATATGTGAAAGACGCTCAAGAAGATTAGGGAATGCAGCAGATAGTTCGTCAAAGCCATTCGGCCGACGCGCTCTATCGGCTCTGTAATGCGCCCGGCATATCGTTGAAAGAAAAGCTGTGCGCCACCCAGCACAGCGAAAGAACAAATCGCACATCCCGTCAGGAACGTGACGCCGCTCAACGGCAGCTCGCGTGTAAAACCGAGATACGGCCCTACAGTCGAGTTTGCGCCAATGCGTGCAAACACGCCGTAAATGACCAGCGGCGCGCCAAACGCTAAGGCAACCTGCATCATTCTGCGATAAAAAGCCGACGATCTGGCGCTCTGCAGAATATCGAGCTTGAAGAGCGCCATGCCGATGAACATGAAGCCCAGCGCATTCCAGATTCGGAAATACGGCAGCGCGGTCCATTGAATGAACTGATTGCGCCAAGCGTTATAGGAAAACAAATCGCCGTAGCTACCGGCATATGCTTCCGTAATCGTGGAAGGAGCGTCACCGTAGTCTACCCACCAGGAGAACAAGAGCTGTTCCAGCGTGGCTTCATAGACCGCAGGCCACTCATTGAAGACAAGATCGATAGTTTTCAGAAGAACGCCGATCACGATCAATCGGCTCGGACTCCAGTTTAAAGCTAATAACAGAAAGGGCGCGCACACGGCGTAAGTAATGAGAATGTCGCCTGGCCAAAGCACATAGGCGTGCGCTACGCCGATAAAAAACAGAATAAGCATCCGCTTCAGGAAATACGGCGCAAAGGGCGACGGCGTGTTCGGACGAGACGCCAGCAGTAACGCGCTCGCGCCAAACAGCATGCAGAAGATCGGCAGGAAACGTTGATCGAAAATCAGGTACTGGGACAACCACGCCGTGACGCTGGCGACATCCGGGTCCCTTAGCCGAGACATGGAATTGCCTGCGTGCCAGGGAATATTGGCGACCAGCATCCCGAGGATCGCCAGGCCGCGCAGAAAGTCGAGAGAACGGATTCTCTCCGTCTTCAAACCTTGCGCGGTATTTGTGGTGGTTTGCAAAGCACGAATACTTGTGAGGACGCGCTACAGCATTTTTTCGAGCGGCGCCGCCATCCGGCGCCGAGCGCCGACAAGCAGGAGCACAGCAACCACGATCAAAAAGCCCAATGGCGCTATAAACGAACCCACTTTTTGGCCGAGAGTCCGATCGCGAAATTCGAATTTCGGGATCGCGTCAAACTCGGCGACGGAGATGCGCTGCTTTGCGACGACAGCAGGGCCGATACGATCGAACAGATCGTTTAACGCCGAGCGCGCCTGTTCCTGATACGCCATATTGCGAGCGACATCGCCGCCGGCAATCGTCACAAGCGCATTGTTGGCGATAAGCGCAGGCGACAGGAACTGCAAACGCCCCACGAGCGCTTTGCGATTTTCCCGAGACTCCGTAAAGGCATCAAGCACCGGCGTCGTGCGTTTACCGGCTTCCCGGTTTGACAGGAAAGCTCCCCTGAAAAATCCGGGCACGTCTTCCGAACTGAGCGCCATTTCAGGATGGTCGGCGAGAAAAGTATTTGTCATCTTTTCCGCTTCTCTGACGGCCTCAACTTCGCCTTCGCGCATCTCCGAAAGAAAGACAAGCCGCGATGGCGGCGGGTACGCCGCCTCTGCAACGGCGCCGCCAATCGCCGGAACGGCGAAGACGAAAACCGCCCACAGGGAAAAGAGCGCCGCGGCGACGGTTTCACTTCGCTTTCCAAAGGCAACGGCAAACGCAATCAGCGAATACCAGAATAAGCCGTAGCTCCATGCGACCCCCAGCCAGACAATAAAGCTGAGGAAACGGACGCCAGACATTTGCGGCGCCGGCGCAACGAGCGCTGCAAGCAATGCAATCAACGAGAACACCAGCCAAATGACTGCATTCCGCATAAATAGTCTTTTCCAAACGGACGACTGAATATCTCCAGCCTGCGCCGCCGTTATTCTTGCGCGCCCTCGCTCTCGCTCGCCTGCAAAAATATCAAACGATGCAGCAATCATGACCAATGGAAGGATCACAACGACAAGGAAGGTGAGATCAAAGCGGCCCATGCCGAGAATCGTCGGATTCGCAAACTCATACTCAATGAAGAGATCGGCGGGATTGGCCCAGCCGGTCAGTTTTGCTGTTGTCGGAAACATGTCGCCGGACCCAATCGCAAAATCAGCGAGCGGCGCCGGCGGAAGACTTGTCGGCAACCGCAAGTTCATCGGACGCGCCGCATAAACAGACTGCGCCTCGCCGCTTTCTTCAATTTCGACAAGCGCATCGCGCCACTCGGTTACGGCTTCATTCGATTGGCTCTCAAAATCAGCCTGCCCTGCGACCGCCTGCCCCACATAGGACTTTCCACTGATGGCGGCATACGAGCCTAGCAATATCAGGCAACTGACAATAAGCGTTCCCGGCAGCGCGAACAGAAAAATTCTGCGCTCAAGCGCAAATGTCATCGAGTTGATCATGATGCGATCCTTTTCTGCGCGCGCCTGACAGCCCACATCGCAAAGATGAGACCGCCGACAGCGTAAGCGAGGAGGACGATGGCGCTGAATGCATAGGCGCCCAGCAACGAAAGGAAGCGCGGCGGCGCATAGGTGAAGTCTTCAATCTCACGCCAGAAAGATTCGCCAGCCGTGTAGCCGTATCCGGCATCGCCAGCGTTATACATATAGTCTTCGTTGAGCTGCTTGATGATCTTCCGCCTATGCGTTTCAGCGCCTTTGGCGAAAACTTTTTGATGGACACGGTCAGCGCCTGAGAGACCAGCCGACAATGTGTTGAGTGCGATAACCGGCGAGACAATCGACGCCACGCGCAAAACGCCTTCCTGGCGCTGATGAATCGCGTCTAAGCGATTATATACCGCTTCAAATAACGGATGTGCATGCTCCTCGCTTCTCTGCAGAGAATAGGCGCCGTATTCAATCGGCAAGTCTTCGATCTTTTCCACATCGTATTCTTCCAAAATGGCGGTTTCAATCGCTGCGCGATATTCGTTGTCCTGATAAAAGGCGCTGGAAGCATCATCGAGTTGTCGTGACACCGACGCAGCGTCGGGCTCTGCATAAACTGTTGACGCCGCATCACTCGCAATGCGCGGAACAAGAATGATGCTTCCGGCCCAGAGCGCGACAAGCGCTATCAACGCCGCGCGTTTCTCAGACAGCAGCGCGGAAACGCCGATCGCAATGGCGCCAAGCGATGTGAAGTATATTGTGTAGCTGACAATCAAGCCGCCAATTCGAATGAATTGATCAGGGAGAAAAACCTCGCCCCCGGCGCGCCCGGCAATCCATATGGCGACGACGAGCGCTGGCAAAATGATCGCGCCTAGCCCGACGCCTGCTCCCAGCAGTTTTCCTGAAAACAGCGTCCCCGGACTGACGCCCATCGCCGCCGCCTGCCGCAGCGTTCCGCTTTCCCGTTCGCCCGCAACAGCGCCAAACAGAACAAGAAAGACAAAGAGCGGCGCGATGACTTGCAGCACCCAGGCGGGCGACAGATTGGCGATGCGGCCCGCGTCACCCAAGTCTTCTGCGCGCCTGAAAACGGCGGGATTTTGATAATGGGCCTCCATCCACAACGCGATGCCCACATAGTCCGTTACGCCCGGATCGAACGCGACGAGCCCGGGAATGGGTTTAAATGCATAGCGTGCAAAGTGAGCGGCGGAATGCGGGTTGCGATCGCCTTGCGTGTCCCACACCTCTCGATCAACAGCTTCTGCGGCTACGCGCTCGCGTTCAAATGTTGAAACGCGCTCAATGGAAAGCATCGCCGCGGCGGCGAGTAGCGCAAATAACGCAGCAGCGATTGAAAGAAAGACGCCGCTGCGCAGGAATGAGATGATTTCTCTTTCAGCGATGGCGGTAATCATGCCACCGCTCCCGTTCTGGCTTCGGAAACATCCCCGTCATGCATATGCGCCAGATAAACTCGTTCGATCTCACTGGCGTTCAATGTCGATGCATCGAGATTATCGACCAACTTGCCAGCTTTCATAATGCCGATTCGCGTCCCCACTTCCTTCGCCCGGAAAACATCGTGCGTCGCCATCAACATGGCGCGACCATCGTCGCGTAGCTGACGCAGTGAAGCGCAAAGCGTGTTGGCGGCGGACGGGTCCAGGCCGGACAACGGCTCGTCCAGCAACAGCGCTTTTGCATTCTTGGCCAGCGCGATCGCGATGCCGACTTTCTGGCGCATGCCCTTCGAATAGGATGACGCGCGCCGGCCTGCTGCGCTCTCGTCAAGTCCTGCTTCTTTAAGCACTGAAATCAATTGACTTCGCGGTTTGCGAACACCGGACAGGCGCAGGAAGTAGTCAAGGTTTTCGATACCGGAAAGCTGCGGATAGAGCGCGACCTGCTCAGGAATGTAAGCAAGGTGCTTTTTCGTTTCCAACGGCGCCTGGGCGACGTTCAGCCCGTTGACAAACGCCCCGCCGGATGACGGCTCCATGAATCCGAGAAATAGGTTGATTGTTGTTGTCTTGCCAGCGCCGTTGGCGCCGAGAAGACACATGATGTCTCCCGTCCCAACCTTGAGATCGAGACGATCAAGCGCGGTCAGGGCTCCGAATTTTTTTGTAAGTTGCTTTGCTTCCAACATATCGAACTTCCTTTATTGCTGCGGGCGGCTGTCCGGGGGCGGTTTGAGATATGCGTCGAACCAACGGTCCATTTCGTCGCGAACATCTTCTTGATGCTCAATCAGAGTGTGAGAGCCGTCTCTCGGCACAACCAGCCGAAAAGGGTGGTCGAGCCGGGCCAGATGTTCCGCCATTGTCAGAGAATTACTGACGGGTACGCGAACATCGTCAGCGCCATGGATCAACAGAATGGGTGTTTTTTTCGACAGGCGTTCCGGCCAATAGGCGGCGGACAATGCGGCAAGGGCTTTGTCCTGATCCTCTCCATAATTGTCGACGACACCAGGATAGACATGTTCATGAAACTCTTCGCGGCGCTCGGAATTCACAAGATCGCTTGGCGCGCCGATCAGCACTGCTGTTTTAATCTCATCGGTTTCTGCGAGAACGCGATAGCCAAGCCCTCCGCCGCGCGAGAAACCCCAAAAGCCAATGCGTGAAGCACGTGCGACGTCTATATGTTTGGCGATATCAATAAGCCGCAACATGTCTGAACGGTCGCCAGCGCCGAGGTTCGGCGCTCCTTCACTGCCGCCTTCGCCCCTTAATGCAGAAGCTATCACTACGTAACCACGTTCAGCGAGACGGTGCATTTCAAGAAGGTCGAAAAAAGTGATCCTTCCCCATTGAGCAACACCGCCGTGAGCAAACAGAACGACGGGCGCAGGCTCATCCACGATACGTGGTGCAATGACAAACCCGTTTATTTTCAGGCCATCGCTTAAGTAGACAAGCTTGTCGCAGCTTAGGCTTGTCTGATCGCGATATCTGTTAAAACTGGCCTCATTAAAAAGCTCGCGCATGGCCGGGCTTCGCCATGCCGGGTCCGGCGCTTTATCCATAAAGGCGAGCCACTCGTCGTATTTTTCGAACGAAAATTTACATGGCGTTCGCTCAAGAATAGACGGTGTATCTTCAGTCGCGAAGCTGGGAGCGGCTAATGCAACAAATGCGAATATAGCAGCAGCAAATTGTAGAGCCGTTTCTGCAAAAGCGCTCCTTATTGTTTTGCTCATCTTGCAGCAATGCTCCTGATGGCGTTTGAAAGCGCCGTCATGTGGTCGCCGGAATTGAAGACATTCGGGGAAATGTAGACACCGTCATGTGGGCCCGGGAAATTTCCATAAGTGTAGATATCGAACTCCTCGCGCAGCGTGGTTGTGAGGTCTCTCCCTGACATACCCTCAACAACTATTCGTGCGAGACCTGATCGTTTCCGAACATCCGGCTCGGTGATCATGCGAACGCCGTTAACTCGTTCGAGGTTGTCCGTCACGATTGATAAGAGATATCGAAGCCGCGCCGCTTTGCGTTCGGGGCCAAGCTGCTCATAGAAATCAAGCGCCTGCCCAATAGCGGCGATCGTCGGTCCGCTTCGCGTCCCAATATCTTCAAACTTGCGGATGTCATCCGCCTCGCGCCGCGTACCGTACATGGGCCAGAGGTTCTCAAGGCGATCGCGACGTACATAAAGCGCGCCGGTCCCGAGCGGCGCATTCAACCATTTATGCAAGGAGGTTGCGTAATAGTCGCAACCAAGTTCCTTCATGCTGACCGGGATATGCCCAAAACTGAGCGCGCCATCGACGAGGACTTGCGCGCCTTGATCATGCGCGAGATCGGACAGTTCACGGATCGGCAGCACATAACCCCAAGCATCCGCGATATGGCTGGCGGCGATCAATTTCGTTCTTGGCGTGATCGCCTCTTCGAACAGCCTGACGGTTTGCCTCGCCGTTGGTGAAACCGGCAATTCGACCCGGCGTACAACAACGCCATGGCGCTTCGCGCGCTGCTCGAAAATCTTGCCGGCGTAAAAGTCGTCAACGTCGCTCATAAGAACTTCGTCGCCTTCGTTCAGCGACAAGCCCCAGCCGACAATGTTCAGACCTTCCGTGGTGTTCCGTGTGATGGCCAACTCTTCGGGCGCGCAGTCCATCAACGCCGCCAGCCGCTCGCGATGATTGTCGAGTCGCGCCCACAGCGTGTAGTTGTGGGGTCGCGGCGCGCTCGACGTCATCGAGTCGTATCGGCTAAGAGCCTCAACAACTGATGTGGGGTGCGGGTTGTTGCCGCCGCCATTAAGAATGACCCATCGCCCATCGAGCCGGTACGCGCTCGCAACCGACATCCAGAAAAGTTCATCACGGGCTATATCGTCAGCGCTGCGTCCGCGCGCGCTCTGCGCGGCTGCGGAGGCGATGGAAACGGCGTTTGCGGTGAGTGCAACCGCAGCTGTTCCCAAGAAACTTTCACGTCTTGTCAGCATAGCCTTCCTCAACTTTCGTTCGTTGTGATTGGAAGCGGCACCGCCAGCGCCAGAGATGACTGCCCGCAAGAATGAACGCGCCTACGGCCGTCAACATTTTTTCAATATCGTGGAAGCTTTCGGCGAAAGCGGCGACGGTAAGAAGCGCAAGCCCCAGCATCACGAAGACAACAAAAATGCGATCCCGAAAATACACGCCCCTGATAAGGGCAGCGTAAGCCGAAATGGGGATCGCCACCAGGACAAGCGCTTTATGCGCCCACTCCGCGTCCGCCCATGCGCCCGCCAACGGCAAAACGCCCGCAAGAGCCGGCACTGCGAGGCAATGAAGAATACAAAGACCGGAAACACCCATAGCCGAATAGTCAACTGCCGCCGGCACAGGGCTAAGGGTTGCGAGCGCCGATGCCTGATGTGTCATGACCGCGCCTCGGTGTTTGACTTATGCGGCAAAAACCGTCCGGACGATCTGATGGAGAGAGAACTGCAGACCGCCCGGACAGAGGCGGTCGACGCCAACATGGAAAACCCGGCGCCAACAAAAGGATCTATGCGCTGTTCTGTCATCAGAAGGTTTTCCTGAGCGTCGCCCGGAACTGCCTCGGCGGCCCGGGCGTAACGTTCGTCGCCGCTTCGCGAAGACCGCCGAAGAAATAAAAATATTCATTGTCGAATAGGTTGAGGACGGACAGAGACAACGAGAAGTCGTCTCGCCCTGGCAAACGCGCAGTAGCGCTTAAATTTACAAGATCGAAAGCGCCGCGTTCGGGAATGTTGTTCGCCTGCGTGACCTGATAGTCACTGTAATACTCATAGGTCGCGCGCGCCGACAGCCAGTCGGTGATGTCCTGATTGAGTTCAACATAAACGATGTGGTCCGCGACGCCGGTCGGATCAGTCCCCGTCAGATCAATCTCGCCGCCGAACGAAGACAGAATAAGCTCATCCCATTCAGGATCGAGATAGGTGTAGTTGACAATGAGTTTTGTTCCATCGGTTGGATAGAAACGAAACGACGTTTCGATGCCGCGGCTTGAAAATTTCTGCCCCGTTGTCGCCAGCGAAGAGGGTCCCATCGGATCAGGGTTTGCGACGAATAAGCGGCGATTGCGCTGCTCCAGATAAAACAGGGCGCCTTCCCATTCGAAACGTCCGTCAAAGCCGGCGCCCTTCCATCCGATTTCAAAGCTGTCGATGGTCGTTGGTCGTTCAACGCGTGCAAATTGCGACGTGTCCCATTGGAAAACCGGACCGAAGTTGGAGTTGAACCCTCGTCCGTATGAGGCGTAAATCAGCCCAGGACCGTAATCGTATGCGAGCGAGGCTTTTGGCGCGAACGCTCCTTCGTCACCTTCTGCCACTTCATCGGTTGGGAACGTGCCCAGGACATCAAAATCAACTTTTCGGCGGAAGGCGTCGTAACGCGCACCCACAGTAAGAGTCAGATTGGATGTTAGAGTGATTTCGTCCTGAACGAATGTACTCCAGAACGAGTTTGTGGTGTCAGCCGCGGTTCGCAACTGATCGTTGACGAAACAGGGATTGTCGCGATTTAAAACCTCGCCCGTCGTATAGTCGATTTCGACCAGGTAAAACGCAAAACCGCATTCAAACGTAAAGCCAAACTGACCAGTCCATCGGTCTTCTTCATCAAGCGTTGCACGCTCGCCTGAGACGCCTGCAACGATGTTATGGCGGCCGGTTTCCCAGTTGACGATCGCTTCGCCGACAAAGACTTTCGCATCGGTCTGCGATGCAAAACCGTTGATCGCCATCACGTTGCGTGACGGATCGAAACCGAATGCATCATAGAAGTTTAACCGGACGTCGCTGTCGAACTGACGCGCATGCCCTGTCACTTGAATACTTAAGTTTTCTGCAAGCTCATGATTGAGCCGCAAGGCGCCAATGAAACCCTCGACGTCATTGCTCGTTGGGGCCAGACCCAAAAATGATTCACGCCCGCCGATAACGTCCACAATCGTTCCATCGCTGAGTGTCGGGATGGTGCTTGGGACCTCCGCGTCGCGATTGATATAGCTGAGATAGGCAGTCAGCGCTGTTTGATCCGTCGGCGCCCAAACGCCTTTTAAGAAGAGATTGACCGTTTCGCGTGCGCTGTTTTCGCGCCAGCCTTCATAATTTTCATAGGCCGCGTCAGCCAGAAGCGAAAAGTCGCCAAAGACGCCCTCTACGCCGCCTGCCGCGCGGTAATAGTCATCGCTGCCGCCGGTGAATTCGAGGCGGGCGCCGTTTCGTGTCGGCGTGCGGGTCAGATAGTTGACGGCGCCGGCGATAGCGCCGCGGCCGTAAAGCGCCGAAACCGGACCGCGAACGATTTCGACGTTCTCAACCGAACCGTATGGAATTTCGGTCAGCAAGACTTCTTCGTCCGGCCCGACAAAAGGAATGCCGTCGATCAGCGCGAGAAAGGTGTCATTGCCGTGGTTCCCCGTTACGCCGCGAATCGTCACGAAAGGAAACTCATCGCCGTCGCCCTCGCCACGTCGAAAGAAAATACCGGGCACGCCGCGAAATTCGTCAGTGCCGTAAGTGAACCCAAGCTCGCGAAGATCGTCGAGATTTTGAACGGTGATCGCCGCCGGCGTTTCCAGCAACGGTTTCGCCGTTCGCGTCGCTGTGACGACGATCACATCTTGATCGTTTGAATTTTCTGTTTCCTGCGCCTGCGTAGGCGTTAACGCCGACACGCCCGCAACGATTAGCGCATAGCCCGCGCCCCAAGAGCCGCCCTTGTACATAAATACTGTTCCATAGATAACTGACGAACGTCGCCAACATTTACTCGTTGGGGCGCGCTTCTTAGCGCGCTCCAAAACGCAAATACTTCTCGGGATCAGTTGTGCGGCGGACCGCGAGCTATGGAGTAAAGATCAAATTTGGCGACCGGAATTTGTGCAACCAAAATTGGCCGACTGCGGTCCAGCCGTTGCCTTGGAGCTATGGAGTCAAGAGTCGGCGGCGGCGCATCAACATCGTCGTCGAAAAAAGAGAGACAGCAAATTGCGCAGGAAGCAGTAGACGCATGAACATCATGATCATCTTCGGCATGCGCAACAGCAGCGAGTTGCGCCAGAGCAAAGATGAGACCAGCCACAATATGTGCGAGCCGTGCTTTGAATCTATGGTCTGACTTTATCGCCATGCTTCCCCGCCTCGGAACACAGTTATCGCCACTTTGAAAAGCGGCGTTCAGAATCCCGAGGAGGCAATAAGATCAAAGGCAGAGCCGTGATACTATCACAAAATTGAACGTTTCGTCTCAGACGAAGATCGCTTTATCATTTTTAACAAATGAGCACAGAACGCGGCGTTTTTTTAATAGCTCAGCACAATCCGCCAGTTAGCACTTTTATCGGTTACGGCACGTCATCGCCCCGAGCCAGGTCGAGCCCGCGATCACCGAGCCGCGCTCGTCCTGATGCAGCCACGTCTTGTCGAAGGACGACGTCCCCGCCCCGTCATATTCAACCAGCACCTCGTCGCCCGCGCGCGAAGGCGCGCAAATTATGATTCGACCGCCTTCGCGGTCGGGGCGCCCGCACATAGCGCTTCAGCACCGTCCCGCTGGTGTTGTATTCCGCGATGATGTGGGCTGAGCCTGCCCCGGACCCCGATCCGGGATCGTAAAGGAACCGGCAAGCTATTCAATGACCGCATAACTGGTAGAATATCTTGCAGCAAAGTTGTGCTAATGCTGGAATTTTAATCTGTTAGTTCAGAAACGGATAGGACGTTTCCCTTTGCGACAGTCAGAACACCATATTTAAGTTCGAATTTAGCGCCGCTAGAAATACCACTTCTTTCAGGAAAAGTATCTATCATATAGAGAATCACTTGACCTTTGCTAGAAGGCATTATGGGTGATTCACAATCAACTACTTTGGAAGGGTATCGATTCCCATTATAAAATACACTCGCAGAAAAGCCTTCCGAAATTCCTTTATTCTCTCCTAGCTCATTTGCTGAACGCAAATGAATTTCAGCTTTAATTACTAACGTAGGATTTTCTTTAAATCCGGTCATTGCCCGCATTGCTCCACTTCTTGAATACCAGTTTTCGCAGCATCACTATTTACCCTTGCAAGTCCGGCTTGATCGAACGAAACAACGGTATGACCAGCATCTGTAAATGTATGACCTGACTGTATTGTTGAAGGCCGAACATGCGTTTGCACAATCGCCTCCGCTGACCCCGGCCAATTTGCTGTCGATTTAGCATACCAACGAGCATCCTGTATATTAGTGAAAAACTGCTTTTCACCAAATCCACTTGGCGACATTCGAAACTGTGCCGGCGTAGTAGAGTAAATGTCTGCCAATTCAGCTCCTCCAACCGCTCTAAATATAGGCACATGCGGGTCGTTTCGGGCACCAGGCGAAAGCAATTGATGTATCGCCAATGGCGCCAGGACCTTTGGCAGTAGATGGCGAGCGGCTTGGACTGCGGTTCTGGCATTATTTGCTTTAGTTGCTGTATCGACAGCAGCCGTGTCCAGAAGAGCCTGTTCTAACTCGCACTGCTCAAGATAATCCTCTTCTTGATCCATCGACGAGATATCATCTTCCCATCCGCCGCGGCCATGGCCTATGGCCAGGCTGTCCCAATCCACAGGGGTGTAACCGCCGCTCCCGCCACCGACAACTGGAGGGATGCAGCCAAACGTGCATTCCTGTGTTCCACTCGGATCAATTCCATTCACCGGATCGCCGCCGACATAGGCGTACATGTTCAGGCCGTCGCCATAGCCGATGGGGTCGGTCTGCATGAAGCGGCCAAGGCCGGGGTGATAGACCCGCGCCTTGTAGTGATAAAGGCCGGAGCCCGAACCCGCCGCTTCCGTTTCCTTCAGATATAACTGCCCCGTATACTGAAAGTTGCCGCTGTTGCCGCTGCCGGGCCTGCCATATTCGTCATAGGTGTTGATGAAGCTCATGCCCCCGAGCCAGGTCGAGCCCGCGATCACCGAGCCGCGCTCGTCCTGATGCAGCCACGTCTTGTCGAAGGACGACGTCCCCGCCCCGTCATATTCAACCAGCACCTCGTCGCCCGCGCGCGAAGGCGCGCAAATTATGATTCGACCGCCTTCGCGGTCGGGGCGCCCGCACATAGCGCTTCAGCACCGTCCCGCTGGTGTTGTATTCCGCGATGATGTGCGCGCCGTCATACAAGAACCGGCGATAGGTCCCGCCCTTGCCCGCCTGATAAAGACGGCTTGTCGCGTCATAGGTGAACGCCCCGCCGGCTCCCGTCGACGTCATCCGGTTCAGCGTGTCATAGGCGTAGGTTTCCGGACCGTCGTCGGTCATGTTGCCGCGATCGTCATGCGCGGTCGAAACGCCGCCAACGTTCGTCGGCTGGTTCGACCTGTTGTTCAATGACGTAATCGTCACCGCCGACAGCGCGCTATAGAAATCCGCCGCGTTGTAGCTTGTCCGGCTCGTTACCTGACCGACAGGGATCACACACATTAACAACAGAATATGCTTTAAAGCTTATGTTTGTTATTTCATTTAATTTTTTTTCAAATCAACTGCGAAATTTTTCGTATCTCGTCTAACGATAAATCTTTTCGAATTGCATTGCCTTGTATAGAGGCTTCATATTTTTCTGACAATGCATTGAGTTTCTTCATATCGCGACCAAAAGTTTTAGCAAGCATAGTACCTAGTAAGTACACAGCAAGTGTATTGTGCTGGAGCCATTCAAAAGGGGGCTCATCTACTTCAATAATATTCAATAAACCCTCCAAACCAGAAGCGCGCGTCATCAACATTGCCTCGCTCATACCCATGCCGTGGAAAAAGTCTTCTCGCTCTCCAATTTCCGCTCCGTAAGCCGCGAAACGCACGTGTTCGGTGTACTTTATGATATTAAAATGAAGTATAGGTCGAATGATACTATTATACTGATCAATGTAACGGTCTGAAAAATTAGCTATCAGAAACTTCCAAACTCGCTCATCATATGCTGGTGCTGAGTATCCACACGTCACGGATATTCTGATGTACATTTTAAAGTAGATGTCAGGTCTAAAATAAGCATTCAATTCACTATCAATTCTTTTTTGGAAATAGTCATTGCGAACGCGTACATAGCCGCGCTCGCCTAGCCAAGAAAATATTTGTTTTTGTACATTTTTTATGGAACTCATTTGGCTTCTCTAATTTCACCTCGGCACAAACACACCTGGCTGAGGCTCCGTTACAATTGGCACTCCAGCTCCATGTAATACACTTTCCAACTGTCTGGATCGAAAATCAACAAAACGATTTGGAAAGGTTGCATAATAACCTACCCCATTTATCGGAGTGCCTCCTGCTGACACAAACGGTCCGTTAGCAACTAAAAAAGCATCGCAAGCAACTTGACATGAATTTAATTGTGGTCGTCCAATAATACTGGTTTTTACTTCTATACCCAAATTATTACCAAGCCCATCGGTAACTGCAAAATCATATATACGGACATGCCCGTCAACAACTACACGAACTTCTCCACCGCCTTCAACGGGCGTAAAACCATTGGCAATGTAGTACGCCAGGGCAGCATCGACACCGCGGTCATGTTGCTGATTAATGAATAACCACCACGGCACAAAACTAGCTTGAGAGAATTGAGGTCTAAGCGTTGTCCGCGACACCTCTTCACCATCAATCAAGACGACGGCGGTTTTATCTTTTCGTCCTGGATAGGTAACGCCCGTAATGACCTCGCTGAAGCCGCCTGCGGTGCCGAGCGCGAAATCAGCGCCACCGCCCGCGCCACCGCAATTGTTGACGCCTGAAAGACGCGACCCGCATGTAACGTCGCTGCCGCCGCCGCCATCACGATGGTTGTTTCCCGCTCCCCATCCAAATATTGCAAGCCCACTCGGATCGCTGAAGTTCACCGGGTCGCCGCCGACATAGGCGTACATGTTCAGGCCGTCGCCATAGCCGATGGGGTCGGTCTGCATGAACCTGCCGAGGCCGGGGTGATAGACCCGCGCCTTGTAGTGATAAAGGCCGGAGCCCGAACCCGCCGCTTCCGTTTCCTTCAGATATAACTGCCCCGTATACTGAAAGTTGCCGCTGTTGCCGCTGCCGGGCCTGCCATATTCGTCATAGGTGTTGATGAAGCTCATGCCCCCGAGCCAGGTCGAGCCCGCGATCACCGAGCCGCGCTCGTCCTGATGCAGCCACGTCTTGTCGAAGGACGACGTCCCCGCCCCGTCATATTCAACCAGCACCTCGTCGCCCGCGCGCGAAGGCGCGCAAATTATGATTCGACCGCCTTCGCGGTCGGGGCGCCCGCACATAGCGCTTCAGCACCGTCCCGCTGGTGTTGTATTCCGCGATGATGTGCGCGCCGTCATACAAGAACCGGCGATAGGTCCCGCCCTTGCCCGCCTGATAAAGACGGCTTGTCGCGTCATAGGTGAACGCCCCGCCGGCTCCCGTCGACGTCATCCGGTTCAGCGTGTCATAGGCGTAGGTTTCCGGACCGTCGTCGGTCATGTTGCCGCGATCGTCATGCGCGGTCGAAACACCGCCGGTGCAGGCGGGAATATTGTCCCCGATACAGGTGATCTGGTTCAGGATGTTCGCAACGCTCTCGATCGTGACGTTGGAAAGCTCGTCATAATCGTAAAGCCCCGTCGCAGAGCCCCGCGACACGATCTGGCCTGTCGCGTTATACGCAAAGTCGAAAGTCTGGTCGTGGGTCGCGCCCGACAAATCCTGCACGAGAGAGGTCAGCCGCCCCGCCTCGTCCGCCCCGGCGCCGGACCCGCCATATGTATAACTCGTCGTCACCCCGTTCTCGCGGTCCGTTGACGCGCGCCGCCCGAGATCGTCGTAATCGTAGGAGACCAGCATCGACGAGGATGACGGGCTGCACGTCGCGGCCCGCGTCAGACGACTCACGGAATTTGTTTTTACTTAGTTATAGAGCTTGGGCGTCGATCCCGAAGATATATCTTCACAATTGCGGACAATGTATTTTGGCGTTATCTCATTATCGATGGCTAGTATAATTGCCGCTTTGCCCTCGGTGTAGGAATTATCGTTTGGGCTTGGAAAATGCACAATCATAGTACCTAACCGTCCCATATTCTTCAAGATATTTACATTCGAAAATTGGGGTTGTGATTTTTCATATTCCGTGATGGCGGGCGCATCTTTTTTTTCATATCCAAGCGGAAGTAATACTGAATCAATGGTGCTTACAAAAAACGCGTTGTCCTCTGGACTAATGAATCCACTTTGATCATTCATTATACCAACACAGAAATCAGCTTCAATTGATTGACCGCATGCTGTCGTACTGAGCATAAGTATGACTAAACTTATGACGACACCAAACTTACTAGTAACTATCACCTATAACTCCCTTAAAATCTACGTTGTGGGTTAAGAATGTTCGTCACTTGATAATATGCACCCGCATGAGATAGCCCAAAAAGAGCTGTTCCGCCAACCTCATTAAACAGGGCGAAGTCACCGGTCCCAACGCCGCGGGAATAAAACCAGTATACACCTGCATACTCAAACCCTGCATGAATTACTGAGCCTGGATAGAATATATGACCGTCTCTAGTTATGTTTACAAATAGATTGCCATCGCGGACATGTGTTATGGGCTGATTTGGGAAGAGTGTATGATCGCCCTCACCCTGGCACATGATGCACAATGGGATCGCATTGCTTTCGATCGCCTCCAGACCAAACTCCTCACAACCATTTTCATTGGCGAAACATAAAAATGTGAGAAGTTCATACTGATGAAAATTAGGGTCAGATGAATCATAGACAGAAGCAAATTGATTTGTCAGCGCCCGCCCGAAGTCAATGGCGCGATTTCGCAATGTCTGAGTATTACACGCTCCGTCAACGCAAACTCGCGCCGTCCGTCCGTTTCCTCCTGTTCTGGCGCCACCGCCTGATGGGGTCACCGGCCCGATACCGCCAGAACCGCCGAAAAAGAAACCTGCGTCACCATAGCCGCCGAGAGCGCAATTATTCACGCCAAGGCGCGAACCCGTGTCGCACTCGGGGTTGTTACCGCCGCCGCCGTCCCGTTGAGGCAATTCTGGGTCGTCGTCAGTTTGTGCGAGTCCACTCGGATCAATTCCATTCACCGGATCACCGCCGACATAGGCGTACATGTTCAGGCCGTCGCCATAGCCGATGGGGTCGGTCTGCATGAAGCGGCCAAGGCCGGGGTGATAGACCCGGGCCTTGTAGTGATAGAGACCGGAGCCCGAACCCGCCGCCTCCGTCTCCTTCAGATAGAGTTGCCCCGTATACTGAAAGTTGCCGCTGTTGCCGCTGCCGGGCCTGCCGTATTCGTCATAGGTGTTGATGAAGCTCATGCCCCCGAGCCAGGTCGAGCCCGCGATCACCGAACCGCGCTCGTCCTGATGCAGCCAGGTCTTGTCGAAGGACGACGTCCCCGCCCCGTCATATTCGACCAGCACCTCGTCACTCGACAGCGCGCGCACATAGCGCTTCAGCACCGTCCCGCTGGTGTTGTATTCCGCGATGATGTGCGCGCCGTCATAGAGGAACCGGCGATAGGTCCCGCCCTTGCCCGCCTGATAAAGACGGCTTGTCGCGTCATAGGTGAACGCCCCCCCGGCCCCGGTCGACGTCATCCGGTTCAGCGTGTCATAGGCGTAGGTCTCCGGACCGTCGTCGGTCATGTTGCCGCGCCCATCATGCGCGGTCGAAACGCCGCCGGTGCAGGCGGGGATATTGTCCCCGACGCAGGTGATCTGGTTCAGGATGTTCGCAACGCTCTCGATCGTGACGTTGGAAAGCTCGTCATAATCGTAAAGCCCCGTCGCAGAGCCCCGCGACACGATCTGGCCTGTCGCGTTATACGCAAAGTCGAAAGTCTGATCGTGGGTCGCGCCTGACAAATCCTGCGCGAGCGAGGTCAGCCGCCCGGCTTCGTCCGCCCCGGCGCCCGACCCGCCATATGTATAACTCGTCGTCACCCCGTTCTCGCGGTCCGTCGACGCGCGCCGCCCGAGATCGTCATAGTCGTAGGAGACCAGCATCGACGAGGATGACGGGCTGCAGGTCGCCGCCTCTTCGCAGACCGCCATCAGCGCGCCCCGGTCGTCATAGGCGTAGCTTACATAATACGCATCCGGCCAGGTCATCCGCGTACGGCGCGACGCGAGATCGTATTGATAGGAAACCGTACCGATGGCGGAGGTCTCAGACGTCAGCCGCCCCAGCATGTCCCAGGCGTAGGTCACGTCGCGCCCGGCGTTGACCAGGTTCGCGCCCGTCCGGCGCCCCATCACGTCATAGGCGTAATCGACGTCGTGGGTCATCCCCGGCGCATCGATGGCGGTCAGCCGGTTGCGGTCGTCATAGGTGTAATAAAGCGAGCTGTTGTCGCGACGCCGCTGACGGTCAACGCGAGAGGCCGCGTCGTAATAAAGCTCCTCATAGGACGCGTCCGCGAAGGTCGTCGTCTTCAGACGGTCATGGGCGTCGTAAGCGTAGGTCGTCGTGTTGTTCTCGCCGTCCTTGATCGTCTTGACGAGGCCGTTATTCGTATAGGTGTATTGGGCGGCGTCGATCGGCGACGTGCTGTCATAGCCGCTGACGACTTTGGTCACCTGGCTCACCGTGTTGTAAAAGGTGCGCGAAATCCTGTCCGTGCCGGCGGCGGATTGCGTGCAGGGATTGCTGGGGTGGCCGCTCAGGGTAATCCGCACCGCCTGACATTTGGTCCGCCCGGCGTCGTCGTAATTCGTCTGCGCGACGCCGATGAGAACGCCTTCGGCAAAAGACCGGGTTTTCTCCGGGCGGCCATAGCTGTCGAAATCCACAAGCTGCTGGCCGCGCACGGTCATGGAGGTGAGATTACTCAACGCCGTTCCCGTCGCCGTGCCGGTCCAGACTTTTTCGACCGCGCCGCGCGTGGAATAGAGCGTTCGGCTGGCCCCGCGCGGATCGCCGCCGGCGCCGTCGGGGTCGGGGCCGATCACGCCGACGGGGCGGCGAAGATCGTCATAAAAATAATAAACCGTGTCATTGGCGACAGGGCCGTCGACCGACGCCACATCGCCAAAGTCCGTATAGGAAAGAAACGTCCAGGCGCGCAAACTATCGTTACCGTTGCCGGACGAGGTGGACGTTAAGTGAAGATGCGGTCCCGAATAGCCGTAAGTCGTTTTGTGTTCGGTCGCGGCGCCGGAACAGCTTTCCGCCGTTGAACAGGTGCGCGTTCTCGTGAGCCGGTAAAACACGCTGCTGTAAAGGCTGTATGTATTCGAAATTCTCTGGCGGACGCCGTTCGCCGCCGGCGCTCTCACCCACAACAGCCCGCCATGGGTCGCGTCATAGGAGTAATTCGTCACCTTCCCGTTGGCGTCGGTCGTCGTTGTCGGCTTGTTGCAGGTGACCGGATTGGCGCAGCTTGCGGGAAATGTCGCGCTGGTGACGATATCATTGGCGCCGGCGCCGTTTTTGTCGACGAGGCGCGTTTCCGTCACATTGCCGCGCGCGTCATAGCTGTATTCGGTTTTGTTGCTTTCCGGCGCCGTGATGGTTTCCAGCCGCCCTGAACTGTCATAGCTGTAAGACGTTGTGTGGTTGAGGCTGTTCTTGTCCGACGAGATGAGGCCGGTGGTGAGGTCGGTCACAATCGTGCGGCTGATGCTGTTCGGTCCGTTGATCGTGGTGGTGCGCGTACCGCTATTGTCCGTCGCCGCGTAGGTCCAATCCTTCCCTTGGGTCGTGACCTTCGTCACGCTGCTGTCCGGGGCGCCCGAATAGGCAAAAGTGATGTCGCTCGCCGTCGATCCCGGAAGCCGGATGCTGCGCAATTGATTGAGGCTGTTGTGGGAGAAGAAAGTCGTCCGGTTGAGCGCGTCCGTCGCGGTGTCGATCCGGTGCTCGACGCCCGTATAGGCGACATTGGGCCAGGTTTGGGAAAACGTGCATGTATCTGCAAATGTGTTGCAGCTGTCCACTGTTGTATCGAAGGCGGTCGCCTTTGTAATGCGGCGCCATTCCGAGAAATGCGCCGGGTCGGTGGCCGTATCGCGCGCATGATAAAAATGGATTTGATAACCCAAAGTGTTATGCATCGATTGCAGGCGTATCGCCATATCCGCCCCAACAATCACCTCTTCGTAAGTGAATAAAACCTTGTCCCCTGATGGGAAGGTGATGCGTGTCAGCACGCCTTCATTCGGCATCGACGAACCGCTGATTTCGCTGCCAGCCAGAGATTTGTTGAACCAATATTCAACACCGTTGCGGTCCGTATAAATGTATTTGCCGGGGACCGATTCGAGCATCGATCCGGTTCCCTGATCCGAGCTGTATGTTGATCCGGATTTGGTAAAGGATTCCGCGCTGACGCCGAGACTGACGGTGTATGTCGAGCCAGTGCTTGTCAGCGTCCCAAAGGCGGAATGGCGCCAGCCGTCATCGTCAAAAGCCCAGGAAAATGAAAGACCGCCGGGACCTGCGGGGCCGATGGAAACGCCGCCGAGACCGCCAAGCCGCACGCGGCGCTCAACGACATCCACGCCGAACCCGTCAACCTGCGGGCGGATGGACAGCGGCTCCGGCAGCGATTGCGCCGAAGCTATCGAGAATGCGAAACAATAAACGGCGAGGAGAGCGGCGATAGGTTTTAGAAAACTAGTAATAGGTCTCATCCTGCCGGCCTTTTGGGTTCGGGTTTAAAGACAGATCAATAAGCGAATGCGCCGCTCAACTCAGGGCGGCGCGCCGGTCGTTTCTTCCTCAATGCGGTTGCCCGCATCGTCATAGGCGTACTCAGTTTCGATATTATCGGACGTTGCCGTACAGCTATTGTCCGGACCGGACCTGACCACTTTCACCAAGCGACCATGAACGTCATATTCATAGCATTGCGTTTCGGCCGCATTGGCGCCGGGCGTCAGTAAGCCCAGCGGAAACAATATGCCGCATAAGATTTGGGAGCGTTTTTTCAGCATACATTTTTTCAGCATACGTAGTGCCTCCCAGGCGTCTGGGGCGTGCTCAAATCGTTTTGAGGGCGCTGTTCTTCACATCGATATCATTGGATACGCAACGAAATCGTTTACGCAAAAGTTTTACTTGAACAGTCAAAAACTTGGCGCAATAATCGTATAAGAGTCAACCTTGCGAATACGTTTTTTCAAATAATGAATGTGGTTTTTGAGTGGCGAGGGCGTGTCGCGGTCCGGTTCGAAAAACAAACCATATACGGAGAATTAAATGATCGAACTCGCTGCCGCTTTTATGCTTGCCGCGAATAATAATGATGCTGGCGGTGAGCTTCTTTGCTACGCATCGAAGCGCGGCCCATCCGAGCAGGTTTTTGTTATCACCAAAGGTCCGCAGAACGACCTCAATCAAAAGGGACTGCGCTGGATCGAGTGTCCTGCAAACTTTGTGTGGACAGCAGAATTGGCGCTTAAGCGATGCGCGTTTCTGGATCATTATGAGGAGGAACAGCGCGCCGCATATGAAGAAGAGTACGGCGTGCGTCCTGAAACAGTGTGCGAAAATGGTCGGGAAGCAGCGGGGCTGCCACCCAGCCCAACGGCGAACGAATAATCACAATAGATTGGTTTGATGATTCTTAATCGAGCTTGCCCGGACCAAGCGCCAGCTTAGGCGATCATCCCTCACATGCACGCCCTGTTTTATTTATATTTCAAGCTTTTGAGCGCAATTTCACCACCACTCGGCTTAACAATCGGCTGGCGGCGCGAAGCAGTGCTCTTCACCACCCACCGGCACGCCAATCAGTTCAGCGTATTCTTATAAACACGCCCGGCTTTCATAATGACGGGCATTCTGGCGCCCTGATCCTGCAGGACATGCAAATCCTCGAGCGGATTACCATCGACGATAAGAAGGTCGGCATAGGCGCCGACGGAAACCTCGCCCAACTTACCCGCATGCTGCAAAATTTCCGCATTGGTTTTCGTCGCGGCGCGCAAGACCTCCCGCGGGGTTTCAATTTCAGACCGGATCAGGAATTCGCGTGACTGTTCGTCATGACTGTCTCCCAACAGATCAGTTCCAAAGCCAAGCTTCGCGCCCGCTTTCTTGCAAAGCCGCACACTCGACAGTCCCGCTTTTTGAACGACGCTTAATTTCTCCAGCATCTCTTCAGACCATCCGGTCCTGCGACCCTCTTCTTCAAGAACAGTATAAGTTACAAGCGTTGGCACAACGAACGCATCATTCTCCGCGACCAGCGCCGCCGCCTCTTCATCAATCAAATTGCCATGTTCGATAGTGCGAACACCCGCCTTGATCGCCATCTTGATCGCGCTGGCGCCATAAGCATGCGCCATGACGTAAGTGTTGCGCCGCCTCGCCTCTTCCACGATCACTTCGATTTCCTGCGGTGAATACTGATCGCATTCGAGCGGGTCATGCGGCGAGGAAACGCCGCCGGACACCATGATTTTGATCTGATCGACGCCCTGGCGCAAATTCTCGCGCACCGCTTTTCTGACTTCGTCAACGCCGTCAGCAATCTGTCCTGTCATCGCTAACGCGTCCGCACATCGGCAGGGTTCGTTTGCGTCCGTTCGACGTCGTGAATCTCCATGCCCGCCGGTCTGTGACAAAGCCCTGCCCGCAATAAACATGCGCGGGCCAATCATTTCATCATCCGCAACGGCTTTCTTGATTCCCCAATCGCCGCCTGCGGCGTCTCTGATCGTGGTAAAGCCGCGCATCAGCATCCGGCGCATAATGTTGCCGGCGCGCGCAGTCATCAGGGTCAGTGGAACCTCATTAAGGCGTGCAAGATTAGTGTCCGCCAGAAACGGGTGCGCATGGCAATCGATCAAACCCGGCATGACATAGCGACCGCCTGCCTCTATGACTTCAGCGCCAACAGGCGTAATCTCACCGGTGGAAATCTCTTTAATGCGGTCATTTTCGATCAAGATGCTGGACAGTTCAGACGGCGTATCCTGATCCGTGTCGATGATATGAGCGTTCCTGATTAATATTCCCGGCATTCGTTTCTCCTTGACGTCATGCTACTCTTCTACTTTGCGCGCCTGACCGCAAGCTCCAACGCTTCGAGAAACCGAGAACGGTCTTTCTTTGTGAAGGACGGCCCGGCGCCGGAAATCTCACCCATGTCACGCAAGTCCCGTGACAGCTCACGCATCGCCATGCTCATGCCGATATTATCAGGGGTAAAGGGCTTGCCATTCGCGCGCAGCACCTGAGCCCCCGAGGTCAAACATCGCTCCGCCAGCGGAGTGTCTTCAGTGATCACTACATCGCTCACCCCCGCCCGCTCAGCAATCCAATCATCGGCGGCGTCAAAACCATCGCTCACGGTCACTTGTTGAACATCAAGCCCGACCGGCAGCCGCATGCGGGCGTTTGCGACAAAATAAATTGTCAACCCGTGGCGGTCCGCAACGCGCACAGCTTCTTCCTTTACCGGGCACGCATCAGCGTCGACATAGATCGTGGGTTGCGGGTCTGTCACAGCCAATTCTCATCGGAAGCGTTTCATTGTAGGGTTCAGCGTCAAACGCGTTATCAGGTAACATGAAGATTGACCATGACGGATTTTGAAGATCCCTACATTCTCGCCATCGACCAGGGCACAACGTCGAGCCGCGCCATCGTTTTTGACAGCGCCGGACGGATTGTCTCATCGGCGCAACAGGAATTCCCGCAGCACTATCCCGCCAACGGACTGGTGGAGCACGACCCGGAAGATATCTGGCGAACAACGCTTGATGTCGCGCGTGAGAGTTTCACGGAAGCTGAAAAAAACGGCGGCAAAGTCGCAGCCATCGGGATCACCAATCAACGCGAGACAACTGTTTTGTGGGATCGCGCCGACGGCAAGCCCATTCACAACGCAATTGTCTGGCAGGACCGGCGTACGGCGGACATTTGCAAAACCCTTCACGACGACGGCCATGAGCCTGATGTCGCCGCGCGCACGGGGCTATTGCTCGACCCTTACTTCTCGGCGACGAAGGCTGCCTGGATTCTTGATCATGTGGACGGCGCCCGCGAGCGCGCAGAACAGGGCGAGATCGCCTTCGGCACCGTTGACAGCTTTTTGATCGCGCGCCTAACAGGCGGTAAGACTCATATCACCGATGTGACAAACGCCAGCCGGACAAGTCTTTTTAATATCCATACGAACGAATGGGACGACGCGCTGCTTTCTCTCTTCCGCATTCCCCACGCTATTCTGCCGGACGTCATGGATTGTGCGGCGGATTTCGGCGAGACCGACCCGGAAATCTTTGGCCGGGCAATTCCGATTTACGGCGTCGCCGGCGATCAACAGGCGGCGGCGATTGGGCAGGCCTGCTTTACACCCGGCGACATCAAAAGCACATACGGCACTGGCTGTTTCATCCTCGTCAACACAGGCGATGAGGCCGTCACCTCTCAGAACCGCTTGCTCTCAACCGTCGCCTATCGGCTGGACGGCCAGACAACCTATGCGCTGGAAGGGTCGATCTTTATCGCCGGCGCGGTTGTTCAATGGCTGCGTGACGAACTTGGCGTCATCAAGGAAGCAAGCGAGGCTGGCGCGCTTGCAGACAGCATCGAAAGCAACAACGGCGTTTATCTCGCGCCCGCTTTCACCGGGCTTGGCGCGCCGCATTGGGCGCCGGACGCGCGCGGTCTCATCACTGGCCTGACGCGCAGCGCAGGCCGCGCGGAACTCGCCCGCGCGGCGCTGGAATCAGTCGCTTATCAAACCGCGGATCTGATGCATGCAATTGTCCGGGACGGCGCAACGCCAAAAACCTTGCGGGTCGATGGCGGCATGGTCGCAAGCGACTGGACCATGCAGTTTCTCGCAGACATTCTGGACCTGCCGGTGGAGCGGCCGAAAGTAATAGAGACAACGGCTTTGGGTGCGGCCTATCTTGCCGGACTGCAGGCCGGTATCTTCCAGGACCCTGAGGACATCGCGGCCCGCTGGCGGCTCGACGCGCGGTTTCAGCCCGCCATGGCGACCGAGGAACGCACCCGTAATCTCACCGGATGGAACGCAGCCCTGCGCCTTGCCCTCGCCGGAGCCTGACGTCAGATCGCATCAATAGGAGGAGAATGGAGCGGGTAGCGGGAATCGAACCCGCATATTCAGCTTGGAAGGCTGCTGCACTACCATTGTGCTATACCCGCTTATCCAGCTCACGACAGATAGCAGCGTCTCGCCTGAGCGCAAGACCTATTACAACTCATCGCGGCCGGCCATGCAAAGCGCGGCGACGGGATATCGAATATAATCGCCGCCTCGCGGAGCGCAAAAGTGACAATGGCGGCGATCACGACGCCCGGCGGCATTCCAAAGCCAAAGGAGACAAGCCCCACATATGCTCCGGCGCCAATCGGCCCGCTGCTCGCGCAAGACATTCACGCATCCCTGTCTGAAGCATAAGAAAGCCTCGACAACAGGACGGTATGCGCACTTAGCAGCTGAAGCGCGACGTCATTTTTGCCGCAGGCGCTAGCCGCTTGTGCAACCCATTTTGAGTTGCTTTCGTTTAGTCTTGTAAACTGAATGTGAAGAAGATGGGATTGCGCTCGTTGGGATATGCGTCATCGAATAGGCTTTTTGAGAAGGTCTGCACGCCCCATGAAGATTTTGATGAGAATGTCTCGTTTATGCGTTCAAGCAGTTTCCGGCGCGCTTTTGGCGATGACGCCAGTCTCCGCGGAAACCGAACCGCATCGGCTTTTTCCCGATACTGTGTCTACGTCAAAGAACGAATTGAATTTCCAACTTATTGATAGCGAAGACCTCGCTATCTTCGCCCGCGCCGAAGCGGATTATGCACATGGAAAGATCTATCTCGCGGAAATCGACGGCGATGAACTCATAGGTTCACGATTGATTGGGTTTTCCGACACTAGATATAAGGACTCGGACCCATGGCTGTCGCCATCTGGTACAGAGTTGTACTTTATATCCGATCGGCCAGCTTATCTGGGTGATGTCCGCGATGATCATGATAATTACGATATCTGGCGAAGCCGCCGAACAGGCCAGGCGTGGTCGGCTCCCGAACATCTTTCGTCTCTCGCCACCTCTGCAGGTGAATTCGGTCCCGAACTGAACAACGGTTATCTGTATTTCAGTTCAAGAAAACAGGGGCGCTATGACATCTATCGCTCGCGCGTAGAGCCGAACGGGTTTGGGACGCCGGAGGCGCTGCCCGCCCCATTTAATACTGATACTCATGACAGCGATTTTACCATGACCAGGGATGGCCGCGTAGCGCTATGGTGGAGCACGCGACCCGGCGGTCACGGCAGCGGCGACCTTTATGTTTCCCGGCTTACAGAGGGAGGCTGGACGACAGCTGAGAATTTGGGACCCGCAGTAAATTCCGCTGGCCTCGACTATACGCCGAGCTTATCGCCCAATAACGCCGTGTTCTATTTCGCAACCAACAAACCCTTTCCAGAGCAAGATGAAGGCGCTGCAGACGTCTATAAAATTTCAGTGAAAGACGTACCTGTTTTGCGTCAAGCAATTACGGAAAACGCGCTCTCAGGACTCAAAGACGCGTTTGGCGGCGAAGAGGTTTTGAAATCAATCAAAACTCTCTCAGTTACACTCAAAACTGATAGTCAAAGGTCGGGCGCCAAGTCCAAAACGATCTTCATCGATTTCCCAGCATCAGCAATCTCCGAATACGATGCCAAGAGACAAACTCGTATATTCGCCAACCCGGAGCAAGCTGTCGAAATCTCTCAAGAGGCTGCCTCGCCAATATCAGAAGATCACCGGGATCGGATTGTCGACAACATGACAGCAAACTTTCTATATTATCTGACAGCTGACGATCTGGAGCTGCTTGGCCCGGAGAATATTCGCGGCCATGGCGATCTGAACTGGTTTCGAATGCGCGCTCGCGGCGGTGTCTCGCCTTTGGTGGGATTGGATCCTAAAACAGGCCGCATCGTGAAGGTGATGGGAGAGAATGACCATATAGCCCTTGAACTCGATTACCTTAAGAATGAAACCGGTTTTATCTGGCCTTATCGTTTTCTCGTTGAACGCGACGGAGAAAGAGTCCTTGAGGGAAGTTTTTCCGACCTGGAAGTAAATGTTCCCCCGCCCGATAATGCGCCAGAATGGTTTGCCGCGAAATGAATTCGCAAAGGATCGCAGAAGCGTCAGAGGCTCGCCTGAGCGTAAGACCTATTGTAACTCATCGCGGCGCGGCCGGGCGAAGCGCGGCGACGGGATATCGAATATAATCGCCGCCGCGCGGACCGCAAAAGTGACAATGGCGGCGATCACGGCGCTTGGCGGCATGCCAAAACCAAAGGAGACAAGCCCCACATATACCCCGGCGCCGATTAGCGCTGCAGTTGCGTAGATATCCTGCTTCAGGATTAATGGCGGCTCATTCAACAGAACATCGCGTACGACGCCCCCGAAAGTCGCTGTGACCGCTCCCATGAAAACAGCTACAATTGCCGGCGCTTCCGCCGCGAGCGCCGCCTGTGCGCCTAGAACGGCGAATACGGATAATCCTAACGCGTCAGCCCAGATCAATGCTTTCAACCGCGAGTCGATAATCGGCTGCGCCAGTGTCGCGACCAGCGCGCCGGCAAGGCACAAGGGAAGCGCTGATAAATCGGCAATCCACCAGACCGGAAACTGGCCCAACAACACATCGCGAATGGTGCCGCCGCCGACGCCGGTTACGAAGGCGATCATGGCGACGCCAAACAAATCCATATCATTGCGCAACGCCGTCAGCGCGCCGGAGATCGCGAATACAAAAAGCCCGAATATGTTAAGGGCGGAGAACACGCCGACAGGATCCAGGGCCATAGAATATTCCTTCTCTGTCAGGGCTTTGCACGAAAACTTGCTTATACCCGTCCGTTCGCAAACCCAACTGCAAACTCCCATGTCACCTAGCGCATCCTGAACGTAACGTGGCTCACTTCTCCTTCATCATGAGGAGCAATCATTCCTTTATCCTTCGAGACGCCGCCTCCGGCCGCGAACGCGGCCAATTTATAAATGCGCGCCTTCGCGCGCAGGCGGCCCTCAGGATGAAGGAATGGTTGCGTCTCGAAGGATTGGCAAGGTGAATCATCTACAGTTCAATCTGCGCTAGAGGCGTACTGCCGATTGCAGGATTTATTTTGGGTCCGGATTAAAACCTGATTCACGAATTCAAGACGGGCGCGCGACGGGTCCGCCCTGAATAAATGCGCGAAAGTTTCAATTTGAACATTTTTTTTCGTCAAGTCGTCCCAATTTGGAGGTATCTCATAGGTGTATGCGTCCTGTACTCTCACGCAGGAATTGCAATGCTGGCTGCAAATCATCGGGAGCGATCCAATGTCGAAGGGTGAAAACCGCCGTTGTTATGAACGTAAGGAACTCGGTCTGACCGTGCGCTTTGTAACGCGCGAGGACCTTGAGACGACTGGCCAGCTCGTTGATATTTCCGAAGGCGGCCTCGCCATGCTGACCGAAACGGCGGCGGAAATTGGCGACCCGGTTATCGCTTATCCAGACCGGCTCGGTCGCCTGACCGGCAAGGTCGTGCGCAAATTCGACGGCGGTGTCGCAATCGAGTTTGAAATGTCAGACGCCCAGCGCGAGCATCTGCGCAAACGAATCGAATCAGCGGTTACGGGCGTGCCCTATATTCGCCTTCTGGAAAACCGCAAACACAAGCGCATTGAACTCAATCTCGACTCCGAAGCGCATATCGAGTCCAACGGCGCCAGGTTTAAATGCCAGATCGTTGATATCTCCGAAACCGGAAGTCAGGTGCGCGCCGAGGAACGCCCGGCCATCGGGGTGATGGTCCGCATAGGATCATTACGGGGCGCCGTTCAACGGCACACGCCAGATGGGTTTGCGATTCAATTTGTCAAAGACAGCGCATCAGAGGGCGACCAGGACAGCGCCGACACACGCGCCAGAGCATAAAACAAAGCCGCAAGCTTTATAAAGAGCGTGCGATCAACAGTTTCATAATCTCATTCGTGCCGCCATAGATGCGCTGCACGCGCGCATCCGCATACATACGGCTGATCGGATATTCATCCATATAGCCGTAACCACCGAAGAGCTGCAGGCATTCATCGATAATCTCGTTTTCAAGATCGGAGAGCAGCATTTTCGACATTGACGCCGTGACAGCGTCCAGCTTTCCCTCAATCAGCTGCTCGGTGCAGTAATCAACGAAAACCCGCGCCATGGTCGCGCGCGCCTTACATTCGGCAAGTTTGAACTGCGTGTTCTGAAACTTGATGATCGGGCGGCCAAAGGCTTCACGCTCCTTGGTGTAGTCGATCGTCAATTCCAGCGCGCGTTCTATCGACGCCATGCCCTGAACGGCAATCTGGTGGCGTTCCTGAGGCAGTTGCTCCATCAATTGATAAAATCCCTGCCCTTCATCTGTACCGAGCAGATTTTCAGTCGGAATTTTGACATCGTTGAAGAACAGCTCCGACGTATCCTGGGCTTTGTTGCCAAGTTTTTTAAGATTTCGCCCGCGCTCAAACCCGTCAACTTCGTCCGTTTCGACGATCATCAGGGAAACACCCTTGGCCCCTTCGCCGGGGTCGGTCTTGCAAACCACAATGATAAAATTCGCCGTCTGACCGTTCGTAATGAACGTCTTTTGTCCGTTCATCACATATTGGTTTCCATCTTTCAGCGCGGTTGTACGCACTGCCTGGAGGTCGGAGCCGGTACCCGGTTCCGACATGGCTATGGCGCCAATCAGCTCCCCCGACGCCATGCGTGGCAACCAACGGCGTTTTTGCTCTTCTGTGCCGTAATGCTGGATATATGGCGCAACGATGCAGTTATGTAGCCCGGCGCCAAAGCCTTCGACGCCAGCCATGATCTGCTGCTCCATAAAAATCTGTTCATGCGCGAAGGTGCCGCCGGCGCCACCATATTCCTCAGGCATCGACATGCATAAGAGGCCCGCTTCGCCAGCCTTTTCCCAGGCCCAGCGATCAACGCATCCCTGATCACGCCATTTCTCTACATGCGGCGCCAGTTCACGAGTAAAAAATTTCGCCACCTCATCTTCAAACAGGACGAGATCGTCGGTTTTCCATGACGGGGCTGCGGTTTGGACGGCGGACATGAGAGCGCTCCTGATAAGAATTTCAGGACGATTTTGGAATTATCACGCCGTCCTTGCAACAAGCATTGTCAGTTAATGACGACAGCGCCATCAGAACGCAAAGTCGAGTCCCGCCGAAACAATAACCGCATCAACATTGATGTCCGTCGTCAACCCGCCGCGAAACAGGTTTTCAGGCAGCGCGGCCGGCTGATCGATCGCTCTGTCGCCAATAAATATATAGGATGCGCCAAGGTGAACGGATGCGCCTGCGCCAATTTGCTGCGATAGGCCGGCGGCCAGCCACACCCTGTCCGCGTCAGGGATGCGCGGGCTGGCGAAGGCGTCATTGAGCGACGTCTCCTCATACATGACGCCCACCCGAGCCTTTGTCAGCGGTGTCAGATCGAAGGCGGCGCCAGCGGAACCCGTCCAGCTGTCGTTCCAGTTCTGGGTTATCACCTCGGGCGGCTGAGCCGGATTATCAAAGGTAATGACGACCTGTTCAAAACTACTCCAGCGCGTCAATGTCGTCGAAGCCAGCAGCGTCATGCGAGGCGTTAAGTCCAGGGCCGCACCAAATTGAAACTGCGATGGCGTCGTAATCTGCGAAGTCAGACCCGTATCTTGAAATAAACCGCCGGCGGCAAGCGTCTGCCCGGCGACCGACGCGCCAATATCGAAATCAGCGTCACCGGAGAAATCATGGTCGATTGATGATGTAAAGCTGGCGCCGACACGCAGGAAAGGCGAGATTTGACCTTGAATGCCGGCGACATACCCAATGCCAAAATCATCTGTACTCAGCTCAAAGGTTACATCATCGGTTCCCGGCACAAATCCGGGGATCATCGAAGCCGCGGCGATCCCGGCGGCGTCAATAGCGCCATCAAGGCCAACATCCATATATTGCACCCGCACGCCGCCCGCGACGGACCATTGATCGGTCAACGCAAGACCCAGAATTGCCGTGGCGGCGCCGGAAATAACTTTTGATTCCGTACCGTGATAGCGAATGACAGAATCGTCGGCGTAAGTAGATTCAAATCCGAAAGGCGTATTCAACGACAGTCCGATATAAACCCGGTCATTGACGCGCGCGGCAATCGCCGCATCCGGGAAAACGCCATCGCCAATCGCCGACTCATCTGCGCTTACCCCGGAGACCGGGAAAGCGCCGAGCAGGGTCCCGTTGGCGTTCTCATAGCTAGAGTCGACAAAGACGCCGAAAACGGAAACGGAAGCCTCGACGCCGCCAACACCGACAATGGAAGCCGGGTTGTAAAACGCCATGCTGGGCTTGGCTTCTTCAGCCTGCGCGCCCGCCATCGCAGCGCCAAGCGTTTCCGCGTTTTGGGCGTTCAGCGCAAATCCGCTGGCGAAGGCCGGCGCGGATAATGTCGCGAATAAGAAGGTGAGAGATTGCCGCAACATAAGCGCCCCTATCGAATCAAAATGATGACTGATGATACCACGGAGCGGCGTATACCGAATCCGGTTACGCAAGCATGAACAGAATGTCAGAAAGCCGGCGCTGACTGCTAATCGATATCTGTCAGGCGGCGAATAAGGCTTGAGGTGTCCCAACGTCCGCCATCCATCGCCTGCACGTCGGCGTAGAATTGATCGACAAGCGCTGTGACCGGCAGGCGGGCGCCATTGTCGCGCGCCTCGGCAAGCGCAATCCGCAAATCCTTGCGCATCCAGTCAACGGCGAATCCAAAATCAAATTCGTCTTTCGCCATGGTCCTGGCGCGGTTCTCCATCTGCCAGCTTTGCGCCGCGCCGCCGGAGATCGCCTCAAGAACTTTTTCAATATCGAGATCGGCGCGCGCCGCAAAATGGACGCCTTCGGATAGCCCCTGCAGCAATCCGGCGATGCATATCTGATTAACCGCCTTGCATAGCTGTCCTGTCCCGGCAGCGCCGATATGCACAATCCGCGCGGCATAAGCATCCATCACCGGGCGCACCAGTTCAAAATGAGCGCCGTCACCACCGCACATGACGGAAAGCTTGCCGTTTTCCGCCCCCGCCTGCCCGCCGGAAACCGGCGCATCGATGAAACCGACGCCCAGTTCGCCAAGGTCGCTATGCAGGCGACGCGCGAGCGATGGCGACGCTGTCGTGTGATCAACGACAATTGAGCCTTGCGTCATCGACGATGCCGCTTTTTCGATAACAGACGCCACATCCGGGTCGTCGCCAAGACAGGTGAAAATGATCTCCGCGCCCGCAACGGCGTCATCCGGCGTCGGCGCCGCTGAACCTTTATAATCGCCAACCCACTTTTCAGCTTTCTCCGGCGACCGGTTATAGACCGTCACCTCATGTCCGCTTTTGGCTAAATGGCCCGCCATGGGATAGCCCATCACGCCGAGCCCTAGAAACGCGACTTTATTCATTTGTCTTCGACACCTGCATGATAGTTGCTGGCGAAATAAACCAATGGCGCGCCATCAGCGCTATCGAATCGTACGACCTCGCCCACAAGGATAACATGATCGCCCGCTTTGTGACGCATGGATATCTTGCAGTCAAAACCCGCAATGCGGCCTTTCAGAAGCGGCGCGCCGGTATCCCAGATGTCAATTTCCTCGCCGGTTAGACTTTCCGGTTCATAACGCGCAAAACGCTCGGACGTCGCTTTCTGGTCCGCGCCCAAAATACTGATGCTGTAACTGTCAGTCGCCATAAAGTCAGGATAAACCGACGCTCGCTTCTCAATACACCAAAGCACCAGAGGCGGATCGAGAGAGACAGATGTAAAGGAATTGATCGTGATCGCCGCAAAACCATTTTTCTCGGTTTTGCAGGCGGCGACGCCAATGCCCGTGGCAAAGCGTCCAAACGCGTCTTTCAAGGGCCGATATTGATCCGTCATTCGATTTTATTATTCCCCTCAGGACCGTTTCGTTAACGTATTGAAAAACATGACTCTTGTGCGGTTAACATCAAAACGCAAAAATACAAAGCGCCGGATGCCGCACGGATGGGCCGTGGCGGGAAAAAACATTCACAAACCCGGCGGGTCACGCCAGTCTTGAAGTAATGGATACGATTTTAGCAGCCCCCTGGCAGATGTGGGCGACGATGGCGATCATCGGCGTCACGATCATTTTTTACGTTATCGACCGTTTTCCGCTGGAGCTGGTCTCCGCCGGAGCGATCGTTGCGCTCTTGTGCCTGTTTTTGATCTCACCTCTCGAAAGCAACGGCGTCAGCGTGCTTTCCACCGAAACGCTGTTGTCCGGCTTTGCAAGCCCTGCGCTGTTTTCGATTTTAAGTCTTTTGATCATCGGTCAGGGAATGTTTCAGTCCGGCGCGCTGGAACACCCGACGGAGTATCTGTTGCGCGCTTTCGACAAACGCCCTGTGTTCGTAATCCTCTCGGTTTTCCTTTTCATCATGATCGTCAGCGCGTTTTTGAACAACACGCCCGTCGTAGTGATGTTCATTCCGATCATGGCGGCGCTCGCTCAACAGAGCAAAACCGCCGTCGCGCGTTACATGATGCCTCTCTCCTATCTTTCAATCTTCGGCGGTATGACGACAATCATCGGCTCGTCCACAAACCTGTTGGCGGCGGAATCCTATCGCGCGACCACCGGCGGCGAGATCGGCTTTTTCGAATTGACGCCCATGGGCCTCATTCTCGCCGGGGCGGGCATTCTTTACATGGCGACCATCGGGCGCTGGCTGATGCCGGTCCGTGAAAACCCCAACCAGCAGGCGATCAATGAGCGCGAAGGCAAACACTTCATCGCCCAGATTGAAATCAATCGCGGCCACCCCCTGGTCGGCAAGGGACCTGTTGCGGGATTGTTTGTCGACTTGCCCGACATCACCGTCCGCATGGTGCAGCGGCGGGAAAAAGCAATCCTGCCGCCTTTTGACGATTTTACGTTCAAGACCAGCGATGTGGTCATTGTCGCCGCCACTCGCTCCGCGCTCACCGGGCTTTTGAAATCCAATCCGGATATTCTCGAAGGCCTGATGGCGGAAACCTCCATCGCCGATGAAGAAGACGGATCGGTTCAGCGGTCAACCCAGCTAACCATGGTTGAAGCGATTGTCGCGCCGGGCTCGCGCCTGATCGGCCGCTCTATTGCGCAAATCGGCTTTCACGCTCAAACCGACTGCGTCATTTTAGGGATCGAACGGCGCAGCCGCATGATCCGCACTCAAATGAACACCATCCGGCTGGAGGCGGGTGACGTCCTCCTGATCCTTGGCGATATCAACGACATCCGAGCCTTGCGGTCTGACCGCGACATTCTCCTGCTGGAATGGTCGATGCAAGGCCTGCCCGATCCGCGCAATGCTCGCATCGCCGCCTTTATTTTTGCCGGGGTGGTGGCTTTGGCGGCGACTGGTCTCGCACCCATTTCAATCGCCTCCATTGGCGGCGCGACGGCGATGGTCGCGCTTGGGTGTCTGAACGTCAGACAGGCCGCCCGCGCTATCGACAGGCGGATTTACCTGCTGATTGGCGCATCGCTGGCCATGGGCGCAGCGCTTGAACGAACCGGCGGCGCCGCGGTGATCGGCGATGCGCTGGCCGCCACCGCGGGCCAGTTCGGGCCCGGAGTCCTTGCATCCGCCTTTTTCATTATCTGCGCCGCACTGACCAATGTGCTGTCGAATAACGCCACCGCCGTCTTGTTCACCCCGATCGCCGTCTCTGCAGCGAAACAGCTCGGCATGGATGAGCACATCCTAGTCCTTTCCGTCATATTTGGTTCAAATTGCTCCTTTGCGACACCCATCGCCTATCAGACCAATCTTCTGGTCATGACGCCTGGCCACTATAAATTTCGGGACTTCATGATCGTCGGCGGGCCGTTAATCATACTGATCTGGCTTGTCTACACGGCTGTGGCGCCGTTCTATTTCGGGCTTAATTGACACGATGAGGGAACCGATTCATTGCGGTTATGCTAATCGCCCGCTAAGCTTTTTCCTCTAGGTGTGATGTCATGAGTAACGAAGATTTTGCCCGGCGGTTCGGTCTTGAGGGTGGTGAGTTTTATGTCACTGCGCCAGCGCCCTGCCCTTATTTGAAAGGTCGGCGAGAGCGCAAAATCTTCTCCTATCTCAGCGGCGACGCGGCGCCATCCACCAACGCTCTTTTGACGCGCCGTGGATTTCGCCGCTCTCAGAACATTATTTATGTGCCGGCATGCGAGGCCTGCAGCGCCTGTGTGCCGGTGCGCATTGTCGCCGACGAATTCGATCTTTCGAAGTCACGCCGCCGCACCCTGACCCGCAACGCGGACATTATCCGTCGCATCAAGGCGCCGCAGGCGACGGGAGAACAGTTTTCCGTATTAAGAGGCTATCTTGACGCGCGCCACGATGATGGCGGCATGGCTGACATGACAGTTCTTGACTACGCGTCGATGGTCGAGGAAACGGCCGTCGATACAATGATCATCGAATACAGTCTGCGTAACGACGAAACCGGCGAAGAGCGTCTAATCGCTGTCGCCCTGACCGATCGTCTGACCGATGGGTTATCGATGGTCTACAGTTTTTTTGAACCGGAAGAAGAGACGCGCAGTCTTGGCCGGTTCATGATCCTCGATCACGTGGCGCTCGCTCACGAATTCAATCTACCTTATGTCTATCTTGGATATTGGGTCGAAGGGTCGACCAAGATGGACTACAAAACCCGTTTCCAACCGCTGGAAAAACTGACGTCAACAGGCTGGGTGCGGATGGATAAGCAAACACCATAACAGACGCCGCCGACAAACAGGATCACATGTTGCGTAAACATCATAACAGGGAAACAGCACATCGGAATCTGATGAGCCTCCTGTGCGCTTGTGCAAGTGCATTTTTACTAAGCGCATGCGCGTCACCAAACGATTATGGCAATGGCGGTGTTTTCAGCTATTCGAAAGATCGCTGTCAGGGTTCCTATAATCAGTGTCGCAATGATTGTAATAGCATCCCCAATACAATGGCGAGCGCATCCTGCTTCGACCGTTGCCTCGAAGCTGAAAATCGTTGCTACGCCGTTGGCGACGATGGCGCGCGATCAAGCCTTGCCCAGGACAGCCTGATCGGGCGGGCGCGCACGCAAGATGAAAAAGAGGCGGACTTTCGCCGCTGGAGGCGCCAGCGCGGCGAAGACGGCAGCGATTCCGGGGGCGACGCCTCTTCAATTGTCGAAATTCTTCCCGAAGATATTGAAGTCAAAGAAGAATTGTCCGACCAATAGGCGCTAGACAACCTATTGGCGGACAAGCTTCATGATCAAAAGACGACAGCTTCTGGCTGGCGGCGCACTTGGCGCGACAGGCCTCGCCACGGGTTGCGACTGCGGCGCGCCGGTTAGCCTTGAAGGCGTCACTGGCGACCTTCAATCACGCGAGTTGAAAATGGTGACCACCTGGCCAAAGGATTTTCCGGGGCTCGGCACCATGGCGGAACGCACCGCCCAGTTCATCACTGAAATGTCCGGCGGCGCCATGCGCGTGCGTGTCTTTGCAGCAGGCGAGTTGGTCGGCGCATTTGAAAGCTTCGATGCGGTCTCAAACGGCGCAGCGGATCTTTATCATGGCGCTGAATATTACTGGGTCGGCAAATCTCCCGCTTTTGCATTTTTCACCGCCGTTCCTTTTGGCATGACAGCCATGGAAATTATGGCGTGGACGGAATTTGGCGGCGGTCAGGAACTGTGGGACGAGCTCTCCGCGCCTTTCAATATAAAACCTTTTGCTGCTGGAAATTCGACCCACCAACTTGGCGGATGGTTCAAGCGCGAAATTAACTCCCTTGAAGATATGAGGGGCATGAAAATCCGCATGCCGGGACTTGGGGGAGAAGTCCTGCGCCGCATCGGCGCTTCTGCTGTTGCGCTTTCTGGCGGCGAGATTTACCAGGCGCTACAATCCGGCGCCATTGACGGCACGGAATGGGTCGGCCCGTGGAATGATCTCGCCTTCGGATTTTACCGGGAGGCAAAATATTATTACTGGCCGGGCTTTCACGAACCGGGCGCCCAACTGGGCACCGGTATAAATCTGGAGTTATGGGATTCCCTGAACCTACAGGAACAGTCGATCATCCGCGGCGCCTGCCAGCGCGCCAATAATCTGTCGATTGCGGAATATATCCATCACAATTCAACGGCTCTTGACCAGCTCATCAATGACCATGGCGTCGAATTACGCAAAATGCCTGACGACGTGATGGCGGCGCTCGCGCGTGAGACGAAAACCGTTCTCGAAGAAACCGCCCGGACCGATGATATCACGCGCCGCATTTTCGAAAGCTACAAGGCCTCCCTTGAGCGCTCGCAAGCCTGGACCCGTATTTCCGAAGAGGCGTTCATGAGCGCCCGGCGCTCGGTGTTTTCCCTGTGATGAGCGCGCGCCAATGCTGACCCTGATCGGCGATATATTAAACTGGATCGCGGCAGGCATTGTCTTCCCGCTGATGTTGTTGCCTTTAGCCGCGCGCATCAGTGAAACTTCGCGATCTACGCTAATCTGGTTCGCACTTGTTGGCGCGTTGGTCTGCGCTGCAGCGCTGTTTGCGCGGCTGGCGCCAGTATTGTCGATAACGCCGCCACTGAAACCTGTCGCCATATTTGCGACGATTTTCGCAGCCCTGATGATATCTGTCGCAGCAGCCGGCGGCGTTGGGCGCATGATCATCCGGCTAACGCCAATATTCGCCGCCATCACCCGTATTACCGCACGCACCGTTATGTGGCTTCTCCTCACCATGGCGTTCATCCAGTTTGGCGTTGTCGTCCTGCGCTATGTTTTCGGCATCAATTACATCTTCATGCAGGAATCGATCACCTACATGCATGGCGCCGTATTTCTTCTCGCGGGCGGTTATGCGCTGCTGACCGAAGACCATGTGCGCGTCGATATTTTCTATCGCGGCGCGTCGGAAAAGAAAAAAGCGCTGATCGATTTTCTGGGGACGTATCTCCTGCTCTTTCCGGTTTGCCTGGTGTTGCTTTGGACGGCCTCACCTTATGTGGCGAGTTCATGGGCTGTGGGCGAAGGGTCGACGGAAACATCGGGCATCCAGGCAGTGTTTTTGCTCAAATCCCTGATCCCGGCTTTTGCAATCCTGCTGGCGATGGCGGGTTTTAACATTGCGGCGCGCGCCGGCGGCGTTCTGAAAGGAACGCCGTAATGGATTTCATGATCGGCGACATTCACATCTGCGCCTGCGCGTTTGCCGGCTGGCTCGACGTCGCCATGGTCGCAGTCTTATGCGCCCTTCTGATGGCGGGTTATCCGGTCGCCTTTAGTCTCGCTGGAACGGCGCTGATCTTTGCAACTCTTGGTCTTGCGTTCGGCGTCTTCGACATCAGCTATCTGCGCCCCTTCCCGCAGCGCATTTTCGGCGCCGTCACCAACACCACCCTTATCGCTGTACCAATGTTCATCTTCATGGGTGTTATTCTGGAGAAGTCCAAGATCGCGGAAGAATTGCTCGAAGCAATGGCGAAGCTGTTTGGCAGTCTGCGCGGCGGTCTCGGGCTTTCCGTCACTGTTGTCGGCGCACTCCTCGCAGCCTCCACCGGCATTGTCGGCGCCACCGTCGTCACCATGGGATTGCTCAGCCTGCCGACCATGTTGCGCCGGGGGTACGATCCCGCCTTCGCCAGCGGCTCCATCGCGGCGGCGGGAACACTCGGTCAGATTATTCCGCCTTCAATCGTCCTCATTCTGCTTGGTGACGTTATTTCCAACGCCTATCAGAAGGCGCAGCTGGAACAGGGCGTCTTTGCACCCGAAACTGTTTCCGTTGGTGATCTTTTCGCGGGCGCGCTGATCCCCGGCCTGATGCTGGTCGGGCTTTATCTGTTGTGGCAAGTCATTATCGCCGTGACCCGGCCGGGCAAGGCCCCGGCGATCCCTGCATCGGAAATGGGCACCCGGAAAGAAGTCTGGATCGGCGCTCTTAAAGTCCTGCCGCCGCCCCTCCTTCTCATCATCGCCGTGCTCGGCTCCATTCTCGCCGGCGCGGCAACGCCGACTGAGGCGGCGAGCGTCGGCGCCATTGGCGCAATGTTGATCGCTGGCGCCCGCCTTGCGCCGAAAGGGTCGATCGCGGCGGGGCGCCCAGCCGTCTTTGTTTCTGCGGGCGCCATTGTCGGGCTCATTCTGCTCACAAGCTTTTTCGATCTGCGTCTTGGACGGCAGGATATTCCGGCGGCGGAAACCATCGGCATCGGCATCGCCTTTCTATTGTTCGCGCTGACGCCGTGGGGCGTTATCGCAAGCCTTATCCAGATGCGCCGTGCGGAATGCCTCTCGCCGATCCTCGACCAGACGGCTCGGGTCACCACCATGGTGTTCACCATCCTGATCGGCGCAGCGCTTTTTTCTCTCGTCTTTCGCGGGCTCGGCGGCGACGACACCGTGCGCGCGGCGTTGGAGGCGACGCCCGGCGGCATTGTCGGCGCGGTTATCACCGTTATGCTCGTCATGTTCGTGCTCGGCTTTTTTCTCGACTTTATCGAGATCACGCTGGTTGTCGTGCCGCTGGTCGGCCCCGCCCCCTCCTCGCCATGGGACTTGACCCTATCTGGCTCGGCGTGATGATGGCGATTAATCTGCAGACATCGTTTTTGACACCGCCCTTTGGCTTTGCGCTGTTTTACCTGCGCGGCGTCGCGCCGCCGGAGGTTTCAACCGCACAGATCTATCGCGGCGCCATCCCGTTTATCTTTATCCAGATTTTAGCGCTGGGACTGCTGGCGAAATTCCCCGGCCTCGCAACATGGTTGCCGGGCGCACTTTACCAATAATCATAAAATCCAGAGTACGATGCCAAGCGCAATCGACCCGGCAATAAAAAATCCAGTGATCATCCCAAGCTTGCTAGAGGGTAATGGAGAAGCAGCGTGCGCATGCAGCCGCTCAAGCACTTTGCAACTTTGACGCCAGGCGCTCCAAAAAATAAAGACGCCAATCGCTACGAACAGCGTCGCCACTGCTTTAGCCAGCCATGTGGGCTCGGTCGCGCGAAAGATTGCGTTAAAAGCGAGGCCCATACCGACAGACGCCAGTCCCGTCCGCATCCAGCCGGCGTAAGTGCGTTCGTTGGCCAGGACGGTTCGGTCTTCCGCCCAGTCCGTTCGCTCCTCTGCGAGATCTGTGCGCTCTTCGGCAAGCTCATTTGAAGATTTACTCATGCAACCGCTCCTCCCGCAAATTGCTGCAGCGCTTCAATTCGTTTTTCGATTTTCGGATGGGTCGCGAAAACACCGGCAAATGGATTTCTATTCTCAATCATCATCTGCTGAACGTCATTCGGCGCATCAACATCGCTATTGCCGGAAATCTTTTTAAGCGCCGAGATCATCGCATCCGGATTGCGCGTCAATTCCACCGCGCCCGCATCAGCGAGGTATTCGCGCTTCTGGGACAGGGAAAAGCGGATCACCATCGCCAGAAGATATGCGATGACAATAATCGCGACCGCAATGAGAATGAGCATGCCGCCGCCGCGGCTGTCGCCCTTGCGCCCGCTTGAATACCCGCCGGTGCGCACGCCCGAGCGAAACAGACCGCGAAAAATCATCTCCCCAAAGAATGAAAAGATGCCGACAAAGATCACCGCGATGATAAGTAGCCGCACATCCCGGTTCATAATGTGGGTCAGCTCATGGGCGAGCACCGCTTCCAGTTCGTCCTTGTCCAGTGTCTCAATCAGGCCACGCGTCACGGTGACCTTGTAGCTTTTGTCATCAAGACCGCTGGCGAAGGCGTTAAGCGCCGGCGTTTCAATAATGTTGAGACGCGGCATCGTCAGCCCGCGTGATACGCACAGGTTTTCCAGGAGATTATAAAGCTCCGGCGCTTCCTTGCGGGTCAAGCCCCGGGCGCCGACAGACGCCTCAATGATCTTCTGATAAGAAACCCATGCAATGCCGAACCAGACGGCGGCGCCGATAAGCGCAAACGGCCATATGCGCGTCATATGATCGAGCGCCAGCCCCATCCCTTGCCAGATGGAATCAATTGGCGTGGTGACGCCCACATACCCAACCGACAGTCCGTATAACAACAGCAGCAAAAGTACTGGAAACCCGGCGAGCAGAACAACGGATTTCAGGTTGTTGTTCCAGATATGGGTCTGCAGGCCGAATGCGCCCAATGCTCAACGCTCCTCGAACATATAAGACGCCAACGCCGCCGCATGCAGCCCAGTCGTATCGAAGACCGGTATCTCGAAACCATCTTGCGACAGGATCATGCAGAGTTCGGTGCATCCCAAAATAACACCATCGCAGTTGCTGCGGGCAACCATACGCTTCAATTCCTCACGCGAACCATCGAGAACGTCCCCATTGACGAGTTCATCAAAAATAATCCGTCCCACCGCTTTTTGTTCTGCAGCGTCAGGCGCCAACGCTTCGCCGCTGAAGCGCTTGGCGAGTTCTGCGCGGTAGAAGTCACCCGCCATGACAAAAGGCGTTCCCAAGAGGAGCGGCCGTTTTACATCCGCCGCATTCATGGCGTCGACAAGCGCGTCGAGCACATGAAGCACAGGCAGGCCGGTCGCAGCGACAGACGGCGCCGCGCCGATATGCGATGTATTAGATGCAATCGCGAGAAAATCAGCGCCGGCCGCTTTCAGGCGCTTCGCGCCTTTAACGATCTCGCCAGCGTAACCATCCCAGTCGCCGCGCTGGTATTGTTCATAGACGACGCCATAATCTACTGCGTACAGAAGAATATTTGCTGAATGCTGGGCGCCAAGCCGCGCTTGCGCCTGCTCGTTTAATAGCCGGTAGTAGATCGCTGTCGATTCAGGGCTTATACCGCCGATAAGGCCAAGCATTTTCACGCGCTTCCTCCTGCAGGGGCGCAACATGCCCAATAGCGGCGGCGCCCCTGTCGGTAAGTCGAGAAAGTCGACCGGACGAAAACCAAGCCGTTCATAGAGCGGCGTATTGCGCGGCTTTGAATTTTCCAGATAGGCGATCGAACCATCATTGTCAGCCCGCGCCAACCCCGAACGGATAATCCGCCCGCCAAGCCCTTTGCCCTGATGGGTTGGGCGAACGCCGACCGCGAAAAGATAATAATGCGACTCATGCGGGTGGCTGGACGAGACAGCCTGCGCCGTCAACCTGGTGCGCTTCAGCGCGCCAACCCCGCCGCTGCGAAAGATGGATCCGGCCATACGCAATTCATTCATGAGCGGCAGTTTCATTTTCACTCCCGAAGGCAGCCATAGCGTTGCGGCGACCCCATCAGCAATGTGCCCAAAGCCATGCGCCAGATAAACATCCCTGGTCACTTCAGCGAACAGTCGGCGTATCGGGCCGGAGCCGCCAAACATCCACATCATGACGGGATCGTCCGAAAACGCTTCAGCGAGGATTGACGATACGGCCTGCGCATCGTCAGCCCTCGCGTCCCTTATTCGTTGATGCGCGCCGGCGCCGTCTTGCATGGCGGATTAAAATTTCACCTCAGGCGCTGTTTCCACCTGCGCGCGGCTTGCCTCCGGAATTTCGAAATATTCCTTCGCCGTGAAGCTACCAAGCGGCGCCACAAGATTGCCGGGGATTTGCTGAATGGCCGTATTGAACTCCTGCACCGCATTGTTGAAGAAGCGGCGGGCGGCGGCGATTTTATTTTCTATGTCCGATAGCTCACGCTGCAACTCAAGGAAGTTCGTATTAGCTTTCAGATCGGGATAAGCCTCCGCCAAAGCAAACAATTTCCCAAGCGCGGCGCCCAATACGCCTTCGGCGGCGCCTTGCGCGGCGGGTCCGCTCGCGGCTTGTGCAGCGTTACGCGCAGTAATCACCGCATCAAGGGTCTCCTTTTCATGACTGGCGTAGCCCTTCACGGTTTCAACAAGGTTGGGAACAAGGTCATGGCGCTGCTTCAACTGCACATCTACATCGGCAAACGCCTGCTCGGTGCGCTGACTAAGCGCAACAATACGGTTGTAAATCGCAATGACAAAGAGCGCCACAGCAACGGCAACGCCAAGTAGTATCAATAAGCCGGACATGCCGTCTCCTTTTCGGAAAGTGCGGGGGCCAGCGCCGTATACAGCGCGGTCACCGCGACATTGGAATTATCTCAATTGTAGGTTGTTCGTCCTGAGTCGGCAATGACGCCGTTTTGGCTGAGCCAAAGCCGCGAAGCAGGCTGGAATGTTGGTTTTTCGCTTGAATGGTTCATATTGAGACGATCAATGCCGACCTATTTTGATGAAGGCGCCTGAACGATGACAACCATCGCCCATGTCT
>CBDDKD010000022.1:0-8758 GCA_965230025.1 Hyphococcus sp.
TCGTCGCACTGGGTTCCATCTGCGGAGCAGTTGGAAAGAATAACCGGAACAGGCCTCCGGCCGCTATCAACCATCCGGCTATCGTAATGCTTAAAGTCCAAAACGGACGCCAGCGGCTGTGGAATCGAATGATCCCGACCCCAACGGCGAACAGCAGCATCCCGTTGAGATAAGTAAGCGGTGGGTAGTTCTCTGTCCAAATATCGAAATTCATCCATTCTGAAATGGTCACCGCTATGAGTGTCGGTCCCAAGACAGATCCAATTCGGCGAGATGTCTCGTCGTTACTCATTGTTGTCCAGATTTCGTTCACATAAAGTTGGGCGATGCTGTTTTTGCCAGATCAACATGGTTTTGCAACCTGGCGCATAGCATCAGTTTCGGGTCCTCTGTCAAATTGTGTTTTGTGACCACTTCAACGGTTGCTAGGGCAATGTCACGACCAGTCTCACACACAATTCACTATGCCCGCTGCTGGTCCAAAGCTGTCATCGGAAGTCTATCGCAAACAAGCCCATTTGGCGGAAGGCACGTTTAGCTGACGCGCACGGTTTCTTCCGGGAACGCCAGTTGCTCGCGGTCGCGCCAGTCTTCGGTGACATAGTTGAGGATCAACGACTTGCGCACGCCGCTAAAGGTTCGTTTTTCAAAGCCGTGATAAGTGTCGTCGCCAGGAACGAACATTATCGCGCTGTTGTGGGTGAAGGGCGCGCGCTTGAACCATTTCTTGTCGCGATCATAAACATCAGTACCGAGATCGCTGTGATCGGCAGCGGATGATAGATAGATCAACACGGTGAGGCGCTTAACCCCCAGGTCCGTATGGGGTTCCAGCCAGAACCCTTCCACATCCTGCGCATATTCGATACGCAAATAGGTTCCGCTTAAGTCCGCGCCGGTAAAGCGTTCAATGTCGCCCGCCAGCGATGGCGTCTGAAACGCATTGGCGATGGCGGCGAAGGCGGAGAAACGCGCACGATTATCGCTGTCCACATAGTGGCGGGTGTCATTATGAAGTTCGCGCTTGCCGGAAACGCCGCCAAGATCGGCGACAGGAAATTCGATTGCCTTAAGATCAGCGGCGATGTCTTCGGGAAAAAGACCGTCCAGCGTCCAGTGGCGATAGGGTTCGTCAAATCGCGTCGCCCGTTCAAAGGCGTGCGTTACGCTTTCGGCGATCCTTGTTTCGTCGGCCTCACTCATATGAATGCATACTCTATGTTACAGGGCGTCGCGCCCGGTCTCGCCGGTGCGGATGCGAACCGCTTCGTCGACCGGGATAATGAAAATCTTGCCGTCGCCGATGCGCCCTGAATGGGCGGCGGTCTTGATCGCTTCGACCGTGCGCTCGACAATGCCGTCATCGACAATCAGTTCGATTTTAACTTTCGGCAGAAAGTCGACGACATATTCTGCGCCGCGATAAAGCTCCGTATGCCCCTTTTGCCGGCCGAAGCCCCGGATGTCGGTGACGGTCATGCCCTGCAGGCCGATATCCTGCAACGCCTCTTTGACGTCGTCGAGTTTGAACGGTTTGATGATGGCTTCGATCTTTTTCATGGCGCCAGCTGTGTTTTTGCAAAAACCAGAACTCTGGTAAGACAGAGCGCGGGTCAGGGAAGGTGTCAAGCGTGGCGGGATTTATTCTTCTATCATCGGCGCAGATGCGCGCAGCGGAAGAGGCGGCGATCAAGGGCGGGGTCGCTTCGGCCTCCTTGATGGAGAAAGCCGGCGGGCTTGTCGCCGAGGTCGCGATGCGCGCCTGGACCAAGCGGCCGGTCGCGGTGATTTGCGGGCCGGGCAACAATGGCGGGGACGGCTTTGTCGCTGCGCGCGTGCTGGCCGAGGCGGGGTGGCGAGTGCGGCTTGCGCTGCTTGGCGAGCGCGAGGCGCTGAAAGGCGACGCCAAACTGATGGCGGATCTTTATGATGGCGAGATCGCCGCGTTTTCACCGGCGGTTATGGATGGCGCAGAGCTGATTATCGATGCGGTCTTCGGGACCGGCCTTGACCGGGCGGTGGAAGGGGATCACCGGGCTGCAATCGAGGCGATGAATGCGCATAAGGCGCCCGTATTGGCCGTCGATATTGCGTCGGGCGTCGATGCGGATACCGGCGCTGTGATGGGGGCTGGCGTCAACGCCGCGCGCACCGTCACTTTCTTCCAGAAGAAACCGGGTCACGTTCTCTTTCCCGGCCGGGCGCTTGGCGGCGCGGTGGATGTCGTTGATATCGGGATTACGGCGGAAGCCGTCGCCGGGATTGCGCCCGATACGTTTGAAAACCAGCCGCCGCTCTGGGGCGCGGCCTTCGGGCGCCCGACCTGGCAGGCGCATAAATATCATCGTGGACATGTCATGGCCGTCTCCGGCGGGCCGTTGAATACCGGCGCCATTCGGCTGGCGTCTGTGGGCGCGCTTCGAATTGGCGCTGGGCTGGTGACAGTCCTGTCGCCGGGAGAGGCGGCGGCGGCCCATGCGGCGCATCTGACATCGATCATGTTACGCCGCGCAGATACGGCGGAAGAGGTCTCCGAGAATATGCAGGGTGCGGATAAATACCCCATCGTTGCGGTTATCGGACCCGCCGCGGGTATAGGAGAAGCGACTCGTGACAAAACGATCGCAGTTTTGCACAGCAAGGCCGGTGCGGTTCTCGACGCCGATGCGCTGACAAGCTTTATTGATCATCAGGCGCGATTGTTCGAGCTGTTGCGTGAGAGCGATATCTTGACGCCGCATACGGGCGAATTCGCAAGGCTGTTTCCGGACATTTCGTTCGGTGACGGCAAGCTTGTCGCGGCGCGCGCGGCGAGTAAGCGCGCCGGATGCGTTATTGTTCTAAAGGGTCCTGATACGGTGATTGCGGCGCCGGACGGGCGCGCGGCGGTGAATGTGAATGCGCCGGCCGATCTGGCGACCGCCGGGGCCGGGGATGTTCTCGCCGGGTTTGTTGCCGGACTTCGCGCGCAAGGGATGCCGGCGTTTGAGGCGGCTTGCGCCGGGGTCTGGTTTCACGGCGCCTGCGGGCAGGCCGTCGGGCCGGGGCTGATCGCGGAAGACTTGCCGTCGGCTGCGCCATCAGTGCTCCGCGCGCTGTTGGCCCCGCCGCAACCGCAAAAAGCAGGAGCGGGTGAGGGGACCGGCGGGAGCGCGCCATCGTGACGGACATCAAGCTCCGGCCCGCGACGCTTGGTGACGCGGATGGCGTTAACGCCGTCTACAACCCCTTTATTGTGTCGAGCCCGGCGACTTTCGAAACCCGGGAGCACCGGACTGAAGAGCGAGAAATCTGGATATCCGAGCATCAGGGCGACCCACGTCATCCCGTCTGGGTGGCGACGCTTGGAGACGAGGTTTGCGGCTTCGCCAGCGCCTCGGCGTTCGATCCGAGGGGCGCCTATGAAACATCGGTGAAAACGTCCGTTTTTGTTGATCCGGCCGCGGGCGGGCGTGGTGTTGGGAAAAAGCTTTACGAGGCGCTTTTCAATGATCTGACGAGCGCGGATGTCCATCGCGCCTATGCGCTGATTGTTGCGCCAAACCCGGCGTCAGTCGCGCTCCATGAAGACTTCGGCTTTATCCATGTTTCGACGCTGAGCGAGGTCGGCCGTAAATTTGGCCGCTATTATGATGTGATGTGGTTCGAAAAGCGCTTTTGACGCCCTCGACAGCGCCGGATTCTCTGTTATAGAAGCGCGCTTTAGAGGGGTCGCAGCGCTCTAGCCGCGGCCCGTTTTATGTTTTGCGGATGTGGCGGAATTGGTAGACGCACCAGATTTAGGTTCTGGCGCCGAGAGGCGTGGAGGTTCAAGTCCTCTCATCCGCACCATAAGTGATTAAGACGAGGCCTGGGAAGAACATGGAAGTCACGGAAAAAAGCGCCGAAGGGCTGGACCGCCGATTCACTGTCAAAGTGCCGGCAAGCGAGCTGGATGAAAAACTCCTGGCGCGGCTGGAAGAGATCAAGGGCCAGGTGCACCTGAAGGGCTTCCGCAAGGGCAAGGCGCCGGTATCACATCTGAAAAAGATGTATGGCAAAGGCGTGATGGGCGAAATCGTCCAGGAGATCGTCAACGAGACGTCGCAAAAGGCTTTCACCGATCGCGACCTGCAGCCGGCGGCGGCGCCGCATCCGCATTTCCATTCCGACATGGACGATGTGATCGCAGGCAAATGCGACCTCGAATATGATGTGCACGCGGAAATCCTGCCGGACATTGAGCCCATGGATGTCTCCACATTGAAGCTTGAGCGTTTGGTGTCCGAGGTTCCTGAAGACGATATTCAGGAAGCGCTGCAGCGCATCGCGGATCAGCAGACCACTTATTCGCCGCGTAAGGAAACGCAGAAGTCGAAAAAAGGCGACATGCTGACGGTTAATTATGTGGGGACGATTGACGGCGAGGAATTCGAAGGCGGCAAGGGCGATGGCGTCGACATCGTTCTTGGGTCCGACACCTTCATTCCCGGCTTCGAAAAGCAGTTGACCGGCGCCAAGGCGGGCGAAGATGTCGAAGTGAAGGTCACGTTTCCGGAAGATTACGGCGCAAAAGACCTTGCCGGCAAAGACGCCGTTTTCGCGGTTAATGTTGTTGCGGTGAAGGAGCCTGAAAAGGTCGAGATCGACGATGAACTCGCCAAGAAAATGGGTGTCGACAGTCTCGATGATCTTAAAAAGCGTATCAGCGAACGTATTGAAGATGACTATAAGCAGCTTTCGCGCGGCCATCTGAAGCGCGCGCTGCTCGACAAGCTCGACGCCGCGCATGAATTCGAATTGCCGAAGGGCATGGTTGATTCAGAATTCGACCAGATCTGGCAGCAGGTCGAAGCCGCCGGCAAAGACGAAGAAGACGAGGGCAAATCCGAAGACGAGCTGAAAGAAGAGTATCGCAAGATCGCCGAGCGCCGCGTGCGTTTGGGACTTGTACTCGCCGAGATCGGCAAGCGCGCCGACGTTCAGGTGCCCCAGGAAGATCTGCAGCGCGAGATGATCAATATGGCGCGCGGCTATCCCGGCAAGGAAAAGGAAGTCCTTGAGTTCTACCAGCAGAACCCGGCGGCGATCCAACAGCTCCGCGCGCCTCTGTTTGAGGAAAAGGTCGTCGATTACATCGTCGAGCGCGCCGAGGTGAAAGATAAGAAAGTCTCCAAGGAAAAGCTCATGGAGGACCCGGAAGGCGAGGGCGACCTCGCGTAAGGGGTCTTCGTTCCGGTTTCAAATCGAGCCAACTGTGGGGCGGCGCGGCGTATCGTGACGACCGGCCAGGCAGGCTTCTCTCCAACTTTGGGACGCAAAAAGTGACGATCGGGATGGATTTTCGCCCGGTCTTGAACATTTTCTTGCAATTCCCAAAGAATAACCCTCGCTTAAGCGAGAAGCGATATAGTCATTTTTTTAAGGGTGGCGCCGTTCTGGAAAGCCCCCATGTTAAGGCTATGGATTAACGAAAGCGCCGGCTCACTGTCGCCGTGATAAGAGGACATCAATGAAAGATCCCCAGGACATTTTCATGAATACGCTCGTGCCGATGGTGGTGGAGCAATCAAGCCGCGGCGAACGCGCTTACGACATTTACTCACGGCTTTTGAAAGAACGGATTATCTTCCTGTCCGGGCCGGTCCATGACCAGGTCTCGACATTGATTGTCGCGCAGCTTTTGTTTCTTGAGGCCGAAAACCCCAAAAAAGAGATCGCCTTTTACATTAACTCGCCCGGCGGCTCCGTCTCTGCGGGGCTCGCGATGTACGACACCATGCGCTATATCCGGCCTGCTGTATCGACCATGTGTGTCGGGATGGCGGCGTCCATGGGTTCGCTCCTGCTGACGGCCGGCGACAAGGACATGCGGTTTTCGCTGCCGAACTCACGGATCATGGTCCACCAGCCTTCGGGCGGCTTCCAGGGTCAGGCGTCCGATATTGAGCGCCACGCCCAGGACATCATCAAATTGAAGCGCCGCATGAATGAGATTTATGTGGAGCACACCGGCCAGTCCTATGAAATCATTGAGAAAACCCTCGACCGGGACCATTTCATGACGCCTGAGGAGGCGGTTGACTTCGGTCTGATCGACAAGGTGCTGTCGGAACGCGCGCCGCAAGCGGAATCTGAGGACTAATATTTACCTAAATCATTTACCCAGTTAGGAAATGGATTGTTGATCGTTCCGGCCGGATTATGGTCGTATAGGTAATCAGAGCAGGGTATGGCGCCCTTCGTGCACCTACCCTGAGAAACGGCGATCCCGTCTTGGTCGGGTATCGCGCCGGGCTCGCCCGGTCCGCCTTCGAAAGCGGCGCTATAAGGAGTTCGGTGAGAGTGAGCAAAATCGGCGGCAAAAGCAGCGGTGACGGGAAAAACACCCTTTACTGTTCATTCTGCGGGAAAAGCCAGCACGAGGTCAGAAAACTGATCGCGGGTCCGACGGTGTTCATCTGTGATGAATGCGTAGAATTGTGCATGGACATCATCCGCGAGGAGTCAAAGTCTTCGCTGGTAAAGGCTGGCGACGGGGTGCCAACGCCGCAGCAGATCCACAAAGTGCTCGACGACTATGTGATCGGGCAGGCGCAGGCAAAGCGCGTCCTGTCGGTAGCGGTTCACAATCACTACAAGCGTCTAAACCACGCCGCCAAGAACAACGATGTTGAACTGGCGAAATCCAACATTCTTCTGATCGGCCCCACCGGCTCAGGCAAAACGTTGCTTGCGCAAACCCTTGCACGCATCCTTGATGTTCCGTTTACGATGGCCGATGCAACGACGCTCACCGAAGCCGGCTATGTCGGCGAGGATGTCGAAAACATTATTCTGAAGCTGTTGCAGTCGGCCGACTATAATGTCGAGCGCGCGCAGCGCGGCATCGTCTATATCGACGAAGTCGACAAGATCAGCCGCAAATCTGACAATCCATCGATTACACGCGACGTTTCCGGCGAAGGCGTGCAGCAGGCGCTGTTGAAGATCATGGAGGGCACAGTCGCGTCCGTGCCGCCGCAGGGTGGACGCAAACATCCGCAGCAGGAATTCCTGCAAGTCGATACGACGAACATTCTCTTTATTGTCGGCGGCGCTTTTGCGGGCCTTGAAAAGGTCATTTCACGACGCGGCGTTGGATCGTCCATTGGCTTTGGCGCCGATGTGAACAGTCCCGACGACCGGCGTATCGGTGCGGTTCTGCAGGAAGTCGAACCTGAGGATCTTCTGAGCTTTGGCCTGATCCCGGAATTTGTCGGTCGCTTACCGGTCATCGCGACGCTTGAGGATTTGGATGAGGACGCCCTCGTGCAAATTCTGACATCTCCAAAGAACGCGCTGGTCAAGCAGTATCAGCGGCTGTTCGAGATGGAAGACGTCAAGCTGACTTTCACTGACGACGCCAAGATCGCGATCGCCAGAAAAGCCATCGCGCGCAAAACCGGCGCGCGGGGCCTGCGCTCTATCATGGAAGGCATTCTGCTCGATTCCATGTTCGAATTGCCGACCCTCGACGGCGTGGTGGAGGTGGTGGTCAATGGCGAGGTTGTCGAAGGCAACGCCAAGCCGCTCTATATCTACGCCGATCGCAAGGATGAGGCTGTGGAGGCGGACGCCAGCGCGTAAAGCGCTGGTTTTCCGCAAGCCTGCCCACGCGCCTTGAATTCAGCTCAAATCGCGCCACATTAACGATCGCGTCCGGCGCCGTCCGAGCGGCGTTTTTGTGGTCTTAACGGCTTTGTCGTCAAAAGAAGCTATACTGACTGGCTTGTTGCGTTGGCGCGCAAACTGACGCCGAATGGGCCGGAAGCGATTGTTTTACCCAGGCCAGATGCTGGAATTGCCAGGTCTTGCGCCATGAGGAGTGGTTGATGAGTGACACTGTAATTTATCCTGTTCTGCCGTTGCGCGACATTGTCGTGTTCCCGGGCATGATCGTGCCGTTGTTTGTCGGGCGCGAGAAATCCGTGAGCGCGCTCGAAAATGTGATGCAGAACGACAAGAAAATTCTACTGGTCGCCCAGAAAGACGCGGGCGATGATGATCCGTCTGAAGATGAAATTTACGATATCGGCGTGATCGCCTCAGTGCTGCAGCTTTTGAAATTGCCCGACGGCACGGTGAAAGTGCTGGTTGAGGGCGAAGGCCGCGCCAACATTGAGCAGTATACCCGCACGGATGACTATTTCGAAGCGGAAGCGGCGTTCATCGAAGAGCCGGCGACGGACGATGCGGAAATCGAAGCGCTTGCGCGCTCCGTTGTCGGTCAGTTTGAGTCATATGTGAAGCTGAACAAGCGCGTGCCGCCGGAAGTGATCGTTTCGATCAACCAGATCGATGACTATGCGAAGCTCGCCGACACGGTCGCCTCGCATCTCAACATCAAGCTTTCGGAAAAGCAGGAGCTTCTTGAGATCGTCTCGGTCGGCGAACGCCTTGAGCGCGTCTACGCCTTGATGGAAGGCGAGATGAGCGTCCTGCAGGTGGAGAAAAAAATCCGCAATCGCGTCAAGCGCCAGATGGAGAAGACGCAGCGGGAATATTATCTCAACGAACAGATGAAGGCGATCCAGAAGGAACTCGGTGAAGGCGATGACGGCCGCGACGAGTTGACGGAGCTGGAAGAAAAGATCGCCAAGACAAAACTGACCAAGGAAGCGCGGACAAAAGCGGAATCGGAGCTGAAGAAGCTTCGCCAGATGTCGCCGATGTCGGCGGAATCAACGGTTGTGCGCAATTATCTCGACTGGATGGTTTCCATTCCCTGGAATACCCG
>CBDDKD010000023.1:0-39525 GCA_965230025.1 Hyphococcus sp.
CGCGCCGTTGCGCTTAAACAAGCAGGCCGGACGATCGACGCTGATGTTGAGTTGCGCTGGGCCAATGGTTTTATTTCAGAAGATTATGACGGTGATTTGCTGGCCATCGCTCACGCGCTTGACCTGCCGGCGTCGCAAATCGACATCGCGCTCGCTGGCGCGGGCAAACATCTCGAAGCAGGTTTGTTTCCGATTCCGTCTTATACGCCTCGCGGCGGTTTCAAAGTCGATCGCGCGCTTCTTTATGCGCTGATGCGCCAGGAATCAAAGTTCAAAGTGGAAGCCACAAGCCGCGTCGGTGCGCGCGGTCTCATGCAACTGATGCCGCGCACGGCAAGCTATGTGGCGAAGGACCGCTCTCTCAGGTACCGCAGCGGACGTGACCGCCTTTACGATCCAGCATTCAATATGGCGCTTGGTCAAACGTATGTTGATCAGTTGATCAATACCGCGGCGAAGGGCGATCTCTTTCATCTGGCGGCGGCTTACAATGGCGGCCCGGGAAATCTACGCCGCTGGAAGCGCAAGATGGAAATTGAAGACCCGCTTCTCTTCATCGAAAGCATTCCGAACCCGGAGAGCCGCGACTTCGTCGAACATGTCCTGACAAATTTCTGGATTTACCGGGCGCGCCTTGGTCAGTCCTCACCGTCACGAGAGAAAGTCGCCGCCGGCAAACTGCCGCTCTATGAAGCGCTGGATCAGATCGCTGGAGACTAAGTCTTCATAAAAACTGTCGGCCTCTTGGCGACGTAAAGTATTCACGCAACTCAAATCAGGTTGATGTCCGGCAGGCAGCATGCAAGCGTGCTAAATGCGCGCGCTTCAGCTTAAAGGCTCATCGCCTGCATAATTGCCGGGCCAAGGATAACGGCAAACAGCACTGGCAGGAAGAAGCCAATCATTGGAACGGTCAGCTTTGGCGGCAGGGCGGCGGCTTTTTTCTCCGCTTCCTGCATGCGCATGTCGCGGCTTTCCGTCGCCATCACGCGAAGAGATTGTCCCAAGGGTGTTCCGTATTTTTCCGACTGCACCAGGGCAGTCACGACGGCTTTGACGACGTCAAGCCCGGTCCGATCGGAAAGATTGATGTAGGCCTGCTTTCGCTCCTGAAGATAGGAAAGTTCCGCTGTCGTCAGTCCAAGCTCTTCGGCAAGCTCAGGGCAGCCTTCGCCAATCTCGTCTCCAACTTTCTGAAACGCAGCCTCGATTGACATGCCTGATTCAACACAGATCAGCAGCAGATCAAGTGCGTCCGGCCAGGCAAGCTGAATCTTTTGTTGCCGCTTTCCCACAGCATTGGTGACGTAAATATTTGGCAGATAAAATCCGGCCAGGAACCCGGCCATGGTCGCAAGCAGACGGCCAAAACTGTCAAGCTCGAAGCCGTCCAGAAAATAGACATAGACGCCGACCAGAATCGCAACGACAAATGGCAACCCCAGGCGCGCCGCCATATACGTAAAAACCGGCCCCTGACCGCGAAAACCCGCCATCATCAGTTTTTTACGCGCAGCTTCCGCATCGAAAACCTCAAGCAATTTGAGACTCTCAACGATTTCCTTGACGGCGCCTTCGGGCGACGTGTTGCGCAAGCCTTTGTTGGCTTTTTTCGCCAGCATTTCACGTTGCTGTTGGCGCAGCGACTCCCGGTGAGACGTCACCGATTTCATGCGCTCTTTCAGCTTGTCTTTCTCCAGCAGCGGCGCAACGACCGTAAAAACGGTCGCAATCGCAGCGAGCGAGACAAGCAACGCGATCTGAAAATTACGATCGGTAACGGCGTTGATAATTGCGTCCATGCCGGCTTTCCTAGACCTTGATCTGTGTCATCTTTTTCATGACGAGAATGCCTGTCAGCATCCAAACGCCAGCGCCAATCAAGATGAAATTTCCTGTTCGCGTATTGAACAGCGGGTCGAGGTAATCCGGCGAGGATAGTTTCACCGATCCCATGACCAGAAATGGCAGCGACCCGATGATATAAGCGGATGCTTTGGCTTCTGCAGACAGCGCCTTGATCTTGCCTTCCATCAACTTACGCGAGCGCAGGACGGTTGCAAGATTGCCCAGGGCTTCTGCAAGATTACCACCGGTCTTCTGCTGGATCATCAGCACAATGCCGAAAAACTTGACCTCTTGCAGCGGCATCCGCTCATGCATGCGGTCAAGCGATTGCTCAAGCGTCATGCCAATTCGAAGACCTTCGGTCAACATATGGAATTCATCATTTACAGGGCGCGGCGCCTCACGGGCGATGATTTTCAAACACTCGTTGACCGGCAAACCGGATTTAACACCGCGAACAATCACGTCGATAGCGTTCGAGAACTCTGTTACAAACTTTTTCTGGCGGCGACCGCGCAGAAAATTGACAACCCATCTCGGAAATCCAAAGCCGCCGATCACAGTCAGCAGCCCTGTAACCCAATATTGCTGGCCGGAGATAAAGCCAATTAGAGCAAAGAAGAGCGCCGTCACCACGGACGCAATGTAAAATTCCTTGCGCTTGATCGGCAGACCAGCCTGCTCAAGCATCTGGTCCATCGAAATGCGGCGTTTCTTTTTAAGATTCTTTGTCTTGTCATCAATGGCTTCCAGAGATTCCTGAAGCTTGCGGCGGCGCTCTTTACTTTGCGCTTCTGTTTGCCCCGCCGAGGCGACACGGCGCGCAGATTTCCCCGTCTGGAGAGACGCAACGCGTTTTTTCGCCTTATCCTTTTGCGTAGGCGCCATCACCACGAGCGAAAGCCCGCCGATCGCTACAGCGCCGATGAAGATCAATATCAGGATCTGCTGATCCATTTCTTTTACTCCGATGCAGCGTCAAGCGCGCCTGCAAGTTCCGCTTCTTTGCCGTAATATTTGGCGCGATCCCAGAATGCAGGGCGTGCAATACCTGTGGACTTGTGCTTGCCGATGATCCCGCCATCATCATCTTCGCCAGTCATGTCATAGACAAAGAGATCTTGCGTAATGATCGTATCGCCTTCAGTGCCGAGCACTTCCGTAATATGCGTGATGCGGCGTGAACCATCGCGCAAGCGCGCCGCCTGAATGACAACGTCAATAGACCCGACGATCATTTCGCGGATCGTTTTCGATGGCAGATTGTAGCCCCCCATGGTGATCATGGATTCAATACGCTGCAAAGCTTCGCGTGGCGAGTTAGCGTGAAGCGTACCCATGGAGCCGTCGTGACCGGTGTTCATGGCCTGCAGAAGGTCAAACGCCTCCGGGCCACGCACCTCGCCAACAATGATGCGTTCAGGGCGCATACGCAGACAGTTTTTGACGAGATCGCGCATCGTCACTTCACCCTGGCCTTCCAGGTTGGGCGGACGCGTCTCCAGGCGAACCGTGTGCGGCTGCTGGAGTTGAAGTTCCGCCGCGTCCTCGCAGGTAATGATGCGTTCGTCATGCTCAATAAAACCGGTCATACAGTTCAAAAGCGTCGTCTTACCTGAACCCGTACCGCCGGAGATCAGCGTGTTGACCCGGCAATGGCCGATAATCTCTAAAACCCGCGCGCCCTCAGGCGAAATCGATCCGAAATTGACAAGGTCCTGAATGCGCAGCTTATCTTTTTTAAACTTACGAATGGTCAGCGCAGCGCCGTCAATCGCGAGCGGCGGCGCAATCACGTTGACACGCGAACCGTCCGGCAAACGCGCGTCACAAATCGGGCTGGCTTCGTCGACACGGCGCCCGACCTGGCTCACGATCCGCTGACAGATATTCATCAACTGCGCGTTGTCGCGGAAGCGCACATTGGTCAGCTGGATTTTGCCGCCGACTTCGATAAAGACGCGGCTTGATCCATTGACCATAATGTCGGCAATATCGTCACGCGCGAGTAGCGGCTCAAGCGGACCGTAACCGAGAACATCGTTGCAGATGTCCTGCAGAAGCGCTTCCTGCTCTGCAATCGACATCTGAACGTTCTTGATCGAGATGATCTCGTTGACGATGTCGCGAATTTCTTCCGCCGCTGATTCCGTATCGAGCTGTGCAAGCTGTGACAGATCAATCGTGTCAATCAGCGCATTAAAGATTGTCGTCTTTGTTTGAAAATACTCGTCACTGCGCCCGCCAATTTCAACAGCCTGCTGCTCAGCACTGCTAGCGGCGACCTTCGCGACACGCGGCGGCGCTTCTGGCGCAGCCTTTGGCGTTGCTGGCGCAGACTTTTTAGGCGCGGGCTTAGCCGGCGCCTTTGCTGCTGGGGCGGGTTTTGGCGTATTCGCCGGCTGCTTCGGCGCCGGAGGCGCTTCGGCTGGAGCTGTTCTGCGTCCAAACATCGATCAGGTTACCGTTTCTTTTTAAACAATCCGGAGAGGCTGAATTTCGGCTTGGCGATATTCGCGTCGCTTCTACCGATCAGGTCCGCCGACAATTCCAGAAACGACAATGCCGTTTTCGATTTCGGGCCGACTTCAAGGATCGGGGCCGCGTTGGTCGCAGCAGCGCCAAACAATTGCGGCTCCCAATTGAACACCTGCACCGGCTCAAGCCCAACATGTTCGGCATATTGAGCTGGCTGAACAGCCGACGCTTTTGGATCGTACTGGTTGATGATCAGTTTCGGCGCAGCGTCGTTGGGGCGCGCAGCGCTTAGGATATCAACGAGATTTTTCGTGTTTCGAAACGCCGCCAGGTCAGGCGTCGCCGTAACAACGATCTCGTCGGCCGTCGTCAGAATACGTTTTGACCACGTTGTCCAGACATGCGGCACATCAACGATTATGGTTGGCGCGGTCCCGCGCACCACATCAAGCACCGTTTCAAACGCCTGGTCATCAAGTTCATAGTCACGGTCCAGCACGCTTGGCGCTGTGAACAAACTTAAATGATCGGTATGCTTTTGAAGCAGGCGATCAAGCAGAACATCGTCAAGACGTTCCGGAGAGCTGAGCGCCTCCACAAGACCGGCGGACGCATCCTCATCGAAATCAAGGCTGGCCGTCCCGAACGGAAGATCCAGATCAAGAACGACGGTGTCGCTCTTAAACTCTTCCGCAGCGCACCAGCTTACATTATGCGCGATCGTAGAGGACCCGACACCGCCGCGCGCGCCGACAAAAGCAATAGTGCGCCCAATCGGCGGCGCCGACGGGTCAACGTAAAGCTCTGCAATGGTTTTGATGATCTGCAGGGGAGATTGAGGACGAACAATATATTCGCTGATGCCCTGACGGATCAGTTCGCGATAAAGAATGATGTCATTGACCTGACCAACGATGACAACTTTTGTTGACGGATCACAAACTTCCGCCAGCTCTCCGAGCTGTGCGAATATTTCAGACCCGCTGGCCATCGTCTCGAGGATAATCAGGTTCGGCGTAGACGATGTCTGGAACTGATCGACGGCCTTCGAAACACCGCCCATATGAATTGTCAGATGTGCTTTTGACAAACGCCGATCAACAGCCGCCTTTTCTAACAGCGCAGTCGTTGCTGGCGTTTCACAGAACGCGTGAATAGAAATACGCGGCACCGGGCGGTGGTCAACTTCCTCATCGCCGAGGTCGGTGATCTCGCCCCCATAACCGGCAGGATCCATAGGCATCCCGGAAGCGGCAACCAGCGCGCCAGCGCCTTCTTCCGCTATCTCATGGGAATCGGATTCTGCAATATCATCAGCGGCCGCTGGAGGCGGGGGCGCAACTGAAGCAGATTGATCACCACTCTCATAATCCATCGATGGCTCAACGGGTTCGGTAGCGGAATCGTCGGTGTCTTCAAATGAAGCGTCAAACGATGCATCAATCTCTTCATCGTACAGACCTTCATTCTCAAGGCCTTCGACTTCAAGTTCGGCTGCGGCCAATTCCTCGTCGGTAAATTCCGCATCATCGAAATCTTCCTCGCCAAGCGCAGCGAGTTCCTCATCTGACAACTCTTCGTCAAGCCAAGCATCTTCGTCAGCGATCTCATCAAGATCAGTTTCGATATCCTCAACATTCTGCCCAACGGAGACAAGCGGACCGCCATCGGCGCCGAGACTGGCGGCGCCGTCGGCGACACCTTCTTCGTCATCGGGCTGATATGTCTTTTCAGCAGCGTTTTTCATCTTATTCTCCCTGCGATTCCCCTTAGGCGTCGCTATTCCTTAGTTATTCGAGACTTGGGCATTGATGGCGGCGTCAATTGCTGAAGACGTAACTTCACCTGCACGATAGGCGTCGATCGCACGCACCGTCGTGGTCGCATCGCGCGGATCCTGATCAGCAGGCGCAATCAGATCATGCGGATCGGCAAGCACGACAGCTATATTGTTCTGTGTGGCGCATCCGAAATTTGGAGTGCGCAAATTACGATAGTCGCGGCCGCGAATTCCTTTCCAGATTCCGCATTCGCTCGCTGTCGCCACATAATGCGTGTAGGAAAGGATCAACTGATCGGCGGCGGCGCTTCCGCCTGTACGGTAGGTTGCGCCAGCCAACGCAGACCATGGCACGCCGGCTTTATGCAACGCCCCGCGAATATCAGCGGCGGTTTCCTGACCATCAAAGTCAGCCGAGGTTCCCGAAGGCGCTGTAATCGTCAAAGGGCCATGCCCGTTATTCATATAGGCGTCAGCAAAAGCCCGCAGACGCGCGGCATCCACTTCAGACAGGTCCGTTGTCGAAAGGTCATTATCAATCGTCAGCGTGACAACCTGGCTATCCACTGAGATCGGGTGCTGTTCTGCAACGGTCAGCGCATGTTGCTGGCCGTTGAACGGGCCGCTGGCGCAAGCCGTGAGCGACAAAGCCGCCAGAGAGAGGAGCGCATGGTTCGTTTTTACAGTGAACATTATTCAGTCCTCTCAATCTAAGATGAAACCCATCGGTCCTTGCAGGGAGGCTTCTGTAACGCCTGCGCCCGCCAGTCCGTAGGTGGAAATGATTTTGCCCATCAGGATCGATTCCGCATCGCTTGCAGGCACAAATCCTTTGGTTGGATCCAGCAATTCTGACTCATGCGCTGAATCAACCAGATAAGGCGTCACGATAATAACAAGTTCCGTTTCGCTGTTTTGAAAGTTGCGGCTGCGGAAAAGCTGCCCCAGCACCGGCACGTCCTTCATGCCCGGCACGCCCTCAATGGTAGAACGCAAGTCTTCCTGTAAGAGACCAGCCATGACGAGGCTGCCGCCGCTCGGCAATTCCATCGTTGTATTCGCCCGGCGAACCGAGAGGCCCGGGATGGAAAGACCCGCTGTCGTCGTCAGGTTGCCGTCATCATCAACTGTTGTCGCGCCGGGAACAAAGAACGCATTCTCGGTGGTAATCTCGCTCACCTCGGTCGAGACTTTTAGATTAATGCGCCCCTTACTCATCACCAGCGGCGTGAAGCCGAGACCAACACCAAACTCTTTAAATTCGACCGTGATGACGCCGTCATCCTGCCCCACAGGCACCGGGAACTCACCGCCCGCAAGAAAGCGCGCCGATTCACCGGAAAGAGCGGTCAGGTTTGGTTCTGCAAGGATGCGAACCAGGCCATTTGACTCAAACATCTGTAGCGATGCATCGAGACGTTCAAGATCGCCAGTATCTAACTTCGTGCCGCTGAGACCAAGGCCGCCAGTTGTCGCAATTGTATTCGCCGCACCAAAGTTAAAAACTGAATCGCTCAATAAAACCGAGCCGTTTGTAGAGACGCCGAGCTGTTTAAGAAGCTGGCGCTGCATTTCAACGATGCGAACCTTAAGCATCACCTGCTCAGGCTCGCGCACCTTCAATAAGTTGATGACTTTTGCCGGGTCATCAATAAAGCGCCCCGCCAGCGAGCTAGCGTTGGCCGCTTCGCCTGGTGTTTGCACTGTGCCGCGCAAAATCACATTGTCATTGACAGCGTCAATCTCAATCCGGCTGTCCGGCATAACTCGGCGCATAATCTCAGAAAGCGCATCCATATCACGTTCAACACGGATTTCGAGATTGAGGATCTGACGGCCCTGGGCGTCAAAAAAGAAGGCATTGGTTTGGCCAACAGCAAGACCAAGCAAATATACGCGGCGAGGTGAACGCACCACCGCATCGATAACTGTCGGCTGCGAAACCAGAACATCCGCCGCAGCATAAGGCAGCTCAACGATGGCGGCCTTATTCAGTGGCAATACGATATTTTTCGAGACAGCGCTTGCACCACCCATATCGATGCGTACTGGCTGCGTGCCGCGTTGCGCCGCTGCTGACCCGATTACAAGTGTAGAAAGCATGACCACGCAAAGTGCTGTACGTACAGTCACACTGACAGCTTTTTTTAATACGTTTACTGAGAAAACCATTTTCAACACCTGATCAATCTTCTTAAGAGCGGCCATAACGAATGACATTCACGTCCGACGAGCGTCGTTCCAATGCCGCCAAGTCGCCTTCGGGAGTAAAAATACTGCGCAAGACAAGGTTTAGGGAACCGGCGGCGCGCGCTGTGGTAAATGTCTCCGCATCGCTTGGCGCCATTTCGAGCGTCACATTGACGCCATCAATATGAGATGCTTCGATATTTTCCGAATAAACCGTGTTGACGGCCAGAACGCGAACTTCCTCAAACAGAACTCTTGTACGCCCGCCTCGAGATCCCGTATGAAAGACGTCAACACGATCGCCCGGCAAAATAAAGCCGCCTGACGCTGTCTCCGGTGAAACGCGCATAGTCACCGCGCGCATACCAGGAGAAATAATCGCCGCCATTAAACCGGAATTTCCGGCCTTCACGACTTTTGCATCGACAACCGGCTCGCCGGTAACAATCAGTGAACGCGCAACCGCATCCGTTAAGGCTTCGCGCCGATCAGGCGTTTCATCTGTGATAAATGTAGGTTGAACAGCTTTTTTAGGCCATGCAATCCATCGCGTATCTTCAAGCATAAGACGCTCGCCGCGCGTAATATCACGTGTCGAAACAAGAACGCGTACCGTTTCTTCCTTTACCTGCTCAACAATTTGAACCGGTGGCTCGTCGGAAGACATCGTCATTACAAGGAAAAAAGCTCCGGCGCCTGCAAGCAACGCAATTCCCAGACCGGCTATGATTCTAATATTCATCTTTACTTACCTCGACTAACGACGCTGTCCGCACCTGACGCCACCTTGGAACAGTGTCAAAGAAACTCCTCAAAACTACGTTAACTGATCTTGTTAACCGCCAAAGACCAATTGGAAGAAAGGCGTTTGCGAAAAGCTAAGAAGTCCGCCACTTGCGATAGCAACGCCGTAAGGCAAATCCTTTTTGCGCTGATGCAATTCGATTAACCAAGGCGCGTGAGAGTAAATGGGCAAGATCGGCATCTTGCGAAACATCATCATCACAATCGCCAGCCCGAGGCCTGCAACGGCCGTCAGAAAAAGAAACGATCCAAGGGCGCCTGCCCCAAGCCATGGCGCGGTAGCCGCTGCCAACTTTGCATCACCACCGCCAATAACGCGGCCGGCGTAAAGCCCGAAACCAAGCGCCAAAGCGCCTGCGCCAATCAAAAAACCTTCCAGCATGGTCTCTATCGAGGCGCCGACCGCGAGACCGGCCGCCGGGTAGGTCAAAATCAGGATAATAGAGATCCAGTTTGGGATCTTGAATTCGTAGATGTCATTGGCGGCAGCGACAATCAGCGCAGCAGGAAAAATAGATAATAACAGGTAGGGAACCACGCGGCGCTCTCCATGCAAACAGAGCGCTGATCGTATGCAGAGTGTTATTAATGTTCAGTTAGACATAAAAAGAAAAAGGGAGGCTTTAGGCCTCCCTTTTGGATATTCAAACAGCTAGAGCTGTTGCATACCTGGATATATTACTCATTCAGGTTTGTATTGATTTCCGAGAACGTATTGTTCAGCGTGCCGCCAAGCGACTTAACCGCAGCAATAATAGCAACGGCAATCAATGCAGCGATCAGGCCGTACTCGATGGCCGTGGCGCCGTCTTCGTCGGCTTTAAACCGATTAATTAGAGCTTTCATTGTCGACTCCTACTACTCTTTACTTGCACCACTCAAAAGGTTTCTCCTTTTAAGCATCGTCATCATGCGCAATATGCGTAAACAAATGATAAACCTTCGGTAACTTTTTCATCTGTGTACGCATTATAGTTAATACATATTAACCCTAACTAGCGAGTTCATTCAACCGACTAATATCATTGATCACCATACCGGGGTAATCTCTTTGGGCGACACCATCCTGAATGAGGCTGGCGACCGCATCAGCAGTGACTGCTTCCTCAACGCCGGCCTTATCAGCTAATTCACGGTGCTTTGGCATGCGTTCTATGCGCCATTGGCCTGTCATCGCATCCCGTTCAACAAAATGCAGGAGGGCCGCATAAACGCGCTGATGGGGCGCTGTTTCTGTATGAACCGGATCAAAACGGACGGTTGAGAGTTGTTGCGCGAAATAGGCGGCGATATTGCGCATCAGGGATGGGCGTTGTGACGCCAAAGCGCGAAATGCTTCTGCATCAATGGCAATCATAGAAAGAGACTCTTCTGCAGTCGCGGAAACCCGGCCACAAAAATCGGGCGCGCTTTCACCAAACGAAAGCTCAAGCCCAAAAATTGCGCCCTCGCCTATTTCTTCAATAATCATCGCGCCCGTTTCAGCGTCTACTAGAGAAAGACGCAAACGCCCGTCGGTAATCAGGTAAAACTCATTAGCGTCAAATTGGCCAGCAGCGAACACTGTATGACCAGCATCATAATTTCGGCCATCGCTACTTTTGGAGATAGCGCCGATAACCGCGTCCGGGAGATCCTGAAATACTGAAAATGCGGTCAGAGCGTCAGAGAAATCGCTTTCCTGCACTGTTGGAATAAGAGGCGTTGCTGACATTAATATCTCCACCGGCCTCAATGGAGTACCATCATCGATTTAAAGCACAGTAAACTGAGAACTTTAAATATGCGCAGAAGCCCATAATCTACGCGGCTTTTTTAATTAATCATTGACTCATCACTCTTAGTCTTCGTGCAACAGTTTCCAAAGGTACGTCCCATGCGCATGATTTTATCCGCTTTTATTGCTCTGATGGCGCTGACAAATTCAGCGCACGCTGGCCAGATTTGGCTGACCATGGATCAGGTGCGTCCGCTTAAACTGGAAAATCCGGCGCAAAGTATCGTTGTTGGCAACCCCGCCATCGCTGACGTCACAGTTCAGGACAATGAAAATCTCTTATTGTTCGGAAAAGCGCCCGGCCTTACCAATATGTATATTTTCGACGAAAAGGGCGATACGATTGATAATTTAATCATCCGCGTCCGCTCGTCTGGCACAGACATGTTAACTATGCAGCGCGGCATTGCACGGACGACCTATAACTGCACGAGCAACTGCGAGCCGACAATCACGGTTGGCGATGACCAGACAGTGTTTACGGGCGTCGCTGCGCAAGTACAAAATAAATTGCAGCAGGCAACAGTCGCTGCGGGCGATGAAAACTAATATTGCAGGAGCTATCGCTTATCTCATAGGCAATAGCCCCGCTTTATTTGCTGAGCGATTTTTCAAAATTATAGATTCTTGGCCGTTCTTGCTGACGCAATTTCATTCGACACCAGGCGTCAATTTCCCGTGCGGTTTGATCATTCGGCTGGAATTCAGGCTTCAAGACAATATGAGCGATTAACCGGTTGACGCCGTCGCCGCGGCGTCCCGCCTTAACACGGCATTCCTTAATACGCGGATGTTCGCCCAGCGCGTCAGTAACCTGCGCCGGAAAAACATTCACCGCTCCAATCTGCACTGCCCCGTCGCGCCGGCCGCCCAGATTGAACGTGCGCTCGCCAGTCCACTCGATCACATCCATCGCTTCGACCGGTTTTCTCGGCGCCGTCAGGCATCGCGCGCAACAATTGGTCACCATCGCGCCGCCAATGATCGAAAAGGACAAACGGCTCTGTGGCTGAATCGCGCCAACCGATAAGACCGGATTCTGTCGATCCATAAAGCTCGCGCATGACGCCGAACCCGGCTTTACGCATTTCCGCACTCAGCTCGTAAGACATGGGCTCGCCGAACGATACCGCCATGGTATTGTCCGGCGCGGCCAGTTCCTCGCGCATCATGTATCGCCACAAGGTTGGTGTGGCGATCATCACATCACCGAAAAGCAAGGTGCCGGACAGCGCTTCAGGCGTCATGCCACGCGCATCAACCGATTCAATGTGCTGCAGGTTCGGCGTTAATATCGACAGCACAAATCCAAGAAGACTATGCGGCGCCACGAAAGATAAAAGGCGCCGTCGACCGTAAAACAGATTTGCGGCTGCAGCGGCGTCCTGGTAAATTTCATCGGCGGGATGAATGCATTGCGTATCGTTATTGTTTTCGCGTCGCCGCCTTGAACCCAAAATTCAAAAGGTGTTTGCCGGCGCCCGTCGCCAGCGCTTCCGCCCAATCCGAAATTGTTCCTGATGCCTGCCCATCCAGGTAAGTTTGTTCAAATCCGAACAAAACGGACATTCGCCGCGCACACACCGCCAATTCCTCATCCGACATGCCTACGCCGCCATGTTGAAGCGGGGTTTTTTGCAGACCAGTTTGCAATCGTCAAAAAGTCGAAATGGCGGTTAAAACGGCGCGACAATTCATCGGCTGAGGCCGCGCCGATGATGCTCGAGATTTGATCCTGATTGATGGAAAATGATTTCATTGGGCCCGGACTTGCAAAGAAAGACTGTCGCGAAGAGACATCTCATACCATGATTGCAAGCGCTGCAAAATTTCTAACGGCGCAGTCGGCCATGCGCCCGTTGCGCCCAACATTGCCGCTGGACACACGCCAATGAGACTGTTGGTAAGTACAAGATGGCTACGTTGCAATATCTTAATATCAAGCGCCGCCTCTCGCGTCTCCACAGCGACCTGCCCGCAGGCGCGCAATAACACGCCGCGCACAATACCCGGAAGCGCACCCTCATCAACTGGCGGTGTCAGAACTACGCCCCGGTCATCGATGACAAAAATATTCGCGGCTGACGCGCAAGCCACTCTCCCCTGGCCATTCAACATAACCGCCTCATCGGCGCCGGCATTGACCGCTTCGTTGCGCGCCAAAATGTTGTCGAGATAGTTCAACGTCTTGCACTGGCTCGAAATGCTATGCTCAGAGCGCCTGTACTTACTGATCATCATAGATAAAGGCGCTACTGTTTCGGCGGGCGCCTCAGGAGCCGCTCGTGCGGTTAACAATATCGTGGGCTGGCTTTCTTTTGTATTTGGGAACGCCAATCCTCGCCCTGACGGGCCGCGCGATATGCTGAACCGTAAGGATGCGTCGCCATCTATTTCGTTTTTTTCAATCAATGTACTGACGATCTTTTCAATATCCTTCGGCAGGTCAATGGAAATCTGCAAGGCGGACAATCCACCCTGAAGACGTTCCAGATGATCATCAAGAAACGCCCGCCGCGCCATCGCGGACAAGCAGGGTCTCAAAAACGCCGTCCACCGAGCAAAAAACCGCGATCGGCGATGTCAATCGCATGTATGTCTTCTCGAAACTCTCCATTAAGCCAGTACGTCATGCCAGTCTGCGTTCATTACATCGGGAAAGAAAATTGCGGATTATCGCCATACCGTCAGAGGTTAGCAGCGATTCCGGATGAAACTGGACACCGAACCATGGATTTTTTTGGTGCGAAACCGCCATCACCTCTCCTTCATCGCTCCAGGCAACCTCATTCAGCGGCCCATCCGCTGGCAGTTTTGCAATCAGGGAATGATACCGGCCCGCCAGCATTGGTGAGGCAATCCCTTCAAACAATCCCTGCCCATTATGCGAAACCTCGCGCGCTTCTCCATGTAAATGGATGCGCTGCGCGCACGGTCTTACCGCCAAAAGCCTCCACCAGACATTGATGGCCGAGGCACACGCCAAGAAGCGGCGTGTCGGACGGTATCGCATCGATGAGGTCAAGACTGACGCCGGCATCCGCCGGGCGCTTCGGGCCCGGTGAAATTACAATTCCATCGGGCTGAAGCTCCAGGCATTCCCTGACGGCAATCTCGTCATTGCGTACGACCTTCGTTTCAGCACCACTTTCTCGAACATAGCGCGCGAGATTATGAACAAAAGAATCATAGTTATCAATAATCAGTATCATGACAGATATCGCCATGGATCAATGGCCCCGCCAAGCGCACCCGACGCTTTGACCAGCGTTTCCTCATATTCTTCTTGAGACCTGGATCGGAGCGTGACGCCGCCGCCAACCGGAATATTCAAGCACCGACCTGCATCACCCGTCATCATTGTGCGGATTGCAACGGCGAAATCCGCAGCCCCGCTATCGTCGATATAACCGATCACGCCACAATAAGGGCCGCGCCCAGCACGCTCTATCTCCGCAATCGTGCGCATGGCTTCAATTTTTTGGCGCGCCGGTAATAGACCCGCTGGGAAAAAGCGCCTGGGAATATATCGGTCAGCGCAACATCGTCGCAAAGCTCACCTGAGATTCGCGACACAAGATGATGGACGCGCGACAAGGTCATTAGTTCGCAAATCGTATCTTCGCGAATTGAGTAATCCTTGCAGATTTTTGACAAATCATTACGCATCAAATCCGCAATCATGATGTTTTCGGCGCGATCCTTTGGATCTTTCTGCAATTCACGCGGCAAGGCGTGCATCTTCGCTTGCATCCTCGCTACGCGGGCGCGTGCCCTTGATGGGTTCGACGGCGATGCGCCGCGGCTTATTATTTCTGGGCGGTGTCTGGAAAAACCGCTCCGGCGAATTGGAAAGGATGGCGCCACGTTCATATTGCAAAAACGCACCGAAAAATGCGTCGCTGGCGCCAGCTATAAACCGGAACAAATCAAAGGGTGAAAATGGCTCGTCCGTTGTGGCCAATAAGCATTGAGCTATATTCGCTTGATAGAAATCGCCATTTCGTATGCGCGCAATGATATCATCAGCCGCTGCAATGTAGTCACTGCGGGAAAAATTCGATGTGAGTGATGTGAACGACGGCGGCGCCACCGGCGCCGGATCATCAGTCCCAAGCGCCGTCTGCAAACGGTCACATGCATTCGAGCTGCGGCCAATGACCCACGCTTTATGACGTGAGCGCGAAAAAACCACCGTTGCATCATAAACGCCGAACACTGCATCGGCAAAGTCATATGGACTAGGCGGCAAATCCAGCGACGGCTCCATCGCCGCCAACGCCTCATAGCCCACATACCCAATCAGGCCAGACCGCAGGGGCGCATCGCATGGTACGGCCTCATGTGTCAGCGCACGCTCATTCAACTTCATTTGAACAGTTCGCAGCCAGCCGACGCTATCTTGCCCCTTGAGCGTCAATACATCTTCGGGAAACGCCGCGATCACCGACCACTCAGCAGCACTTGAAAGATCGCCCCCATGCAAGAGATGCGCATGCGCCTCGCCCGTAAGGGGTGCAAACGCCGAATATGGGTTTGCGCCATTTGATTTCCCGGCAAATCATCCAGCTACTCGTAATCCCGTCATGCCCCAATGAAAAGCGCTGGCGAGGCGCCGCGAACACCGTTAGCTGATCCTGGAGAAAGGGTCGGAGAATAATATGCCTGAAACAGCGCCACAGGCCGGTATGGCCCGCACATTTTACGGCCTCGCCATCGCCGTTCTGATCGGATTTATCGCCTATATCGGACGCGGCGTGCTGATCCCGCTGGTGGTCGCCGGGTTCCTATGCTTCCTGATTTTCACGCTGAAGGAAAACATCCGCCGCGCCCCGGTCATAGGAAAATTCCTGCCGAACTGGCTGAGCTATCTCCTTGCCTTCGTACTGATCGGTTTCGGCATCATGCTGTTCGTTGAGATCATCAAATCGAATGTGGAAAGCCTGCTTGAGACCTGGCCGTCCTATGAGGCGCGTTTACGTTCGCTGATTCAGGAAGGTCTCGTATTTGTGAGAACGCTGGATTTCCTGCCTCAGGAACTGGTTGGCAGCGTTGAACAGCTTCAACAAGCTGCCATCGACGTTATTCGACCGCTTTTATCTCAAGCCGCGGGCAGCCTTCGCGCGCTGACGTCAAACTTCGTAACTTTCATTACAGTTTTTCTGTATCTCGTTTTCATGCTGATCGAGCGGGGAAGGTTTTTCCGAAAAATCAACTTTCTCGGCTCAAGCGATCGTGAGCGCCAGGCGATTAATGAAACAATCTCCGATATCGGCGTCATGGTCCGTCAGTATATCACCGTAAAAACCGTCACCAATCTGATCACGGCTATTGTCAGCTATGTGATCATGAGTCTTATCGGCATTCAGTTCGCAGGATTCTGGGCCTTGCTGATTTTTGTGTTGAATTACATACCGATTTTTGGCGCCGCCTCTGCGATTACATTGCCGGTTCTCTTGGCCCTCGTACAGCCGGACGGCGGCGGATTGCGCATGGCGTTGATTGCGTTGGTGTCGCTTGTCGGCTTTGAACAAGTGATGAGCAATGGCATCGAACCGCGCATTGTCGGGCGTTCTTTGAATTTAAGCCCCCTGGTGATCCTGTTTTCTCTTGGCGTCTGGGGGTCAATCTGGGGCTTCGCCGGGCTGCTTTTGAGCGTACCGATCACTGTCACCGTCATGATCGTTCTGTCTCAGTTCAAGTCTACCCGGCCGATCGCCGTAATGTTGTCGGACAACGGCCAGATCGCCGAAATCAAGCATCCGCCTCTACAGGGCAAGGCGGCGTAAACACTCGCTTACGCATTATCGTTCAGTACTTCCTTGATCACCGCTGCAATGGCTTGCGCTTCATCGCGACGCCCCGATCCCTTGCGCCAGGCGACGCCAATCTTTCGGCAAGGCGCCGGGGCGGCGAAGGGAATGGCGACAAGGTCAGAACTTTTCGCCAGCCCGCCCTTGATCGCCATCTCGGGCAGGAGGGTCGCGCCAAGGCCGGACCTGGTCATCTGCGTCAAAGTAAACAGGCTCGTCCCGCCGAACGCCGCCGGATGTGAGCGGTCGGATAAATCACACGCATCGACAGCATGCTCTCTCAGGCAATGACCGTCCTCAAGCAACAGGATTTCAGTATTTTTCAAATCGTCAGTGGTGACCTTGGCATTCTTCGCCATCTCATGCGCCGGATCACAAGTAAACCAGAATGGGTCTTCGCCAATCTCTTCGATCTCAACACCAGGGATGTCATATGGAAACGCCAAGAGCGCCGCATCGATCAGCCCGGCCGCCAGACGCTCGGCCAACGCGGCGGTTAAATCCTCACGCAAATAGAGTTTCAGTTTCGGAAAAGCATTGTGAAGTCGACTTGTTACTTCAGGCAGGACAAAAGGCGCGATGGTCGGAATGACGCCCAGGTAGAATTCCCCCTCAAGCGGCTTTCGATCGGTGACCGCCCTGGAAAGGTCCTCCGTTGACGCCAGGATGGCGCCGGCGCGCGCGGCGACCAGCTCCCCCGCCGGGGTCAGCGCGAAGGATCGGGTAGACCTGTCAACAAGCTGGGCGCCCAGCAATCCTTCCATCTCCTTGATGGCCGAGGACAGGGTTGATTGGGAAACAAGACAATCGTCAGCAGCCTTTGAGAAAGATTCCCGGCGCACCAGCGCCATGAAGAACTGCAACTGCCTAAGGGTCGGTAGGGGTGTCATTGAAGCTCCATAAAGAATCGATATTTTCGATCATATGTCGCAATATAATCTATTTGATTAATTCTCCAAGTGGTTTATCTAACCTTTGTCGCGTTCTTAGCGGGCGCGAAAACAGTTTTTCATTACTGAACCAAAGGAGACACGTATGTTAGGTGTCGGCGACAAACTTCCCGACTTTTCCGTTGTTGGCGTCAAGCCAAAATTCAACGCGCACGAAGAAAATGGCGAATCCGCGTTTGAGGACATCACGCAGGACAGCTTTTCGGGCAAGTGGAAGATCATCTATTTTTATCCGAAAGATTTCACCTTTGTCTGCCCGACTGAAATTGCAGAGTTTGGCCGGCTTGCGGCGGAATTCGAAGATCGTGACGCGATCGTTCTTGGCGGCAGTTCTGACAATGAGTTCTGCAAGCTCGCATGGCGCCGCGATCACCCGGATCTCGACAAGCACCCGGCGTGGAGCTTTGCCGATACGACCGGTTCTCTGATCGACGGTCTTGGCATTCGCGCGCCGGAAGGCGTTGCTCTGCGAGCAACATACATTGTTGACCCGCACAATGTTATTCAACATGTTGCTGTCAACGGATTGAATGTTGGCCGCAATCCGCAGGAAACGCTACGCATCCTCGATGCTCTGCAAACTGATGAGCTTTGCCCATGCAACCGTGCGGTTGGCGGCGACACGCTCTAAGACCCATCAAGGTGGATGCGAACGGCGGATCGCCGCCGTTCGCACCATCATGGATTAATTCAGTTTTTATTCATCAGCGGCGCAGCCTTTGAGCTGAATATACACCTGCGCGCGGCATTTGGAGACGACCATGAGCATCAACGAGCTACGAGAAAAAATCCCTGATTACGCTAAGGATATCCGGCTGAACCTCGGAACACTGGCAAGCGAGCAAACCCTTACAGATCAACAAAAATGGGGCGCTTTTTACGCCTCAGCTCTGGCCACCGGACAATCAGATGTCATCGCCGCAGTAGCTGCAGAAATTGAAGACAAACTCAGCGATGAAGCGAAAACAGCCGCTAAGTCAGCCGCCGCGATCATGGCGATGAACAATGTTTACTACCGCGCAACTCATTTAATGGAAGCAAGCGAGTACAAGACCTTGCCGGCAAAACTGCGGATGAACGTAATCGGCAATCCCGGCGTTGAAAAAGTTGACTTTGAACTTTGGTCGCTCGCCGTCTCTGCCATCAATGGCTGCGGCATGTGTCTCGACTCTCACGAAAAAGTCGTCCGCAAAGCGGGACTGACGACAGAGCAAGTTCAAACAGCGTTGCGCATCGCCGCTGTCGTCAACGCGGCGGCACGGATCCTCATCGCCGAAAATGCTACCGCCTAACCAGTGCAGTACAAACTCATTGCACACAAAAAAGCGCCGTCGCGATATTCGCGACGGCGCTTGTAACCGAAAATTCTAACGGTCTAATAGTCAGCCGCCTCCGGGCACATCAACCTGAAGGTTTCGCCGCTGACCCTCATCCATAATAGACCGGGTGGCCTCTCTCATCTCACGCCATTCGCGCACGCTCATGCACATCCTCTTCCTTCCAAGACGAGTCGTAGTCGACGCAATGGTTCGCTTGCAAATGATCCGATCTTCATCAGTTCCAACTGGATTGCCCTCAGCATCCACTACCGAACCGTCGGCCATTACATCATACGTCTCAGATTCAGTATACGTCTCAGATTCAGTGTTCGCTGCAGATTGCGTTTGAACCGTGGTGCACGCAGATAACAGAACGATTATTGCAGGCGCTACGAACATTCCATATTTCATTTTAAGACCCCTTTTCATCAGTAAGCGCCTCAGAGTTAAATGGGCGATCTCTATAACATAGCAGAAGCTTGCAGTGAGTTGAATCCAGCCAATGCTAATATTGCTAATTTAGAGCATAGCATACTCATTTGATATCAACAGCTTTTCTTACCGGCGTTAGATATTGCACGCCAAGCGTCACATCATGTGACCGGCAATCCCGGCATTGAAAAAGTTGACTTTGAACTTTGGGCGCTCGCCGTCTCCGCCATCAATGGCTGCGGCACGCATCTCGACTCTCACGAAAAAGTCGTCCGCAAAGCAGGCGTGACGACAAAGCAAGTTCAAACGGCGCTGTGCATCGCCGCTGTCGTCAACGCGGCGGCCAGAGTAATACAAGTCGATGAGGCTCTTTAGCGCAAACCTTTAGACAGATACAAAAACCGCCGCAAGTGATGCAGCGGTTTTCAATTTTTTGAATTCAGCTTAGATCAACCGCCGCGAGGCGTATCAACCTGAAGATTGCGGCGCTGACCTTCATTCAGGATATCTTGCGTCGCTTCCCGCATTTCCCGCCATTCACGCCAGGAACGGCATTCTTTTCTACCAAAACGGGTTCCGGTCGGAATAATCCGCTTGCAAATAATCCGATCTTCGCCAGCTTCAGCCTGGGTTTCAGTAACCGCTCCTTCAGCTTGAGCACCTTCCGCCGCAGCCTCATCAGTGGCCACTGTTTCCTGCGTCACATTGGATGCTGTTTGCGTTTCATAAGTCGTACATGCGCCCAATAACAGCGCAAAAGCTGGAATCCCCAACTTGGCTAGCCTCAAGTCCATAGCGCTATTCCCTTCAATTAACAGCACAACAAGCGTTACAATGTAGGATATTTGGGCTCCAATGTACAGTAACAGCATCAGTCCGCATCGACGCACCGTGACGATATTGTCCGTTTCAATTGTGCGATCGTATGGTTAACTCTTATTTTTGCTGAGTTTTTCGCGCCTGCAAAGGATACAACCGAGATGACAGAAGCTGCTCAACAAGCTGCCGATGGGTTGCGCGCCCTGCAAGCCGGCGACACGCGGGAAGCTTATAAGATTTTATCAGACGCCGTTTCAGCAGGCGAGGACAGCCCCCCTGTACTGCGCGGCTTAGCGCTCGCCGCCAGAAAAGCAGGATATGCAAATGAAAGCCTCGAGGCTGCCGAAAAGCTACTGTCCAGGGCGCCCGGCGATCTTGAAGCGACGATTTTAAAGGCCGATGCTCTCAGCTCAATGGGCAACCTGCGAAAAGCTGCAGAATTTTATATCGCCGCCGTTCGATCTGCGCCTCCACAGTTGTCAGGACCGCTCGCCCTTGAAATCGAACGCGCCAAAAAAGAATGCCAAAATGCGGCAGTGCGATATGAAGAGTTTCTTCGTTCGAAAATTCAGGCGTTAGGTCTATTTGACGGCTCCGGTCATACACGTGGAGAACAGGCGCTCGACATATTATTCGGGCGCAAACAGATATACTATCAGCAGCCTGATAAGTTTTACTTCCCGGAACTCCCGCAAATACAGTTTTATGATCCGTCACAGTTCACGTGGACGAAGGATTTGATGGAGCAAACCGATTCTATTCTTGCGGAACTTGAGGCGATTTTATCTGGGACCGAAGCTTTTGAGGCATATGTGCCCGCATCTTCCCAAACGCCTCATTTGCATCAAAGCGCGCTAACGGGAAACAAAGACTGGGGGGCGTTCCATCTCATTAAGGATGGAACACGCGTTGAGAACAATATCGCAAAATGCCCGGCGACCATGAATGCATTGAACCTTGCGCCACAACCTAATATTAATGGGAAATCTCCCATCGCCCTGTTCTCCCGGTTGACAGCTGGTACGCATATACCGCCGCATACGGGGTTAATGAATGCACGGATTATCTGCCATCTACCGCTCATCATTCCGGACAATTGCCACCTGCGTGTCGGTAACCAGACGCGACAATGGCGAATGGGCGAAATGCTGATTTTTGACGATTCCATCGAACATGAAGCGCGTAATCAAAGCGCCTCTGACCGTATTATATTACTTTTTGATATCTGGCGACCGGAGCTCAGCGAGGACGAGCGAGGCTTTATTTCTGCAGTATTCGATGGAATTGAAGAGTATGGCGTTTTTACATAACGCCCAGTACTTTTGTTACTTGTGTTACTTGATGCGCTCTACACGAATTGAACGGTTATCGCCATTGAGATAAAGCGAATGACCACCAAGCTTTTTACGCTTGACTTCTACACTCATCCCCTCTGCGCCAGCTTTTGGCACCCGAAGTCTATTCGTATCGGCATTGAGTTGACGCCAAACCTGACCGTTATCGAGAATAACGACATATTTTCCGCGGCCGTTGCGACCGATATCAACCACTGATGCGGTGAGAGATTTGAGCTTTTCTCGCTCCTTGCGCTTTCTTTCAACCGTCTGCGGCAAGTCCTCAGAGCCAAATCGCTCTTCCGCAGTCAAGACCGGCTCAATGGGCGAGTCGTCACTCCCCTCCATAGCCGCAGACACAGGAAGGTTTTCGGTATCCAGCGCGTTTGCCAATTGATCAAAGCACTCAAGTCGGTCTGAGTTATCACTTATTCCACGACACTCAACCAACTCCGTCGCTAAATTTTGGGCGGCCGCGCCACTGCAAAAACCGATCGAAACTACCGCTGTCGCCGTCACAATAGAAAAATAGGACTTTACCATAGCCTGCTCCTGTTAGGGCGCACCCTAATTCAGAATGGCGCAGGGTCAAACCCGGCTCAAAAGAAAAGCGCCGCAGACTTTTGTCTGCGGCGCTTCGCTTCTTGTCTCTTCAGGGGTGTGCTTACAGCTGCAAGTTCACGCCGAAGAAGATAAAGCGACCGGCCGGGTCATAGGTGCCCGGGAACGTATCGCCGTTACCCGGCGCTGTACCAGCGACCGTCGACAGTTCTGGGTCACGTCCGAAGACGTTCTGGACACCGGCGCGCAGCGTCAGGTTCTCGCGAACATAGAACTGAGCGGCAAGGTCCAGATACTCAGCGGAGTCCAGATTGTCGTCTAAGATATTGCCTGAAGGTACAAACACACCACCGGTTTGCTGTCCGGCAGCCAGCTCAACGCCGGAGAAGTGACGCCACGTCGCCGTGATGTCGATGTTCCACGGTGTCTGCCATGTGGTCAGCAGGCGGTGACGATATTCAGGGTTCGGACCGCCGCAACCGCCGCGATACAAGCCTTTACACTCAACCGTTGTCGTCACGCCCGGTACCGGGATTGATGACAATTCCATCAGGAAGGTCGAGACGTAGTTGAAGTTCATTGAACCCCAGCCGCCGAGACCGACATCGGCCATGTCGAGGCCATAGGAAGCCGACACGTCGATACCGCGCGTATCAACCTGCGCGATGTTGACCACCGTCGCCTGAACGCCGGCGAACTGGAACGGCGAGCCTGCCGGCGGAACCGGGCTGGCGAAGAGTGAACCGTCACGGTCACGCTGGACCAGGCTACAGAACTGAGGATCACCAGTCTGTACACACTGAGTCAGTGTTGTTAGCGGCGGAACGTTTGTAATGGCGTCCTTGATCGAAATGTCGAAGTAATCGACCGAGACCGTCAGCCCGTCAATCCAACGCGGCTGCATCACAACACCGAACGTATAGGTGTTGGATTTTTCCGGGTTGAGGAGCGGGTTACCGCCGGTAACAGCATTTTCCTGCTGCGCCGGGTTAACAGGCAGCGTACCATACTGAGCTGCTGAAAGACCGGTAAACGCACACTGCGCAACCGTTGCGGTTGGCGCAGGAACAGGCGTCATCGGATCCAAATCGCCCGAGCACGGATCAACCGCGTTGAACAGGCCAGTGTTTTGCGCACTGAACAGGTTGAACACGTTCGGCGCACGCACCGCACGCTGGAACTGACCACGGAAGCGGAGGTCAGAAACAGGCGTCCAGCTGATCCCGGCCGCAAAAGTATGCGTGTCGAAATCAGTCTGTGCTGTCGCATCCGAATCCGTTGTGTAGTTCGAATAACGGTAAGCGCCGTTGATGCCGAACTCTTCGAAGAGCGGCTGACCCTCGATGATCGGGATCTGGGTTTCCGCAAAGAGTTCCCAAACGCTGACTTCACCCTGAATTGGAGGGGTGCCGCCGCCGACGCCGGTCAGGCCAAGGCCGCCAGGAATCTGCGAGACATCATCCGGACGACGATCCAGCCGGTCTTCACGATATTCAACACCGACGAGGCCCAGAACACCGCTTTCCGCCCATGGGAACTGGAAGCCGTAGCCGCCAAGATCGCCACTGATGGTGCCGCCGAGAACGATCTGCTCAACCGTACCCGTAACGAAACCGTTGCCCTGAATGGACTGCGCAACCTCTGGCGTAATCTGATCAACACCGCCAGGACGCTGGAAGAGGTTGAACGGCAGACAGCCTGTATTGCCGGAACGGCAAACCGGGCCATCGCCATTGTCGACTACGAAGAACGCATCCTGAACCCGTGCGAATGAGAGGTCGCCAGTTGAGTTCGAGTTGTGACGCGTGCGTGAGAATTGACCGAACGCATCCCAATCCCAGTTGTCACCCAACGTACCGCGGAAGCCGCCGACTGCGCGGAAAGTAGTGAGCCCGGTAAAGGTGCTGCGCGGATTGCCGTTGACATTCCTGTAGCCCGGGCCAGCGACACCGCCGAAGTTGACGTCGTTACCAGCGGCTATGTCTGCCGGCGTACAGCCAAGCGCAGAGTCAGCAACCGTACCGCCGCCAGGCACTGCAGCCTGAAGGAACGGGTTGTCGCAATTGATCATGAAGTTACGGAAGAACGTGCCCGAGAACGCAATCTGCGAGTCGGTGGTGTTCTCCGTAAATGTGAGATCCATGTATGCTTCAACATTGTCGGTTACTTCGTAACGCGCCATCGCTGAGATGTTGAAGCGCTCATTGTTACGCTGGATGAAGTTATCCGGCGCAAAGTTGAAGAGCTGATCCGGCGAGCCCGTGAACGGCACCAGCGTACCGTCGTCATTCAGGAAAAGACCGGCCGGGAAGTTCGGATTTGTGTTCGACAGGCCGATACGGCGGAAGGTCGATGAACCGCCGCAAGTAACACCGCCAATACCACGTGGATCTCCACCTGAGTTATAAGAACAAGCGCTGTAATCGCGAGCGCCCTGACGGATTTCGTTCTGGTCCTGATACTGGAAGAACGCCGTCACGTTACCGCGACCGTCGGCTGTGTTCGCGCCCCACGTAGCGGAGACGTTGACACCGCGACCGTCAAGTTCGCTGCCCGGGCGGTCAATGCCGAAGTTGTCCAGCAGACCGTTAGCGAAGTCGTCATTGTTGCCGTCCTGGAAGAAACCAACCTGGCCATCCAGTTCGAGACCTTCAAAGTCACGGCGCATGATGAAGTTCACGACACCTGCGACAGCGTCAGAACCGTACAGAGCCGAGGCGCCGCCTGACACAACGTCAACACGCTCAACGAGCTGTGCTGGGATCACGTCCAGGTTGGCCGTGGAAGCGTTACTGGAGCTACCGCCGATGACCGTGGAATAAGGCAGGCGCTTGCCGTCCATGAGGACCAGCGTGCGCGCCGCGCCGAGACCGCGAAGGTTAACGGTTGACGTACCGTTTGAACCATTTGCGAGTTCGGACGTTTGCGCCGCAAAAGCCTGCGGCAGGATGTTGATCAGGTCTTCAACGCGCGTAACACCGCGAGTGTTAATCTCTTCCGCGTCAACCTGGAAGACCGGGCTCGACGAGGCGAGATTGGCCTGGTTCAGGCGAGAACCGGTGACGATAATCGTATCGTCATCGTCCTGTGCGAATGCCGGCGCGGCCATTGCGGCGGCGACACCCGTGAGCATCGTAGAGCGCAAAAATCGCCCGACGAGACGTGAGTTTTTCATTATTGTATCCCTCCGAGTTAAACGTAGTTTCTGCGACCTTGACCCGACAGACAGAGCCGCAAAGCGTATTTCGCCCCCCCGTAAAATAAGGGCACGATGGTCGTCGGTTGGCAGACCGACGGCTAACGCCCAAGCTATGGTCGCAAGGTCAAGCGCGTCAACACGCAAGTGAATGCAAGGGGGACTCTCGCCGTGAGTGTGGCAATATCACAACAAATATACCTAATGAATTGTTAAAACGGGCCTATCGGCTAGCCCGCCGGCGGCTCCGCGGGAACGATATCCGAGGCGACAGACAGGCGCGATGAGCCGGTGTCGAATCGCTCAGTGCCGTGCCACATATAGGACGGAAACACCGCCATGACGCCTGGCTGAGGTTCGACATACTTCTCCGGCGGCAGTTCGGGCGATGTCGGAATGCCTGGCTCGCCGAATTTCAGCCATCCCGCCTTTTCGTTGTTCGGGTCAGGTTCCGCAAGCCTCAAATGGCAGGCGGACGACAGCCAGCCCTGCGGGTGCACATGGTTGACGTGAAAACCCTCGGGGTGAAGACTGACCGAAAATGTGCTGAACGTTCGAAAGCCGCCTATATTGCGGGACCGCAGAGGGTCATCACCGGGGCTGAGACGTTCAATATAGCGGCGCACGGGCCCCGCCATCGCCTCAATATAGGCGCGCAAGGCAGGGTTGTCTGACCCGTTGATTGACGAAATCTGGCTGCCGTGACGCACTGACTGGCTGAAAGGGTGCGACTTGAAGCTGTGCGCCTCGTCCAGGCCTTCGATCAAATCATCGAGATAGGCCTCCAGGCTGCGCCAGCCTTTGGGCGTGTCCAGCGGAGACGTGAAGACAAAGGCGTCATAGTCGAATAACTCATGATACCGTTCATCCTGAAGCATACGATAAGCAGTCGCTTTCAGAGCAATAAACAGCTGGTTCATGGGATCGCGCCGGGACAGGTTTTCAGCAACGACCGCAGCGCCTTTCCCGTTCCCGGTCGCCAATAGCGCCTGGCAGTAGGCGCTCACGACGCCATTGTCGTTCGGCATTTGGGCGGCGACACGCTCGCCATAGGCAAGCGCCTCATCGAATTCTTTTGCCGCCAGGGCCGCATTGCAGGCTGAATACTCAAGAAACGGATCGCCATTGGACAACCGCGCCGCTTCCTTAATGATCGCATATTGAATGTCGTTATCGCCTGTTTCGCCGTAGACCTGAGCGCGGGCAATATGCAAGGGCGCAACTTCAGGATACGCCTTAATCGCTGAATTCAGGACAGCAAGCGCCTTGTCGCGATCCCCGGTTTTCATCCAGATGAGCTGCGCCAGCTCTCGATGAGGGTCCGGCTCGGTCGGCTGCATCTGCACCAATTGCCGCAACGCCGCTTCCGCCTCTTCCAACTCGCGATTTCCAGACAGCACGCGCCCAAAGACAAGCCAGCTTTCCGGGGCGTTGAGCCCCATCGAAAACGCCTTGCGCATCACATCAACGGCTTCTTTATTGCGTCCGGCCTCGCCCAGAACGGCAGCGTAATTGTGAAGGACGGCGACATTGTCAGGGGCTTGCGCCGCCATCGCGCCGAGCACCTCGAGCGCCTCAACATGGCGGCCTTGCGACTTCAGGGTTCGGGCTTCATCCGTTAGCTCACTCAAGGTTTTAGACAATTTTTCGCGCCTTCAGATGCCTGCTGCAACGGCGTCGTAAATAGATGCAGCGTTGAGCTTGTTAATAGACGCTATTAATAGCAGCAATGGCGGCGAATGCAGCAGCGGGAAAAAGGCGGCAAAATGACCTATGAAGATGTTGAGTTCCAGGTGGCGCCGGCAATCACCCTGCGCGGCAGACATTATCGCGGCGGGGCGCGGACACCGGTTTTGTGCATTCACGGCCTGACGCGGAACGCCAAGGATTTTGCGGACCTCGCGCCAAAAATCGCGGCAACGGGACATGACGTCATTGCGGTCAGCCTGCGCGGGCGGGATGGCTCAAGCTACGACCCCGACTATCTTAATTATCATCCGCAAACCTATCGGGACGATGTCCTGAAAGTGTTGGACGCCATGGACGCTCGCGAGGCCATTTTCATCGGCACATCACTTGGCGGCATCGTCACCATGCTCGCGAATGAACACGCGCCATCGCGGGTGAAGGCCGCCATCTTGAACGATGTAGGGCCGGATCTGGCGCCGGAGGGCATCGCGCGGATCGCCGGCTATGCCGGCGCCGGCGCCGATCCCGCCGCCGATCTCGACGAGGCGGCCGCGCGCATCAAAGCAATCAACGGCGTCGCCTTTCCGGATGCAACCGACGAGGAATGGATTGTTTTCGCCGAGCGCACCTTTCGTCAGGACGAGAATGGAAGCTGGGTCTTCGACTATGACATGAATATCGCCCGCGCGCTCGCAGAACTCGGCCCTGCGCCCGATTTATGGCCGGCCTTTGAGAGCCTGAAAGACACGCCGACGCTTGTGGTGCGGGGCGCGCTCAGCGACCTCCTGACGCCCCCAATCATCGACAGAATGCGTGCGGTTCATCCAGCCTTTCAGTATACAGAGGTTCCACGCATTGGTCATGCGCCGATGATGACGGAGCTCGCCGCATGGAACGCAGTCTCCGCATTTTTGAAAGCGCTTGATTGACAAGCCATGACTACATCACATCAAAACAGGGACCCTCAGATATGAACAAAAGAAAAATTATCTGGCTTTGCGCTTTTTCCATTTTTCTGTCTTTCAGCGTTCAAGACGCGGCCTTTGCGGAGCCAGGCGACGCAAACGTGGAAATTTACGATCCCGAAGCGCGCCTTGAAGAACTGAACATCACCCTGCCCACGCCGCCGACCCCGGTTGCGAATTATGTAAACGGCGTCAGGACCGGTAATTTAATTTTCCTGGCGGGCAAGGGCCCTAAGCGGGCGGACGGCACGGAGATAACGGGCAAGCTCGGCGCTGATCTAGGCATTGAAGAGGGCTATGAAGGGGCCCGGCTGACCGCAATCAACCAACTGGCGGTTTTGAAGGACATGCTCGGCGATCTGGACCGGGTCACACGGGTCGTAAAAGTGTTGGGCATGGTCAATTCAGACCCATCCTTTGTCGATCAGCCTGCAGTCATAAACGGGTTTTCCGATTTGATTGTCGAAGTCTTTGGCGAACGTGGGCGGCACGCGCGCGCTGCAGTCGGCATGGCGTCATTGCCGAGAGGACAGGCGGTCGAAATTGAAATGATTGTGGAAGTGCGGGATTGAGGCGGGAAACATAAAAATGCTCAAAGCAATATTGACCCGTACTTTTTCAATGATTCTCATCCCGCTGATGTCTTTACAAGCCACCGCGCAAGAAAACACAACTGAGACTAGCAGTTTGCAATTCAAATATCTCGGCGCAGCCGGCTGGGAAATCTCCGACGGTAAGATTGTCGTGTTGATTGATCCATATATTTCGCGCTTAAAATATACTGACCGTGGCCATCCCGACGACGAGCGCCGTGCATTCGCGCGTGATGATATCGCCGTCTCCGATGAAGCGCTGATTGATCAAAACATATCAAACGCTGACTTCATATTGGTGCATCACTCACATTTCGATCATTTAGGCGACGTTCCCTATATCGCCAAAAAGACCGGCGCCAAGGTCATCGGCACGGAAACCACCATGACAATTCTGCGCGCCTATGGCGTTCCCGATAACCAACTTTATGCCGTTGGCGGCGGCGAAGACTACCAGTTTGAAAATTTTTCCGTACGGATTGTACCGTCGATCCACTCAGCCCTGAATGAAAAACACTATTTCGACTCAAGGCGCTACGACCGGGACACCAAGCTGAACGCGCCGCTTCGCATCAACCAGTTTATCGAGGGCGGATCATTGATGTTTCTGGCGCGTTTCAACGACCATAAAGTTCTCACCATGGGTTCAATGAATTTCATTGAACGGGAGATGGAAGACCTGAATCCCGATATATTGCTGGCCGGGATCAACGGATCGAGATTGGGCCTTTATAATTATGACGAGCGCCTTGTAGAGGCTACAGGCCACCCGCCAACGATTATCCCTACTCACTGGGACAGCTTCACCCTGCCATACGACTTTTCCCAGGAAGCGAATGTTCGCGAAAAGCTGCACCCGTTTGTTGATACGGTAAAAGCCTTATCACCGGAATCCCGAGTTATTATACCCGTGCATCTGGAGCCCTTTGTCGTTGACTGAGCATTGTCGTGGGATGGAATCCCGATACGCCTCAAAGCTTCACAAATAGCGTTTTCAACGTTTTTCCAAAGCGACGCCATGAATGCCGCATTCAGTTTTTGCAGCGCCGCGCCAGCGCCCGGCGCGCACGTCTTCGCCGCTTGCCACGGGATGCGTGCAGGGCCAGCAGCCAATTGAGGGATAGCCCTGCGCCACCAGCGGGTGTAGCGGCAGATCATGTTCCACAGCATATGCCGCCACATCGTCTTTAGACCAACGGATCAGTGGATTGACTTTGATATGTGTGTCGTTTGCTTCAAAGGCCGGCAGATTTACGCGCCCACCACCGTGAAACTGTTTGCGTCCCGTAATCCAGGCGTCGAAAGGCTTTAGCGCATCGCTGAGGGGCGCCACTTTTCGCAAAGTGCAGCACGCATCAGGATCGTTCTTCCATAAGTCGCCGCCGGCGTCGCGCGCCGCAACGGCGGCGCTGTCAGGCCTCACATTAATTACATTAGTGAGACCAAGCTGCGCCACCAGCTTCTTTCGATAACTCAGCGTTTGAGCGAAATGTTTTTGCGTATCGAGAAAGACGACCGGCGTTGCCGGATCAATTTCCGATACGAGATGCAACAGCGCCGCAGATTCCGCGCCAAAAGACGACACCAAAGCAATACGTCCCCTGAATTCTCGCTCAATGGCGTGCGCAAGGATCTCCTGCGCGTCCGCCGAAACGAAACGCGCAGCAAGGCTGCGCGCCCTGAGGTCGAGTAAACTTTCGCCATTATTCGCTGTTGCTGGCGACAAAGGGATTACCTGCGCGGTCATGATGAGCTCGCTAACGTCAAGGTTTGTGAGGTTTTAAGCGGCCGCAGCGCGGCGCCCACGCTTGCGCCACACCGGGTCCACGCCGTCCGCCGCCGGTTGGTACGCGAAAGTAAACTCGCGTAACGCGTCCTGCGCTGCTGACGATCCGGCGCCATCGAATTCAAACGCATCAATGCCGCATCGGGTCATAAACAATATCTGGTCGCGCAGGATATCGCCCCGCGCGCGAATCTCGCCGGTAAAACCGTAGCGTTCGCGCAATAGCCGGGCCTGGCTATAGGCGCGGCCATCCGTAAATGAAGGAAAATCAAGAACGATACTGTCAAACCCGTTCAGATCCTTTCGTATACCGCCAAGCGACGCATCGTTGGAAACAACCAGTACGGTCGCATCCGCATGAGCCTGTGGGTTGTCGCACCAGTCATCAAGCGTGACTTCCTGTGAGGCTTCTTCGAGCGCCGGCAGAAACCGGCCATGGATAAGCTTAAGCAGCGGCATAAAGCGCCTCCTTGAATGGGTCGGCGCCCAGGCGCCGATAGGTATCGATAAATCGTTCATCTTGCTGTTTGTTTTGACGATAAAAGCCAACGAGTTTTTCAACAGCGTCGACCACTTCCGTTGAGGAAAGCCCCCGGCCGGCGATCTCACCAATCGACGCGTCTTCCGCGCCAGAACCGCCGAGGGTGATCTGGTAGAATTCCTCGCCTTTTTTATCGACGCCGAGAATGCCGATATGGCCCACATGGTGATGCCCGCAGGCGTTTATGCATCCGGAAATCTTGATCTTTAACTCGCCTAACTGTTCCTGATCCCCAAGATCGGCGAAACGTTCGGAGATACGCTGGGCGATCGGGATAGAACGCGTGTTGGCGAGCGAGCAGTAATCAAGGCCGGGGCAAGCAATGATGTCGCTGACAAGGCCAATATTCGCTGTATCAAGGCAGTCCGCTTTTAATAGCTTATAGACCGGATAAAGATCATCTTTCTTAACATGGGGCAGGACAAGGTTCTGTTCATGCGTCGCGCGGATTTCATCAAAGGAATAGCGCGCGGCGATATCGGCGACCGCTTCCATTTGCTTGTCGGAAATATCCCCGGGGATGGCGCCGATCCCTTTCAGGGAAATATTGACGATGGCGTAGCCTGGCGTTTTGTGCGCAATGGTATTGACGCGCACCCATCGATCAAACTCGTCATCAATGGTGCGCTGCTCCTTAAGCACCACGCTATCGTCGGCGAGCTTTTCAAAAACAGGCGGCGCAAAGTAATCCTGAATGCGCGCCATCTCCTCACGCGGAAGGTCGATCCCGGTGTTCTTGATATTCGCCCATTCATCCTCAACCAGACGGGCGAATGCATCCGGGCCTTCCGCATTGAGGAGAATTTTGATGCGGGCTTTATACTTGTTGTCGCGCCGACCGGAGAGGTTATAGACCCGCAAAATCGCTTCCAGATAAGACAGCAATTGCGCTTCCGGCAGAAACTCGCGGATTGTATGTCCCACATAAGGAGTGCGGCCGAGTCCGCCGCCAACGATAACTTCAAACCCGATTTCGCCATCATCGTTTTTGTAAAGCCGCAGACCGATATCGTGAACCTTCACGGCGGCGCGGTCATGATCGGACGCGGTAATGGCGATCTTGAACTTGCGCGGCAGAAATGAAAATTCCGGATGAAAGGTCGACCACTGACGGATCATCTCGCCATATGGCCTGGGGTCGGCGACTTCGTCCGCCGCAGCGCCTGCATATTGATCCGACGTCACATTGCGAATGCAGTTGCCTGAGGTCTGGATGGCGTGCATCTCAACTTCCGCAAGCTCGTCGAGGATCGCGGGCACGTCAACGAGCGCCGGCCAGTTATACTGAATATTCTGGCGCGTGGTGAAATGGCCATAGCCCTTGTCATATTTGCGCGCCACGTGAGCGAGCTTGCGCATCTGTTTCGACGAAAGCGTCCCATAGGGAATAGCGACACGCAGCATGTAGGCGTGAAGCTGCAGATAAAGGCCGTTCATCAAGCGGAGCGGTTTGAACTGGTCTTCGGTCAGTTCGCCAGAGAGACGCCGCGCCACCTGACCGCGAAACTGCTCCACGCGCTCTTTCACAATCGTCGCATCGAATTCATCATAGCGGTACATCAGGCGGCCTCCACAGGTTCAAGATCAAGGTCGCGCTCGACGCGCGCAATCCACGAACGCACTTTTTGATAATCCGAGAGATCAAAACCGCCGCTCTCAGCGACCCGCGTGTAAGCCACAACCGCAATGTCAGCGAGGGTCAACGCATCACCAGCGAGATAATCGGCATCCGTCAGTGTACGCTCTATCAGATCCAGCGCCGCATAACCCCGCGGCAGCCATTCGCTGTCAATTTCGTCGTCGGAGAGCTTTTTAAACGCCTTACGGAACCGCCGGCCCGCAATGTAGGGCTCGTGAGAGTTCTGCTCCCAGAACAGCCATTGAAAGACCTTGGACCGGGCGAGAGAGTCTTTGGGGAGAAGCTTTCCGCCGTGCGCTTCGGCGAGATAGACGATGATGGCGTTGGACTGCGTGATGATGCTCCCGTCAGGCAGCAGGACTGTCGGAACTTGCCCGAAAGGATTGACGGCCAGAAACTCTTTCGTACGGGTTTCGCCCTTCATGATGTCGAGCGGCGTCCATTCGTAATCGAGCCCCAGATAGTCCGCCGTCCATTTGGCTTTCAGGCAATTGCCGCTGATCGGGTCGCCATAGAGTTTCAGCTTACCCATGACCTAAGCTCCCGCCTGATAACCGAGATCAAGGCGCACCGTCGGTCCCGACTTTCGAATGGTCTCACGCAACGCTTCACGCCCCGCAGGCGCACCCTCTTCACTGACCTCAATGAGATATGCGTCCGCGATTTCAGCTTTACGCAATTGCGTCGCCTTCAGCGCTGCGCTGGCGTCGTCATCGTCAAACCGGGCTGCATGAGCGATGCGAACCGTCCACTGATCATTATCGTTGAGATAAACGACGGCGCCATCGGCCAATCGATTTCCTGTCACCGCTTTCATGCGACAAGCCTTTCCTGTTTGATGAGAGATTGAAGCGTTGCGCCATCGGCAAGCGCCGCCACTTCACCGATCACGAGGAGCGCGGGGCCTTTTACGCCTCCTGTTTCAATCAGCGCCGGCAATTCGGCAAGCTTTCCCTTGACGATGATTTCATTCTCGCGCGTGCCATTCTCGATCACCGCGACCGGTGTTGCGTCTGCGCGGCCGTTAGAGATGAGGTTATTGGCTATCGCGGCCGCCTTGCCGACGCCCATATAGACAACGAGCGTATTTTTAAGCGCCGCCAGCGCGGCCCAGTCCAGGGCGGGGTCGGCATCACCCTTCGCGTGGCCGGTCACGAAAGTGACGGCCTGGGCGTGATCGCGATGGGTGAGCGCTAGGCCTGCGCTGGCGGCGCAACCGGTTGCGGCGGTGATCCCGGGTGTTACATAAACGGGTATGCCAGCAGCACGCACGGCTTCCAACTCTTCACCGCCGCGCCCAAAGACAAAAGGATCGCCGCCCTTCAAGCGAACAACAATTTTGCCCTCGCGGGCAAGCGCAATCATATGCGCTTCAATATCTTCCTGTGGGACAGCGTGCTCAGCTTTCGCCTTTCCCACATAGCGCCGTTCCGCATCACGGCGTGCAAGGGCGAGAATCTCGTCACTAACCAGACGGTCATAGAGAATAACATCCGCTGACTGAATAAGCCGGAAGGCCTTCAAAGTGAGAAGTTCGGGATCGCCCGGCCCGGCGCCGACAATATGAACAATGCCGTTGCGTTCTGCGCCCGTTTCACTGTTCAATGCAGCGAGCATAGCTTCATGGGCGCCGCGTTCATCGCCAGCCAGAACCTGTGCGGCGATAGGGCCGCCAAAGAAAGCTTCCCAAAAAGCGCGCCGATCCGTTCCGGCGACCTTGCCCTTCACCGCCTCACGATAGCTTTGAGCGAAATCCAGCAGTGCACCGGCGCGGCTGGGCAACATGGCTTCGATCTTTGACCGCAAGGCGCGCCCGAAGACCGGCCCGGCGCCATCGGTTGAGATCGCCACGGTCAGCCGACCGCGGTCAATGATTGACGGAGTTGTGAAATCGCAAAGCGCCGGCTGGTCGATAACGTTGATCAGCGCGCCCGCCTTCCGGGCGATGTGCGCCCAGCGTTCCGCCAGTTCCGCATCATCGAGCGCAACGAACGCCAGGACGGCGCCCTCGAAGTCCGCTTCAACCGGCTCTCGACTTACAAAGGTCGCCGCATTTTGAAGCTCTTCCCGAACCGCCTTCGCAATCTCGGGCCAAATCACCTTGATCTTGGCCCCAGCGGCGAAGGCCAGCCGCGCCTTTCGCAATCCTTCCTCTCCACCGCCGACAATCACGACGGGCCGGTTTTGAAGATCTATATAAGCTGGAAACCGTTTCATGTTAGTTTTTCTATCGATAAATTTGTGTTCGCCTTGAGGGAAGGCAGTAGGTGCGAAGCTATGGGCTATCCGCAAGACGCTCAAACCATTATTTTTAGCTACTTTTAGAGATTTTCTGACAAGAGCGTATTTCTCCGAGGGTTTTTCTGTAAATAGATTATCTGTCTGTTCTTCACATTGGCGTGACTATACGCTAATGGCTTGCTTAAATAGATCAGCTAATGGAATGTGATTAAATTCGACCGGGTGGAGAGAGAAAATGAAACAGATACCGCCGTTAAATGGACTTCGCGTCTTTGAAGCCGCCGCCAGGCATTTGAGTTTTACTAAAGCTGCGGAAGAACTGAACGTCACCCCCGGCGCCGTCAGCCAGCAGATCAAGGCGCTTGAAGATTTCTTGCAAACGCCGGTCTTTCGCCGCCAGAAACGCTCCCTACTCCTTACTGACGAAGCGCAGGCAAGCCTGCCGATCCTGCGTGAGGGTTTCGACAAGCTGGCGGAAGCAGGAAAAATCCTTTCTGCGAAAGCCGACACAGGCCGGCTCACCGTATCCGTGGCCCCGTCGCTGGCGTCGAAATGGCTGGTGCCGCGCCTCGACCGCTTTCAGGAAGCCCATCCCGATATCGATGTCTGGGTGTCGGCAGACATGGATGTCGTGGACTTCGCAGTCGATGATGTCGACCTGGCCATTCGCTATGGCAGCGGGCGCTATCCGGGCCTCATCGCCGAACATCTGATGGCGGAAACCATCGTTCCCGTTTGCAGCCCGAACCTTTTGACCGGCGATCATCCGCTAAAGTCCCCGGAAGATCTCATTCATCACACGCTTTTGCATGACATCAGCCCGGACAAGGATGAAAGCTGCCCGACATGGCCGATGTGGATGAAAGCCGCCGGCATCTGCCATAAAGCCGGCGAACGCGGCCTGAAATTCAATCAGTCCAGTCTGGTGATCGAAGCCGCTGTCGCCGGAAAGGGCGTCGCGCTTGCAAAATCAGCACTGGCGTTAGCGGATCTCGAAGCGGCGCGGCTTGTCATTCCATTCGACATGACGACGCCAACCAATTTCGCCTATTACATTGTCCACCCACCCTCAAAATCCTCCGTACCCGCAGTAAAGGCCTTTTCGACGTGGCTGAAGGAAGAGGCGGCGACGACAATCGATGCAACCCAATCTCAGGAAGCAGCGGCTTGATAGGGTGAAAAATTTTGCGCCCGCGTTCATTATGGGGGAGACTGAGCGCGGGCGCTAAGAAACAACCCTTTGGGGGAGACGTAAGGGCCGCATCAATCGAGTTGAAATAACGTTTGCACCGATTATTGCAAGGTTACCCAACTTACAAAAACGTAAGCTGGGGCCTGGGTTTTATGAATCCACTGCAAGCTGATCAAGACAATCGCATACCGCCTCAAAAACCAACAGGGTTGAGGCGTGACGCTGCGGATAGTCGCGGATAGATTCCAGCAAGCCAAGGTCTTTCCAGCGCTCACCCGTTGGCGGGGAGCCATTTTCTTTCAGCATCGCACGCATCTGATCCCGCACACGATAAAGCTCATCAGGCGTTGCGCCGATAATATTGCGCGCGACAATTGACGCCGCCGCCTGCCCAAGGGCGCATGCGCGCGCCGCCATGCCAAACTCGGAGACAGCGCCACCGTCGAGCGATAGATCGACCTCGATTTCCGACCCACAAACACGACTGATTTTCACGGCGCTCGCCTGCGGATGCTCAAGGCGCCGCGCCGGCGGGATCGCCGCCGCCGCGTCCAGAATGCCGCCGGAATAAAGGTCGCTAATCATCTCGCCTATGTGGCGTCTTTCTAACCACAAATCAAAGGGGGCGCATTCCGAAATTCGCAACTTCTGCCGGGCCAAACCGTTAGGGTGCCCGGTTTAAACAGTCACGCCCGCCACAGGCGCGATATATCGGGATAGAAAGGCAAACGGAATGCGTTCTTTTCTCTTCGCAGCAATTTTGACGTCGCTAGCGCTTGCGGCGACACTTGTGCCGGCTCACGCACAAAGCGCGCGCACCGTCATGGAAACCTATGACGAAGGCTCTGTCTGGCACATGATTTACATGCGCACAGGACCCGGTCAGCAGACCCGATATATCGAAAGCCTAAGCGGTGTCTGGAAGCAGCAAATTGAACTCGCCGAAAGAGATGGGCTTTGTACTGAACCATCACGTTCTTGCAAAATGGCCGGCAAGCCCTGATGACTGGGACGTTCTCATTATCGAAGTCTTCCCGAACATGGCCGCCTATGACGAGTTCTGGGAGAACTGGGCCAAGGTTGACGCCGAAATCCTCCGCACACGCCAGCAGGAACAAGAAGCGGGTGAGAGAGTGCGCGCCGAAAGAACGATGCTAGGGGTTCAGATCGCGCGCGAGGTGTTGTTTCGCGAGTAGAAAATAGGCGCGAGCTTTTCCGTCGGCTTATTAGAAAGACCCGCGCCGCTTCGTTACCGGGAACGCCGGCTTACGACAAATCAAACAGCAAAACCTCACTGTCATCGAGCGCTTTGAACGACAGGCGGTCTAGGTCCTCAATCTTTGCACCATCGCCAGCCTGCATCATAGACCCTTCAGGCAGTTCAACGCCGCCTTTAGCGATCTGCAGCCAGCCATAACGCCCTGATGCAAAGTCATGCGACAGGCTCTCACCGTTCTTCACGACCGCGCCATAAAGATCAGTATCTTGATTAATATGAATGGACCCCGTCCCGACCGTCACCAGACGCCATCAGTGCAAGCGCACCATTGCGCGCATCGCCGATCCTGCGTTCCTCATAGACAGGTTTCGCACCTTTCACATTCGGTAGCAGCCAGATCTGATAAAGATGCAACGGATCCTCATCCGACGCATTGAACTCGCTATGGGTGACGCCTGATCCGGCGCACATATATTGCACCATGCCCGGCGTGATGGTCCCGCCGCCGCCCGTTGAATCCTTGTGCTGTAAAGCACCATCGAGAACATAGGTGATGATCTCCATGTCCTGATGCGGATGCGGCGGAAAACCGGCGCCCGGATTGATGCGGTCCTCATTCATGACGCGCAGCGACCGGAATCCCATATGGTCGGGATGGTAGTAATTCGCGAACGAAAATGTATGGCGCGCGTCAAGCCAGCCATGGGTGGCGTGACCGCGGTCGATACCCTTACGAATCGAAATCATGTCTCCTCCTTGCCCGGATGCGCTATTCGAAAAGAGCAGCCCGGACATGTTTAACTGCGCGTCAGGCGCAGCGTAAGTTGCGATGAATTGAGAGATATTTAGGAGGCGCAGGTGAGATTTAAAGGCCAGTCACAATGCTGTGAAAGTAGCAGTCAGCAGGGCTATTTGGTCAGTTCATGGCGCAACAAACGCCCGACCGTTTCGTAAACGCTCATATTGCGACGGGCGCGGCGTTTCATTTGACCGAGCGCCGCTTGATCATATATAGCGCCTCCCCTGATCACGAAAACAGGCTCACGCAATGTGGACAGGTCGAGCAACGGGTTCCCCTCGACAATCAATAAATCGGCTTTCGCGCCGTAGCCGATCACGCCGAGATCGTCGCCTCGCCCAAGCGCGCGCGCCGCACGCGCCGTGCCCGAATAAAGAATGTCATATGGCGAAAGTCCAAATTCCGACAAACGCAATATTTCGTCATGGGTGGCGGCGCCTGACACCGTCAGGGAAGGCCCGGTATCCGAGCCAAGCAACAAAGGCGCATCCGCCTCATAAAGCGCCTGCGTGACCAGTCCCATGTTTTCTGCGGCGCGAGTGTAACCGGCGGGGTCTTCGCGCGACAATGGATCGGCCATCATCCTGTCGCCAAAAAACGCAATGACCGGGTTGATATAATCCCGTGGAATTTCTCCTAAGAAGACGTCTTTTTCTTTGGCCGCCCTCGAAAGGTTATAAAAAGCCGTCAATGTCGGCGTCACATAAACGCCGGACGCTTTCACATCGCCAGCGACAACATCAATCGAGGGGTGACCTTCGCGCAAACGGTTGAGAGGGTAGGCGTAAATCTCTTCGGCATGCTCAATCGAATGGATGCCGGACGCAAGAATATCATCAAACTCGACCGCGCGCGGCAGGTGCCCGGTCACAGGGATATTCAAAGCCGCAGCTTCATCCATGATTGCACGAAATATATGCGCCTCAAGCCCGTTATAGATTTTTATCAAATCATAACCAGCGTCGGCGTAACGCCGCACAAGCGCACGGGCCTCTTCTTCTGACGTTACATATTTATGGAACGGCGCTGAATCATTCTGATTTAACGTAGGGCTTGCCGTATACAATGTCGGCCCCGGGTATCGTCCGGCTTCAAGTTCTGAGCGCCACTCAAGGTGCATGCCCTCAAGGCCCATCATATTGCGCACCGTCGTCACGCCATGAGCGAGGTAGAGCAATAAATCCGTCCGGTCGAAAACATGGGCGTGCATGTCTATCAGGCCGGGCGTCAGTGTTCGACCCTCGCCGTCAAGACGGAGTTCGTCGGCCACGGGCGCCGGGTTCTCGTTTAAAAATCCCGGCAATGACGCCATTTTCTATAACGACCCAACGGTCTTCCAATATTTCCGGCGTTTCAACCAGTCATAGGCAAAACATTGATCCGTTCAATCACGACGCGTGTTGGCGCCGGCACGGCAATTCCAGGATCGAAGCGTTGGATCGAGGCGAACGGAATCGACAGCCCGACAAGTCCAACCGACACGACACACAACACAACCAAAGCAACCAGACCGCGTGCAGTCCATTTCAAAAACAGCTTCATATCGATCGCCTCGTCAGA
>CBDDKD010000024.1:0-34544 GCA_965230025.1 Hyphococcus sp.
GCATGGATGGCGGCGATGGCGGCGCCGTTAAAGATGCAAAACCCCATCGCCCGTTCCGGCTCGGCGTGATGGCCCGGCGGCCGCGCGGCGATGAAGGCGTTCTTCGCCTCTCCGGCATAAAGCGCATCAACAGCGGCGACCGCGCCGCCGGCGGCGCGCCTCGTCGCCTCCAGCGAAGACGGCCCCAAAAATGTATCGGCGTCGAATTGAGCAAGACCTTGAGCAGGCGCATTATCTTCCACCACCTGGCGATAGGCAGAGGAATGAACGCGGTCTACGTCCTTGGCCGAAACCAGAGGCGGAATGCGCCTTTCAAGGTCGCTGAATTCATCCGTATGCAATGCTTTTTCAACAGCTTCATAACGGCCCGGATGTTCAACATGGCCGGGCGGCACTTCATGACGCTGAAAAGACGGGTGTGTGTATAAAAGCATGGTCATGCGCGTGAGCTTACAGCAAGCCGTTCCGAATGAGAATGTGGGCGTCTACGGCCCGACCCGCATCCAGACATAACCTTTACAGAGCCCCGGCCCAATGCAGCCAGTGATCTTCAGGTGATCGCGGTCAAGAATCTTCAGCCTGGAGAGATAGGTTTTGCCAGTCCGCGGATCGTAGAGCCAGCCGTCTTTCCATCGGCCCTCTTGAACGCGGCGAAGGCCATCGAGAATACGCACGCCCTGAAGCGGCCGTTCGCGCATCGCCGGGTCGGGATTATTGATGTCGGTGTTGGTTATTTTCTCATAGCTATGGCGCACCAGGTCGGCGCACAGAACCTCGCCGCATTCGCGAATTGAAATCACCGCGTCCATGTCCGGCGGCTCCCATTCGCCCAGCACCGCTTCCATCACGTCAGAAACTTCATCGGCCGGCATTGCCGCCTGCGCGATCGGCGCCAGCAGCAGCAGAGCGACCAGCATCGTCAACGTAGCTTCAAACCGCCTCAGGCAAGTTCGCACGAATTTTATGACATCGCTCACGGCTCACTCCCAACCGGCCCATGGTCAATGAGAGTTTGGTACCTGTAGCCCTGACCGGATGGAACGCACATGGTCGCGAGCGCCAGCGTTCGTGACCATTCGTGACACGACGATCCGCCCGCCGCGTTACCATTAACCGCCTGACGCCCACCGCTCATCGCATTACACAAGGCGCAAGCTTGACGAGACGCGCATGAGATGGATGCTGCGACATATGTGGCAAAAGCCAAGGGGAAACATATGCGCCAGTCTATCGTCATCATCATGTTGCTGCTGACCGCTTGCGCACAAGGCTCCTCGGAAACGACGCAGATTGCTTCCGATCTCGCCACGCTGCTGGAGCGTCACGCCGAAGCCAGGGGCGGCGAAGACGCCGTCGGCGCAGTTCAATCTATGAGCGTCACCCTCGAAATCACCGAACCGACATTTACGGTCTCCGCATATTACCGCGCGTTACGCACAGGCCAGATGCGCATTGATATATATGACGCCGGGCAACGGGTTTTCACCGAAGCGCTGGGACCCGATGGCGGCTGGCAAATGGTTGCAGACGGAACCGTAGCGGATCTTTCCTCGGATGGCGCCAGCGCGCTGCAACGCGGCCTTGTCAGCAATCTATACGGCCTGCATGAACTTCCGAGCCTCGGCTACAAGCTTGATCTCGTCGGATCAACGGAACGCAACAATTCAACCTTCTGGGAAATAGAAATCACCGCGCCGGACGGTTTTTCAGAGCATGTGTTTCTCGATAAGGACACGTTCCTGATCGCAAGCAAAGTCGAAACAAGTGCATTGCATCCGGACCTTGATCCGGAAAAAACACCTCAGGAAACATTTTTTACGAACTATCGCGAAAGCGGCGGTGTTTTGTTCTCACACAAGTCCGAGACGCGCAATCTTGAAACAGGCGATGTGATGCAGACCGTCATCGTGAAATCTCACGATGTGAATATAGCGCTGAATAAAAAGGAGTTCCGGCGTCCAGCGGATGCATCGTGACAATAATGGCGTCGGCTACTGTACCGGCGCTATAGGCCAGCCTTCAGGCCGCTCTTCAATCACTTCAACTATATCGCCAACGCTGATGTCGCCTTCATTACGAGGAACGGCATTTGAACCAAACAGAACGCCATTCACTCGCGGATCGGTGGAGCGCCGAATATTCGCCAGAGATTTAAGGGGCTCCTTACCCATTCTCTCGCCTGTCGCCTGATCTGTTGTCGTCACCACACAACGGTCACAGGGTTTGACAAGATCGAAAATTACATTGCCGACTTTAATCACCTTCCAAAAATCATCGCCCCATGGCTCACTGCCGTCGATGACAATGTTCGGTCGAAACCGCATCATCGGAACCGGATCGCCGCTTTGCCGCACAATCTCTTCGTTAAGCGCATCAAGCGAAGCCGCGGTTATCAGCAAAACCGGATAAGCGTCAGAAAAAGCAAGCGGGCGCGCCGGCCCCCATACGCCGGATGTGTTCCTTGTGGCGGCATCATCCATAAAATGAAGCTCCGCAGGGCGGCCAAGCAACCCGGACAGCCAATCCGTCCCTGCGCGGTCGCCGACACGCGCATCAATTTCGTCACGCCAGACCTTGATGGTGCGCCGTGCGCCGTTTTCAGCAAGGCGCAAATCGACGCCATCACCACCATCAGCGGTTTCAAGGCGCAAACCGTCGCTGGTTTGTTTCGTAACAATGCGTGCAAGTTCCGGCGTGCTACGCTGTGACAGAAACTCCCCGGCGTCATCGGTTATGACCCAGCGGCGATCATGCCGAAAGCCACGATAATTGAGGGCGCCCTTTTCGACATCAATGCCGCGTGCGCCCTTGACCGGGTAAATATGAAGAGACTGAACCTGCATGCGCCAGATGTTGCCTAAAGCATTCCTGACATCAAGGTCTCAGCGACACCCGGCGGCGGCGTGCGGTCATCCGGCACAAAGAAATCCGGCGCGAGCTTTTTCGATGGATCGACGCGATATTTCTCAAAATCGGTAACGCCGTTCTCATAAAGAAAATTGTCATCGATAATGAAATTGCCAGTGAATTCCTTCGAAGGCTTTGTAAAGATCATATGCGCGGAGTCAGAAAGAATATCGACGGTGCGCGAAGCCTGCATCATTTCATCGCCGCCGAGCGCGAACTTTACAGCAGCGGTTGCAATGGCCGTACGCGGCCACAACGCATTAAACGCAATGCCGTCATTTTTGAACTCCGCCGCCATGCCAAGGACGCACATGGACATGCCGTATTTCGCCATCGTGTAGGCGGTGTGCCCGGCGAACCATTTGGGGCTCATGTCGAGCGGCGGAGACAACATCAAAACATGGGGGTTGTCGGATTTTTTAAGGTGCGGGATGCAGGTTTTGGAGGTCAGGAACGTACCGCGCGCATTGATCTGATGCATCAGGTCCCAGCGCTTCATCGGCGTCGCTTCCGTACCGGTGAGCGAAATCGCAGAGGCGTTGTTGACGCAAATATCGATACCGCCGAATTTTTCAACCGTGGCATTTACGGCGGCTTCAACCTGCTCCTCGTAGCGGATATCACAGACCAGCGGCAACGCCTTGCCGCCCACAGCCTCAATCTCTTCGGCCGCCGTATAGATCGTACCCGGAAGGTGCTTGTGCGGTTCGGCGGACTTGGCCGCAATGGCGACATTGGCGCCGTCTTTGGCCGCGCGCAGGCCGATGGCTAGGCCGATGCCCCGGGATGCGCCGGTGATGAAAAGCGTTTTTCCTTTAAGAGTGGTCATGGTCGCTCCTTAGAATTCTTTCGCACCTTACTCGGCGGCGCATGTTTTGTAACTGACATTCAACACATCGATACGCGGCGGAACGCGAAATCGCATCGGCAGGCCAACCATGCCCGTGCCTGACGTCGTGAAAATCTGAAATCCTTTCGCCTCCCGCAGGCCGTAAGCGATATCGCCGCACATCCCCGTCAGCCAGCAGGTGATCAACGGCAGTTGAATCTGGCCGCCATGGGTGTGCCCGCCGATCAGAAGGTCCGCCGTTACATCCGCCGTAAAGTCTTTTACCGCGCCGGGATTATGGGTCAGCACCAGACGCGGCGTTGAGGTCGGTTCTTTCAGCAATGAAAGCTCCTGGCGGTCGTCCCAATGGTCAGACAATCCGACCAGCTCGACCGAAAAACCGGCGCCCGCCAGATTAACGACGCGATTGTCGATAAGCGTGACGCCTGCCGCCGGCAGCGCGTCCATCAATGGCGCGCGCAAATCCGGCCCGGGAATGCCGAGATCATGATTGCCAAGGACGCCAAATATCGGCGCTTCAATCTGAGCAAAGGCCGCATAGGTCTCCTCCATTCGCGCAGGATCGAGGAAATAGACAAAGTCCCCTGCGATCAAGACGGCGTCAGCGCCCGTCTTCTGAACACGTTTTGCAATACGCTCAATCGCCATCGCATTACCGAATAGCCCATTATGAGTATCTGAAAAAACCGCGATGCGAGCATCGCCGGCATTTTTAAAACACCCTTGCAACGCAATGTCATGCTCGTTCGTCAACAGAATACGCGGCTCAACGAACCGTCCATAGGCAAGGCAGCTTATCATGACGAAGAAGATCGCCGCAGCGATGCGCACCGACCCGATGCGACGCACAATGATCCATAAGGCGAAAGGCGCGGCGATAAAATAAAGGTAGCTCGCATAATAAATCGCGAGCTTGATATGTTCGAGAGAGGTGAGACCGTCCATTACGCCTTTAATCGCCCGTGAATGCGGCGCGGCGAAGACGACGCCGTGGCCTCAATTGGGTCGATGCGAGGAATCTCGCAGCGGCGCTACTTCGCATCCTCCACTGCTTCCCAGACGCGCAAGGCGTTGGCGCCGAGAATCTTTTCAATCGACGCCTCATCGTAACCGCGCAGGAGAAGGCCATCGATCAGCACCGGATAGCTGGAAACATCCTTCAGCCCTTCGGGCAGAGAATCACCGACGCCGTCATAATCGGTCCCCAGACCCACGTGGTCGATCCCGGCCAGTTCCACAGCACGGTCGATATGATCGAGGACATCTTCAAGGGTGGCGAAGGGATATGGGTGCGTTTCGCGCCAGGCGTTGTTAAAGGCGTCGCGTTCATCAGCCGTCATTGACCGGCCCAGCTTTGCTTCTTCTTTTTCACGCGCCGCATCGCGCGGCTTGGAATAATCATTCGCTTCCTTGGTCAAGAATGCAGAGCCGTAATTAATCATCACAATGCCGCCATTCTCGCCAATTTTGCGCACAAGGTCATCGGGGAGATTGCGCTCCCAGTCCGGCGTGAAGTGTCGAAGCGAAGAATGCGAGGCGATCACCGGCGCACGCGTTGTCGCCAATATGTCCTCAATCGCCGCATCCGTCAGGTGACTGACATCGATCATCACACCGAGATCATTCATCTTGCGCACAAGCTTGAACCCGAAAGGTGAAAGCCCGTCCCAGCGCCGGTCATCGTCATAAGATGAATCCGAAATATGATTGGCTTTTGAGTGCGCCAGCGTGATGTAGCGAATGCCGCGATCATAAAAATGTTTCAAATTCGCAAGGTCGCCCTCAATCGGCGAGCCATTCTCCATGCCGAGCGGCATGGCGACTTTCCCCTTGCTGTGAATGCGGCGCACGTCTTTTGGCGAGGTCGCAATTTCAAACTGGTCCGGATACTGATCGGCGACGCCCTCCATCAGGCCAATCAGAATGTCCGCGCGCGCCTTGGCGCCGCCCTTCTCTTCATAATCCGCCGCCACATAAATCGACATAAACGGCGCGTCGAGACCCCCGTCTTTTGCGCGCGCGAAATCGAAATCGACGGCTTTCTCACCAGTTGAGATATTCGCGCCATCGCTGGCGATGCTTGTCGGAGCATCAATATGACCGTCGATGATGATGAATTCCTGCGCCATATTCGCAGCGCGATCAGAAGGTTCGGCAAAGGCGACCGACGGCGCAAGCGCAAGCAATCCAGCGGCGAGAAAATAATTCATGCGTTATCCCCTGTTGGCGTTCATCAGCCTTGTCTCAGATAAGCCGAGCGCGCTCAACCCATTGACTTATAGAAAGTGGGCTTTGCCGATGTCAGGCGCTCAACAATTCCGGATCGAGGCGGGCGACGCTATCGGCGCCGGCCGTTACAGCGCCGGTCAGCGCAACCGCTTCGGTCAGATAATTTTCGGCGTAGAACTCGGTGATCGCAATCTTGCTATTGAAATAGGCGGTGTCGCCGCCTTCGTTGATCGCAAGCGCCGCCGCCACGGCGCCACGCGCCAGGTAATATCCGCCGGCGACATTGCCAAACTGTTTCAAATACGGCGTCGCGCCGGCAAGCACATCGTCCTGACCCTTTTGCGCCGCAGCGAGCAACCAGTCCGTAGACTGTTCAAGCGCTTCAACCGCCGTCTCCAGGCGTTCGCCAATTGCTGTCACATCTTCCCGCTTGGCGGCTTTTGCGATGATCGCCTGCTCTTTTACATTCTGAATGAACGCCCGGATCGCCGCGCCGCCGTCCCCTTGCAGCTTTCGTCCGACAAGGTCCATCGCCTGAATGCCGTTCGTGCCCTCATAGATCGCGGCGATGCGCGCATCGCGCATGAACTGCGCCGCGCCGGTTTCTTCAACATAGCCCATGCCGCCATGAATCTGGACGCCAAGCGATGTCACCTCGTTCGCCCGATCCGTTGACCAGGCTTTTGAAATCGGGGTGAGGAGCCCCTCCAGCGCTTTCGCCTCGGCCCGCTGACTTTCATCCGGGGAATGGCGCGCCAGATCATAGGCGACCGCATTGGCGTAACAGATCGCGCGCGACGCCTCGACCAGAGACTTCATGGAATAGAGCATACGACGCACATCGGCATGCTCATAGATCGGCACCATATCGCCCGTCCTGACGCCCGGCGCACGGCCCTGATTGCGATCCTGCGCAAAAGCGAGCGCATGCTGATAGGCGCGCTCGGCGACACCGACGCCCTGCACGCCGACATCAAGGCGCGCTGAGTTCATCATCACGAACATATTGCGCAAGCCTTTGTTCTCTTCACCGAGAAGCGTGCCGAAGCACTCGCCATTCTCGCCAAAGGCCATGACGCAAGTAGGGCTGCCATGCAGGCCCATCTTTTCTTCCAGATTAATGCACTGAACATCGTTGCGCGCCGCCAGTGATCCATCCTCGTTCACATGCGTTTTCGGTACAATGAACATCGAAATGCCCGCCGTTCCTTCCGGCGCATCCGGCAGGCGCGCCAGCACCAGGTGGATAACATTGTCTGTCAGGTCATGATCGCCATAGGTGATATAAATCTTCTGCCCACTGATTTTATAAAGGCCATCCCCAATGGGCTCGGCCTTGGTGCGAATTCCCGACAGGTCCGACCCGGCCTGCGGCTCGGTCAGGTTCATCGCGCCCGTCCATTCGCCGGAAACCATTTTTTCCAGATAAAGCTGCTTTTGCTCTTCCGTCGCCGCATGCAGGATCGCCTTTACCGCACCCGTCGTCAGCGTCGTGCCAATGGCGAAGGACATGCAAGCCGCATTCAACGCATCGACCAGCGCGACAGCGAGCGTTGACGGCAATCCCTGACCGCCCACATTTTCCGGAAAAGCGAGCGCATTCCACCCGCCTTCCACATATTGGCGATAGGCGTCCTTAAATCCCGGCGATGTCCGCACCACGCCGTTTTCCAGTACTGCGCCTTGTTGATCGCTTCCCCAGTTCAAGGGCGCAACAACCTGGTCGCAATATTTGCCCATCTCTTCCAGGATCGCCGAGACAAGATCATCCGACAATTCAGGAAAGGCGCCCGTTTTCTCAAGCGCGGCGAAGCCCGCCACCTGGTTCAGCGTGAACGACATATCGCGAACGGGCGTTGAGAAAGTCATGAGGGCGCTCCAATCCAATGGTTGCTTAAGAATGGCATGGCTCAACTTATGCCTACGCTAACACCAGAGCGCCAGTCTATGTTGCAGGTGGCCGGCGGCGTCTCTGAGAGCGCTCATTCAGCGTCGTCGGCGCGCCTGATTTCCAGCGTCACCTTGCCGACGCGTAAACCATAATATCCAACAGTCGCCTCGTTGATAACGTCACCTTCGCCTGTGTTGTAAAGGATGTCCCGGAATTTGACCTTGCGCCCGCCGGCGCCGTCTTCTCCGCCGAGGCGCACGATGTATTCCAGCCTCAACGCATCGCCATCCATGAAACCTTCAGCTTCGCCAACGACATCCTCACGCGTGCCCGTGTACCGGCCCTCGCCGATCCTGGTCAGGCGCCAGGTCTTCTGATCGACCTCGCCATCGTCATATTCAAAGTCCTCGACAAGGGTCAGCGTCTCGCCATCCCACGCGCCATTTAAGTAAGCGGTGAAGCCTCGCGATGCGCCGATGATCGGTTTGAACTCGCCCCTTGCGGCAGTTTTTCCCGCAAGGTCACGCTCAAGCACAAAGGGCTGAGAGATTTCACTCGCGTCAGGCATGCCGGGGCGGGTGGCGCACCCGGCGATCAGAAGCGGCGCCGCCAATAATACAGATAACCAACGGAAATAGGGCATTGAGACCTGCTGTTTGCTTTCCAGACTTTACGGACTGCGCCAGTCCCTAGATCAGTCATGGAACGACATCGCTTCTGTGCTAAGGCGTCTTCATGGCCACGAACGCACCAGATTTTACCAAAGCCGCGCAAACCATTGTGAATGGCGGTCTCGTCGCGATGCCGACGGAAACAGTTTACGGACTGGCGGCGGATGCAACGAACGACCGGGCGGTGGCGCGAATTTTTGAAGCCAAAGGGCGGCCACAATTCAATCCCCTGATCATTCATGTAACCGGTAAGGACATGGCCGAGCGTTATGTGGAATTCCCGCCGCTGGCGGAGAAACTCGCGCGCGCATTCTGGCCCGGACCGCTGACGCTGGTTCTGCCTCGACGTGACGACTGCGCCGTGTCTCATCTCGTCAGCGCAGGTCTTGATACAATCGCCATCCGCGCGCCCAACCATGCGTTTGCGCAAAAGCTGATCGAGGCGGTCGATCGCCCACTCGCCGCGCCAAGCGCCAACCGGTCGGGGGCGATCAGCCCGACACGCGCTGAACATGTGCAAGCTTCTCTCGGGGACAAGGTTGACCTGATCATTGATGGCGGCTCCTGCCCCGTCGGCGTCGAATCAACCATCATCAAAGTCGATGGCGACAACGCGATCCTGCTACGACCGGGCGGCCTCGCACGCGAAGACATAGAGCGCCGCCTCGACGGTAGCGTCGCCAATGGCGGCGGCGCGAAACAACCCGAGGCCCCCGGGATGCTGGCCAGCCATTACGCTCCCCGCACAAGGCTACGCCTTAATGTTAAGACGCCGAAGACTGATGAAGCTTTCCTCGCTTTCGGGTCACCGTCATCAGGTCATCCGTATACGCTTAACCTCAGTGAAAAGGGCGACCTCTTGGAAGCCGCCGCGAATCTATTCGCGCATTTGCATGCGCTAGATGATCTATGCGCCGCACATGACCTATCAGGCATCGCCGCTGCGCCAGTCCCGGCGAAGGGGCTGGGCGCGGCGATCAATGACCGCCTCAAACGCGCTGCGGCGCCAAGGAACTAATCCCGCTCTTTCGCCTTTGTGAGGCGGGCTTGTGCTCGTCGCCAATTTGCAATCTTCATGAAATAATCGGAAAACGCCGCCCATGACCGGATTACTCGCGCTTCTTGATGACATCGCGGCCATCGCCAAACTGGCGGCGGTTCATATAGACGATGTATCCACACTCGCCGCAAAAGCCGGCGCAAAGTCCGCCGGCGTTGTCATCGATGACGCAGCGGTGACGCCGAAATATGTGCAAGGGCTGCCGGCGGCGCGCGAATTGCCGATCGTCCTGAAAATCGCCCGGGGCTCGCTTTTCAATAAGCTCGTCATTTTGCTGCCCATCGCCGTCGCGCTGAATGCCCTGGCGCCCTTTATGCTGACGCCGCTGCTCATGCTCGGCGGGCTTTATCTGTGCTTCGAGGGCGCGGAAAAAGTTCTGCATCCCTTCTTGCCGCATCACGATGAATCTTCCGCCAAAGCCGCTGCAGCAAAACCGCTGGACGCCGCGCATCTTGAACAAAAGCGCGTCGCCGGCGCCATCAAAACCGATTTTGTCCTGTCGGCGGAAATTACCGCAATCGCCCTTTCCGCTATCGAGGCGGATAGTCTGTGGAAAGAAGGTCTTGTGCTCGCAGTGGTTGCGGTCGGCATCACGGTGCTGGTTTATGGCAGCGTGGCGATCCTTGTGAAAGCCGACGACATCGGCTTGCGCATGCACGAAGCCGGGCGCCTCAGCGTAACGCGCTTCCTTGGCCGGAGAATTGTAAAAGCAATGCCATCGGTGATTGCAGCCATCGCCGTTATCGGCACCGCCGCCATGTTATGGGTCGGCGGTTCCATCATCGTTCATGGCATGAAAGATCTCGGCTTCGGGCTCGTTTACGACACGATCCATCACTGGGCTGTCGCCGCCAGTCACGCCATGCCGTTCGGCAACGGTTTTGTAGAATGGGCTGTGACCGCCGGTTTTGACGGCGTTCTCGGTCTTGTCTTCGGCGCGCTGCTGATCCCGATTATCAATTTCGCGGTTGCGCCCGTGTTCCGGCTCTTTCGCAAACCGAAACCGGCTCAATAATGCAAGCGTGGATTGAGGAAAGAACTTCGCGCCGCCTTCGCCTCAAACATGCAGGAACGGCCAGAGCAGGATAACGGCGACTTTGCCATAGACTGTCAGATTGACGAACATCCGCAACAGGAACCGGCTTTCGCCTTCCTCAACGCCCAACCGATCGCAAACCCAGTTGCCCGGCCAGAGCATGATAGCCGCCACGCGGGCGCCGAGGCTATTCCGGTTTTTGTCCTGATCCGTCTCGCTTGCCGTCGCCATCGGGAATCCTTTCCGGGGCCGCCTATCCGTCTGGCCCGCTGACAATATCTAGGCCCTCACAATGTAGAGAAAAATGCCATTATAATCATTATATTATTGACGAAAATTCACTAATAAGAGACTCTGCCTCTATGACGGCAATTGATGAAATGACGGTATTTGCAGAGGTCGCGCAGGCTGGCGGTTTCACTGCCGCCGCACAGCGCCTCGGTCTGACGCCGTCAGGCGTCAGCAAGAAGATCAAAAGCTATGAAGAGCGGCTGGGCGCGCGCCTTTTCAACCGCACGACCCGGGCCGTGTCGATGACGGAAGCAGGACGCCTGCTGTTTGCGCGCAGCGCGGACATTCTTGCGTCGGTGGAAAACGCCGAACAGGAGATCGGCCGAATATCAGCGGCGCCGGAAGGGGTGTTGCGCGTCGCCGCATCAGACGCTTTATCCGTACACGTTATTGTACCTTTTCTGAAATCTTTCAGCAAAGAATACGACAAGCTGTCAGTCATCCTCATTCACGGCGACGGCGGGGTTGACATGCTGCGTGAAGGCGTCGACCTCGCATTGACCTTTACCCGTCCCGCTGAAGGTTCGCTCGTTTTCCGGAAGCTGATTGACGATCCATGGATCGTTTGTGCGGCGCCTGATTATCTCAGGAACCGAAAAGCGCCGGCAAAACCCGGCGATCTTGCCGATCATAAATGCCTGACCATTCACGCCCGCGGGATTTCGCATAACCGCTGGGATTTCGACCATCGGCGGAAACGCCTGTCATTGCCCGTCACCCCAAGTTTCTCCGGAATCGGCCTCACAGTGCGTGAAGCAGTGCTTCAGGGCATGGGCGTCGCACGTCTCGCGCATTTTCTGGTCCACGACGATATTCAAGCGGGACGCCTTGTCGAATTATTGAAGCCCTATCGGCCCGATGACGACCGCGCCCTCTATATCGCCTATCCGCACCGGGAGCATCTGCCGCCGAAAACTCGGGTTTTTATCGACGCACTGAGTGATCACATCAATGCGAATCTGACGCCGCCCGAGCGATAGCCGGGCCTAAGCCGGCTTTTTGTATTTCAACAAAAACCGGTCCGTCTTGCGGCGCACCGCCGGATCAAACACCGCCATCTCATAGTCGTCATTTGCGTTATGCAGAATGTCACTCTCTTCGACGAGTTCAAAACCAGCTGCTTCGGCGAGCGATTTCACGATCGCCGGATCAATCCGATGCAATGCGTTGCCCGTCGTTTCCGGCGCGCCGGACGCAGCGGCGTGATCGAGAATAACGAAATGCCCGCCAGGTTTTAAAATTCGAAAGATCTCCGCATAAGTCGGCCCGACCTCGCCAAGAGAAACACCGTCGCTTGGCGTGAAATAAAGCTCATGCGGTCCGAGCAGCCAGGTCGCGATATCAACCGATGCTGTCTCCGCATCAAGATTGTCAAAGTTGGATTTCGAGTGCCGGACATTCGGCAAACGATTGTCAGCAAGGCGTATGTCTACCGCATCGCCAAGAAACCCGTCGAAGCTTTCAGGATTTTGCATGACGACTGCTCCATCCGGACCAGCCAGCTGGGAGAAAAGCTCCGTGTAGTAACCACGCCCCGCTTCAATTTCAAAAACCGTATCGCCTGGCTTGATGTCAATAAACGCCAGAACGCCGGCGGGCTTGCGCATTGTATCGTCAGCGAGATCCTCTTGCAGCCGTGCGCTGTTTGCGACAGCGGCGTCTGCTCGATCTACGGCGCCGTTTGCGACGTCTCCCGCGGCGGAGGCGGACGGCGTATTTTCCTGAGCGCAGGACGCAGCAAACACCGCCATAGCCCCCGCAAAGATGAAACTTCTGAATATGTTCTTTTCCATGATGCCTCTCGCCTCTCCGACGGTGATTATGCCCGCGTCAGTACGTGGAGTTCAAGGCGTCAGCACAAACGATCGCGAACCAGTCAAATTCGGCCCCATCGACGTCCCATCCCTTGAACCCTCGTCGCGCCATCCCTAGACATCAGTATGCCGCAACCGGGAAAACACCGTCATGACGTCGTCCAAACGCCCCATGCCGCCTGCCGAAGCGCTTGATGCGATTCGGGCCGTTGTCGGGCTCAAGGGGGTTTTTGAGGGCGACGATGCGGCGCCGTTCCTCTCTGAATGGCGCGGCCGGTGGCCGGGCGAAGCAGCGTTGATTGTCGCGCCCGCCAACACCGAAGAAGCGGCAGCGGTTGTTCGCATCTGCGACGAGCGCAACATCGCTATCACCCCCCAGGGCGGCAATACCGGTCTTGTCGGGGGGCAAATCCCGTTCGGCGATGAAATCCTCTTGTCCCTGAAACGCATGCGAAGCATCCGCCAGATCGAGCCCCTGAACAACACCATGACGGTCGACGCCGGACTGACCCTGGCCGAAGCGCAGGATGCAGCCCGCGAGGCGGGGCGCTTGTTCCCGTTATCGATAGGATCGGAAGGCTCCTGCCAGATCGGCGGCGTCATTTCCACCAATGCCGGCGGCGTCAATGTCCTGCGCTACGGCAATATGCGCGATCTGGTGCTCGGCCTTGAAGCAGTCCTGCCGAATGGTGAAATCTGGAATGGCCTGAAACGTCTGCGTAAGGATAATACAGGTTATGATCTGAAACAGCTAATGATCGGCGGCGAAGGCACGCTTGGGATCGTCACCGGCGCCGTCCTCAAACTGTTTCCGCAACCGGCGCAACAGATGACCGCATTCGCCGGCGTGAACAGCGCCGCCGACGCCGTGGCGCTTCTCTCGCACGCACAAGGCGCGACCGGCGGGGCCGCTTCCAGTTTCGAGCTGATGTCCCGGCGTTGCATCGACTTTGTATTGAAGCATATTCCCGGCACGCGCGACCCACTGGAAGGGGAGCATCCCTGGTATGTCCTGATGGAGTTCTCGTCAGGCCAGGCGTCGGGTTTGCGCGATACTGTTGAATCAATGCTCGCAAGCGCGCTGGACGCATCACTCGTCAATGACGCCGTGATCGCCGAGAGCGAAGCGCAAACGCAAATGCTCTGGCGCATCCGCCATTCTATTTCCGAGGCGATTAATGGCGAGGGGCTTGGCGCACGCCATGACGTTTCCGTCGCTACCAGCGATATTCCAGCATTTCTCGATGAAGCAGGCGTCGCGGTTGAACGCCTTGCCCCAGGCGCGCGCGTTGTCGCCTTTGGCCATATTGGCGACGGCAATGTTCATTACGATATCGCCCCGCCGCAAGGCGCCGGCAAGCACGCGCTTGATGACAAAAGGCCCGAAATTGAAGCGGCGGTTTATGACGTGATCGCTTCTTTCGACGGATCGATTTCGGCTGAACACGGGATCGGCCGCCATCGCCGCGATACGCTCGCAAAACGCAAAAGCGACGTGGACCTTGCAATGATGCGCGCGATCAAAAACGCCCTCGACCCCAAGGGGATCATGAATCCCGGTAAGATGCTTTAAAAAGGACGCCCTGACTTATGTTAATGTTGCTGTCACCCGCCAAGGCTATGAATTTTGATGAAGTTCCGGACGCGCCCAAGGCGACCAAACCAGCGCTGACGAAAGACATCGCTGAAATCGCCACCGTCGCCAAAAAACTGAAACGCGCCGACATCAAAAAACTGATGGGCGTTTCCGACAGCCTCGCCGATCTCAATTACGAACGTTTTCAGGCGTTCAAAACCAGCGGGCGGCTAAACGGCGCCAAACAGGCCGCTCTCACCTTTGCTGGTGACGTCTATCGCGGACTTGATGCGAACACACTGAAACCTGACGATCTTGAATTCGCGCAGGATCATTTGCGTATCCTTTCCGGTTTATACGGATTATTACGCCCCCTCGACGCCATTCAACCTTATCGTCTTGAAATGGGCTCGCGCCTTAAAAATCCGCGCGGCGCCAATCTTCATGCTTTCTGGGGTCCGGTGATCGCGGAACAGCTCGACAAAGCCGTCAAGACACATGATGACCCGACCATCGCCTGCCTCGCTTCGAATGAGTATGCCAAATCCGTCGACCGCAAGGCGCTTAAAAGTCCGTTCATCATGTTCAACTTCAAGGAAGTCAAAGACGGCAAGGCGCGGGCGATGATGCTCTATGTCAAACAGGCGCGGGGCATGATGGCGCGCTGGGCCATCGAAAACCGTATCGAAAAGACGCATGACCTCAAAAAGTTTTCCGTCGGCGGCTACAAGTTTTCGAAATCGCTTTCGTCCGACGATGAATGGGTGTTTACGCGCCCGCAGCCGCCCAAAAAATCTTAAACGCTCTGCCGCTTCGCTATTCGCTTTGCAAGACGCCGCGCTTCGTAGCGTCGCTCGTTGAGGTTGCCCCAGAACGAATTCCTGAATCCGAAAAACCACAGGCCGGGATACGCCGGAGAAGACTGATCGGCGGAAAATGTCGGAACACCGTCGCCATCAAGCACGTCCAGATCGCCAACCAGCGCTTCGAGGCCGGTCCTGTAGCCGGTTCCACAGATCACCACATCAGGGTCAAGCGACATTCCATCTATAAGATAAATCTTATCTTTATCGAAATGCTCAATCGCCGGCGCAATTTTGATGCGGCCCTCTTTCAGGGCCCGCGAAAACCCATTGTCGATTGCGGGCGCGGCGCCATCATCAAGAATACGCGACAGGGCGCCTTTTTCCGGCAAAGGCATACCGAATTTCGTAAGATCGCCACAAAACCAACGGCTCATCCAGCTGGCGATGCGATCAATCATTGAAACGGGCAAGGGCCGCATCATCGGCGTCAACAAATGAACCGGCGCGCCCAGTACATATTGCGGAACCACTGTCGAGCCGCCGCGCACGGACATCCATAATTCCTTTGTTCCTACTCGCGCCAAATGATTAGCGATATCGACGCTTGAGTTGCCAGCTCCGACCAGCAAAACATGTTTATCGGTGTACTGTTCAGCGGCGCCAAAATCAGCGGCATGGATCAGCTCGCCCGTAAAAGTTTCTTTTCCTGGCCAATCGGGAATGGCAGGATGGTTGTCCGGCCCCGTCGCAATGACAAGATCGCGGGCGGTAACAGGACCTTTGGAAGTCTCGGCCCGCCAGAGATCGTTTTCGCGGTGAATAGAAGTGACGCGCACGCCATATTCAACATCGACAATCAGCCTGCGTTCGTAATCTTCAATATAGCGAATGACTTCATCGCGACTGGGAAACTCGGAGGCGTTATGACCGAACCGCCGCCCCGGCAGATGGGAAAGCAGTTTGTGCGTGTTGAGATGCAACTGCGGATGACGGCGGCGCCACCGTTCCGCCGGGCGCTGCGACGCTTCGACAATCCTTACAACCGCGCCGCTGCGCTCAAGTTCATATCCAAGCGCCAGGCCCGATGTGCCGGCGCCGATAATCAGAACTTCGGTGTCATATTGTCGAGAGGTCATAATTTTTATGATGGCGCGCCCGAGAGGATTCGAACCTCTGACCTCTGCCTTCGGAGGGCAGCGCTCTATCCAGCTGAGCTACGGGCGCCAAGTTGTTCAAGGCCAGAGGATGTACGCGATCCGCGCCTTCGCGGCAAGGCGTAAGCAAACGGCTGGAATCCGAAAGAATTATGACCAAAACGCCATAATTTCGCGATGATCTGGCGCTATAATAATGATGTTATTGCTTTGCGTCGCCGCGCATAATCTCGTATCTGGATCACCTTAGTCTGCTACTGAAGGTAACTCGCGGCCCACGGAAGCAGCACAGAATGAAAGACGCGTTATATGATCAAACGAGTTGCACAATTGACGGGCGTGACGCTGGCTTTATTTTCCGGCGCGATTGCAATCGCGCAAGCGCCCCAACAAATGGCTGCAGCCGATACCGCCTCGCCCGCAATGTGGCGGGTCGCCGACGCGGATTCGGAATTCATCCTTCTCGGGACGTTTCACATTTTGCCGCCAGCGCTGGAATGGCGCACCGACGCGCTGGACGCCGCGATGAAAAACGCTGACGCGGTGTATTTTGAAGTCGAAGCCGACACGCCGGAGGCCCAATCCAAAACCGTTTCCATCTTGATGACACAAGGGTTTAATCCGCCTGGCGTAACGCTTTCCAGCATGCTGAGCGACGATGACACGCAAAAACTTAAAGACATTACGCGCAGTCTTGGCCTGCCCTTTTCTGCAGTAGAACCCATGCGGCCATGGCAGGCCTTCCTGACACTGAGCGTTCAGTTTATCGTAAAGCAGGGGTTCCAGCCAGGCGCTGGCGTTGACAGCGTATTGCTCGCGGAATCACGCACGCTTGGCAAAGAGCTGCGTTTCCTCGAAACGCTGGAACAGCAACTAAACCTCTTTACGACACTTGAGCCCGACACAGAAAAGAATTTGCTGGTGCTCACGCTCCAGGACTGGGAGAATCAGCAGGAAATGTTCGATGACCTTTTCGCGGCGTGGGCCCGGGGCGATACAGCATTTATTGACGATATCATGAATGATACGATGCGCGAGCAGACCCCGAAGGTTTATGAGCGCCTGATCGTTCAGCGCAACCAGGCCTGGGCGGATGAAATTGCGAACGCCATGAGCAATAGCGCGGGCACAGCGCTCGTCGCTGTCGGCGCCGGCCATCTGGTTGGTGACGAGCATTCTGTCCCGGCCCTCTTGAAAGCAAGAGGGTTTGACGTCAGCCGCTATGGCGTTGACGGCGAAGCGAATGAAACAACTGCAGCAAACGACAACACGCCGGATGACGGCGCGGACGAAATAGAAGATCTTCTAAAGCAGATGGAAACGCCGGAGTGATCAACCTCCGGCCGCGTCCTTGAAAAGCTGTCTCTATACGTCCAATTCCGCCGTCAATGCATTGTCCTGAATGAATTCGCGGCGCGGCTCTACGATATCGCCCATCAGCCTTGAGAAGATATCGTCCGCATCGTCCGCTTCCTTGACCTTAACCTGTAAGAGGACGCGCGCATTTACATCCAGCGTGGTTTCCCAAAGCTGCTCAGGGTTCATCTCACCAAGGCCTTTATAACGCTGAAATTTAACGCCAGCTTCACCAGCCGCCCGCACGGCGCTCAACAGTCCTTCCGGACCAAAAAGCGTCATGCGCTGTTCCTTGCGAACCCATTGCGCCGGTTTTTCAAACATTGGAATCAAGTCGGCCATCGCCGCCTGAACCCGGCGCGCATCGGCGCTCAAGAGAACGTCCCGGTTCAGCTGACGCCGCTCCGCTACGCCGCGCACTTCGCGCTCGAAGACATAGCCGCCCTCACCGTCCGGCGCGCCGGTCCAGCCGCGCTCAAACTCGTCGGAAATCATGTTGAGACGTTCGGCGACCTGCGTCGCCACCGCCTGGGCGTCATCATCTGCTTCGTGGAGGGCGTTGGCGAGCGCCGCCTGCACGATCACATCCCGCGACAGCCGCGCCGGAAACTCGGCCAGCGCATCGCGAACCTTGCGCGCTTTGGTAATAACGCCGGCAAGGTCAGCCCCGGCGATCGTCTCTCCATTATCAAGAACAAGCGCGCCGTCGGCCTGGCCCTCTGCATAAAGATAATCTTCAAGGGCGTGGTCGTCGATCAGATATTGCTCTGACTTGCCGCGGGACACTTTATAGAGCGGCGGCTGCGCAATGTAGAGATGGCCGCGCCGGATCAGCTCCGGCATCTGACGGAAGAAGAAGGTCAGCAGGAGCGTGCGAATATGCGCGCCGTCAACGTCAGCGTCAGTCATGATGACGATCTTATGGTAGCGCAGCTTATCCGGGTTAAAATCATCACGGCCGATGCCCGTGCCGAGCGCGGTAATCATGGTGCCGATTTCCTGGCTCGACAACATCTTGTCGAAGCGCGCGCGCTCAACGTTGAGGATCTTGCCGCGCAAGGGCAGCACCGCCTGGTTTTCACGATTGCGCGCCTGTTTGGCGGACCCGCCAGCGGAGTCACCCTCGACGATGAAAAGTTCGGACTTGGACGGGTCACGCTCCTGACAATCGGCAAGCTTGCCCGGCAGCGAGGCGACATCGAGCGCCGATTTGCGCCGGGTCAGTTCACGGGCCTTGCGGGCCGCTTCACGCGCGGCGGCGGCTTCAACAATCTTCTGGACGATGCGCTTGGCTTCCGTCGGGGTTTCTTCAAACCACTCGCCAATGCGTTCATTGACGATGCTTTCAACAACCGGGCGCACTTCGGACGACACAAGCTTGTCTTTGGTTTGCGAAGAAAATTTCGGATCAGGCACTTTCACGGACAAAACGCATGTCAGCCCCTCACGGGCGTCGTCGCCGCTGAGCGATACTTTTTCTTTTTTCGCAATGCCGGAGGTCTGCGCATAGCTGTTCACGACGCGCGTTAAAGCAGCGCGAAAGCCGGCAAGGTGCGTCCCGCCGTCCCGCTGGGGAATATTATTGGTAAAGCACAGAACTTTTTCGTGATAGCCGTCATTCCACCACATCGCGACGTCAACGGTGATGCCGTCTTTTTCTGTCGAGAATGTAATCGGGGCTGACAGAACCGAATTCTTCGAAGAATCGAGATAGCGGACATAAGCTTCAAGTCCGCCATCATAGAGCATCTCTTCTTCACGCGCCTCGACATGGCGTTTGTCGATCAGTTTGATCATGACGCCTGAATTCAAAAACGCGAGCTCGCGCAAACGATGTTCAAGCGTGTCGAAGTCGAACTCGATGCCGGTAAAAATAGTATCCGACGGAAAGAACGTGACTTCCGTACCGGTCTTCACTGCGTCACCAACAACGGCCAGGTCGCCATCGGGCTCGCCCATATGGAACCGCATGAAGTGTTCCTTGCCATTCCGACGGATGCGCAGGTCCAGCCACTCGGAAAGCGCGTTGACAACAGAAACCCCAACACCGTGCAGGCCGCCGGAGACTTTATAGGAGTTCTGGTCGAACTTTCCGCCTGCATGCAGCTGGGTCATGATCACCTGCGCGGCGGACACGCCTTCCTCCGGATGAAGCTCGGTGGGAATGCCGCGGCCATTATCCGTCACGGTAACAGACCCGTCCTGATTGAGAATGACCTCAACGGTATCGCAGTAACCCGCAAGCGCTTCGTCAATCGCATTGTCGACGACTTCATAGACCATATGATGCAGGCCCGATCCGTCGTCGGTGTCGCCGATATACATGCCGGGACGCTTGCGCACAGCGTCCAGCCCTTTGAGCACCTTGATGGAGTCGGCGCCATATTCTTCTTTCGGAGCGGCGTTATTCGCCATGGTATTTTCTTTCTTTTACGTCAGTGTCGTTTCATGCAGCGCGCCGCCTCGCGCCTCAAAATGCTGGGCGCGATCGCCCCAGGCGGAAAAAAGGGATTGATCAGTGCCCGTCATAAGCGTCTGAAAACCAAGATCGTCGAGAATGGCGAACAAACCGGCGCGGCGCCCGGGGTCAAGATGAGCAGCGATTTCATCCAGCAACAGAATCAACGGCGCGCCGCCGGGCCGCGCCGCAAGTCCGCGCGCATTCGCAAGCACAAGACCGATCAGCAGCGCCTTTTGCTCGCCTGTGGAACATAACCGCGCCAGGCGCCCTTTACCTCTATGGGTCACGAGAAGATCGCTGCGATGCGGTCCGGAAAGAGCGCGGCCCGCATCGGCGTCGCGGCGGCGCGCAACCCGCAGGGCGTGCGCAAACTGATCTTCAACCTCGCCCGCCGGGGCGTTCGCAAGCGCCGTTTCCAATTCACCTTCAAGGGCGATGTCCGCCGCCGGAAAAATCTCTTCATCTTCAGCGACATTGCCCGCCGCCAGCATCGCCGCCGTTTCCCGGCGCGCTGCAGCGACCGCAACGCCCGCCTCAGCCATTTGCGTCTCAAGCGCGCCAAGCCATTCACTGTCGCGCCCACCCTCATCAAGCAGGCGCTGGCGCTGACGCATCGCCTTTTCATAAGCGGAAGACGCCTGGCCATGCGCCGGATCATGCGCAAGCGTCATCCGATCCAGAAAGCGGCGGCGCTCTCCGGCGCCTTCCATGAACAATCGGTCCATCGCCGGCGTCAGCCACAAAAACCGCAAATGTTCAGCAAAGGCGCCTGGCCCCGATGCGCTGGCGTCGTCGATACGGCAAACACGGCGCTCCGGCTTTGCGGCATGAGCGCCGACGCCAAAGCTGCGTTCATCACCACCATCGTCAACGCGGGCGGAGACAGCCCAACCGCCGGCGCCGCCAATGCGCGGCAACTCGTCAAGGCGAGCGCTTCTGAGGCCCCGTCCCGGCCCGATCAGAGACACCGCTTCGAGCAGGTTCGTCTTGCCGGCGCCATTCTCTCCGGCGATCGCAACGGGGCGGCCGTCAAAGGCAATTTCCGTTCGTTCATAAGAACGAAAATCCGTTAACGTCAGACGGCGCAAACGCGCGCAGCGCGCCGGCATTATGTCCGGCGTCGCTCGGCTGTCTGTTTTCCTGATCGCCGTCTGGCTCAACATCACACCCTAAGCGGCATCAATACGTAAAGCGCGCGCTCGTCTTCTTCATCGACAATCACTGTCGGCGAGGACGGATCGGCAAGACGGAACGTCGCCGTTTCGCCATCGACCTGCTGTGCAACATCCAGCAGGTAACGCGCATTAAAACCGATCTCCAAAGGATCGCCGCCATAATCAACGGAAAGCTCTTCAAGCGCGGAGCCGGCTTCCGGATTGTTAACCGTCAGCCGAAGCCGGTCTGAATCGAGCGCAAGCTTCACCGAACGCGTGCGGTCCGCAGAAACCGTCGACACCCGGTCAACCGCCTGCGCAAAATCCTTCGTCTCAACACGCAAAATGTTTGAATTGCCCTTAGGAATCACGCGCTCATAATCGGGAAATGAACCGTCAATCAGTTTCGACGTCAGTCGGCCCGCGCCAAACCCGAATAATATTTTCGCCGACGACACCGCGATTTCAATGTTTTCTTCCGCGTCCTCAAGCAACCTGCCGAGTTCCGCAATCGCTTTGCGCGGCACAATCACACCCGGCATGTTCGCCGCGCCATCGGGCAGCGGCGCATCAAGACGCGCCAGCCGGTGACCATCCGTCGCCGCCGCGCGCAGGAGCGGCGTGTCGCCGTCGGTAAATGCATGCAGATAAACGCCGTTCAGATAGTAACGCGTTTCTTCCTGTGACATGGCGAAGCGCGTCTTATGCAACAGCCGTTGCAAATCCTCTGTCGGCATCGAAAACCGCGTTTCGAGATTATCTGACGTCAGGCTCGGGAAATCGTCATCAGGCAGCACCGCCAGTGCGAACTGTGACCGCCCGGCGGAAACCTGCAGCCGTCCCTCTTCGTCCGAGGTTTCCAAACGCACCTGCGCGCCATCAGGCAGCCGCTTGACGATTTCAAAAAGCGTCAACGCCGAAACCGTTGTCGCTCCATCCTGCGCAACGTCAGCAGGCGCCTCTTCCGATATTTCGATATCCAGATCCGTCGCCGTCAAGGCCAGCGCGCCGCCACGGGCCTGCAACAATACATTCGACAGAATTGGAATCGTATTGCGACGCTCCACAACGCTTTGCACATGCCCCAGCGCCTTCGACAGGGCGGACCGTTCAATCGTAACCTTCATGCGAATTGCTCTCTTGGATTAGGTGGCTCGGATCAGATGGCTCAAAAATAAGCGGTTCAAAAAAGACGGCGGACCTCGCATTTCCGGCGTCGCAAAACCCTACCCTCAAGGCCGCCCACGCAAAGAATCGCCGTCTAAAAATTCCATCAAATTATAGCCGAAAGCCACCCGAAAAAGCTAGCGCCGGCGCAAGAATCTCGCGCCGGCGCCGTTTTTTAAGTGACTGTTATCAGGGCCTTATTCAGCGCCTCGAAATTAGCCTTCGAGAGCCTCCCGAATTCGACGCACGCCATCCTGAAACGCCTTGTCACGCTCCAGCAAAGCCTCGGCCCGGCGGTAGCTGGACATGACCGTTGTGTGGTCGCGACGCAGCGCCTTACCGATCCGCGGGAACGATTCCCTGAGGACCTCCCGCGCGCACCAGACCACCGCATGACGGGCGCGAACGATGCGCTGCGGCTGCGCGCGGCTGGTCATGTCTTCAAGTTTTAAGCCGAAGGCTTCAGCGCCGGCGGCGATGGCGTCATCAATAGTCGATACTTTCTGACGGTCTTCCAACCGCGACTTCAGGATCGATTTTGCTTCGTCGAGATCGACATGGGTTTCCTGACCGCCATACATCAGCAACAGCTGGTTGAGGGCGCCAATGGTTTCACGCGCGCTATGCGTGAAGGTTCTTGCAATAAAACCAAGCACCTCTTCATCAAGAGTGCATTTCGCTGTCGCCTGCTCCAGACGTTTTTTCAAAATCGCCAAGCGCAGCACTTCATCGCTTGGATGGATAGGAACGCACAACCCGCCAGCCAACCGATCAGCAAGGCGCTGGTTGATGCCTGCATCAACCAGTTTCGCCGGCGCCAGTTCGCCCGCCATTACCACCTGCTTACCACTATCGAGCGCTGCATCAATCACAATTAATAACTCCTCCTGGGTGCGTTTTTTTCCGTCAAGAAAATGAATGTCGTCAATCTGAATGAGGTCATTTTGCAGTAACGTTTTGTGAAGTTCCTGCGTTGTGTTCGACCACACCGCGCCAACGCAGGCGTTGATCAAATTGCGATAGGTTACATACGCAGCCCCGCCCAGTTCGTTATCCTTGCGCCACTCATGACCAATGCCATGCAGGAGATGCGTCTTCCCAACGCCGGAATGACCATAGAAATAAATAAGTTCGCGCGGCTGATCTTTTACAAGCGCCTGATGCGCCGCCGCCCAGGCCATGCGGTTGCTGTCGCCCACGGCGAAAGCATCAAACGTCCGGCGCTGATCAAGCGGCGTCGCGATGGTCGAAAAGTCCCGCGCCGCACCATTGTTAAATCCATTGTCGCTCCCTGAGCGATCCATTGCGCGTTCGGGCGCAACGCCTGCCGTCAATGGAAAGGCTTTGGCGCGCTCTTCTTCCCGCGCATCGATTTTTTTCGCATGTTCGCTAAGCTTTTTCTGCACCGTCAATTGCATCTTGCCGACAGGGCCGATCTCTTTTCGCCACGTATCCGCAAGTATCGGCATATACCGGTTATCGAGCATGTCGCGTTTAGCCTGGGAAACCGTCGAAAGCGTGACGCAATCATCCGTCATTTCCGCAAGTCCCAAATCCAGAAACCAGGATTTGTATTTTGCTTCGCCAACGCGGCCGCGAAGCGCCTCCAGGTACCGGTCAAACACTTCTTCTTTCACGCCACCCCGCAGATTGTTGTTGTCCATGCTAATCACGCCCAATTTTTTCAATAGGAAGCCGTATGCGCAATGCGATTAATGCGCAGGCTTATTTGTTTGTTTTCGATTCTTCCCGGCGAAATACGGACCGCCGTTACCCTTTTAAAAACTAAAGCAGCAATAGGGTGAGTTCAACTCTAATAGCTGGCGTGAATATTAATTCTAAGGAAACTGATCCTTGCATCCCGAGACGCCCCTCTTTGCCCACAGCACATGCCACAAATAACGAATACGCCTGAAGTACAGGTTCAGGCGGCAATGTTTTACGCTTATTCGAAACTGGAACTTATTATGCGGCAGATGATCCGCACCCGTCGTAATGACAAAATCAGTTTAGTTAATTTGAAGCGCAAAGGTCAATAGATGATTCGCGAAGTGTTGCACTTTTTTTACAATGATCGACCTATCAAAACAGTCGGTAAAATAAGCTTTGCATAAAAAAACAAGCCGTTACGCAAAGCAACGCAGATGCAGTGATAACGTGCAAAAAATGCGTCTGCACTGCGTGCGCATACGCAAAAGCGATTGCCAGTTCAATTTATGAATATTTCGTAGAGATTAGCGAGCGAGAACGACGCAAAAATCGTTATGCGGCGATCGCTTTGATGCGCGACGACAGGCGTGACAGTTTTCGCGAAACTGTATTCTTGTGAAAGATGCCTTTGGTCACAGCGCGGTGCAATTCCGGCTGTGCGGATTTCAGCGCCTCTTGAGCAGCTTTCCGGTCACCCGACGCAATGGCTTCTTCGATCCGCCGCAGATAGGTGCGCACGCGAGACCGGCGCGCCTTGTTGACGGCGGTGCGGCGTTCAATTTTGCGAACCATTTTCTTTGCGGAGGACGTATTAGCCATGTTTCAATCACTTAATGTTTGCCGCCCAATTGCGGCGCGAGCGGCGGTATATAGCGAGGCGAGGAAACCGCGTCAACACAAGGTTTGCGCTTATTTTCGGGACTTTTAGCGCTGGCACGCCGGACAGAAAAACGTACTCCTGCCGCTTTGCACAATGCGGCTGATCTGAGCGCCGCACTGGCGACACGCCTCGCCCTCCCGGTCATACACATCAAATCGATGCTGGAAATAGCCGAGCCCCCCATTGGCGCTGGCGAAATCCTTTAACGAAGAGCCGCCCGCCCGGATAGCGTCGTTAAGCACCTCAAGAATGGCCCTGTGAAGTCTTTCTGAGCGCACGCCCGCCACAGACCGCGCCCGGCGGCGAGGCGATATGCAAGCCCGGTAAAGCGCTTCACAAACGTAAATATTGCCGAGCCCCGCGACAACACGCTGGTCCAGAAGCGCCGCCTTGATCGGCGCAGCCCTTGTTTTAAGGGAGGCGCTGAAAGCATCCGCGGCGAAACCATTGCCAAGCGGCTCCGGTCCCATATCGAGAAAATGGCGGCATGTCTCGACCTCGGCGGTATCAACGAGGTCCATAAAACCGAACCGTCGAGGGTCATTATAGGTGACGCGCCCCGGGCGCGGGCCGGCGCATTCAAAGATAACATGGTCGTGCCGTGGGTCGCAGGGCTGCGCCTGAGCGAATTCGCCCGGCTTGTGGATGTCACCCGCATCAATCGTGAAACGGCCGGACATGCCGAGATGCATGATGAGGCTTTCGTTGGTCGAAAGGCCCGCGATCAAATATTTCCCACGTCGCCCAAGGGTTTCCACCTGTGCGCCAGTGAGCCGTGCTGCAAAATTATCCGGAAAGGGAAACCGCAGATCCGCGCGCGCCGTGGCGACCTTCGTCAGAACGGCGCCTTCGAACACCGGCGACAGCCCCCGGCGGACCGTTTCAACCTCGGGCAGCTCAGGCATGGATATGCGTCGGTGTCGTTATCATTAGCGACTACATGGACGGTGCGCCCAACATTTTGAATAGGCTAAACAAAAAACCCCGGCGCGAGGGCCGGGGTTTTTCATCATGCTAATAGCCAGCACTAGTCTTCTTTTTTCTCGTCGCCTTTGAGCGCGGCGCCAAGGATATCCCCCAGCGATGCGCCGGAGTCGGCGGAACCATACTGCTCAACCGCTTCTTTTTCTTCAGCGACTTCACGCGCCTTGATTGAGACGTTGATGCGTCGCGTCTTAGCGTCGATGCCGGTAACGCGAGCGTCGATCTTGTCGCCAACCGCGAAGCGATCGGGACGCTGTTCGTTACGTTCCTTCGAAAGGTCAGATTTACGAATGAAGGCTTTTGGCCCGTCATCACCACTGATCTGAACTTCAATGCCGCCGCTTTCGATCGCCGTAACCGTACAAGTGACGTCATCGCCACGCTTCAACTCGCCAATCGATTCCATCGGGTCGGAACCGACTTGTTTAACGCCAAGTGAAATGCGTTCTTTTTCAGGATCAACGTCAAGCACTTTCGCCTGCACGACCTGACCTTTTTCGTAGTTCTTGATGGCTTCTTCACCGGAAAGGTTCCAGTCGAGATCGGACAAGTGAACCATGCCGTCCATCTCTTCGTTCAGGCCAACAAAAAGCCCGAATTCAGTAATGTTCTTGATCTCGCCTTCGATGACAGAACCAACCGGATGTTCATCGGCAAAACGATCCCAAGGATTGTCCATGCACTGCTTGAGGCCCAGCGAAATACGGCGCTTGGACTCGTCGACTTCCAGCACCATCACTTCGACTTCCTGAGACGTCGAAACGATCTTGCCCGGGTGCACGTTCTTCTTGACCCAGCTCATTTCCGAAACGTGGACGAGGCCTTCAATACCGTCTTCCAGTTCAACGAATGCGCCATAGTCAGTAATGTTGGTGACTTTGCCGGAGAACTTGGCGCTGATCGGGTATTTCGCGGCGACGCCCTGCCACGGATCAGGATGCAACTGCTTGATGCCAAGAGAAATACGGTGGGTTTCCGGATTGATCTTGAATGATCTTCACCTGAACCGTGTCGTTGACATTGAGCACTTCCGACGGGTGGTTGACGCGGCTCCAGGACATGTCGGTGACATGCAGCAGGCCATCGACGCCCGGCGCCAGCTCAACGAATGCGCCGTAGTCGGTGATGTTCTTCACTACGCCTTCGCGCTCATCGCCCTCGTTCAGCTCTTTGACGACTTCCTGCCTGTGTTCTGCACGATCCTCTTCAAGAATGGAGCGGCGGGAAACGACGATGTTGCCGCGGCGCTTGTCCATTTTCAAAATGCGGAAAGGCTGCGGAATGTTCATTAACGGGCCGGCGTCGCGCACCGGGCGAATATCGACCTGGCTGCCCGGCAGGAACGCCACGGCGCCGCCAAGATCAACGGTAAAGCCGCCTTTGACGCGATTGAAGATTTCGCCGTCAACGCGCTCGCCTTTTTCAAAGATTTTTTCAAGCCGATCCCAGGCTTCCTCGCGGCGCGCTTTTTCGCGGCTGATGACTGCTTCGCCATTGGCGTTCTCAAAACGCTCAACGTAAACTTCGACGGAATCACCAACGGAAAGGTCAGCCGGCTTTCCGGGCTGAGCAAATTCCTTCAGCGGCACGCGGCCTTCGGTTTTCAGGCCAACGTCAATAACGGCGACGTCTTTTTCAATAGCGGTGATTTTGCCGGTGACGACCGTTTCTTCAAAGTTCTGACGATCGACGAGGGAGGCTTCAAGCATTTCCGCGAATGCATCGCGGGTCGGGTTAAGGGTTTCTGTTTGTGACACGGTGGTCTTTAGTCTCCAGTTTCATTCAGCTTTTTGCCAGCCGGTTTAATTCCGACGGTCTTTTCGGCGAGTTGAAGGCGATTACCGCCTTCCCCGACCGAACGGTTTGAGCCGAGTTCGTGTTATGGCGGCGCAAAACCCGGAAAAGACGAACACACAAAGTCGTTTTGAAGGTCACTAGGCGTGGCGACCCTTAGAGCTCACCACAGCGCCTGAAAACGCCGTCAATTACACGGCGCGCCGCCGCGAAGGCCGCGTCTATAGACAAATGAGTGGTGTCTAGCAACTCCGCATCATCGGCCCGAGCCATCGGCGCGTCTGCGCGGCCGGCGTCACGCGCGTCACGTTCCAGCAACTCGTTGTAAACAGTACGTTCTTCAAGGTCGGGGCGATCGGCGACGAGTTCCAGCCAGCGGCGATGGGCGCGGCTTTCGGCGCTGGCCGTGACAAAGAATTTCACACTGGCGCCAGGACAAACGACCGTGCCGATATCCCGGCCGTCCAGCACCGCACCCTTAACGCCGCCCGGCGGGGCCTTGGCGAAGCGTCGCTGGAAGTCCAAAAGCGCCTCGCGAACCTTCGGGTTAGCAGCCACCACACTGGCGGCGGCGCCGACTTCTTTGGTTCGGATTTTGGCGTCTGCGATCTTGTCGAGGGAAAAGTCGCGCGCCGCAGCGGCGGCTTTTTCAACATCTCCCGGATCATCGCCGTCGGCGCGCAAAATCCAGGCGACGCCACGATAAAGAATGCCGGTATCAAGATGCGCGAGGGTGTAATGCTCGGATATCAACCGCGCCAGCGTCCCCTTCCCGGAAGCGGCTGGACCGTCCAAAGCAATGACAATTGAGGCTTTCTCATCGGATTGATCCATCGGCGGATGCTTTATCTCCAAGTCTGATACTCAGGCAAGGCGAAACCTCAGGGCGTTTTAATATCGGCGCCGATCAAGGTCATATGGCCGGCGAAGTCAGGATAACTTGTTGCGACCATGGAACCGTCGTCAATCTCGACGGGCTCGTCGCTCGCCAGCCCGAGCACCAGAAAGCCCATGGCGATACGGTGATCGTGGTTGGTTTTAATGCGCGCGCCCCCTCTGACCGCGCCCTCACCGCGCACGCGAAGCCAATCCGGCCCGCTCTTAACATCGACGCCTGATGCGGCGAGACCGGTCTCGACCGCCGCAATACGATCGCTTTCCTTCATCCGTAATTCTTCCAGGCCGTTCATCATCGTCTCACCCTGGGCGAATGCGGCGACTATGGAAAGGACAGGATATTCATCAATCATCGACGGCGCGCGCTCAACAGGCACAGTCACGCCATGCAACACTGAATGGCGCGCGCGAATATCTGCAACCGGCTCACCGCTTTGGTCACGCTTGTTTTCGAAAACAATATCCGCGCCCATCTCACGCAGGGTGTCGTAAAAGCCTGCGCGCAACGGATTGACCAGCACGTTTTTAACAACAATGTCCGATCCGGGCGTAATAATCGCCGCCGCCACGAGAAACGCTGCTGACGACGGATCACCGGGAACAACCACGTCAGCGGATTTAAGCTTTTGTCCGCCGGCGATTGAAATGAACCGCCCCCCCTCGCCATCATCGGTAAAACTTAGCGAAACACCGAACGCGCCAAGCATCCGTTCCGTATGGTCGCGGCACAGTACGGGCTCGTGGATACGGGTCTCACCCTCAGCGCTTAACGCCGCCAGCAGGATCGCCGACTTCACCTGCGCGGACGGGGAGGCGAGCTTGCAGTTTATTGCCGATAGCTGCGCGCCAGGCTCAACGATCACAGGCAAGCGACCCTCCATATCGATTGCTTCGAGCCCCATCATGCGCAACGGCTCCAGCACCCGGCCCATTGGCCGCGCCCGCAAGGACTGATCACCATCAAAAGAGGCGCCGACGCCGGCGCCGGCAACCGCGCCAAGCACCAGGCGCACGCCGGTGCCGGCATTGCCAAAATACAATGATCGAGCCGGATCACGCCAGGATCGCCCCGAAACCCGCCAGATATCCTTTTCGCGCTCCACCTCAGCTCCGAGCACCCGCATGGCCGCACCCGTCCGCAAGACATCATCGCTTTCCAGCAATCCGCGAATCTCGCTCATCCATCGCCAAGGCGCGCCGAAGATCAGCGCCCGATGCGAAATCGACTTGTCCCCCGGCGCAGTCGCTTCCCCGGTAAGGGACCCGCTCTTTCGCGAAACAACAGGGCCATTCAGAAGTCTCATGGAATTCCCGCAAACCTTAGAGATCGCCGCGCCAGACATAACGCCTATTCCTTTTGACAGCGGCTTATCCTCGTGGCAACACAAGCGCCTTCCCACAACCTATGAACTGGCGACGATAGAGATGACCAAACCTGAACTCGGCGTAAAACGCGATTGCCCGGAATGCGGCGCGCGGTTTTACGACCTCACCAAAGAACCCGCGCATTGCCCGAAATGCGATCATGAATTCATTCCTGAAGCGCTGCTGAAGCCCCCGCAAGAGCCCGAAAGAGGAAGCCGAAGCGGAAAAACCTGATGATCCTGCGAAGCCTGCGCAGGAAACGTCTCTCGAAAGCGCGGATAAAGAACAAAAGGCCGTTGAAATCGAAAAAGCGAGCGTCCCTCGATGACGATGAGAGCGATGACGATGATGATGAACTGGCTGACATCGAAGATATCGACATCGCAGACGATGACGATGACGACGATGACGATAATGACGACAATCTTCTTGTTGACGATGACGACAATGACGTGACCGACATCGTCAAACCGACCAAAGACGACGACTGAAGACCTCGCCGCCTGCGGTCAAAATATGAGCCGGGTACTTGCGCGCGCCAATCGCCGCCGCTAGTTTCCGGCTCCCTCGCGGCGGCGAGTTTTGCTTTGCGCCAACCTGTCCCAAAATGGCGCAATTGAAGATCGGGGCTATAGCTCAGTTGGGAGAGCGCTTGCATGGCATGCAAGAGGTCGTCGGTTCGATTCCGACTAGCTCCACCATCTTCTCTGACCAGCCCCGACTGCCCTGTTAGGCCGTCCCTTACCCCTTCCCACTATTAAGGGGCGTGCACGCCATGTTATGGGCGTTTTTGCGGCGCAAAACTTGCTCACCGTACTGGCGAGAAACAGGAGACAGGCATGAGGCTACTGGTAACCGGCGGAGCGGGCTTTATCGGCTCAGCTGTGGTGCGCAAGGCGATCGGCGAAGGGCACAACGTCCTCAATCTCGACAAGCTGACCTATGCGGCCAGCCTCGATAATGTCGCCAGCGTCGCAGATCATGACGGCTATCGGTTTGTCCAGCACGACATCTGCGATCAGGCGGCGATGGATGCGCTGATTGCCGACTACAAGCCGGACACAATCATGCACCTCGCGGCGGAAACCCATGTGGACCGCTCGATTGACGGGCCGCGCGCTTTTATCGACACCAATATCGTCGGCGCCTATTCGCTGTTGGAAGCCGCGCGCAGTTACATGCAAAGCGGCGGCGCGCCGAAGAGCTTCAGATTTCACCATATCTCAACGGACGAGGTATACGGATCATTGGGCCCGACCGGAGAGTTCACGGAGGAGTCGCCCTATCAGCCTAACTCTCCCTATTCCGCCGCTAAAGCTTCATCCGACATGCTGGCGCGAGCATGGCATGAAACATACGGTCTGCCGGTTGTCGTCACCAATTGCTCAAACAACTACGGCCCTTATCAGTTTCCTGAAAAACTAATCCCGGTCGTTGTCATCGCAGCACTGGAAGGGCGTGAGATTCCGGTTTACGGCAAAGGCGATAATGTCCGCGACTGGCTTTATGTAGACGACCATGCGGGAGGCGCTGCTTCTTGTCGCGCAGGAAGGCGTTGCGGGCGAGACTTACAATGTCGGCGGGCGGGCCGAGCGCAGTAATCTCGATCTGGTCAAGATGATTTGCTCCATCCTAGACGATGCTTTGCCGAACGCTGCAAGCAAGCCGCACGAAAGTCTCATCAAATTTGTCGCTGACCGACCGGGTCACGATCATCGCTACGCCATCAATTGCGACAAGATCGAACAAACCCTTGGCTGGACACCTTCTGTGACAATCGATGAAGGCATGACCCGCACAGTCCAATGGTATCTCGATAATCGCGACTGGTGGGACAATATCCGCCAGCGCGGCTTTGACGTCACCAAACGCCAGGGCTTGGCGGTTAGCAGACAGGAAAATCCCCATGCGGATTTTACTCTTCGGATGTAATGGACAAGTCGCGCGCTGCGTTCGCGAGGAAGCCAGCGCCGCACATGAAGTAACCGCGCTCGGCTCCGAAGAAGTTGACCTGATACAGCCCCGCGCCGCTGAAACCGCAATTGCCGTCAACCAGCCGGATATTGTCATTAACGCCGCGGCCTATACCGCCGTGGATCGGGCCGAAGAAGAAAAAGATGCGGCAATGCGCCTCAATAAAGACGCTGCGGCGGAAATGGCGCGCGCCGCAAGGGTCGTCGGCGCGCCTTTCATTCACATCTCCACTGACTACGTCTTCGATGGCCGAAGCGGCGCACCGTACCGGGAAAATGACCCGACAAACCCCTTGAATATCTACGGGGCCAGCAAGCTCACCGGCGAGCAAGAGGTGCTTGACGAAAACGACAACGCCATCATCATCAGAACATCATGGGTGTTTTCCGAATTCGGCGGCAACTTTGTGAAGACAATGTTGCGGCTCGCCGGCGAACGCGATGCGTTGAATATTGTTGACGATCAGATCGGCGGCCCCGACGGCGGCGCGTGACATCGCCCGCGCGCTTCTCACCATTGCAGAAAAAAAACATCGGGGCGCGCCTGGCGAAGGCGTTTATCACTATCAGGGGACACCCACTGTCAGTTGGGCCGGCTTCGCAAGCAAGATTTTCGACATAACAGGCAGGACCGTCGCGGTAGCGCCGATCGCTACAACAGAGTTTCCAACACCCGCCGCGCGGCCATTGCGCACTATTCTTGACTGCTCGCGCATTGAGCGCGATTTCGGCGTGGCTCAACCGGACTGGCGGATCGCTTTAAGACAAGTCATAGAAGCGCTAGTGAAAAAGGACGAACAGTCATGAAGGGCATCATACTGGCGGGTGGCTCAGGCACGCGACTTTTCCCAGTAACGCGGGGCGTTTCGAAGCAACTGACGCCTGTCTACGACAAGCCGATGATCTACTACCCTTTGAGCGTTTTAATGCTCGCGGGCATTCGCGATATTCTGATCATCACCACGCCCGAAGACAAAGCCTCGTTTCAACGCCTTCTCTCGGATGGCGGCGAATGGGGCGTCAATATTGAATACGCCGTTCAGCCAAGCCCTGATGGCTTGGCGCAAGCCTTCATCATCGGCGAGGATTTCATTGATGGTGACAAATGCGCGCTCGTTCTGGGCGACAATATATTTTACGGCCAGGGCCTGACCAATCATTTGCGCGCCGCGGCGGATCTCGAAACAGGAGCGGAGATTTTCGCCTATCAGGTGACAGATCCTGAGCGCTATGGCGTCGTCGAGTTTGATGAAAACGGTTCCGTCATCAGCATTGAAGAAAAGCCGGCGAAACCGAAATCCCAGTTCGCTGCAACCGGGCTCTATTTTTACGACGAAACTGTCGTCGAGCGCGCCAAGCAGGTCAAACCCTCACCGCGCGGTGAGCTTGAGATTACCACCCTCAACGAAATGTATATGAACGATGGTCAGCTGCGCGCCCAGATATTGGGGCGCGGCTTCGCCTGGCTGGACACAGGCACCCATGAATCGCTGCTGGAAGCTGCTCATTTCGTGCAGACGATTGAGGCGCGACAGGGCTTGAAAATCTCCTGCCCTGAAGAAATCGCCTACAGGCTCGGGTTTATCGACACCGGCCAGCTTCGCACACTCGCTGAGCCCTTGAAGAAAAATCAGTACGGCCAATATTTGCTACGTCTTATTGAGTCGTAGCGCCTTGACGCCCATGATCGCCCGCAGGGGTTGCGCTCTGCGCCAAGCGCTTTATTAGGGCTGCTTTAGCGCGCCTGTGTTGGCGGCTTAAGTCATATTCGCGGTATGGAGATGGGTATGAAAATCCTGGTCATCGGGGGCGACGGTTTTTGCGGCTGGCCAACAGCGTTGCATTTGTCCAACAAGGGGCATGACGTCACGATTGTCGATGACCTTTCCCGCCGTAAGATTGACATTGAACTTGAGGTTGAATCCCTGACGCCGGTTAAACCGGTCTCCGCGCGCCTTGCCGCCTGGAAAGAAGTTTCCGGTAAAGACATCCGTTTTGAAAACATCAATGTCGCGAAGAATTATGCGCGTCTTTTAAACCTTCTCAACGAAGTAGAGCCTGACGCCATTGTTCACTTCGCCGAACAGCGCGCAGCGCCCTATTCGATGAAATCGTCTTATCACAAACGATATACGGTTGATAACAACCTGAACGCCACCAACAACATTCTGGCGGCGATTGTCGAAGCCGGTGTTGGCTCTCATCTGGTGCATCTCGGCACTATGGGCGTCTACGGATATGGCACCGCCGGCATGAAAATTCCGGAAGGCTACCTGCCTATCAAAATCGAAACGGATAGCGGCGAGGAAATCCGGCAGGAAATTCTGTACCCGGCCAATCCTGGTTCAATTTACCATATGACGAAAACGCAGGATCAATTGCTGTTCGCGTTTTACAACAAGAATGACGCAATCAAAGTCACCGACCTGCATCAGGGTATTGTCTGGGGTACGCAAACGGAAGAAACAAAACGCGACGAGCGTTTGATCAATCGCTTCGATTATGACGGCGATTACGG
>CBDDKD010000025.1:0-55905 GCA_965230025.1 Hyphococcus sp.
GGGCCCTGACGGCGGCAAAGGCGCCGGACGTAGAGGCGTTGATTTTCAATACTCACGGCGAGTCCATGGGCCGTGGGGCGCATCCTGGAACCTTTCATCAGCGTATCAACCATACGATTACGCCATGGGTAAGAAGCCGTTTTCAGAAATCGGGTATCGCGCTCAATAGCGAGTTCAGTTTTCAGGGCGGCGAAGGCTATCTGCATTTTCAGACACCAGGTCTGTCAAACGCAACAGTGCGGGCTTTGTGGAATTATATAAACGAAGTTCCATCGCCTGATTATAAGGATGCATTTTATTCGGATATCAATTTTTCCTGGGATTTTTACCGTAGTTTGAAAGCGTGGCAGGAAGATTTATATCAGCGTGAAGATTATCGGCGCGTGTTGTTCTCCTTCCCTAAAAGCCTCTTGTTTAAGACGGGCTCCAGAAAGACACGTCGCCAGGAAAAGGGCGGCGCGCCTGAGATCAGGTCTGTCCGCGCCATTCCCCACAACGCAATGCTTCAGCAGATCGCGATTCCATCGAACGTCTCGGGCGGCGTCGGGATCGCGAGCGGGCGCGAGATGGACAAGTTTCTGGAGCACACCCGTGGTTCGGTTCGTATGCAAGAGTTGCTTGCAATGGCGTTCCACGCAAGATCGTTGACGAGTATTTCGATCCTGCGCGCTTATGCCGGGATTTATGCGCCGTCATTCTGGTCGGCGCTCGCCGGGAATGCGCGAAAAACCACGCGCGCCGATTCATATGAGACTGTTTTACAAGCTCTACAGGCCGACAATATCAGTATTTCTTTTAATCGCCTTGCCGACTTTTTGGCGCGCGACTTTCGCAATACGGACGCTGTGCGAGACGCCTTGGCCGTTGGTGATGAAGCTATGGAAATGTCAGGCCTCAACACTGATCTCAGTATCATGCACGCTGTTCGCCAGGCGCTGATTGCCCACGCGGCGTCACTCGTTGCCAGTGCGCCCGCTTTCTCACGCCGGCATGACGTTGAACACAGTGATCTGATCGAAATGTCGCTTGAATTGCGTCTCGATGATGTCATTGACGCTCTCGCTTCAATATTTCCCAGGGAAAGTCCCTGCCGGAAACCTGATGCAGGAAATCAATGAGCCCGTTGAAGGCGCTGACATTCACGGCGGTTATCCTGAAATTCACGCTGATATTGTCGAGCCGTTAAAGCGCATTCGATCACTCATGCATAAGTTGAGCATCGCGATTACGAACTTCTATGGCGCTTACGTGTTGACGACATGACTTAATGTTTGCGATCAAAAGACTCATAGAAATGTTTTCGGCATAAGGGCGTATATCTGTCGTTGCCGCCGATTTCGATTTTATCGCCGCTGATAACAGCGTTTCCATCTTTATCGATCCGTAAGTTCATGGTCGCTTTTCGTCCGCAATGACAAATCGTTTTAAGCTCACGTATTTCATCGGCGAGCGCAAAAAGACGCGCGCTGCCTTCGAATAGCTCTCCGCGAAAATCCGTTCTCAAGCCATAGCAGATGATTGGAATATTCAGCGTGTCGACCGCCTGGGCGAGTTGCATAACTTGAGCGCTGCTCAGGAATTGTGCTTCATCAAGAAACACACAGTTAATTTTTTCCGACTGGCATTGTGCGGTGATGATATCAAACAGATTTGTTTCTTCGTTGAAGAGTAGCGCGTTTTTCTTCAGGCCGATGCGAGATGAGATGGCGCCGTGTGTCTCGCGCGTATCGATATCCGCAGTAAACTCAAGCGTGTTCATGCCGCGCTCGCGATAGTTGAAGCTCGATTGCAGCAGTGTGGTCGATTTGCCGGCGTTCATCGCCGCGTAGTTGAAGTAGAGTTTGGCCATCACGGCGTATCGGCGGGTAATTGGCCTTCACCGTCAAGAGCGAAGGGGCCGGTCATGATAATATGATTGTCGTCGCGCCATTCAATCGCCAGATCGCCGCCGTCAAGGGTGACGGTGGCTTTGCGTGCAGTCAGGCGGCGGCGATGTGCGCATACTAAAGCCGCGCAAGCTGCGGAGCCGCAGGCTTTTGTAATGCCGACACCGCGTTCCCAAACCCGTAAGCGGATCGCATGTTTGCTTGTAACTTGCGCAACGGATACGTTCACCCGTTCGGGAAACATCGGGTGATGTTCTATCAACGGACCAAATCGATCAATCGCTTGCGCCTCGGCGTCGTCGACAAAAAAAATGCAATGAGGATTACCGACATTCACCGCCGATGGACCCCATAGGACGGGATTGTCGATGGGACCAAGCTTGACATCGACGTAGCGCGTATCGTCGCATTGTTCCGCCAGGGGAATGTCACGCCATCGAAATTTGGGCTCGCCCATATCGACAGCAATTCGATCCGTACCAATACGGGTTGCGTGGATATCGCCGCCGCCGGTTGAAAACGAAATTTCGTCGCCGCCGGTCTCCTCCATCAGTAACCAGCCAATGCATCGCGCCGCATTGCCGCAGGCGCCGACCTCGCTGCCATCTGCGTTCCAGACACCCATGAAGACAGTATCGGCGCCGTTGCGTTTTTCAATTGTAATGACCTGGTCGCATCCGGGACCAGTCGCGGGCGCCGCAATGAATGCGGCGGCGTCAGCGGTCAGTTTTGCATCGCTTTCACGCAGGTCAAGAACAACGAACTCGTTTCCGAGACCGTTCATTTTTCGATAGTGATGACCGGCAAGCGCGCTCATGAAGTCTCCGACATTGACGCGATCTCATATAGGTTATTGGCGCCAATGCGCAATTCTATTTTGCCTCGCGAAGCGCTTCCTCACGCCGGGCGATCGCCATTTCGCTGATAACGTGATCGGTTTTTTCCCAATAGTGGGGCTGAAAAACGATCTGCCATAAGGCTTTATAAGCGGCGACAGAGGTAAGCAGCCAATATGCCGGCGCCGTTACGCCGGCGAGGCACAAATGGAACCAGCGCCTTTTCAACGGCGCGATGATCGCCAGCGTCATGAAGAAGAGGTTACCGAAGGTGAGGGCGAACAGGTTGAAGGACAAGAGCGGCTCAGGAAAAAAAACCGATATGACAGGCGACGATGTTAACAGCCAGAATACAAACACCGCCCACAGGACAGGATTGATGAGCGCGCTTAATACATTGCCCGCAATAAAAAGCTGAACGGACAAAAGCCCTTTCCAGCCGGTTGTTGCAATAATTTTGTCGGGCCTGCGCATATGGACAAGCCAGGTCTGCATATAGCCTTTCATCCATCGTGAGCGTTGGCGGATCCAATTGCCCATCCGGCAATTGGCTTCTTCGAAGGTCGTGGAGTCAAGAATTTCCACGCGATGACCGAGTTTCGAAATGCGAAGTCCGAGGTCCGCGTCTTCAGTGACGTTGAAAGGGTCCCAGCCGCCAATTTTAACGAGGGTGTCAGTACGAAAAAAATTCGATGTGCCGCCAAGCGGGATCGGTACGTTGAGTTTCTGCAAAGCCGGCAAAAGCCAGTCAAACCAGAGTGAGTATTCAAGAGTGAAAAGGCGCGTCAGCCAGTTTTCGCTGTGGTTATAGTAATTCAACCGCGCTTGTACGCAGGCGAGAGACGGGTCTGCGTTTTCAAAGGCGCGGGCGGCTTTCAGCAGTTGGTCGGGTTCCGGCTGGTCTTCTGCATCATAAATAACGATCAGGTCTCCACGGGCCAGATGCATGCCATAGTTACAGGCTTTTGGTTTGGTTCGCGGACCGCCTTCCGGTATTATCACCAGATCAAACTGGTCGGCGAGGCCGAGGCGTTTTGCTTCCGCAATGGTCTCGAAGTCGTCTTCTTCCAATAACAGTTTGACGTCTTTTTTCTCTCTCGGATATTGCAGTCTGTTTATTGATTGCGTCAGAGACACAAGCGAGTCGGCGTCGCGGTAGAGAGGCAATAAAATCGTGATTATCGGAAGAGTTTGAATGTAATGAGCTTGCGGTTGCTCGCTTACCATGGGGGACTTGCCGCCGACACCCAGAAGGATGATGCGGTAAAAAATCGCCAGCAGAAAGTAAGCGGTGACGCCCGTGTTCAATACGACCAGTGTGGTGATTGGAAAAATGATCAATGCCCAGGCGAACAAAAGTCCAAGGCTCAGAACAAGCGCCTTTTGCAGGAGCGACAAGGACGACGCGGCTGAATATTCCGGCATGGTTGTTTTCAGGCGCCCGATTGACGCATCAGAAATATCTGCAAGAAAGCGTTGTTTCAGGCTGTCCTGAAAGACTGCTTTTGTAACAAAGCGATGCGCACGCAGGGGAAAAGCGACGCCATTGCGTTCGCCAACATCGTAAGGCGTTAGGAGCTGACTGTTGCATAAATCCTCACGCTTCCACGCGGAGACTTTTCGCCAGGGAATTTTTCCCGTTTTGGCGTAGGCGCGCAGGCTCTCAAATTTTTGCAGGCTTTTGTCGGGGGGCGGTATTGGGCTTGCCCCCGATATATTCTCTGTGGAATGTGGAATTTCGTCAAACATCTAAAATCTTGACCAGAGTCCAATAAAAAATGTTCGGCCTAAGGCAAGGTTTCGCCCGGCGATCTCTTCTGCGGCGCCGGCCTGAAGGCCCCACCGGTTAGAAAACCGCCAAAGGATAGAAGGTTGAATTCTGACAACGTCGAAATCGGCGCCGCCCAAATCTTCATTCCGAAGCGAGACCGTTGCAAATGTTTCAAGCAGAAAGAGCCACTGCGCGCTTGGCTCCACGCCCAGTGTTGACTGTAGGCGGATATGATCCGCCGCTTCTCCTGTGCGCTTGCGAAACCCGCCTTCAATGCTCGAAAATATCTTGAAGTCATTATCGTAAAGATTTCGTCCGTATAGTGCGGATATATCTATATCGATTCCATCCGCCTGAAGTGCAGGGCGCACCCCGGAGGAGAAATTAGAGGGTATAGCTGCGGCAATCCGAACGCTCGCCGCATCGCGCCCGGAGCGGAGAAACTGATACTGGGCAAACCCCTCAACTTCCGAAAATCCGGTTGCGGTTTCGGTGTCTGCGCCGCGTGTTAGCCAGGTCGCGCCATAAACGGCCTTTGCGCCGACCATGACATCACTAGTCAATCCAAATTCAGCATATGTATTGGATTCAATGCGCTGGAACTTGCTATCGACAAATCCATCCGGCGTATTGACAGGCTGCAGGTCAGCCTTGAAATAATCAGCACGGGAAATGATCAGGAGTTCGTTGTCGGCGCGTGTCCAGGGGGATGCGCCGGCGGCGGCGCTCAACGCGAATGATAACAACAACGCATTGAGAACTTGGCGTGCTCCGCACACACCCTTTGTGATTGCTGGTCGCGTGCTCAACAGTCCCCCCTGTAACCTAAGGTTGCGGGAGGTTACAGGAAAGAGCTTGCCGGTCTACATACCAAAAGATGTATCTTTTTTAGGCTACATCTTTTGGTTGATATGTGGTATTTCGTCTGTTTACGCCGCAAGTTTTCTAATCACGTAATGCAGAATTCCTCCATGACGGAAATAGTCGAGCTCGTCCGCCGTATCGATTCTCACCAACGCTGAAATAGTTTTTGTATCGCCGTTTGCATATTTTATTGAAACAGAGACATTACCGCGCGGTGAAATCTGATCGATGTCTTCGATGGTGATTTCCTCATCCCCGGTCATGCCAAGCGATGACCATGAATCTCCGTCCGCAAATTGCAGCGGCAGGACGCCCATGCCGATAAGGTTTGAGCGGTGGATGCGTTCAAAGCTTTGCGCGATGACGGCGCGAACGCCGAGGAGAATGGTGCCCTTCGCCGCCCAGTCACGCGATGAGCCGGTACCGTATTGTTCGCCGGCGACAACCACCAGCGGCGTGCCGCTTTCCTTGTACTTCATCGCTGCGTCGTAGATCGGCATTTCATCACCCGACGGGACATATTTCGTGACGCCGCCTTCAGTGCCCGGCAGCATCTGATTCTTGATGCGGATATTGGCGAAGGTGCCGCGCATCATTACTTCGTGGTTGCCGCGGCGCGAGCCGTAGGAGTTGAATTCCTGCACCGGCACCTGATGCGATTTCAGATATTCTCCGGCGGGGCTGTCTTCCTTGATCGCGCCGGCGGGCGAGATGTGGTCGGTCGTGATCGACTCGCCGAAGAGCGCCAGAATGCGTGCGCTATTGATTGGCTGAACCGGCTTCGGCTCCTTGGTCATGCCTTCGAAATAGGGTGGGTTAGCCACATAAGTCGATGGCGGCCACTGGTATGTCTCCTCGTCACTAACGTAGATGTCGCGCCATTTATCATCGCCCTTAAAGACGTCGGCATAGCGTGTTGCAAACATCTGCGCCGTTACATGCTCGCGCACGACTTTGGCGATTTCTGTTGACGACGGCCAGATGTCTTTAAGATAAACGTTGTTTCCATCTTTGTCTTTGCCGAGCGCGTCTTTGGCAAGATCGACATGCATGGAGCCCGCAATCGCGTAGGCGACAACGAGCGGCGGCGAGGCGAGATAGTTTGCGCGCACGTCCTGACTGATGCGGCCTTCAAAGTTGCGGTTGCCGGACAGCACCGAACAGGCGACGAGATCGTGTTCATTGATCGCTTCCGAGATCGGTTCGGGCAGGGGCCCCGAATTGCCGATGCAGGTGGTGCAACCATAGCCGACGAGGTTGAAACCGAGCGCATCGAGATCATCAGTGAGGCCCGCAGCATCAAGATAGTCGGTGACGACCTGGCTGCCCGGCGCGAGCGACGTTTTCACCCATGGTTTGACATTTAGCCCCTTTTCGCGCGCGTTCCTGGCGAGAAGACCGGCGGCGATGAGGATCGACGGGTTCGATGTATTGGTGCAGGAAGTGATCGCGGCGATCACAACAGACCCATCATGCACATGGTAGTCGTTATCCTTCACTGGATAGTGCGGAACGCCATAATCCTGCGGCTGAGTATATTCCATGTTCGCGCCTTCAGCCTCAAAGCGCGCTTCACCATCACTTGCAGGCGACTTGTCTTCCGAAACCGCGCCGCCCTTGATCGTCTTGACGTCTTTTTTGAATTGCGCCGCGGCGTTGGTGAGAACGATGCGGTCCTGCGGGCGTTTCGGCCCGGAGATCGACGGAACGACGCTGGCGAGGTCAAGCTCCAGCGTATCGGTGAAGACCGGGTCGGGCGTATCGGAATCGCGCCACATGCCCTGCTCTTTTGCGTAAGCTTCAACCAGTGCGATACGATCTTCAGAGCGGCCCGTCGCTTTCATATAGCGCAGGGTTTCATTGTCGATCGGGAAAAAGCCACAGGTCGCGCCATATTCCGGCGCCATGTTGGCGATCGTCGCCTGGTCTTCGAGCGAGAGATGATCGAGGCCGGGACCGAAGAACTCGACGAACTTGCCGACGACGCCTTTCTTGCGGAGCATTTCAACGACGACAAGCACAAGGTCCGTTGCGGTTGCGCCTTCAGGCAGCTTACCGGTCATCTTGAAGCCGATGACTTCCGGGATGAGCATGGAGACCGGCTGGCCGAGCATTGCGGCTTCCGCCTCGATACCACCGACGCCCCATCCGAGTACGGACAATCCATTGACCATGGTCGTATGGCTGTCGGTGCCGACGAGCGTATCGGGATAGGCGTAGGTTTCGCCGTTGGCTGTGGCGGTCCAGACCGCTTGCGCCAGATATTCAAGATTGACCTGATGACAAATGCCCGTGCCCGGCGGCACGACGCGGAAATTATCAAACGCGCCCTGTCCCCATTTCAAAAACTTGTAGCGCTCGCCATTGCGCTCATACTCGCGGTCGACATTTTTTTTGAACGCGTCGGGGCCGCCAAAATAATCGACCATCACAGAGTGGTCGATGACGAGATCGACCGGCGCCAGCGGATTAATTTTTTCCGGGTCTTCTCCAAGCTTTTTCATTGCGTCGCGCATGGCGGCGAGATCGACCACCGCCGGGACGCCGGTGAAATCCTGCATCAGGACGCGCGCCGGGCGATAGGCGATCTCGCGTGTCGACTTGCCGGCTTTCAACCAGTCGGCGAAGGCTTTGATATCGTCGACGGTCACGGAACGATTGTCTTCAAACCGGAGCAAGTTCTCCAAGAGCACTTTCAGCGAAAACGGCAGACGCGAGATATCGCCAATCTGTTTTTCCGCCTCCGCTAGGCTGAAATAGGCGTAGTTTGCGCCGCCGGCGGTCAGGGTTTTCTTGGTGTTGAGCGAATCGCGTCCGGGTTTCATCAATTGCCTCCGGTTAAAAATACATGAAATTCCGGGCCGTTATGGCGCATGGGCGGGGCGGTTGCAATTGATCTTGGCGCCATGCTCGCGACAAATTTCGAACTATGTTATGTGGCTTGAAGTCTGGTCTGTGATTGCCTTCAAGGAGCGTTGTTTTCATGTCTCGTCTATTGCCACTCGCCTTCATCGCCGCCGCCGCCAGCCTCACTGGCGGAGCCGCCCTCGCGCAGCAACCGGAAGCGAAGGCGACCTATAAGGACTGGAGCGTTTTCGTGCGCCAGGCGGATGGGCAGAAAATCTGTTTTGTGGCGACGGAGGCGACCGACAAGTCGCCGAAATCGGTCAATCATGGCGATGTGTTCTTCCTTGTGGCGACGTGGGCGTCAGGGGCGGCGACGGAACAGCCGAGCCTGATGACCGGATATGCGCTGAACGCCAAGCCCGAGCCGACGGTGCGGATCGGCTCCGATAAATGGGACATGTATGTCTCTGAGAATGAGGCCTTCATCGAAGCCGCCGACGAGGAAACCCGGCTCGTCAGAGCCATGCGCCGCGGCGCCGATATGCGCATCGGCGCGGTCTCCCAGCGCGGCACGGCGACAAGCTACGTGATTTCGCTGCGCGGCGTTTCTGCGGCGCTTGACCGTGCGAAGTCCGAATGCCGCTGACGTTAAAGTTTGCGATAGGCCGAGAGCGTTAAAAACGTATCGAATTCCGGCGACACGCATAACGGCTCAAGCAGCTTCGCCGCTTCATCATAATGACCGGTTGACCAGGCTTCATCGCCGACCTCGGACCGGACGACCTGAAGCTCTTCAGCCATGACATTGCGAAAATAATCCGCCGTCATTTTTTGTCCGTTGGATAACACCGCGCCGTTCTTGATCCACTGCCAGATGCTCGCCCGCGAGATTTCCGCCGTGGCGGCGTCTTCCATCAGACCGTAAATGGCGACGGCGCCAAGCCCGCCAAGCCATGCTTCGATATACTGAACGGCGATGCGAATGTTGCTGCGCAACCCCTCTTCAGTGCAGGTACCGTCCGGCGTCTCAATCAAGTCTGCGGCGGTGACGGGCGCATCGGTCTCGCGGCTGACGTCAAGCTGATTGGTCGCGCCTTTTTCGAAGGCGTTTGAATAGACCGTGTTGACGACATCGGCAAGGGCGGGGTGCGCCACCCACGATCCGTCATGGCCGTTATCCGCCTCGCGTTGCTTGTCGATACGCACTTTCTCTTTGTTGGCGGCGTCTTGGTCCGGCGTTTTGGCGGGAAGGAACGCTGACATGCCGCCCATGGCGAGGGCGCCGCGCTGGTGACAGGTCTTCACCAGAAGGCGCGAATAGGCGTCGAGAAACGGCTTATCCATGCCGACAGCATGACGGTCCGGCAACATATGGTCCGGATGGTTTTTCAGCGTCTTGATGTAACTGAAAATATAGTCCCACCGGCCACAATTGAGCGCTGCTGCATGATCCTTCAGTTCAAAGAGGATTTCGTTCATTTCGAAAACCGCAGGCAGGGTTTCGATCAGCATTGTTGCTTTGACCGTTCCGACCGGCAGGCTGGCATGTTCCTGCGCGTGAATGAAGACTTCGTTCCACCAGCGCGCTTCTTCAAAGTGCTCGAGTTTGGGAACGTAAAAATATGGCCCCGATCCGTTCGCACGCAGTTGTTCCTGGTTAGTCAGGAAATAAAGTGCAAAATCCATAAGGCAGCCTGGGATGGCTTTGCCATTTCGCAGAACATGTTTCTCATCGAGATGCAGGCCGCGCACGCGGGCGATCAACACAGCTGGATTGTCGTTAAGCGTGTAGGATTTGCCTGATTTTGGATCGGCGAAGCTGATCGTGCGCCTGGCGGCGTCGCGCAGGTTTGTTTGCCCCTCAATTACATTGCGCCAGGTCGGCGACAGTGCGTCTTCGAAATCCGCCATGAAGACTTTGACATCTGCATTCAGAGCGTTGATGACCATTTTGCGCTCGGTGGGGCCGGTGATTTCGACACGGCGGTCAAGAAGGTCTGCGGGCAAGGCGCCCACTTTCCAGGCGCCCTCGCGGATTTCTTGTGTCTCGGGACGAAAGTCAGGCAACGCGCCGGCGTCGATTTTCGCCTGCCAGTCTGCGCGCGCGGTCAGCAATGCATCGCGGCGCTCTCCGAATGCATCGACCAGCGCGGCCAGATAGGCGCATCGCTCTTCGGTGAGGATTTCCCGATCTGCTGCGGTAAGGGGCTCGGTAAATTCCAGCCCGCCAATCATCTCCGACATAGACGCACCCTTTGCTGTTCGCTCGGTTGATGCGCTTTGTTAGCGAAGCCGTTTGTGCAGCGCAATATGGTCGTGCAGGAGATATCTACGGGTTCTCTGAGGTGCGAAACCGACTACATTGGCGGCTTGTACTTCTCCCGCATGGTGACAAGTTCTTCCGCAATCGTGGGATGCAGCGCGACGGTCTCGTCAAATTGCTTTTTGGTGCAGCCGGCTTTGACGGCGATAGCGACGCACTGGATCATTTCCGCTGCATCCGCACCAACGATGTGACAGCCGAGCACGCGGTCCGTATCGCCGTCGACAACGAGCTTCATCAACACGCGCTCTTCCGATCCGGTCAGCATGTTTTTCATGGCGCGGAAATTCGTCTTGTAGATATCGATGTTTTTAAATTCCTTGCGCGCTTCATGTTCAGCGTAGCCAACCGATCCAACGGGCGGCTGCGAAAAGACAGCTTTCGGAATAAATGTGTAATCCATCTTTTGGGAATTATCGTTGAAGCAGGTTTCGGCGAAAGCCGCCCCCTCCCGGATCGCCACCGGCGTCAGGTTCACGCGATTGGTGACATCGCCAACGGCGTAGATATTATCAACTGATGATTTTGAATATTCATCGACGACGACAGCGCCGGATTTGTCTAATTCAACGCCGGCCTCTTCGAGGCCAAGGCCGTTTGTCGATGGCTTTCGTCCGACTGCCCAGAAAATAAGATCTGCATCAAGGTGAACGCCGTTGGATAGCGTGATATGCTTGTTGTCGCCATCGCGCTGTTCAATATTTTCAAACACAGCCTGAGTGACGACGCGAATGCCCTGGCGTTTCAATTCCGAATGAACTTGAACGGAAATATCCGTATCGAAGTAGCGTAAAATATCTTCGCCGCGATAAACAAGGCAGACGTCGCAGCCGAGGCCGCGGAAGATGCATGCAAATTCAATCGCGATATAGCCACCGCCCGCGATGACCACATGCTTGGGCAGCTTTTCCAGGTGAAAGGCTTCGTTTGAGGTGATCCCCAGCTCATGACCGGGCACGGTCTCATCAATCCAGGGCGCTCCGCCGGTTGCGATGAGGATCTTGTCTGCGGTCACATCCCGGTTCTCATCGACCAGGTGAACGGTGTGTTTGTCTTTTAGGACGGCGCGCGTTTGAAAAATATCCGCGCCTGCGTTTTTCAGATTACGGATATATATCCCGTTCAGCCGGTCGATTTCGTTGTCTTTATTTTCGATCAGTTTCGACCAGTCGAAGGAAATGTTTTCAGCTTTCCAGCCGTAACCTTCCGCATCCTTAAAGCTATGACCGTACTCACTGGCGTAGACAAGAAACTTTTTCGGCACGCAGCCGCGAATGACACAGGTGCCGCCAACGCGGTATTCTTCCGCAACGCCGACGCGTGCGCCATAGATTGATGCAAGGCGCGATGCGCGCACGCCGCCTGAGCCGGCGCCTATCGTGAAAAGATCATAATCAAAGTCGGCCATAACTCGCCCTTAGCTTTCCGGGACAAACCCGATGCCTGTTGCAAAACGCTTATCATTGAATTCGAGCACTTCAAGTTGAAATGTATTCAAGAACTCGCGATAAATCGCCTCGAAAACGGGATCCAGCTTGTCTTCGTAATCAAGCGGAATACGGATAACAGGCTGTTGCGCCACAAAAACATCAAAACTGTCGCCGGTTACCTCAACGGACAGAACTGTACGCAACCAAAGCGCGCCGGAATCCTCAAAATTCTTTATCGTTAACGCCAGGCCGAACCGGACGGGCTCCAGGACAATCACCTCGCGGTGGCGGAAGCTGAAAGCATCCTCGCCGTAATCCCTTCGCGGATCAAAAGCGCCTTCGGCGGGGACCGCGGTGACGCATTCACGATTGCATCCCAGAAATTGGGGCAGTCCATCAATGACCGCCTCGCCAAAGCCTTTGCATCTCAGGAGGTTTTCGAACGCGGCGGCGCCATAGGTTTTGATGGCGTCCTGCAGTTTTTCAAATCGCGTTTGCGTCATGGGCGCCTTTTGTCACCAGGGACTTTGTTTTCGTAATAGAGAAGCATAGCCTGTCAGGCCGCCTTGGCGATGCTCACATTGTCGTCATCGCCGAAAATGACCAAATCCGTCATCCCTGCGAAAAGCCCTGTCTCAACGACGCCGGGAATGCTTGAAAGGGTGGCGTCCAGGCGGGCCGGTTCTTCAATGCGGCCAAGCGCGCAGTCAATGATGAGATTGCCGCCATCGGTCATCGCAGGTGCGCCATCGCGTGCGCGCAGCTCAAGACGGACGCCGTCAAATCCATGCTCGCTGAGCGCCTCGCGCAAGGCGCGCACCGTCAGCGCCCATCCGAAAGGGGTTATTTCAACCGGCAGGTCGAACGCGCCCAGCGCGGTTACGCGCTTTGACTTGTCAGCGATGACGATGAATTTTTTTGCAGCATTGGCGACGATTTTTTCTCGCAGGAGCGCGCCGCCGCCGCCCTTGATGAGATTAAGCGCGGGGTCCACCTCATCAGCGCCATCGATTGCAAGGTCGATCGTGGTCGTCTCATCCGGTTCTATGATTTCGATGCCGACGCGCGTCGCATGACGGCGGGTTTCTTCCGATGTAGGCACGCCGCGCAGCGGCCAGCCGTCAGCGACGCGGACGCCCAGGATATCGACCAGAAAGGCGGCGGTGGAGCCTGTGCCGAGCCCCAGGGTCATGCCGCGTTCCACATATTTTGCCGCTTCCTCTGCGGCGCGGCGCTTGCTGGCGTCCTTATCCATAGTTTGTCCTGTCAGTTGTCCTGATGGGCTTTGCGAAAACGCGCCGCCCATCCTTTTATCGCCGCCTGGCGTCCGCGTGCGACAGCGAGATCATCTTTGTCGACGTCCTTGGTGATCACAGAACCCGAACCGACATAAGCGCCGTCGCCAATTTTGACGGGTGCGACGAGTGCTGAATTTGATCCGATAAACGTGCGCTCGCCGATCGTCGTTTTATGTTTTCCGTATCCGTCGTAATTGCAGGTAATTGTTCCCGCGCCGATATTGGCGTTGGCGCCGATTTCCGCATCTCCAATGTAACTCAAGTGATTGACCTTGGCGCCTTTTGCAATCGCGGCTTTTTTAACTTCGACAAAGTTGCCGATTTTTGCGCCTTCGCCGATATCGGCGCCTGGGCGCAGGCGCGCATAAGGACCAATCATGGCGCCGGGGCCGACATTTGCGCCTTCAAGATGCGAATAGGGCTCGATGGTTGCGTTATCGGCGATGGTGACGCCTGGCCCAAACACCACATGCTGCCCGACAGTTACATCTTTCCCGAATTCCGTATCGTAGGAAAAATACACGCTTGCCGGGTCCAGCAGCGTCGCGCCATTTTCCATCGCCTTGCGGCGCATGCGGTTCTGAAACATCTGCTCAGCTTCGGCGAGTTCAATGCGCGAATTGACGCCAAGCACCTCATCCTTATCGGCTTCTATTACTGCGCATTGTCTGTTGTCAGTGCGGGCAAGTGCAACGATGTCGGTTAGATAATATTCGCCTTTGGCGTTATTGGAATCGATATTGCTCAATCTTGCTTTCAGGAATGCGCTGTCAATCGCCATCACGCCGGAATTGCAGAGATTGATTTCCAATTCTTCCGCTGTCGCATCTTTTGCTTCAATGATTGCGGCCAGAGCCCCATTTGAGTCACGTTTAAGCCGGCCGTAACCACCAGCTTCATCCGGCGTAAAACCGAGCACGGCGACAGCGGCGCCATTTGCGATTTCATTCACAAGGCGTTGCAATGTTTGCTCGGTGACAAGCGGCGTATCCGCGTAAAGAACAAGCACTGCGCCTTCAAAGCCTTCAAGATGAGGCATGGCCTGCATGACGGCGTGTGCTGTGCCTTGCGGTGGCGACTGCACCGCCACATGGATAGTCTGATCGATGGATTGCGCGAAGTCGCCAATAATTGGCGCATGATCGCCAATAACGACAACCTGCCGGTCAGGGGAGAGGGCGTTTGCTGCTGCGATAACATGCCCGATCATCGCCCTGCCGCCAATTTCATGCATGACTTTCGGAAGCGCCGAGCGCATCCGCGTACCATGCCCGGCGGCGAGAATAACAGCGGCGGTCTTGGCGTCTTCCATTTGCCGGCTTTCATCCTTACAACGCCGCTTGCTCTATCACACTCGCTGAGACGCGGCATATGTCTTTGTTAAGGGATTGATGCGATTCGACGGCGGCGGGCGCGTTTTTTCGACTTCAAAAGCGGTAATTTGATGAATAACGATCTCAGCGGCGCGGCTATTCTGTTTGATCTCGACGGCACGCTTGTGGACACGGCTGAGGATCTTGCGGCGTCGATGAACCATGCGTTGGCTGAAGCTGGATTAGGGCCTGTCCCGCCCATCGAAGTGCGTCATCTCGTTGGGCATGGCGCGCGGCGCATGCTGATGCGAGGTTATCAGATAGCGGCGAACCGGGACGCGGATGATGCTGAGATCGATGCGGCGCTGGAGCGCTTTTTAAACCACTATCAGGAAAATATCGCCGTGCATTCGCAACCCTTTGATGGGGCCGTCGAGATGATTGAGCGTCTCGGCGAGAAGGGCGCCCGCCTTGCGATTTGCACGAATAAACGCGAAGCCATGGCCATATTGTTGATAAAAACTCTCGGCCTTGACGGGCTTTTTGACACTATCGTAGGGGCGGACACGACGAGCGCCGCCAAGCCGGACCCGGCGCCGGTGCGATTATGTCTTGAAAGAACGAGAGCGCAGCGCGGCGTTTTCATTGGCGATAGCGACACGGATATTCGCGCCGCTAACGCCGCCAGCATGCCATGCCTTATCGCCCGATTTGGATACGGGCCTCTGACCCTTTCCGATCAGGCGACCGCATTATTTGACAGTTATGATGAGGCCGCGCCGCTTATTACGAGCGCGTTGGCGGCTTAGCCTGCTTCGGCGCCGGCGAGCTTTGTCGGCATGCCATTGATCATATTGCTGCGAAGATCCGTGCGCGCCGAGCGCATGGTGGAGACAAATCCTTCGTCTTTCATTTCGACAACAACATCAAATCCACGTTTCCGCCAGAAGTCTTGAATTTTGAGTGCGAGACGGTCGGCGCCGTCACGATCACAAAGGTCATACATCTGCTACCTCGATCTATGGTGGAATAGCTTCACTAGACTGAGAATATAAGACAAGCTGATTTTTTCAAGACCAAACTGATATTTTTTATACTGGGCGGTTTACCGGCGAAAATCGTTATAAATTCACAGTTATGAGGCTGTAAGGAGGTTCCAAATATCCTACTGCAGAATTTTATCGCGCATTTAATGCGAATAATATAAGATAAACTTATGGGAAGTGATTTAGCCAGGACAGATATCGTCGCCGAAGCCCGATTGATCGGTGAGAGAATCCGTCAGGCGCGCAAATCCCGCGGTTTGAGTCAGGCCGATCTTGCTCGCCGGATCGGCGTCAGCCAGCCGGCGATCGCCAATTGGGAAAGCGGCATTCACGATCCACGCCGGCTGACGCTCGCGAAACTGGCCGAAACGCTGGAGGCGCCGCTCGACTGGCTTGCGGCCGGGGACAGGTCCGTGGCGGAGAGCGACAAGCATGCAGCCGCCGCCTATATCCGCAGGCCCGTCCGCCATGTTCCGGTGATTAGTCTTCGCTCGGCGTCGCTTCTCGCCAAAGATGTCACCGCTGATCCGCATATCATGGCCGAGGACTATATCCCCGTCACCATTGGCCCTTCGCGTTTATTTGCAGTGTTTATCAACGATCCTGCAGTGAATTTGGCGTTCTTGCCCGATACACTTGTCGTCATCGACTATCACGATTGCCAGCCCGGTGACGGTGAATTCTGCCTCGCTGACGTCAAACAGACGCCGACCTTAAGGCGCTGGCGCGCAAATCCCGCACGCCTCGAGCCGGCCTCCAGCGAAACCGGGCATCAGGATATCGCCATGACGCCTGATATTTCCATTATCGGCTGTGTGCGCGTTTCCATCCGCGTTTATTAGAATCACGCCGCACGTATTGAAAACTGCTCAATCAATTCCGGCAATTTTGAAAGAGCGATTTGGTAATTCTTGCTTGCCTGTTTGATCAAGTTACTGAGTTCCGTCAAACTTGCGTCACCGCTCGCTCTTTCTTCAATGACAGAGCAAGTCTTGGCTAACCGCGTTGCGCCGACATTGAGGCTCATAGACTTCAGTGCATGCGCCGCAGATTTGATTTCATCCGGATCTTGCGACTTCGCACTTTTAGCAAGGCGGATCATTGCATCTCGCGAATGTTGCTGGAATAGCGTTAGCGCCTTGACCGGCAGATTGGTGTTTCCTGTCTGCATATCCAGTAATGCTTCAAGAACTGACCTGTCAAAAGAAGGCTCGCTGTTTTGCTTTCTGGCGGCAACGGTTTTGGGGGCGCGTCGTGGCGGGGTTTTATTGTCATCATTGGCTTTTACGGGCGCTGGCTGAGGCGCTGTCGGCTTTGTTGCTGTCGTTGAGGTTGGTTTGTTTGGGTGCAATTGTGAACCGATGGCGTTGGACAGGGCTTCAATAGAAAACGGTTTTGTAAGGTAATCATTCATGCCTGCATCGCGCCACGCGCCCTCCTTGCCTGCAACGTGGGCTGTGAGTGCGATAATTGGAACATTTGCAACGCCGGCCTTCTTTTCGAAATTTCTGATCTCGCGGGTCGCTTCGAAACCGTCCATTTCAGGCATTGAACAGTCCATCAGTACAAGGTCGAATTCTTTCTGCTGAAATATTTTTAGTGCTTCCCGGCCATCCGCAACCAGCGTGGCTTGCAGGTTTAACCGGCCAAGCGCTTCCTTTACGACTTCGCGGTTGACGATGCTGTCATCGGCGGCGAGAACGCACTCGCCATTGAACCGTCTGAACGACGATGGTTCCTGCCCGGCGTTGCTAAGGGCGGCTTTTCCTCTAAGTTTGCCATCGAAAATCCGCTCAACCTGCTGCATGACCTCACGGCGCGAGAGCGGGGCGATGAGCAGGTCTTCCGCGATGCCTTTTTCGAGCAGACGGTCCGGTGCGCTGTCGCCTAATTCACCGATGCAAATTCGAGTGGGGATCCACTGATTGGGATCGCCTTTGATTTTCTTTGCAAGCGCATTCAAAAACTCAGGTGAGGCGAAAATTATGTCTGTATAGGCGATTCCGGCGCCGATTTCGCCGTTAGCATCGATGATTTGCGCTGAGATGCCTGTTTCCTGAAGGTGGCTGACCAACATTTTAGAGGTCGCCGCACCATCAATAGCGACAATGGCGCGCTTCCTTTCAAGCGAACGGCGTGGCGCCTGAGCAGTTTTGAGAACGCGTGTCGGGAAACTGAAGAAGAATTTTGATCCTTTGCCGCGTTGGCTCTTAAGGTCGATCCTTCCCCGCATCGCCTCAACAAGTCTGCGGCTGATGGCTAATCCCAGGCCCGTGCCGCCAAATTTGCGCGTTGTTGACTGGTCAGCCTGAGAGAATGCTTCAAAGATTGCTGTCTGTTGATCGTGTTCAATGCCGACACCGGAATCAGTGACGGAGAATTCGATCACGCAGGTGTCTTGCGCACCAGCAACGCGGCGCGCCGCGACGGTAACGTGACCCTCATTTGTGAACTTTAGGGCGTTGTTGACAAGGTTGGAAAGTATCTGATTGATCCTTACCGGATCGCCTTCGATAACTTCCGGTACATTCGGCGCTACGTAAGCTGCAAGATCAAGCCCTTTTGATGTCGCCCGTTCCCAGAACAAACTCACGATATCATCGATGATTTCGACGGGGCGGACGGGAATGCTTTCAAGATCCAACCGTCCGGCCTCTATCTTCGAAAAATCGAGAATGTCATTGATAATAGCAAGCAGACTTTGCCCTGATTTCGCAATTACATCCGCATAGCGTTTCTGTCGCGGCGCCAGGTGGGCTTTGCTGAGCAGTTCCGCCATCACCATCATGCCATTCATTGGCGTGCGGATTTCATGACTCATTGTGGCGAGAAAATCGGATTTTGCCAGGTTTGCGGTTTCGGCGGTTTCTTTTGCTGATTGCAGTTCGCGCGTTCGGCGCTCCACGATTGCTTGCAGGTTTCTTTGATGCGCATGAAGTTTGTAGTCGCGTTCCTGTAATTGATCGAGCATGTTGTTGAAGCTTTCAACGAGTTGCCCCGTTTCATCATTCTCTTTAACTTGCGCGCGCCGTGAGAAATCACCGGTTTCGCGGACGTCGCTCATGATCTTCGCGAGGTCCATGATTGGATCAGTAATGGATCGCTGCATTTTAAGAGCGATCAAAAACCCGATGACGGCGGCAAACACTGCTGCGACTAGCGCATCATATATAAGAACACCAATGCGGTCATAGAGGGCGGCGCTGTGTGCATTTAATGTCAGCTGTCCAACAATTTCACCGTCTCGGATTATCGGTACAGTGATCGAAGATGTCTGTTTAAACAGGGCGGGTATAAAGTTGGATACCGGCGCAAACGGCGCTGCTATGATGGATTCGTTTGCAGGCGTGCTCACAACACCACCAAATTCTGCAAAAAGGGCGCCTTCGACAGTATTCACTTTCACATAGGCAATCGACGGTGCGTTAGCGATAGCGCTGAGGGCTCGGATTGTTTCTTTTCGGTCTCCGTCGTTTACGTACTCTGAGATTGCTGTGGCGTAGGCATTTGCCGATGCTTTCAGTTCTGAATATTTGTCTTCGCCATATTGGTTTATTTCACGCCCGATTGATGAAGCGGTAACAATTGTTACCGCCCCGAAAATCGCAACAATAACCAGCGAGGTCAGTCGTCCGCGCAAAGATTGCACTTTTTTTGCGTTATTATACGACAGCGCCCGCCTCCCGATTCGCGCTTGAGATATTTTTCGAGATACGAATATGGGTGAAATTGCTTGCAATTTGATTGCGGTGACAAAAGGCCGAAATTTAATTTTAACCGAAGGGGAATATTGTTAACCCTGATTGGTGCGCCTATCGCGCACCCCCGATAATGGCGGCCGCTTTTATGCCCGAACAACGCATTGTTCTAGCCGACGATGACCCGATCATGCGGGAGCTGGCCGAGTCCAAGCTGCATGATGCAGGGTATGACGTCATGGTTGTCGAAAATGGCGCCGAAGCGTTAACGTTTTTGCAAACTGACGGCGCGGATCTGGTGATTTCCGATCTGGATATGCCGGTCATGGACGGGTTTGAATTAACCAAACGCATTCGCGAAAACCCGACAATCGGACAAACGCCGGTCATCGTCATCACAGGCAGCGACCATGCCGACGCGGTTGAACGTGCTTTCGCGGCTGGAGCGACATCTTTTTTATCAAAGCCGATCAACTGGACACTTTTCAGCCAGTCGGTACGATTTGTTCTGCGTGCTGGCGAGGATCAAAAAGCATTGCGGATTGCACGTGACCGCGCCGAAGCGGGTGAAAGGTTTAAAGACGAGCTCCTGTCGATCATGAGCCATGAGCTGCGCACGCCGTTAAACGCTATCATCGGGTTTGGTCAATTGCTTGGCGAGCAGTTTCAGAAAAACCATGACAACGTTCATAGAGAATATGCGGACTATATCGTCGATGGCGGTCGACGACTGCTGAATTCAGTTTCCGATATGCTGCTGGCTTCGGATGCACGTTCCGGCCCGATTGCCATTCATGAAAAAGAAACAACCTTGGGTGATCTCATCAATGAGGCGATGACACTTACCCCTAAAGCGAATGATACGACGGTCAAAAATGCGAATATCAACGTTAAAATCAAAGATGGCGACGCGGAAATCTGTTGTGATTACCATCTCTTAGCGCGCGCGCTGTCTAAGCTTATTGATAACGCGTTGAAGTTCACGTCTCCGGGACAGCCTGTTATAATCGCAGCAGCGCCAACAAAAGCCGGCGATCTTGCGATCATGGTGAAGGACTCAGGACCTGGAATTGAGCCGGATAAATTGTCGGCGGTCACTGCGCCATTTGCTCAATCTGAAATGTCGAGCCGTCGCACTAAGGAAGGCATTGGGCTGGGGCTGCCGCTCGCGAAGGCGATTGCACAGGCTCATGACGCTGTTTTTCGCCTGGACTCGAATGTTGGCGAGGGCGTCCGCGCGATCATCCTTATTCCGTCGAAACGAATACGCTCAGCGCAGCCGAGGCGTGATCAAAGCGCCGCCTGACAGGATCGAATCTATCTGTCAGGTCAGGTTTTTTCGAAACCAGCCTCGCGATTAATCACAATTTAACCGGTTTCTTTAACGCTTGGGCGAGAGAAGTGTCGCCCGGGTTTTTTTTTGTTGCGCCGCAGCAACCGAATTCCGGCAGCGATTATGAGAATGTTGTAATTTTGTAACGCTGGAGTTTTTGCGTTTGCGTAACTGACTTTCCGCCTAGACGAGACTCCGACAACACGCAAAAGTGATGAGAGGCCGGACATCAATAAAAATCTGGTCTGTAAAGGGCTCCGCAGGGAGGGGCTAGCAAAGGGTCTGAAAAATGAAAATCACTCGAAATACGGCTGCGCGCAATTGCGCATTGATGGCCGGCGCAGCAATCGCTGCGCTCAGCGCCGGTGCTGCGCAGGCGCAATCTGACACGATCATCGTTACGGCGACAAAGCGCCCGCAAACGCTGCAAGAAGTGCCGGTTGCGGTTAGTGTCGTTGACTCACAGGTGATCGAAGATTCTCAAATCGTCGACCTGTTTGATATACAGACAGTCGTGCCGTCCTTGCGCGTTTCGCAACTTCAGAATTCATCGCAGACGACATTCGTGATCCGCGGCTTTGGCAACGGCGCAAACAATCCTGGTATTGAAAGCTCGGTCGGTGTGTTTATTGACGGCGTATTCCGCTCTCGATCAGCGTCGGCAATTCTCGATCTTCCAACCCTTGAGCGCGTCGAAGTGCTCCGCGGCCCTCAGTCGACACTGTTTGGTAAGAATGTGTCGGCCGGCGCCATCTCCATCACCACCAAAGGTCCGGAATATGATTGGGGCGGGAGTGTTGAGGCGACTTACGGCACGTTCGGTCAAACGATTTTTCGAGGTTCTTTGACCGGTCCGATTTCTGACACATTGGCGTTCCGTCTCTCCGGCAATCTCAACAATCGTGACGGCACAGCCACTAATCTTGTGACTGATACGGACATTAACGATCGTGATCGTTACGCTGTGCGTGGGCAATTGTTATGGGAGCCCACGGATGCAGTCTCTTTCCGGCTGATTGGCGACTATAACAAGATTGACGAAAACTGTTGCGCCGCTGTTCAAATAGAGAACGGTCCTGCTACAGCGATTGCAATTGGTGCGCCGCCGCCATTCGGTCTCGGCGAAATCATTGGCGATCCAACGGATCCATTTGCCCGCGAAGTGACGATTGACACCGATACATTCAACCGCCTTGAGGGATATGGTGGTTCGTTACAGGGTGATTGGGATCTTGGCTTTGCCCAACTTACATCGATTACTTCATATCGCGAGCAAACTGACGACACGAATACAGATGTCGATTTCAGTTCTGCAGCATTGGCGGAAAACCCGCAGAACAGAAGCTTCGAAACCTTCACGCAGGAAATCCGCCTCACGTCTTCGGGTGATAACCGTTTCGACTGGCTGGTTGGCGGCTTCTTCTTCGATGAGACGGTGACGTTGGAACGTGACGTCAACTTCGGCACGCAGATTCGTCCCTATGTTGATAATCTACTCACACTGCTTGGATCTCCCGGCGCGCTTGCGGGACTTGAAGGCGCGCTCATGTTGCCGAGTGGGACATTCTTTGGTCCAGGCCAGGGTGTTATCGGTGATTATACCATGGACAACCGGTCCTTCTCAGTATTCGGTCAAGCCGATTTTGAGATTACCGATCGCCTGACCTTCACAGGTGGCGTGGCCTTTAACGACGACAAGAAAGATGTTGTCGGCACCAGCATTCTGACGGATGTATTCTCTAACGTTGATCTCGTTCAGGTTGGTTTTGGCGGCGCTTTTTCAGCTTTGACCATGTTGCCGCCAACGCCGGCGAATATTGCTGCAGCCAGTGGCTCTCCATTACCTTTGGCGGCGCTGGCGCCGGGCATCGTGATTGATCCTGCGACGGGCCAACCGCTCATGGGTGTTTCCACAGTCGGCGCAGTCGCCAACGCCATCGCCCAAACGCCTTGTGACGATGCTAACCCGGCGCTTCAGTGCAACGCGGCGCTGGGCTTGTCGCAAGTGCAGTTCTTTGACCCGCAAACGAGCTTTCCAGACCCAACCAATCCTTTGGACAATGGGCAGCTTGACGATAATCAGGTCACTTACTCACTGCAGCTTGCTTACGACGTGACAGACAGCATCAATGCGTATTTCACATATGCAACGGGCTGGAAGGCTGGCGCCTTTAACCTGTCTTCCGACTCTCGTCCGCCCGATCCTGTGACGGGCGTAGGCCGGACGGCAGGTCCGGAAGATGTTCGGCTCTTTGAATTTGGCGTGAAGGCCAATTTCGATGGCGGTTACATCAACATTGCATTGTTCGACCAGCGTATTGAAGGCTTCCAGTCAAACGCCTTTAACGGCGTCGGCTTTGACCTTGTGAACGCGGGTGAGCAGTCAGTTCGTGGCTTCGAAGTTGAATCACTCTACTCGCCTTGGGATCCGCTGACATTTACATTTGGCGCAACCTATCTCGATCCGGAATATGACTCGTTCTTATTGGCGCCATGTACGCCGTTTGACCCTGTCAATTGCGGCAATGGCGAAGGTGCGCGCGACCTGTCCGGCACGCGCCCGGCCGGCATCCATCCGCTGAGTATTTCGACATCCATGACCTATCGTCATGACTTCAATGATTCATTGAGTGGATTTGCGCGTCTTGAGTACCTGCATGAGACAGCTACGCCGCTAATCGAAACGATTCCGTTGGACATCACACGTGATGTTAAAGTTGTGAACGCCAGTATTGGTTTTGAAGCTGAAGGCGGGTTCGATGTGTTGTTCTGGGGTCGTAACCTCACTAACAACGACTTCTTCCTGCAGGGTTTCCCGACTGTTGTGCAAGAGGGCAGTGTTTCGGGTTATCCGAACCAGCCGCGCACATATGGCGTCACGCTTCGCAAATCTTTCTAACGCCGGACGCGTCAGAGGGGACTAGGAACCGGGCGGCCTTTCGGGGTCGCCCGTTTTCATTGGCGCATACGCGATGAAATGCTGTGAATAGTAAATTCCTTAAAATTTGACCATTCTGCGTAACCTGATCCAAAGCATCCTTGTCGAAGCTTGAGCCTGGTTTGACCCGGGGAGGGCGATGATGGGCTTTGGCGGCAAGAAACAGCCAGCAGGCATGAATCCGGACCGTCTGGCGGCCCTCGCGGGCGGCGGTTCGGTTGCGCAGGCGGACACGAGCGCCGCCGCGCCCCGGCGCCGGGTCAGCGTTGAGCCGGACCTGTCGCGGATCCGTAAATGTTCGATTGATGAAACGCCCGAAGAACGTAAAAAGCGCCTTGCTGCAAAAACCGTCAATTTCGGCGCAACTTTCATTGCACGGATTATCATAATGGGCGCCGCTGGGTTCTTCCTTTGGACAGAACTCCAGAATACCGGAAAAGTCCATCGCGGTGTTGTCGTCGGCATGTTTGCGATGCTGGCGGATTTTGGCCGCGTGATGATGAAAGCGCTTGAGCCCGGGTCGAAATAACCAGCCTTAATGACTTTCGGTCTGGAGAGCGCCGCCATCGAGGTGTCTTATCCGAATCAGTTACTTGATAGTAACGATTGAGCGTCCTCTCATTTTGTCGAATCGGCTTATTTGTATTTCATATTCTGACGGACGGTGATGCAAATGAGCATTGTTGAAATCACTCTGCTGGCGTTTATTGGCCTTATGCTGTTTTTCGCCGCCTCCAGCCTACTGTTCCTGCGCAGACTCTGGCATCGCTAGTTGATTCTCGCACGGGCATTTGCGATGTTCCGCTCAACGAAATTTCTTTTTTAGATTGCGCGCTGTTTTTTTGTGCGTACTTTTTATTCCCATAAGGAGAAATTTGTGACAGCTGCTGCAAAGGGCGACAAGGTAACGGTTGAATATACGGTACGGATCGGCAATGGCCGTGTGGTTGGCGGGACGGAACGTGACGGGCCGCAAACGCTGACATTGGGCGAGGGCGGTATTTTCGACGCCGTCGAACAAAAGCTTGAAGGCTTGAGCGCCGGTGAGGAAGCCTCTGTCACGGTGCCGTCGAGCGCGGCGTTCGGCCCGCGCCGCGATGAGCTTGTGTTGCGCATCCCGCGAGAGCAACTCCCCGAAGGCGAGCCGCAACCCGGCATGCAATTGGCGGCGCGCGCCGAAGATGGCGAGACCGTAAACCTGACCATCACCGAGGTTGGCGCCGACGCTGTCACCGCTGACGGCAATCACCCGCTCGCCGGAGAGGACCTTCACTTCGCCCTCACCCTTGTCGAGGTCAAAAAGGCCGCCTGATCCGGGGCGTAAGGCGCTCGCCTTGTTTGCGCCGCATTTCGTGATCGGCGGTGAACGCATCGGCCCTTTTATTTCCTCGCCGGCGCCCCAATTTCTCCACCATTGAAACGAACCATGATCCTTGATGGTCATGGGGGAGAGAACAATGGGCGTCGTTGAAACCACACTAGTCGTCTTTATCGCAATTAATTCCGTGCTGGGCGTTTCCAGTCTGATCACGCACCGCTGGCGGTGAGGCGGGCGCCTTTCAGAAGTCCGCACCCGCTCTACACTTTATGATGGATGATCCTGGCGCCTACACGCCGCCGATGCGGCGCTGCGTCATAAATGAATCGTAATCTCCGATCTTTTGTCCGTCCTCGAAATATGTGCGAATTTGCATCTGCAATCAGCAACACGGGGATTGGTTCCATGAAAAAAACTATTGTGTTTGGCGCCGCCGCGTCACTCATCGCAACCGCCGCATTGGCGGAGCACCATGAGAAGGGCGAAATGAAATACGAAACGCCGGAACTGACCGGCGTCTTTATGGGCGACGGTTTCTCCGCGACCATGGCGCCGCAAGGCGTGTTCGCCGCCGCCGGCACGGAAGCGGGCGTCGTGTTCGTCATCGGCAAATATGGCGCGAAAGACGGCATGATCTGGTTTAAGGACATCATGCCGCCGGCTGACGCCAGTGATGAAGAAAAAGTGTGCGCGACGGAGAACAAGGGAAAGTATTCATACACCATGGATGGCGACACGGTGACGTTCGCCCTTGATGAAGACCCATGCCCTGGCCGGGCGGGTAATATTGATGGCGTAAGCATGACGCGCTGGACGCCCCCCGCCGAGGAATAGTCTGCGCGCCAACATTTCATCCCTTCGGAAACGATTTGAAAACGCCGGGCGGAAACATCCGGCGTTTTCTTTATTGGCGCCGCGCGCCATGCCAGACGATCAGCGCCCAGCCGGCAAGAAACGCGACGCCGCCAATCGGCGTGACGGCGCCGAGCATGCGCGGGGCCCCGAGCGCCATGGCATAGAGCGAGCCGGAAAAAATCACGACGCCAATCAGGAACGCCCAGCTGGCTTTGCGTGGCGCCGTTGCGTTGAGCGCGATGGCCAACGCCGCCGCTGAATGCACCAGCGCATAAAGCGTCGCCGTCGCCCACCAGTCTTCTCCCTCGGGCGAGAGCCGCCCTTCCAGCCCATGCGCGCCAAAAGCGCCGAGCGCTACGGCGACGAACCCGATGATCCCGGTACAGAGTGTTAAAAGGCGCATGCGTTCGTTCCATCATGTTGGCGGCGACTTGAAAGCGCGACTGCGCAGGATTGCCCGCAAGTATAGGACGCTTTTGGGTGGACGGGGATAGCCAGGCGCCGCTCATTGGGTTTTTCTGATTTCCATGCGATGCAACTTGATCTGCGTCAACACGTCTTCACCTGCGCTGCGCTAGATCGTCGGGCGCAACATTTGAGGAGGCAAGGCGGTGACCCGACCTTTTGATGATGAATGCCGGAAAATCCTTACCGACATCCTTGAAAATACGCATGATCTGACAATTGCGACCTTGCGCGCCGATGGCTGGCCGCAGGCGACGGTGGTGAGTTTCGTTCATGACGGGCCGATGATTTATTTTGGCGTCGGCGCGGACTCCCAGAAGGCGGAAAACATTGCACGCGACAATCGCGTCTCCATAACGGTGACGCCGCCTTATGAGGATTGGATGCAGATTTGCGGCGTGTCGATGGCCGCGCGGGCGATCGCGGTGACGGACGAGGCGGAACAGGCCCACGCCGGCGAATTGATGTTCGCCCGCTTCCCGCAAGCCGAGGAGATGGGCGAGGCGATGGACATTGCGCCCAGCGACATGACGCTTTTCCGCGTGGAGCCGGAAGTCGTGTCGTTTCTCGATTATACTAAAGGCTTCGGCCATACGGAGCTTTACAATGTCGAGGCGCCGCTCGCGGCGTAAGACTTACCCATGCGTCTCACTCGCCAAGCGGCTTTGACACGGTAAAGGCGCCGCGCATCTCGCCAAGGGCGAAGCCGGTCGCCGCGTCCGCCGGATAGCGCGCGTCAATTGCTGCTTTTACGTCGGCGGAAATGTCCGTCCCGTGACAGACGGTGCACGGGGCCCCGGTCATGATCGGCTTCATATAGCGCAAGGACGGCCCGCCCTCCGTCTCGACGATCTCCGCATGGTCGAGCGTGGCGGCGTCGGCCCCGGCTGCGATCTCTTCGGCGAAGCGCGCCAGCACCGCGCGCTCAAAAGCGTCCGGCGCGTTGGCCGGATTGCGCAGCTTCAGCGCCGTGCGTCCGACGCGCATCCCGGTCTCGGCGCTGACGGCGCTTGCAATCTCCGGCGCCTCAAGATTGCAGACGTTGATGGCGTCGACCGGTCCGGCGGCGCTCATCGTCTCCACAAGACGGGCTTTCAACCGGGCGCCGAGCGCGCCTGTCGCGGCTCGCGCCGCTTCGATGTCCGCAGGGTCAACGGTGCGCTCCGTCGAGTCAGCCGCGGGGCCGCAGGCCGCGAGCGCGAATGCTGAAAGGGCGATGGCTTGGTTGCGTCGCATCTTTGTTTCTCCTTACCCCCGTGATCATAAGGGCATTGAGAAGGGCGGGGATAAGTTTTTTTTCATTAAATTTTATCCCCGCCTTTCGGGAAGGCCTTATCATGGCGCCCGCCGCCGGCGCTTCATGATGCTGCGAAGATAAACCTTGCCGCTCACCCCGGCGGAATGGCTGGTTTCAGATGTGAAGTCCGCTTCCCTCATCTTGTCATCCCCGGATTTATTCCGGGGATCCAGAATTGATGCTTGTTCAAGGATTGCTGGATTGGAAGTAAGCCACAGCCCATCATTGGTTCAGCGTTTCATAAAGATCACGCCAGTCGGGATTGTCTTTCTCGATCAGGGCAAGCTTCCAAGATCGCTTCCAGTTCTTCAGGCGTTTCTCCTGTGCGATGGCGTCTTCGATGTTTTCGAACCGCTCACAATAGACAAGTTTGTCTACGCCATATGTCGCGGTAAAGCCGGGATCGGTTTTCTGTTTGTGGCGCCAGATGCGCGCTACAAGGTCGGCCGTTACGCCGATGTAAAGCGTGCCGTTGCGTTTCGACGCAAGGATATAAACCCATCCGCCTTTCATGGGTGTGATGTTAGTGGCTTCTTCTCCACCCGTCATCCCGGACTTGATCCGGGATCCAGACAATCTGCGCCGCACCTTGAAATTCTGGATTGCGGGTCAAGCCCGCAATGACGGTGAGGAGAGATGGTGCAAACCAACGGTCGTCATGCCGGACTTGGTTTAATGGATGGGAACCATTGAACGCATCCAGACTCTACCTCACTCCCGCGCAAATTCCTCGATCCATATGCGGGCGAAATCCTCCGAGACGTCAGCGGCCTCCAGCTTGGCGTCCTCGTCGCGGAAACACAGAACATATTCTCCGTCATGGGCGGCGTAATGAACCGTCTCGTCATGGGCGATCCGCTCGCGGTGACGCGCCCTGTCATACTGGCGCGCGCTGATAGCGGCCCCCATGAAGTGCCTGCCGATGATCTGCTGGAACATTTAACCCCGCTCACCCCGGCGAAAGCCGGGGTCCAGTCAAATCAAAAAAGACCGGCTTTGCCGGACACCTTTGTCAATCTGGATTCCGGCTTTCGCCGGAATGAGCGGAGAGGGGTGTGGGAATGCCAGTCCCATCCCACTTCCCGCAAGAATTATCTGAATTTTAGATACGTCCGAGCTTCGTATAAATGAAATACCCATCTGAAGTTGGATGGGCGCCAAATGCAAACGTCTCTGGAAACGCAGCCGCATGACGCGGGTATTGGTCCGGCGGGTAAGGACGTACGGAAAGTAATCGGTGAGAACATCAGACAGCTTCGTCAAGAGCTTGGGATGTCTCAGAAAGCGCTCGCATTCGAGGTCCGCTTGGACCAGCCCTATTTAAGTAGAATGGAGCAGGGTACGATTAACCTGACAGTTCTGGTTATAGAGCGCCTTGCCAGAGCGTTGGGCGTTTCGCCGTATCGTCTATTGCTTGAAAAGCGCGAAGCGATCGGCGCAACCCAAACACACTCGTCACGCTGGACTTGATCTGGTGCCCAGAAACTATCGCCTTGAAAAACAAAGGCGGGTTATGTTGCGATAGATCGCCCTATGCTTACTCTCCGCGGCATCAGGTTCTTGCGCTTATCTTGTCGATGATGCGTAGGTGGATCATGGCGAATTAAAATATTTCATTTATTCTACTCACAACCCTACGGCAGGTTAAACCTCCTTTTTACCCAACTAATACCCATGTACCGTCCGGTAATTGACAGTAACGACGTCCTTCGTGCCAAACACACCGCACATAGTTGTGAGTAGCAAAGTCGGAGGGCACAATTTGTGATTCATCAACATCTGTTTTGTCGCTGGGGACACGACCGAATATTTCGTCGAGTTTTGCGGCGAGGTCAGCGGACACACTTTCAGTCGTCATGAACTATCTCCATTAAGTTAAGGCTTAAAATCCCGGGCATGTGGTGGGCACAGTCGGCGTTGCTCCTCCGGGAAGAGTAAAATTCAGCGGATAGAGACGAACCTGTGCTTCGCTTAGATCTGCTGCGGTCGCTCTGCGAATACCATTTGCTGCCGCGGGATCATCAATGTAGGCCTCAAAGCTTTGACCATTCGGCTGTGTGAAATTCAATCGGCTAGTTGGATTGGCTCTGAGCCATAGCAAAAATGACCACAGGTCACGTCCATCTTGGGCTGCAATACAATAAGAATTTCTGGGTTGATCGTTGATTGCGGGCAAAAATAGTTTCAGCGGTCTTAGATTTCTCGAACTGCGACCAACAAACAATATGGTTGCTTCGGCCTGAATATCTGAACTCTCGATTAATGTGCGCCCAACTCGTGGAAATTCTTGTTCGTCCCCAGCATAGACGGTCGCTGTTGTGGTAGTGACTGGGATAGTATAGATATCGGTTCTACGGTTCTCAGGCCGGTAAAGAATCTCGACTTTGTCATCGCGTTCTTCGATTGTGTGTGCGTTGCCCGCTACATGGCGCAACTCATAAGGCATCCGCAATTCGAGATTTAAATCCCTAGCTGTGGTCATATAATGCGTTGTGATTAACCGCGCGCCTTCTTCGCCTTGTTTCGTAGATAAGCCGAGAAACGGTGCAATCTTTGTAGCCGACTTATTAGCCGTCATATTTACAACAACTGTATACCCGCCAGCTAAGTTAAATTGCGGGAACGGCGCCGACATATAAAAGGAGGCTTTTTGTTGATTGAGCTGTGGGATGAATTCAACAACCTTGAACTGTAATTCTTGGACTGCAGATGTTTCAGTGCTAACACCGCCGCTGACGCCGATATCTGATATTTGCTCAATACCTGGCAGGGACAAGCCGCCTTCACCCTTAAAATCTGTGGCCACGGCACGAGTGACTTGGGCGACTTTGACGTCTGTTTTCTTTGCAGCAAAGCCCTTCCAGCTCTTAAATTCCCAGTCAGTATTATTTAGTAGGGCCGAGACATCAGCATTCTTTACGCGGTCAGCGGGTGCAAGACCTTTTGCGACAATCGTAAAGTCTAACTTTCGAGAAAAATTGATGAGCGATGTGTCGTTAGTAATGGGTTTCGCCGCGGCCTTGATGGGTGCCGCGAGTGCGGCTTGCGCCGCTGAAAGATCGGTCGCTTTCTCAATAAGGGCCGCTTGCCCCTCATCTTTTAATTCGAGTGCTGTTTTCGGCTTACTGCTGTTGCTGGCGGTTTCAATGAAAACATCAATGCCGACGACGGCGTAGTCGAGGTTGAAAGGGTCGCCTTTCACAGATTTATAATAGCGCGGCTTAGCCGAACAGGCGGTGAGAAAAATCAGGCAGATCGAAAATATAAATTTATGCAAAACACCCTCCCCAAAAGGTGTCTGAGGCAGTTTGTTACTTTTCTACTCCACTGTTTGGACTCAGTACTTTCGAATACCTAGTATTTTTACCCATCTTACGATGACAAACAAAAAACACAACCCAAAGTCGTGAAAACTAAATATAACAATCAAAAGTTATAACGTAACGTACTCCCTCACTGACACGCCAGACACTCATCGTAATCCGTTTTCGCGGCGGCCTGCAGCATCGCCTCGATGCCGATGTTCTCCGCGCCGGGCTCTGATCCCATTTCCGCGACAGTTTCCTCGCTGGTGACGGGCTTGTTTTCGGCGCCGGCGAAGCCTGCGCGCTGCACGGATTTTGAGCGGCAGTAGTATAGCGACTTCACGCCTTTTTCCCACGCGGTCCAGTGCAGCATGTGGAGGTCCCATTTGTCGACATCGCCGGGGATGAAGACGTTCACCGACTGGCCCTGGCAGATGTAAGGGGAGCGGTCGGCGGCGAGCTCGATCACCCAGCGCTGGTCGATCTCGAACGCGGTCTTGAAAATGTCCTTCTCGTCATCGGACAGGAAGTCGAGATGCATGATCGACCCTTCATGCTCAAGGATCGAGGTCCAGGTCTCGTCCGTGTCCTGACCTTTCTCGGCGAGGAGTTTTTGCAGGGCGACGTTTTTCACCGTGAACGAGCCCGACAGGGTTTTATGGGTGTAGACATTGGCCGGGATCGGCTCGATGCAAGGGGACGCCCCGCCGCAAATGATCGAGATCGACGCCGTCGGCGCGATCGCCATCTTGTGAGAAAAGCGCTGCTTCATGCCCGCTTCCTCCGCGTCGGGGCACGCGCCCCGCTCTTCGGCGAGAACGACAGAGGCGGCGTCGGCGCCCATGCGGATATGTTTGAAAAGCCTTGTGTTCCACGACTTCGCCATGGCGCTTTCAAACGGCACGTTCATAGACTGCAGGAAGGAGTGAAAACCCATGAGGCCGAGACCCACCGAGCGCTCGCGCCGGGCGGAGTAGACCGCCTTCGCCATCTGGTCGGGCGCGCGGTCGATAAAGTCCTGCAACACATTGTCGAGGAAGCGCATGACGTCTTCGACGAATTGCGGCTCGTCCTTCCACTCGAAATATTTTTCGGCGTTGATCGACGACAGGCAGCAGACGGCGGTGCGGTCCTCGCCTTTATGGTCTTTGCCGGTGTGCAGCATGATTTCCGAACACAGGTTCGATGTTGACACTTTCAGGCCGAGCTTGCGCTGGTGCGCGGCCATCTGACGGTTCACCGTGTCGGAGAAGACGAGATAGGGTTCGCCCGTCTGCAGACGAATTTCGAGAATTTTCTGCCACAGCTTGCGGGCGTTGATCGTGCGCAGCACTTCGTTGGTCTTTGGCGAGCGGAGGCCGAAATCTTCGTCATTCGCGACCGCCTGCATGAACTCGTCGGTGATGTTGATGCCGTGATGCAGGTTCAACGACTTGCGGTTGAAATCACCCGACGGTTTGCGGATTTCGAGAAACTCCTCGATTTCCGGGTGGTGCACGTCGAGATAACAGGCCGCCGAGCCGCGGCGCAGGGAGCCCTGGCTGATCGCCAGCGTCAGCGAATCCATCACGCGAATGAACGGGATGATGCCGGAGGTTGCGCCCGCGTGCTTCACCTTCTCGCCGATGGACCTGACGCCCCCCCAATAGGTGCCGATGCCGCCGCCGTTTGAGGCGAGCGCCACATTCTCGTTCCATGTGCCGACAATATCATCGAGCGAATCGCCGACGCCGTTCAGGAAGCAGGAGATCGGCAGGCCGCGCTTTGCGCCGCCATTGGAAAGGACCGGCGTCGCGGGCATGAACCAGAGCTTCGAGATATAGTCGTAAATCCGCTGGGCGTGGTCGGCGTCGTCGCCATAGGTGCGCGCAACCCGGGCGAACATGTCCTGAAACGACTCGCCGGGCAGAAGATAGCGGTCTTCCATGGTCTTCTTGCCGAAATCGGTGAGCAGCGCGTCGCGCGAGCGGTCAATCTTGATCTCGCGGACAACCTTTAAGGCCGGGCGGGCGGCGTCATCGGCTTTGTTCTCCACCGGGTCCGCTGCGCCCTCAAGGCCATTGGCTTCCAACTCTTTTGCTGCTTCTGAAAACGACATTACGCTCCCGTCCTTTGCCTGGTTCGCCCCCCGAAAAAGGCGCGCAACTTCCCACCGCCGGTTTGCCCAAAAGGGCGCGCTTTCCGGCGCGGTGTTGCTGTTCTTGAATGAATCACCGGTATTCCCAACCGGCACAACATATAGTGATAGAGCCCGACCCCAACGTCAACATGAAGTTGTTCGGTGGGCAAAAGTTTTTGGTTAAGGATGTCTTAACAGGGCGCGCTGAGTGCGCCCCGTCGGTTAATCGCGATCGCGCTTTTTGAGCCCGAAAAGGCGTCGTTTCGACCCCGTTTCCTCAGCCGATGAGGCGCTAAATTTTTTTGCGTAGGCGTCCGCGCGCCAGCTTTCGGGCGCCGCCTGGAAGCCGGTTTCCACGAATTGCGCTGACGAATCGCGCCGGCGCCAGTGAGGGATCTCTTCGCTATCGTCGTTTTGATTCGAGCGGAGGTCGGCGGACCCGCCGAGCGCGCTACGCCCGCCCGCCGCGCCCCTGCCGCCAACGCGGGCGCGGAACACATCGACGGCGTCTTCGATACGGCGAATAACGTCTGCGGGACGGGGCGCCTCGCGCGCCGTAAAGGCGCCGCGCAGCGAATCGAGCGCTTCCTCGCGGGCCCGCGCCGCTGCGCCGCCGCTGATCACGCCGCCGGCTAGGGAGAGGATCGCGCCGGCGAGCGCATAGAAAAGGCCGCCGAAGAGCAACAGATTCGCCGCCCAGGGATATTTTGAGATATCCGGCAGCGTCGTGACGACGATCTCAGGCTTGGGCACGAAAAATATGGTGATGGCGATGGCGCCGACAAAAAGCCCGAGCACAAAGGCTTCGCCCACCGCCGCGCTTGCCGGCGGGCGCGACAAGAAACGCCGGAAGCGCAGCTTTGCGTCTTCGCCTTCCGATCCGGTCAAAAACGCAATCTCGCGAAAATAGGCGGTGGCTTCGAGCGCCGTCAGATGCGCGTGGGAAAGGTCAACGACCGCATCGGCGGGGTTGCCGCGGCGGTTCATTTCCTCGCGCATATGGGTCAGGTCATTGTCGAAGCCGCGGGCCGTCTCGGCGATAAAGAGGCCAAGCTCATGGGCCTCGCGCCGCACCTTGTCATTGGCGCCATTGCCGGTCGCTGCGACCAGCGCCGCCACCGCCAGAGCGACGCCGATACCGGCAAGGCCGATAGGGAGAAATGTACGCGCAAGGGTCATTGCATTGGACGCCGGCATGCCTGACGACAGCGCCGACAGTTCGCCGGAGAGCGCGCCGGACCCGCTGAGATAAAGCCAGATTGCAGTTAAGAGCCAGACGCCGCCAATGATAAAGCGCAGTGACTGGGTCACGAGCGTGACTTCGCCCTGGGCGCGCGCGCCGATTGATTCGACCAGAACATTGGTGCGATCCCACAACGCCCGCGAGTGCGCGACAATATTATGGGCCGAGCGCTCAAGCAGCATGCTCAGTGGCAGACCGGCGGCGCTGTCATCGCCATCTTCGTCGCCAGGGAAGAGCACGCGCGTCGGGTCGGTAAAGCCAGGCCGAACCGCATCGTCGCTCTTTCGCATGGTCGCGGAAGCATCGGATGATTTGCCGGAAAGTCGCGTGAAAACGCCGCGCGCCTTGTTGGCGAAAGTCGATATCCGGCTATTCAGTTCCATCCGCCATCCCCGCGCCAGGCTTTGATTTTCATCCCACCGATGCCTGACAGGGCAATGATAGAGCAAATCAGACGCAAGGTTAATCCCGCATGGCTCTATGCTAACCCTATAAAAACAATGGAAAAATATAGATGCTTAAGGCTAGCCCATTAATCGGGACCGCTTCTTCCTTCGAGACGCAAAAATCCTTTATCCTGAGGGTGAGCGAAGCAAGCGTCTCGAAGGATGGAAGGATTTTTGTTCCTCAGGATGAAGCGGCGCGCTCGTTGTTGTTCGTGCTAATTTCTAGCGGGAGGCTGGCGCTATTCAATTGGGCGGATAGCAAACGGATGGCGGTTACGGCGGGGCGGCCAGGAATAGGGGCGTTTAGATGTTCATCGGTCATTACGGACCAGCGGCGGCGTTCACGGGCGGGCGCATCAAGCTCTGGCATGGATTTGTCGCCGTACAATTCCTCGACATTTTATGGGCGCCGTTTGTGCTCCTTGGCGTTGAGCATGTGCGCATCGTTGAGAATTTCACCGCATCCAATCATTTTGACCTTTACGATATGCCGTATACGCACAGTCTGGTGATGGCGGTGGTGTGGAGCCTTGTCGCTGGCGCAATCTATACGATGCTGCGCAAACGGGCTGGACTGATCGGCGGCGTTGCCATCGGCGCGCTGGTCTTTTCTCACTGGCTTCTCGATTTCGTAACACACAAGCCGGATCTTGAATTGTGGTTCGGCGGCCCGAAGGTTGGGCTCGCCTTGTGGGATAACCGTCCACTCGCGGTGTCGACGGAGTTTGCGCTGCTGATCGCCGGGCTTGCGCTCTATCTGGTTCAGACCAAAGCCAAAGGCGCCATGGGCCGTATCGCGCCGCTTATCCTGTTTTTGCTGCTGGCGGCGGCGCAGCTCTTCGGCAATTTCGGTCCGCCGCCGGAGAGTGCGGCGATGGCGGCGCAATCAGCGATCGTCGCCTATCTGGTTTTTGCGGCGCTGGCGGCATGGGTTGACGCTACGCGCACTTCCAACATCTGACACGTGATTTAGAAAACCTGCTGCATAAGAGGCTTGCATTTCGCAAGCGACATGCCTTTGTTGCGCTGGCAATGATAACGAAGAGGTCTTTGTGAGCACGTCCTTTAGTGAGTTGATGGCGAGTGTGGAAATGACAGGCGATAGGCTTGGCGTTCATATCCCCGAAGACTGGATGCAGGGACGCACAACCTATGGCGGCCTGTCCTCCGCCTTGTGCCTTGAAGCGGCGCAGCGTTCGTTTCCGGACTTGCCGCCGCTTCGTTCCGCCCTGGTCTCTTTCATCGGTCCGGCGGGCGGCGCGGTTAGCGGCGAGGCGCGCATATTGCGTCAGGGAAAATCCGTTACTTTTGTTGAAGCGGACATTAGCGGCGAGAGCGGTCTGGCGACGCGCGCGGTCTTTGCGTTCGGCGCTTCGCGCGAGTCCATATTTGATCAGGTCTGGACGCCAGAGCCCGACTTGCCGGAGCCGGAAAATTGCGAGCCGTTTATTCCGCCCAATCTCGGTCCGAATTTCGCGTCGCATTTTGAAACCGGGCTGGCGAAGGGCGCACGTCCGGGAACAGGATCTAAAGAGCACGATCACTTCATCTGGGTGCGTCATAGAGATAATGCGGCGGCGGGGGTTGTCGCGCTTCTGGCGCTTGCAGACATGCCGCCGCCGGCGGTGATGCCAATGTTTCCCACTTTCAAGCCGATCAGTTCAATGACCTGGCACTTGAATTTTTTGACCGATGAACCGCAGACCCGCGATGGCTGGTGGCTGTTGCAATCACGGGCGGAAAATGCGTCGCAAGGCTACTCCAGCCAGGATATGCTGGTGTGGAATCGTGACCGGCGCCTTGTCATTGCAGGCCGCCAGAGTGTTGCTGTTTTCTTATAAGTTTGTTGCGGCGACGTAGCCGGCCAGAGACGCCATCGCGGTCAGAAAAACGCCCCACGCCATATCGACGATTGCGAGTCGCGCCGGGTATCCGCGAACAACCGCGAGATTGGTGAGATCGTAAGTGCCGTAACAGAACAGGCCAAACAGCGCCCCACGTCCGAGCGCTTCCGTGAAGTTTCCGGCATTCAACGCCGGGGCGATCGCGAACAGTAAAATCCCGGCAAGATACATGGCATAAAACACAAACGCAGCGGGTACATTGACTGACGGGGCCATGAGGTCGCCCATCTGGCGGCTGTAAAACCCTTTCGCCACGCCCCCAAGCCAAAGAAGGTCCAGCGCCAGAAACGCGGCGCCGGCGCCGAGATAGGCCCATACATACTGCATACTGTTTGTTCCTAAGCTATTTCTAGCTGTTTACGTTAGCGGATGTATTGTGGATCGGTGGACGTCATTCCACATCCCCTCGCGTATTTTTTTGAACCATATATAATCGACAACAGGTTGTAATTTTAAACCGGGCGCTGGCGCCAGGCAGTCTTTTGATCATGGTGTTAGCGGCTTGCGCTAGCGCCCGAGGAAGGAGTTTTGTTATGCGTATAGTGCTTGCGTTATTGCTGATTGTTTCATCTGTGTTTGCGACTGGCGCAAATGCGGAAGAAACTTCCGATGAAGCGACGCTACGGCATTTCAAAACGGTTTTATGGCCGCAAGCATATCGCACACAGGACGCAGAACTGCTTGACCGTCTGCTTCATGACAGTTTCCAGATGATTGACGGTGACGGCAATCGGTCCACAAAAGAGGGTGAAATTGACTTTGTCCGCAATAATGAATGGGACCCGGGAACGTTCGAATACCACATTGAGCGGTTGGATATTTACGACAATAGGCTCGCCATTGTTGATGGCGCGGGAATCGCTGAAAACTACACCTACAAATCAAGCAATGTCCTGATCAAGGAAGACGGCGTCTGGCGTGCGGTTGCATCACACGTGTCAGGCTACAAGAGGACCGATGGCGAATAGGGCGAACTCATGCCTTGGAGTAGAATGCGTCTCGCGACTCAGGCTTATATGGCTGCGACGTTTTCAGGATCGCGCCGATGCAGCTCTTCCTCGTGACATTGCTGGTGACAGATTACGATGAGGCTATCGATTACTTTTGCGATGTGCTTGGTTTTGCGCTGATCGAAGATACGCCCGTCTCGGATGACAAGCGCTGGGTTGTCGTTTCACCTTCGAAGGACCAGCCAGGCGCACAGATATTGTTTGCGAGGGCGGCGACGCTTGAGCAGCGTGAAGCGGTGGGCGCCCAACTTGGCGGGCGTGTCGGTTTTTTTCTACACACGAAGGACTTTGACGAAACATTCGATCGCTTCAAGGCAAAAGGCGTGCGGTTTTGCGAAACGCCGCGGGTTGAAGATTACGGCAAGGTTGTCGTCTTCAAGGACCTTTATGGCAATAAGTGGGATTTGATTGAACAGGCCGCTTAATTTTTCCGCCCCAGCGTTTCCTGTTTGATGGTGAGTTCCAACCATGCGTCTTCGCAGGCGCACAGTTTTTCTTGCGTTTGTTCAAGTGATCTCGCCGTTTCATTGAAACGCTTCGGGTCGCGATCGAACAGGCCGGGATCGTCAAGCGTTTCCTTATATTGTTTGATCTGTGCTTCAAGCGCTCCAATTTCACCGGGTAGTGTTTCCAGCGCGTATTTTTCTTTGTAGCTGAGTTTTGATTTTGACGTGCCGGGTTTCGGTTTGCCTGGTGCGCTCTTTATGGGTTTTTCCGGCTTTTCCGTCACTTTCATTTCTGCGCCAGGCGCACAGCCGCGCTGCGCGACCATATCATCGTAACCGCCCGCATAACGGCGCCACTTGCCCGGCCGGTCCGGATCGGTTGCAATAACGGAGGTGACGATGCGGTCGATGAAACTGCGATCATGGCTGACGAGCAGTAATGTGCCCGCGTAAGATGCGAGCATATCTTCGAGGAGGTCTAGCGTTTCAAGGTCGAGATCGTTTGTCGGTTCGTCAAGGACAAGAAAGTTTGAAGGCTTGGCAAGGGCCGCGGCCAGTGCAAGGCGCCCGCGCTCTCCTCCCGACAGGGACTGTACGGGCGCGCGCCATTGTTCCGGCGCGAAAAGAAAATCCTGCAAATAGCTGGCGACATGTTTTTTCGTCTCGCCAATCGTCACCCAGTCACCGCGCTGGTCGGTGATCGCGTCGGCAAGGCGCATTTCCGGTTTTAAACTGTCACGACGCTGACTAAGTGAGACGATATCAAGGTTGGTTCCTAGCTTGATGGCGCCGCTGTCAGGCGCAAGCGCGCCAGTAAGAAGATTGATAAGCGTCGTTTTTCCGGCCCCGTTCGGACCGACGATACCAACGCGGTCCTTACGGCCAATCTTGATCGAGAAATCATCAACAACTTTTTTATCCCCAAAGGACTTAGAGATATTTTCGGCGACGATGACCTGTTTACCCGAATCTCTGACGCTGGAAGTTGCAAATTTCACCGCGCTGTCAGGGCGACGGTCTTCCCGCAGTTTTTTCCGCAACGCCTGCAACTCTCCAACGCGGCGCATGTTTCTTTTGCGCCGCGCGGTAACGCCGTAACGCATCCAGTGTTCCTCAGCGACGATTTTGCGGCCGAGTTTGTGAAAGGCGTCCGCTTCTTCTTCCAGCACCTTGTCGCGCCACGCTTCAAAATGCGCAAAGCCTTTGTCGAGCGCGCGGGTTTCGCCACGGTCGATCCAGACAGTGGAGGTTGTCAGTGTTTCAAGGAAGCGGCGGTCGTGACTGATCAGCACGATGGCGGATCGCATGGTTTTCAATTGCTGTTCCAGCCAGGTGATGGCGGTCAGATCGAGATGGTTTGTCGGCTCATCGAGAAGCAAAATGTCTGGCTTTGAGATCAGGCTTGCCGCAATAGCGACGCGGCGCGCTTCACCGCCGGAGCAGCTTTGAAGATTTAGCGATTTCGGGATCTGCAAAGCGTCTGTCAAAACGGACATTTCATGAGCATCCGTATGATGATCGAGGGCGGCGGCGATAAAGTCTTCTGCTGTCTCAAAGCCTGAAAAATCCGGTTCCTGCGGCAGATATCGCACTGTAATGTCAGGATGCACAAAGCGCTCGCCGCCATCGGCCTCAATAACGCCGGCCGCGATTTTCAAGAGGGTGGACTTGCCAGATCCGTTGCGTCCAACCAGCGCTATGCGCGCCCCTTTGGCGACGTCCAGATCGGCGCCGGTCAGAAGCGGCGCGCCTCCAAACGTTAAGCTTGTACCGGAAAGAGACAAAAGCAATGCGGCCATGGCGCGTCGTTTACAGCGCCGGACAGGCTCTCGCAATGCGTTTGGTTAAGGAAGGTTTTTAAGAAGTTGTTGCGAAAACCGCGGTTATTTTAATGATCTTGAGGCGTCACGAGGGACGAAGAAGCGTCAGCATGCATCCGCTGAAACAATATCTCCAGGAAGTTGACGAACCAATTCAGGATTTCGCGCGGCGGGTCGGCGCCTCGCGCCAAACACTCTATCGCATCATCATGGGCCGCCAGGCGCCGAAACCGGCGCTAGCGCGGCGTATTGTAGAGGCGACGGGAAGCGCTGTTGCGTTTGAAGCGCTCTACAAACGCAACCAGAAGCAAGGCGAGGTTGTCGCCATGCGTTTGGGCGGCGCTGCTGCGTCGCCCCTGGATCAGGCGCGCCTTAAGGTCGTCCTCGCGGTGGTGATCAATCACTTGTTGCCGGATTATCAGCAAAACCCCCGGCAAGATGCGGTGACGGTCGGGGCCGAAGCCGTGGTGAACACGTATATCGCGTTATCGACGGTTACGAGTCGCCAGGGTCCTGATCGTCTCCGGCAAGCTCTGCGGCCAGTGCTTGAAGAAATTCTGCGAGAGTGCTCGGGTCTGTTGTCACCGTCTTCGCTGGATCGTGGTTCGGAACTGGCGACACAGCTTTATTATCAAACACCATTGCCTCGCTGACCGCGGCGCTTTCCGCCTTTACAATGGGGCGACGCCGCATCTCGAGGGCGCGCCGTTTTGCAACGCGCCACATCGTCCGCCCAATACGGGCGGCGTAAAACTCTTCATCCTTGTCCCTCTCGCAGTCCAAAATTTTCCTCTTCAGGCTGATTGCGACTAGCGTCAGCAGTTATGCACGTTATAGTTGTATCTTTGTAAGAGTACCACCTTTGCAATATGGAGGACAACTCATGAACAAAGACATTCGTAAAGAACAACTGGTGCTGTTGCGTTTTGAGAAGCAAATTGCGGGCCTTGCGGCGACTCTCGCTGTTGGCGCCGGGGCGGCGAAGGCCGCAGATGGCAAACTTCATGCATCCGTCAGCACAGAGGCTTTGGCTGAAATGCAGGCGGCGCTGATGCACCTCGCTGAAGTAACCGGCAAAGCCCATGAGGTCATGAACGCGAAAGCGCTGGAGGTTGGCGCCAGAGTGCATCAGGCAACCGGGGGCCTGCCGAAAGGAGATCCCCACAAGGTGGTCGCATCACTGCTTGGTATTGGATAATTCTCGCTTTTTACGCCGTTATCGTTATCGGCGCACTTATCATTTCACATAACGTAAGGTCGCCGCAGATTGCGGCGGCCGCTCGTCTGTTGGCGATCAGTTGGGGTTTTTCACTGCAATTATGGATACTTTTTGACGGGGTTGAGCGCGCAATTGCATTTATCCTGGTTGATTTGTGTCTGGCGTGCGCATTTCTGCAAATGTCACGGCGCCATTGGTTTCCCGTTCCGTTATTTTTTAGCCACGCGATTTTAGTCGCTTATCATTTGTATACGATCCTGTCGCAATCGACTGTTTTCTGGATACACGCATTTCTAAATCGCGCTTTCGAAGCGGCGCTGTTTTATGTGATTATATGTGCGCTTTACCGGCGTTATACGCTGAGCCTGCGAGGTTCTTGCGATGGCTGAGTTTCAGGCATTGCTTCAGGCTGAAGCATGGGGCCGGTGGGGCGTCCTTTAAAGTCGGTCCAGCAATGGCGATCAAAGTCATAGAGTTTGCAGGCGCGCAGTATTTTAGCATATTCCGCAATCGAAAACTTGTAGCTTATCACAACTTCGCCGTAGTGGTCGGCAAGCAATTCCTGTGCGCGTTCAAGCCTGTAGATAGGGACAGATGGTAAGGCGTGATGGGCTGTGTGCCTCATCACCGCGCTATATAATTCGCTCCAGCTAAGCGGCAACTCTACATCGGTGGCTCCGGCGATTGAGCCACGATAAAATGACCATTCCGTTGCATCGTCAAACCAGTGAATTTTCGGGTGAATGTGATGCAGATATACGCTGAGCGCCACAAGGTAATTCCAGACTGCAAACGGCAGGAACCATCCGATAGCGAAAGCCGCCATCAGCGTCCGGTCCGGGTTGATCCATTTGCTAAAAAATAAAATTGCCGTGATGGTGGCTATCAGCATCAGGATGATAAAAATCGAATCCGGCAAATGCCGCCGCCATTGCGCGCGCATCTCTCGCGTTGCTGGGACAATCAGGCGACGAAGCCAGAACTCCACATAATAATAAGCAAGCGGCCCCCATGCGCTGCGGTAAAACCGTTCCAAAAAACGGCGCGCTGGCGACGCCGCATCATATTCCGTCTTGCTAAGCGGCGCCCACACATAATCAACAGGTTTGAAATTTGTTTTGCCGTGGTGATTGCGATTGTGAACGACTTCCCACTGGCTTGCCGAATGTGCGCAAGGGACAAACGCAAGCCTCGCCATCACCTGGTTAGCGCGCCGTCCCGGCGCATAGGCGTTATGGACGCAGTCATGGCCGATAATGAACAACAGGCCAATCGCAAGTCCGTTGAGAACGGCGAAGAAAAGATTGGCGAAAAGCGGAATGGGCGCGAGCGCGCCAAACAGGGTAAACAGGTAAAAGGCGTAATGGACGGTGAGCGCGCGATACGCTTCAACCGTTGATCTTTCGGTTACGCGCTCCTGTTCGTCACGCGTCAACCATTCATGAGGTCTGCCTGAGACCCTGTTATCATTTGTTTCGGCGCCAGACATTGCCCCGCCACCACATACTCAACTCAACACGACGTTCCTGAGAACTGAGGTGACTTTAGAGGAATATTTGATGTTGCCTAGCGTCAATTCATCCGCAAGCGAAACTTCAACTGCAGGGGGTACGGACGGCTTGGCTACTCGCGCGCAAGGCCTTTCACAAATGCAGCAATATCGGCATGCGCGGACTTGGTTTCATCCAGCCGCCAATGCATGTGAAACAAATGAAACATGCCGTCAAAAACGCGCAGCGTTGCTTCAACGCCAGCGTTAAGTGATTTCTGCGCCAGCCGTGCGGCGTCGCCAAGCAACACTTCCCTGGTTCCCACATGAATCAATAATGGCGGCATCCATTTCAAGTCGCCATAGATCGGCGATACGGCCGGGTCATCGGGTTTGTGCTCGGGGGCATAGCAACGAAAGAGCTTTTTGATGGTTTTGCCGTTCATTGAACGGATCAGCGGGTCGTGGCCATCAGCTGTAATATGCGTGTCGCTTACAGCCGCCCCGTCGAGCAGCGGTGAAATGAGGACTGCGCCAGCGGGGGAGGGTACGCCCTCATTACGCCAGCGCATCATTGCAGACAGAGCCAGTGTCGCGCCGGCGGAGTCCGCAAGCACAATAATGTTTCGGTCGGTTTCGCGCGCGCGCAGCGCCTGATAGACCTGATCGATTTCATTGATTTGTGTCGGAAATTCCGCTTCCGGCAGCAGGGAATAATCAACGCCAATTCCGTCGCATTCCGCAAGATGGCAGACCGGCAAGACAGTTGCGGCGTTCACGCGTGGAGAGCCGCAGACAAATCCGCCGCCATGGACATAGAGGATGAGCGGGCTGTCATCAGCCTGTGCGCCGGTCTCGTAGTGAACGCAAGGAACGCCTTCAATTTCGATGTCCGATAGTCTGTAGTCAAAATCGATTTCTTCGAGCGCCTTAAGCCAGGCGTCATGTGCGAAATGCCGCGCAACACCGCGCGTCAACGGATTGCGAAATGTGTCCAGCGTCGGATACTGGTTCAACGATGCAATACGTTTTTTTCCGTGAGCGCTGATCGCGTCGCCCGTGCGTCGTGCAATAACCGGCATGACTTTGTTATCGTCTCCCCATACGCAACGTGCGATGTGTTACAGTGCAGGGAAAGTGCGCCAGCATAGAAAATATCGGGTTAATCAGACGCCGACACTTTTATGGAACGGACGGAGAAAAGCTGTAAATTTTTCCCCGGCGGTTTCATGGTATTGAGCTGTTAGTCGATGTTAACAAACAGTTTCGACCAGTTTTGCCGGTCGCGCGATTTCCATGCCCCCCGATGGTAAGCATCTGACGCAATGAGCGGCGCCACCGTTGTGGCTTCGGCGAAAACCATTTGCTCCAGCGCTATATCGACCTTGCCCCAGGAACAGGCTTCTTTCAGGGTTGACGATGAGCACGCCCCGTCGCGAACATCGGCGACGGTGATCTGCACGGCGTATTTATGCATCTCCACATCGTCATGCCCGAGGATCTCGGCGCAAACCACGGTGTCCTGAACAAAGTTCTTCGGCACGCCGCCGCCGATCATAAACAGGCCTGATGCGCCTGATTCTATCTTGATCTGTGTGACTTCGCGGAAATCAGCAATGGAGTCGATGGAAAGATACGGCTTGCCGGCTTTCATTCGATCGACCTGATGTTTCACAAGGCCGAATCCGGCGGAGGAGTCGGTGAACGCCGGGCAGAAAATCGGAACGCCCGCATTATAGGCTTCTTCAATCAGGGAGCCGCTTTTTTTAGCATTCCCTTCGCTCAGCCATTTGCCCATGGCGTGAATAAACTCGCGCGATGACATTGGCTTTTCCGGCAAGCTTTCCGCGATTTCAAAAATCGCGTGATCACAAGCCTGAAGCTCTTCTTCATCGATATAGGTGTCGTAGATGCGGTCGATATAGAGGTCGCGCAATTCACGATCGTCAGGAATTTCACGCGCCTGATAGTGTTGAAACCCAAGCGCTTCAAAGAAGTCCATATCGACAATGGACGCGCCGGTTGCGACGATGGCGTCGACCATGTTGTTCTTCACCATGTCGCGCCAGACATGCATGCAGCCGCCGGCAGAGGTTGATCCAGCGAGGGTCAGGAAAATGGTGCAGTCCTTATCTTCGAGCGCCATGTTGAGAATGCGCGCGGCGCGGGCCGCATCTCGCGATGTGAACGACATTTTCTCCCACGCGTCGATTACCGGGCGTGCATCGAATTCAGTGATCTCGAAATGCTCGACGGGGCTCGCAAGCAATTCCGCCTTGCGGTTGTCAGTTGGGGAAGCGCTCATTTTTTTGTCCTTTTAGAGAAGGTCAGGTTTAACTCTTCGCTGAAATCTCTGCGGCGGTGTCATTAGCGGCTTGTTTTTGAACGCCGCCATACATCGACATCATTGGCGCATCGTCGACAATCGCTTCGATATAATCGCCAAATCCATTGAATTTGCTTGCAAGCGCGCCGCCATAAGCGCCGGTGAGGCCGAATTCGATGTAATTGCCCTCGCTTGTATCGGCGGGCAAAAGAAACGGTCCTTCCATAGCGTCGATCGCATCGCAGGTTGGGCCGAACATTCTGAACGGACGCAACGGTCGGCTCGGGCGGTCCGGCGCGCTCAACAGTTTCGCCGGATAGACAAGGCCACCATGGGCGGCGTCAAACAAAGCGCCATAGGCGCCGTCATTGATGTAAAGCGCATCGCCTTTGCGCAGTTCAACGCGCACGATGTGGCTGCCAGCTTCAGCACATAACGCCCTGCCAGGTTCGCACCACAGGTCAGCATTTTCGAGAACCGGCATCTCTTCGAAGGCGGCTTCAATGTCCGCAACATACTGTTCGAGCGGCGGGGGCGTGAGGCCTGGATAGGCGGCCGGAAATCCTCCGCCAACGTCGACAATATCAACGGTGACGCCGGCCTGGCGAATAAGGCCGTTGGTCGCTGCAATCGCTGAGCGCCATGCTTCGGGCCTCATGCATTGCGAGCCCACATGAAAGGAAACGCCGAGCTCGTCGGCGACGGCGCGCGCTTCGCGCAGCAGCATCACAGCTTCGGCGCCAGCGGCGCCGAATTTTCCGGCAAGCTTGTGTTGTGCATAATCGGATGAGACGGCGAGCCGAACAATCAGGTGCAGATCTTTTGCGCCGCCTGTCTCTTCCAGAATCTTTGACAGCTCCGCTGTGGAATCGACTGCAAAAATTCGCACGCCGAATTCGGTATACGCTCGCCGGATCGCCGACCGGGCTTTCACCGGATGCATGAAGGCCAGCCGCGGGTTATCGTAACGATGCGCGATGAATTCAATTTCCGGCATGGAGGCGACGTCAAAGCTGCGCACGCCGGCGGCGTAGACGGCGTCCACAACAGCGGGCGTCGGGTTAGCTTTCAGCGCATAAAGAATATCACCGGGAAAGCGGCGCACGAACCAGTCCGCCGCTTTTTTCGCGGCGTGCGGTCTTATGCAATGAACGGGCAAGTCCGGGGAGGACGCCAGGGTCAGCGCAAGCGCTGAAATGTGCCTTTCCATCTCATGGAACCTCGCATAAGCAGCTTCAACCAAGCGCCAATCTTGCGGAGAGGTCCCATGGGATTGGCGGAAAGCGCCACATAAGAAACACGGCGCCAGTTGTAAAGTCAGAAATTGCAAGGACTTGCGGTCGACTTTTGGCCGGCGGCGCGACGGTTATCGGCAGATGCGCTTAACACCCTGAATATAAAGAGTATTTACAACTCTAAGAAGACGGTGTCAGCGCCACTCTTGTCGCGCCTGAAAGGCTTGCTGAGCGCCGCACAAATGGGGCTTTGGCGCAAAGATGTGCGGCGGGTGATCTCATCTGTGTATTCTGAATTCCATGACGAAACGGTAGGGAACTGATTTCCTCCGCTGAATTGGAACCGGATTGCGATTGCGCTAGGTTTCGCAAAAGCTGAAGCTGATTTGTTTTCGAAATTGAGGAGAGATTTTTTGCGCATGTTTCGTTTTGCGCCCATTGCAGCGCTTGTGCTTGCCGCAGCCTGTGGGCGCCCCGGACCGGGGGAGCCGGAAGAACAACCAGACCCGCCTCTTGAAGAAAGCGCTGAGGCGTCGCAATCGCAAACCGAATTGCGCGCCGAGTTTGACAAGCTGGCGTCTGAAAACCTCGCCGCTTCCAAGGCCTTTCTGGCGGAGAATGCTGATCGCGATGGCGTCACAGTCACCAACAGCGGCCTGCAATATATGGTGCTTGAGGAAGGGCCGGCGAGCGGTGCGACGCCTGTTTCAACCGATCAGGTGGTCGTCCATTATGTGGGTACGCTGAAAGACGGCGTTGAGTTTGATTCCTCACGCGCACGCGGCGCCGCCGCCACTTTCCGCCTTAATCAGGTCATTCCCGGTTGGACCGAAGGCGTGCAGTTGATGAGCGAAGGCGATAAGTTCCGCTTCTTCGTGCCGCCGGATCTGGCCTATCGCGACCGCGGCGCCGGCCCGGTTATCGGACCAAACGAGGCGCTAATTTTTGATGTGGAGCTGATAAAAGTGCAAAATCCCGAGACCAATCTCGCCGCTGCGAATGAGTTTTTGAGCAAAAATGCGGCGAAAACCGGTGTGAAGACAACGGAGTCCGGCCTTCAATATGAAGTGATTTCTGAAGGCGGCGGTGATGGCGTCTCCCCCACGGCGGAAAACACGGTCAAGGTTCATTACGCCGGCACGCTGATCAACGGGACGGAGTTTGACTCCTCTTACGCTCGCGGCGAGCCGATCGAATTTCCGCTCGGCGGCGTCATTCCCGGCTGGACTGAAGGCGTGCAATTGATGAGCGAAGGCGACAAGTTCCGCTTTTTCATTCCGCCGGATCTTGCTTATGGCGTTGGCGGCACGCCCGGCGGTCCGATCGGTCCCAACGAAGCGCTGATTTTTGAAGTCGAGTTGCTTGAAGTAAAATAAGCCCCGGCGGCTTTCTATGAACACCCTTCGTCGGATCGGTGGAGGGTGTTTCTTTTCCGACTATTCGTATTGAGACGACTTTGTCGGCGCAATATGAGCGCGCTAAAACTTCGGGACACCAATAAGGATCGCTTTCTCTTCAGGATGAAGCGATTCTTCTTCTACGCTCGACGCGCTAGGCGGCTGCACGTTTAATGTTCGTTAACCATGACGTCTTAACGGCGATGTGCTGACGCTGTGTCAGTATTTCAGGGGAAGCCTAAAATGAGAAAAGCGACGAAAAAGGCTGCAAAATCTACAGCCAAAAGAAAGACGGCGGTAAAAGCAAAACGCACCGCCAAAAAGACGACTGCAAAGAAAAAGACTGTTCGCAGAACAGCGGCGAAGAAGACCTCTTTGAAGGTCAAGAAAACGCCGGCGGCGAAACGCAAAGCCGTGAAGAAGAAGACGGCGAAGAAGAAAACCGCTGCAAAGAAAACAGCCAGAAAAACGGTCGCCAAGAAGACGGCGAAAAAGCCTGCGGCTCGCAAGACAACCGCTAAGCGCAAGACCGTAAAACGCCGTAAGGCCGCCTAAAGGCTGACGAGTTTAAAGCGTATTGATGGAGGTTCCGGCCTAAATGGCGGGGACCTCCATCCCTTTTTTAACGGCCTCGCGCGCGCCAACGCGTTCCAGCCAGGCGCCGACAGAGCTGATATCGTTGTCGGTAAATCCAAATTCTTCAAATCGCGTCGACAGCGCTTTCACCCATGGGTAAGTCGCTATGTCAGCGATGGAATACTCGCCAGCGAGATAGTCCGTTCCCGCCAATCGCTTGTTCATGACGCGGAGCAGGCGTTTTGATTCTTCGCGATAGCGCGTCACCGCATAAGGAATTGGCGCGCGCGATGAACTGGCGAAATGATAAAACTGGCCGAACATCGGACCGACGCCGCCCATCTGAAACATCAGCCATTCAATAGTTTTCGCGCGTTGCGCGGCGCCCGTCGGCAATAGTGGCGATCCGGTTTTTTCCGCGAGATAGATCAAAATGGCGCCGGATTCGAATACCGAAACGCCAGTTTCCCGGTCGACAATCGCCGGGATCTTGTTGTTCGGCGAGATTTTCAGAAAGTCCGGCGCGAATTGTTCATCCTTACCGATATTCACCGGGTGGACCTCATAAGGCAGGCCCAACTCTTCGAGCATGATGGAAATCTTGCGCCCATTTGGCGTTGTCCAGGTGTAAAGGTCGATCACTGCGGCTCTCCTTTATCTGTTGTGTGCGCAGATAGGAGCAGGCGGCGCAATGGAAAGCCCGCTCGCGTGAGCGTGACCTGTGCTGGAGGCGAAATTTTTCACTTGCCAAACATATAAAGATATCTTTATATGTTCCTGTGAGGACAAAAATGACCGATTTCAAAACGGAAAGACCAGCCCGGATAGTCGCGCTGAAAGACGCGTTAGAAAAACGCATCGTCGTGCTTGATGGCGCGGCGGGCACGTTCATTCAGGGCTACGAACTGGACGAGGCGGGTTATCGCGGCGAACGCTTTGCCGACTGGAAAAGCGATATCAAAGGCAACAACGACATTCTGACCCTTTCCAGGCCGGAAATCGTGCGTGAAATGCATGACGCCTATTTCGCCGCCGGCGCCGATATTGTTGAGACGAATACGTTTTCCGCAACGACCATTGCGCAGGCTGATTACGCAATGGAAGACCTTGCCTATGAATTGAATGTGGAAGGCGCAAGGCTTGCGCGCGCCGCGGCGGATGAAGCGTCAAGCGACGGCCGCCCCCGCTTTGTCGCCGGCGCCATTGGTCCGACCAACCGCACCGCGTCGATTTCCCCCGACGTCAACGATCCCGGCAAGCGGAACACCAACTTCGATATGCTTGCGAAGGCTTATGGTGAGGCTGCGCGCGGATTGATCGAGGGCGGCGCCGACACCCTCCTGATCGAAACGATCTTTGACACGTTGAATGCGAAGGCGGCGATCTTCGGCGTTCAGGAATTATTTGAAGAACTGGGCTTTGAAGTGCCCCTGATGATTTCGGTTACGATTACCGACCAGTCGGGCCGGACGCTTTCGGGACAAACGCCGGAGGCGTTCTGGAACGCAGTGCGTCACGCCAAGCCGCTTTCGGTGGGGATCAATTGCGCGCTCGGGCCGGATCTGATGCGTCCTTACGTTGCGGATATCGCGCGCGTCGCGGACTGTTATCTTTCCGCTTATCCCAATGCGGGTCTGCCCAATGCGTTTGGCGACTATGATGAAACGCCGGAGTCCATGACGAAACATATGGCGGAGTGGGCGCAAAGCGGCCTTTTGAACATTGTCGGCGGGTGCTGCGGCACGACCCCGGCGCATATCGCCGCTTTCGCGCAAGCGGTCGACGGCGTTTCTCCGCGCACCGTTCCAACTCATGAAACGGCCATGCATCTTTCTGGTCTGGAACCGTTTTCACTGGCTGGCTGAGCGGGGATTCTCGATGGTTTATCCGCCGCGACCGCACCAGGAGCACGATCCCGCAAAGATCGAGGGGCTGATCCGCGCCTTTCCGTTTGCGCATTTCTTTACCGTTGAAACAGGCGCGCAGCAGGTGACGCGGATTCCGTTTGCCCTTGACGTGGATGCTGGCGGCGTCTGTCTTCTGCGCGCGCATATGAATGCGCAAAATCCGCAATGCCGTTCCCTTAACGGCGCCGAAGCGCTTGTCGCGTTCTCCGGACCGGACAGCTATGTTTCCCCGAACTGGCGTACAGCGTCAGATCGCGGCGCGACATGGGACTATACGGCTGTCCACATCTGGGGCCGCGTGCGCGTTCGGGACGACCGCGAATTCTTTGAGCGCCTGATTGATGATCTTGCGGCGGTTGCGGAAGCGCGGTTTCAGGGCGTTTCCGACAAGCCTGACTGGTCGATGAAAAATGTCACTGATGAATATGTGGAGCGTCTTCGGCCCAAGCTTTGCGCTTTCGAGATTGAAGTCTCGCGCATGGAAGCAATATCGAAACTGCATCAGAACTTTCCGGAAGCGGATGCGCGCAGCGTCGCCGAGCATCTTGCGCGCAGCGCTCATGAACAAAGCCGTACGGTCGGCGCGCTTATCGCGCAACGGTTTGAACAATAGCGCTGACCGCGCTGCTTGCTATCGACGACTATTCTATGGAAGGCTGGCGTTATGACCGAATTGGCCTCTCAGCTTGAATGGATATCGCGTCTCGTCGCTTTTGACACGACCTCATCGAAATCGAACCTCGCCCTGATTGAGGATGTCGAGGCGTATCTTGGCGAGCATGGCGTCGAGACGTTCCGTATTGAGAATGACGATCAGACAAAATCAAATCTCTATGCGGTTGTTGGCCCCAATGTCGAAGGGGGCGTGGTTCTTTCCGGCCATACGGATGTGGTGCCCATAGACGGTCAGGACTGGGACACCGATCCGTGGCGAGTGACGGAAAAAGACGGCAAGCTTTACGGTCGCGGCGTTGCGGATATGAAAAGTTTTTCCGCGATAGGGCTTTCGCTTGTGCCCGACATGCTGCGCGCCGGTCTGAAGCGACCGCTAATTTTTGCGCTGTCCTATGATGAAGAGATCGGGTGCATTGGCGCGCCGCGCATGATTGCGGAAATCGCCGGCAAGGTTCCCGCGCCTTCCGCGGTGATCGTTGGCGAGCCCACCAATATGAAAGTGATCAACGGACACAAGGGCATTTCTTCTTTCCGTGTTCACGTGAAAGGCTATACGACCCACTCAAGTCAGACCGATCGCGGGGTTTCCGCTGTCGAGGCCGCCGCGAGATTGATCGCCAAGATTGCCGACATGCGTGTGGCCCGCGCCCGCGCCGCCGACGAGACGTCGCCCTTTGATCCGCCTTACTCAACGATGACGGTCAATGTCGTCCATGGCGGCACGCAGTTGAATATCATGGCGGCGGAGGCGACCTTTGACTGGGATTTGCGTGTCATCCCTGGCGACAGCCGCGAAGATATTGTTGAGGAGTTCACTGATTATGCGCGCGGCATTGAGGCGGAGATGCGCGCCAAATCATCCGAGTGCCGTATCAAAATCGAGCAGATGACCAATGCGCCGTCGCTTGCGCCCCATGACGACAATCCCGCCGCCGATCTCGCCAAGGCGATCACCGGCCATAACAGCACAGACGTTGTCGCTTACGCAGCGGAGGCGGGTCAGTTTCAGGAGGCGGGCTTTTCCACGGTGATTTGCGGTCCAGGGTCGATTGATCAGGCGCATCAGCCGAATGAATTCATAACGCTGGAGCAGGTTGAAGCGGGGACGGCATTCATGAGACGGTTGATTGATCGCTTATCTGCATAACTCAGTTATATATCGTTAATCATCGTTACCGTTTTGCAGCGGGTCTACCTTTCATTTTTACACTTTTATCCGTCAACGTTTCATTAAGAGACGTAAGCGGAGCGTATAGAAATCCAGCAATTCTGCGGTGTTTACGCTGTCTTTACATCATGCTGCGAGGTTTTTCGCATCAAGCACAGGTTAAAGAACAAAGGCGGCGCAACAGTGAAAAAAGTAACGAATTGCAGGGCCTGCGGGTCGAAGGTGCTGAGCCCCGCCTTCACGATATCGCTTGGCGCCGCGCCGCGCCGGTTATGGCGCAGCGGCAAGGAGACGGTCGAATATCTGTTATGTGATCCTTCGCGCGACGCCCGCGCGTGCGGTTTGCTGCAATCGGCTGTTGAAAGCGACGCTGCAGTTGTTGAACCCTCAAGCCGCCACAGTACGACGCGCGATCAATTGCGCGCTGTCGCTACTGAAGCGCTGGAGTTGATCTCGGGACGTGACTGTTCCGCCCTTGATATTGGCTGTAATGACGGCACGCTCCTTTCCTATTACCCCAGATGGGTGGAGCGCTTCGGTGTTGACCCTGCCGATCATGTGGATGAAATCGGCGATTGGGCGTGGACTGCGAAAGCAAGCTTTCCGTCAAAGGAACTGGATCAGGCGTTTGGCGAAAAGAAGTTTGATATCATTACGGCGGTCTCTGTTCTTGAGCATACAGACGATCCGCGCCAGGTGCTGGGACGAGTGAAGTCGCTCCTGGCGGATGATGGGGTCTTCGCGCTTGAAACGCTATATTCACCGCATGTTCTGACACGCAACAGTATTGAGGCGCTGCAATCGGGCGTCGCGGCTGTTTACTCGCTCGCCGTTATTGAATGGCTGGTCCGCGAAGCGGGGCTTAAAATATTCAAGGGCGCGTTGACTTCAAAAGAAGGCGGCTCAATCCGCGTGTTCATCACGCATGAAGAGAACGATGAGTTTGACTTCGATCCATGGTTTGAGCGATTGGCGCGATTGTGGGATGAAGAAAACGCACTCGCGATGAGGGCGATACAACCGTACCAGTCATTTGATCAGCGTACGGAAACCATTCGCCGTAACTTCCTGTCGATGCTCGATGAAATCGCCGAGCGCGGTGAGAGTGTTCACTTGCTGGGCGCAGATGCGCAAGCAGAAGCGTTGCTGCGATGGGCTGGGCCAGCGGCGAAGGTTGTGACCGCTGCAGTTGACACCGCTGCGTCACGTAACATGAAGACGCTCGGCGAGGGCGGACCGCGCGTCATCAGCGAAACGGAAAGCCGTTCCGCTGAGCCGAGCTACCTGATTGCGCCAACACGATATAAGCGCGAAATGCTGGAACGCTGGCGGGAAACGATCCTGCTTGGCGCCAGAATGATTTTCGTAACGCCTGCGCCACATATCATCACAGCGTCAAACTTTGCCGGCGAATATGGCAAGGCGCTGGGCAATGGTGATGGGCCGGGCGGCGCTGAAACCTTGCGCGCAATCCTGTCCGCAACGGGCGGTCCGCGCCTGATTGCGGAAAACGCTGATCACGCGCAGTCGGCTTAAGCTTTCAAGTTGATAAAAACCGTCGCCTTGTTCCCTCAAGGACGATAGCGGTAAGCCGGCCGCTCCAGCACGCGCCGGTGTCCACATCAATGCGCCATCCGGCGTCGAGTGGTTTTTCAACCGGCTGATGTCCGTGCACGACAACCTGTTCGGGGCGGTCGCTGGCGTTCATTTTGTGAAATTTCTTCCGAACCCATAGAAGGTCTTCTTCCTGTTGCTCATTCAAGGCGACGCCCGGGCGGAGTCCCGCATGAACGAACAGATAGTCGCCCTCAAGGTGCATCAGCTCGAGCGACTGCAGGAAAGATGCATGGTTATCCGGCAAATTGCCTTTCAGTGTTGCGGCGAGGTCGTCATTTGTGCGCCCCGCAACAGGCGAGACTCCATAGCTTTTCAAAGTCTCTTCGCCACCCCAATCCAACCAGTGTTCCGTTTCATGAGGATTGCTGAGATAATCCAGCATCAAGGCCTCGTGGTTGCCTTTCAGGAAAACTGTGTCGGGCGCATGCTTTTTGAGTGCAGTCAGGCGCTCAATAACGCCGCGACTGTCGGGTCCGCGATCCACATAGTCGCCAAGAAAAATCAATCTGGCGGCAGGCTGGTGATCGTTGCTTCCGCTAGCCTCAAAAACCGAGGCAGCCTGGTTAGCCGCTTTATTATCTTCCTGGATTTTATCAAGGAGTGAATTCAACTCTTCAAGGCAGCCATGAATATCGCCAATAGCATAGATCCGCTTGCCGGCCGGCGCTTCGGCGGCGCCTTTCTTTTGAAAGAGTTTTCCCAACATTGCGCCAGTATCCAAAATAAGTCGGCTTAAATGGTTAACATTCAAGCGTTCGCGCTACACGCCATCGTGTAATTGCGCTATTAAACAACTGCAACACAATCATGATAACGGGCGCTGTAAGCTAGAGAAAGGAGGCGGATTGATATGGGCGTGCTTGTTACCGGCGGCGCCGGCTATATTGGCTCTCATATGCTGCTGGCGCTTCTTGATGCCGGCGAAAACGCGATTGCGCTCGATAATCTCTCGACCGGTGTTGAATGGCTGGTGCCTAAGGGCGCCCCACTGGTGATCGCCGATGTCGGCGATGATGAGGTGCTGCGGTCGGTGATCGCCGAGCACGACATTCAGGAAGTGATTCATTTTGCTGGATCAATCCTGGTCACGGAATCTATAAAAAATCCGCTGGAATATTATTCCAACAATACGGCGAACACACTGAAGCTCATTCGTGTCTGCGCCGACGCGGGCGTAAAGCGGTTTATTTTTTCGTCTACCGCTGCAGTTTACGGGACACCCGAGCGAGTGCCGATTTCTGAGCAGGCGCCGATAAAGGCGATTACGCCTTACGGTGCGTCGATGGCGATGAGCGAACGCATTCTGGCGGACGCGGCGCGCGCCCATAATTTATCTTATGTGACGTTACGCTATTTCAATGTCGCCGGCGCCGATCCAAAAGGCCGGTCCGGCGAGATTGGCAAGCCGACACATCTGATCAAAGCCGCCGCACAGATTGCGGCGGGCGTGCGTCAGGAAAAGTTTCAGATTTATGGCGGCGATTACGCGACACCCGACGGCGCGGCGATCCGGGATTATGTCCATGTCACCGATCTGGCCGCGGCGCATCTGAAAGCGCTGAAACATCTGCGCGGGGATAACGCGTCGGCAACGCTCAATTGCGGCTATGGCCGGGGGTATTCCGTTTATGAAGTGCTGGAAGCGTTTCGGCGCGTCAGCGGTGCGCCGTTGCCTTATGAAGTGGCGCCGCGCCGGGCCGGCGATCCGCCACAGCTGATTGCGGATAACGCCGCGATCCGCACCGTTCTCGACTGGCGTCCGCGTTATGATGATATCGACTTCATTGTCGAAACTGCATTGAAATGGGAAGAAACCCTGGCGGAAAAATCCGGGGACGCTGCTTGACCATGTCATCGCTCGCCCTGGCGCGCGGCGCCTTTATAATGCTGTTGACTGTTGTGACATGGCTGACCCTGACGCCCAACCCTGATGACACAAAAGCGGGCTTTGCAGTGACGCGGTGGCTCGCTGAAATTTTTCTTGGTAATCCGGGCCTGAGCGACAAAGTTGCGCATTTTTCCGCTTATGGTGCGCTTGGCGCTTCAGCCTTTGGCGCCAGACTGACGCCCTTTGGCGCTCAAATCTGGACGCCGGTAATGTTGGCCGCCTATGGCGCCAGCCTTGAAATATTGCAGGGGCTGGGCGGCGTTCGGTCTCCTGAAATGATGGATGGGTTAGCGAATATGCTGGGCGCCGTTGCGGGTTTTGGCGTCGCGTTGTTTGCCACAAGGCTGCTTGGGAAAGTCAGGACGTGAAGGCGGCGGTTATTATACCCGCTCGTTACGCCTCCACGCGGTTGCCCGGCAAGCCGTTGCTTGCGGAGACGGGCAAGCCGCTCATTCAGCATACCTATGAGCGAGCGTTGTGCGCCAAAATGGCGTCGGAAGTTATCGTCGCCACCGATGACCAGGGCATTGCGGACGCCGTCATCGGCTTCGGCGGACGCACATTGATGACAAAGAGCGATCATGAGACCGGCAGCGG
>CBDDKD010000026.1:0-61467 GCA_965230025.1 Hyphococcus sp.
AACGTCTTTGAAAAACGCCTTTTCTTCTGCGTTGAGGCGCGATCCTTCACAGTCATATATGGCGGCGAGCGTCACTTAAGCTGCTTCCATTGTAATTGTCGCGTGCCGAACACTTCAAACCCAACCCCGCTCATTCCCGCGAAAGCGGAAGTCCATTACGCAATGTCTTGGATTCCCGCTTTCGCGGGAATGAGCGGAAAAATATTATTCAACCGACAGTCAAAGCCACCTGATCTAAATTCGCTTGATCAGGCAATCCTGGCCGCGCTCCTTTAGCCCCGCACAGTAAGAACTCGCATCATCGGACGAACTGAACGGCCCGATGCGCAGGCGATGATAAACGCCGCGATCACCGAGATCGGCGCGCTCAACATCGCGAGACTTCCCATTCAGGTAATCTCCCAGCTTGCTCTCCATCCGGTTCCACTGCGCAACCGCCTCTTCGTCGGAACGGAATGCGCCAACCTGCACAACATGGCTGCCGCTAAGGGCGCCTGCCGCACTCGCTGTCGCGCCAGACGAAACACTCGCCGCTGTTGGCGTCGTTACACGCACAGGCTCAGGATCGTTTTCAACCGGCTCTTCATCGAGCGTTTCAGCGTCTTCCTGCTGCAGGCTCGCCAGGCGTCCCTGCACTTCGTCGCTAACATCCGAGGCGGCGTCCTCAACATCAGCGGCGATGGATCCGATCGTGTCTTCAACGTCGCGGGCCACCGGCTCTTCCGGACCTTCAGCCAGAACAGTGACCGGTTCTTCATTGTCACCGTCGAACACGTCATAGACCTCGCGATCTTCGACCGGCGCATCGGCCTCAGCCGTCTCGATTTTCATCGGCTCCGGATCGGCGGCGACATAGGGCGTCTCACCACCAAGACCGCCGGCGCCGGTTTTGATGCCCTGCTGATAGGCGATCCAAACAACGGAAACGAAGGCGCCAATCATCACAAGCCCGATGACAAGAACGGAAAAGCCCGACAGACCGCGCTCTTCGTCTTCATCGAACTCATCATATTCTTCGTAGTCGTCGTCTACGGTTTCAGTTGCATTCGTCATCTTCTTAAGCCGCTCCTTGCCAGCGCCCCATATTCACATTCACGTCGACCCAGTTCGCATAACATCGGGCCAACATATTATCAGGCGCGACGCTCTCTCGCGCCGAATCGATTCTGGCCCACAGTTTACCACCGGACCATCCGCACGCGTAACGCTAGTCCTGAATTTCGACGCCAAAGAGGCGGCGATATTCGCGCATTGCATAGCGGTCCGTCATCCCGGCGATATAGTCACAAACGACCCGGGCGAGACGTGCGCCATTGTCCTTGCCACGCGCGCCTTCATAGCGGGCCCGCCATTCCGGCGGCAAGGTTTCCGGCTCTGAAAAGAATAAGTCAAACAAAGATTTAACAATTCTCTTCGCCTGACTACGGGCCCGATTGACCTTGTAATGCCGGTACATATTCTCGTGCAGGAAGCGCCGCAGTTCGGCCAGGTCCGCCGCCATGGTTGGAGAAAACCCGCACATCGCCGAGCCTGCTTTTCGCACTGCGTCGGCGTCCTGTGGAGAACTTTTTTCGATTCGCGCCTGCGTTTCGGCGAGGACATCGCCGACCATGGCGCCAATCAGATCGGAAACCGCTTCAGCAATGAGAATATCGCGGGGCGCCTCAGGATAGCGCATCTCCGCGGAGCGTATTGCAGCGCCGATCAGGGGTACGTCCCGCGCCTCACTGTAGTCGAACAGTCCGGCCCGTAGCCCGTCATCCGCATCGTGATTGTTATAGGCGATGTCGTCGGCGATCGCCGCGACCTGAGCCTCCAGCGAGGGATAGGTGTCGAGCCAGAGGTCATGGGTCTCAGCATATTCAAGGATAGCCGCCGGCAGGGTCTCATGGCGATCCGCCAGCGCGCCGGTTAACGGGCCATTGTGTTTCACCACCCCTTCCAGGGTTTCCCAGGTGAGATTGAGCCCGTCAAATTCTGCATGGCGGCGCTCCAGCTTGGTCAGGAGCCGCAAAGTCTGAGCGTTGTGATCGAAGCCGTCATAAGGCGCCATGCACTCCTTCAGCACATCTTCGCCAGTATGGCCAAAGGGCGGATGGCCGAGATCGTGCGCGAGCGCCAGGCATTCCGCGAGGTCCTCGTCCAGCTTAAGGGCCCGGGCGATTGTGCGGGCGATCTGCGCAACCTCCAGCGAGTGGGTCAGGCGGGTGCGGTAATGATCTCCCTCGTGAGAGACGAAAACCTGCGTCTTGTGCTTCAGGCGACGAAAGGCGACCGCGTGGATGACCCGGTCACGATCACGCTGAAAGGGCGTTCTGAGGGCGCTTTCGCCCTCCTTGTGCAAGCGTCCGCGTGTTTCCTCCGCTTTGGCGGCGTATGGGGCGAGCGGCGCAGGGAACGCCATTGGCGTGCTGGAATCGCCATTTTTTGTGATTTTCTCAAATTTTTGCGCCAAAACTTGCACTTTTCACCACTTTCAGAGACCGGGCCGCGCGCTTCTTCATCTCTTCCGCCGATTCCGCTTGGGCAGGAATGAAAACCAGGTAATTGGCCCTGAAAATCAGCTTTTTTCACTATATCACCACCTGTAAGGGCGGGGATAAGTATTTACGGCGCCTATTGTATTTATGATTTCCTGCCGTCATTTGGAGCCCGAACCGCAAATGCCCCCTCCAAATCTCCGGCAAAAGCTACTATGTACGAATTCCAGTCAGTAGAGAGCGTCCATGTCAGTCACTGAAGCCACGCCCGTTACCGTATCGGACCGCGCCGCAACCAAAATCGCCGCGATCCTCGCCAAGGAATCCAAGGGCGCAAAACTGCGCGTTGCGGTTGAAGGCGGCGGTTGCTCCGGCTTCCAGTACAAGTTCGATATTGTCGACGCACGAGACGAAGACGACCTTGTCCTCGACGCCAATGGCTACGATGTGCTGATCGACTCTGTCTCCGTCGACTATCTAAGCGGTTCGGTCATCGATTTTTCCGACGAACTGATCGGCGCAGCCTTCAAGATCAACAATCCAAACGCCACGGCGAATTGCGGCTGCGGCACGAGTTTTTCGTTATAGCGCAAAGGCGCGCCTTACCCGCCAATCGCTTTTTTCAGTGCACTGATTTCTTTCCAGCTTGTGCGGGCGCTTTTGCTGCGGGCGGCGAGACGCATATCGCGCAAGGATTCGAGCGCTTTCAGCAGCACTTCCAGCGGCGGGCCGCTCGCTGTCACCTGCTTCAGACGCTGCTGGTCCAGCGCCGTGGAAGGCTTTTCAATGAACGTTTTGACAAGCTGGTCGTGATGCTGCGAGGCGGTTTCGCCATGCAGCTTACACACTTCCAAAAACGCCGCCGCATGTTCGCGAAACCAGGGGGAATTCCCCTCACTGTCGGCAACCAGCATAAACTCGTCCAGCAACGGACGACGGCGCAGACAGTCACGCAGGCTCGCCTGATCTTCCGGCAGCATATACTGCATTTTATCGACCATCAGTTGCGCGTAATACGGATCATTGCCGCGGCATAAGCCGAGCAATAAATCGACTTCATTGATACCGGCAAAATCGCCTGCATTGGCGCCGCGATATTCCTGCCGGCCGACGCGATAAGGTTTGTAATAGGGCCGCACGCTCCAGAAAAAGCGATCCACATCCAGGTCGGAAAACAATTTAGCGTTCGCCGCCTTCACGTCGCGCAGCGCATTGGCGGCGTTATGAAACAATGTCAGCGACACCGGATTTGAAATTCCCATCGGCACGATGCGCTTTAATGCATCCGCCGCACGTTTAAAGGCGAACAGGCCCAGCGTATTGTATTTCAGAAAAAGGAATTCATCTGCCAGTGTCGTAAAGCTTTTGATGGCGCCATTCTTCGCATAATTGTGCGTCGCCAGATGGCTCGTGGCGAACCGCGGCGTCACCCCAAGCGAGGCGCCGATATGCAAACCTAGTGCAGAAGCCTCTTTCAGCGGGGACTTGTCTTCGCGCGCCGGATTTGTAATCTCATGACGACGCATTGACGCCATATACAGCCCGAGATTGCCAAGAAGGTCGAAGGCGTTCTCAAACCCTTCATCGGTGTTGCCCTCTTCCACCAGCCTGACGATGAACTCACGCCCTTCATCCTGAATTTGGCTCTTTATCTCCGCGCCAACAGGCTCCACCGCTGCGCGGTCTTCCAGCTTGAAATAGACATCTTCCAGCGCCGTGTTCATCTCGATGAAAGACGATCTGATCCAGGCGTCAAAGGCTTCAGAATTTGCACTCATTGGGCTGCTCCGGGCGTGTCACGCCAGTCCGACAATTTCACCCTGTTCGTCAAGGCCGATCTCCAGGGCCGCCGGCTTTCTCGGCAGACCAGGCATGGTCATGATATCGCCGCAGACGGCGACCACAAACCGCGCGCCGGCGGAAAGGCGGGCCTCACGCACCCCAATCGTGTGACCTGTTGGCGCACCAAGATGGCTGGGGTCGGTCGAAAAACTGTATTGGGTCTTGGCGATGCACACAGGCAGGTCACGATAGCCAAGCTCTTCAAACTCACGCAGTGACCGCGCCGCTTGCGACGACAGGGAAATATTTGCAGCGCCGTAAATTTTTGTCGCCACAGCATTAATTTTTTCCGCCAGCGGCATGTCATCCGGGTAAAGAAGGGTTTTCTCGCCGCCGCCATCATCAAGCGTTTCTTTTACGACACTCGCCAATCGGCTTGCTCCCTCGCCGCCTTCGGCCCAGTGTTTGGAGACAGCCGTGCGCACGCCGAATTCTTTGCAGACCTCTTCTACAACAGCGACCTCTTCATCGCTATCGGCGACAAAGTGATTAATTGCGACCACCGGCGTCAGGCCATATTGCTGAAGGTTCTGAATGTGTCGTTGCAAATTGACAGCGCCGCGTTTGACCGCATCGGCGTCAGGCGCGCCAAGATCGCTTTTAGCAACGCCCCCTTGCATCTTCATCGCCCGGATTGTGCATACGAGCACAACCGCATCCGGCCAAAGCCCAGACTGCCGGCATTTGATATCGAGAAACTTTTCCGCGCCGAGATCCGCACCGAAGCCCGCTTCAGTAACGACAACATCGCACAGAGACAACGCCGTCTTCGTCGCCATTACGGAATTGCAGCCATGAGCGATATTCGCGAAGGGGCCGCCGTGAATAAACGCTGGATTATGTTCAATGGTCTGGACGAGATTAGGCTGGAGGGCGTCTTTCAAGAGCACCGCCATCGCGCCATGAGCGCCAATATCGCGCGCCGTAACAGGCGTTTTATCGTAGCGTCGCGCAATAATAATATCGCCAAGGCGTTGTTGCAGATCGGCGAGATCAGACGCCAGGCACAGGATGGCCATAATCTCCGACGCGACGGTGATATCGTATCCGGTCTCACGCGGCACGCCATGGGCCGGACCGCCAAGCCCGACATTGATATTACGCAGCGCCCGGTCGTTCATGTCCACGACACGGCGCCAGTTAACGCGGCGCGGATCGATATTTTGTTCATTCCCCCAATGAAGATGATTATCCAGCATCGCCGACAAAAGGCTGTGCGCGGAAGTGATTGCGTGAAAATCCCCGTTGAAGTGGAGATTGATGTCTTCCATCGGAATGACCTGCGCGCGTCCGCCCCCCGCCGCGCCGCCTTTCATCCCGAAACAGGGACCCAGCGAGGGTTCGCGCAAGCAGACCATTGCGTTAACGCCAATCGTGTTCAGGCCATCGGTCAGACCGACACTGGTGGTGGTCTTACCCTCACCAGCCGGCGTCGGCGTCACCGCCGTCACCAGAACCAGCTTGCCTTTTGGCCGGTCTTTAAGATCGGCAATGTAGTCAAGCGACAGCTTCGCCTTGAAATGCCCGTGGGGCACAAGCGCTTCCGGCGGCACGCCAAGGCGTTCCTCAGCTAACGGCAAAATAGGGTTCATCGTCGCTGCGCGAGCAATATCGATGTCAGGCGCGCCCGGCGGCGGCAGTGTATTGTCTGGCATATAAGATAAAGCGGAGCTGCCCCCGTCCCTCTCTTTTTGTCGCGGATTTTCTATTGACCGCTGCTATGTTGTTTCGCGCGTGATCAGCACCGATCCGCACGTTGTTATATTTTCCTTATCATGAAATTTGCCGGCGCTCAGAATCAAAACGACGCAGGAAGCCTGCGTCTATTGTGCAATTGCGAAATGTAAGTGCGGGCCCCAAAGACGCAGCGATCATCCATTGGCGGCGAGTTTGTACATCTCGCGTGCGCACACCCGGTTGATAACCTCAAAGAGCGCTGACGACTGTACCGGCTTGCTCAAATAGTCGGTCATGCCGCAAGCGAGATAATTTTCGCGGTCATCGGCCATTGCATTCGCAGTCACCGCAATGATCGGAATGGCGCTGACGGGCGTCCCTAACGCGCGGATCGCTTTTGCGGCAGCGACGCCATCCATTACCGGCATTTGCACATCCATCAGTATAATGTCGAATGCTTCTTCCTGCGCGGCGGCGACGGCTTCTTCGCCATTATTTGCAATTTTTGTGGAATGGCCGGCCATGCGCAGAAACGCCTCCATGATCTGCTGATTGACAACATTGTCTTCAGCAACCAGAATTTTTAAAGGTCCCTTCGGCGCGTCGAGCCTGGTTTTCGCCCGGGGCTGCTGTCTGCGATCTTCGCTCGCTTTTGTTGGTTCGGCTCGCACTGTAAACCAGAAAGTGCTGCCGCCCCCGTTAGTTTTCGAAACGCCAATCTCACCGCGCATCAAATCCACAAGCTGACGAGAGATCGCCAGGCCAAGGCCGGAGCCGCCATATTTGCGCGTCGTCGTTGCATCAGCCTGAACGAACCGCTCAAAGAGTCTTCCCTGATCCTCTTCGGAAACCCCGATACCAGTGTCCTCGACACTTATCTTCAGGCTATTGTTACGGTTTTCGTAAGCCGCGCTGACAAGGACATGGCCCTCACTGGTGAACTTCAAGGCGTTGCCAATCAAGTTGATCAAAACCTGCGTAATCCGTGTCGGGTCGCCCGCAAGCCATTGCGGAATATCGCCATCCATTTCGAATTTTAGATCGAGCCCCTTCTCATCGGCGCGTGTCGACATCAGGGCGACGGCGCGGTCGATCAATTCGCGAGGGTTAAATGGGATGTTTTCAATTTCGATCTGCCCGGCTTCGATTTTTGAAAAGTCCAGAACGTCATTGATAATCGTCAGGAGGTTCTTCGCGGACTCTTGCGCAACCAGCGCTCTGCGTTCCTGCTCAGCAGGCAGCTCGTCACGCAACAACAGTTCGAGCATACCCATCACGCCATTCATGGGGGTGCGAATTTCGTGGCTCATCGTCGCCAGGAACTGGCTTTTGGAAACATTCGCCGCTTCCGCCTCAATGCGGCGTTTTTCAAGTTCCTTGGCGTAACTCACACGATCCGTAATATCGTATCGGATCGAGACGTAACGTTGAATTTCACCGGCCGGTCCGCGGATCGGAATGATGGTGGAGTCGACCCAATATAGCCTTCCACATTTGGCGCGGTTACATATTTCGCCGTTCCATGGCTGTCCCTTGCCGATGGTGCGCCACATCTCCACGAAAAATTTCTTCGGATGCGTGCCGGAGTTCAAAATACTATGATCCGAACCGATAAGTTCATCACGCGAGTAACCGCTGATCTCACAGAACTTGTCATTGACGAAATTGATCAGACCTCTGGCGTCGGTAATGGCGACAATAGCATTCTGATCAAGCGCCGTTTGATATGCCGTCAGGTCAGAGAGCGCCTGATCAGCAGTTTTGAGCGCAGCCGCCAGCGATTCTTTTTCTTCCTTTTGTCGGGTGATGTCCTGAAAGGCGCCAATAAGTTTTGTCGGCACGCCATTTTCCGATATCCGACGCCCAACAGAACGAACCCAGATGTTACGCCCCTTTGCCGTGACCATCGGCAATTCAACATCGAAGGGTGCGCCATCATCAATACACTTTTTAACCGCCGCCTCGATCTGCGCGCGCGCCGGCGGTTCATAAAATGCGACCGCGGTTTCGAAATCCGGCACAAAGTCGTCGTCGACTTCGTGGATGGTGCGCGTTTGATCTGTCCAGACCGGTTGCATCGTCTGAAAATCAAGCTCCCAGCCGCCAACGCCGGCGACATCGGCCATGCTGGTCAGCAAGGCGCGGGAATGTTCAATCTGCACCGAATGCAAAGAGGTGTGGCTGGCGAAAAACCCGGACGTTACTACCGCCAACACAATGCTTACCGCCAGGACCAGCGCGCCGGCGACGCGGATTTCAGTTGCTTCGAACGGGCTTTCAATAACCAGCCCGTAGGACTCGGCGAAAAATAACCCGGCGACACACGCCACCGCTAGCGCGCCAAAACTCACCGATGCCCGCGCGCCAAGAAAGTACCCGGCGGCCACAGGCGCTACAATCAGGAAAGGAGCGATATATCCGTCAGCGCCGCCATTGATCAGCGCAACAGCCGAAGCGCTAAAAATCGTGACGATAAGAAACAACCGCGCCGGCCAGCTGATCCGGCCCGTGCGCAGCGACCAAAACCCAAGACCGGCGGAAAAGACGGCGACGCCAGCGCCGACAAACATCCCGGCCCGAATTTCCGAAAAAAGAAAAACCGCAGCGAGAACATAAGCGAACAATACAGCGGAGAAACAAAACGCACTCATCACGAACGCCTTTTGTGTCGAAGCTGGTGTTGAAACCGACTCTGTAGGCGCCGAAGGCGTAGCGTCGCTCATGAAATAAAAGAACCGCGTGTTTACTATCTCAGGAAAGCTAGGGTTTTAAAGTTAATCACTACTTTATCCGTCATAAAACAACGGCGTCACGCCTGGGAAAACGCTATGCATAACGGTTAAATTAACAGTTGAGTAACGATCCTTATTATTCGCTTCTACGCAGCCGCGCATTTCGAGCCGGACGGTCTCCAGATTATGGGTTCGGGCCTTGTTGCGCCAGGCTGGGTTGGGGCCGTATCACGGTTGTAACACAACACCTCGCCGTTCCCGTCCGTCGGCGAAGGCCGACAAAACGCCCCGCACGCAGCCAAGCGCTCGCAAAACGAAACGTCACGTAACGGGCGGGACTTTTAATTTGTGCGCAATCTTAAAAAAACAGCGATCATAGCGGCTAAAGATACTGAAACGACAATTAAACCTTTCCAAAGAAGGTCATATTGCTCAAACGCCTCTAGCGAACGACTGATCGTAATCATCCATATGCTGAATGCTAATACAGCCGAAAATGGCGGCTGTTTAAGAAGCCGTGAAGAAAAAAATATCCAAATAAATAATGCTGCAGAAGACGAAATAGCAAATACTAAGACGTAAAGCATGTCTGATAAATCTGAACTAAAAACTGGAAAAAAATATTTTAATGCTTCAAAAAGGAAGCCATAGATAAATGACGAAACAATAGCGACGACCACGTCATTCAAAATACTTTTTGTTTTTTCTGTCATTGCGAGCCTGATCTTATTCACGAAGTAGCCGCGCACTAAGCGAGGCCATTGTGCGTTAATTTTGACCCTCGATGCGACATAGGATTGGTGGGTTCCGATGCCAGCTGCAACAATGTCGATTATGCCAACACCTCCGCATCTGGCAAGCGAATAAACCATCGAGATTTTCCTCGTTTGCGTCTTGTAGCATTGCCACCTAGGTCCTCCTGCAAATGAAAAGCTCGTTTTCAACTTCGTGACAAACTATGAGCACAACACAAGCGTTATATTTCTTACCGAAAACATTGCATTCTCATTGCTCAACTCGACGAACCTCTAGTGATCATGAACTACCACTGATGTTTCACCACGACGAGACCCTCCGGCGCCATAAAAAGTCTCAGCTTCAAAAATTAGCTCGATCAATTCTTGCTCATAAAAATTGTTTAAAAACAGATCAATATCTAAAGTTGGAACATCTGTGATTATAACCTTAGTCTTCACTTTCTTGCCTTTTGTTGTAGTTGAAGGTCTTGGACCGCGATTTGGGCGATCAACAGGAAAGAAACGATTAAATGCTCCCGCCGCAGCTCCACCAATTGCTGGTCCAGCAACTGCCACTGCGGCCGCTCCGGCAGCTGCAGTAGCAAGTCTAGCGTTACAGGTTGCGCCATAAGTTACTCCCGCAGCTACTCCGCCAACAAAGCCCGCAACAGCGTTCGTTTGAATATTTGCAGCACTAGCCTGGCGACCTTCCAATAACGCACCACCAACTTCCGCAGCAATTCCACCTACTGTCCCCAAAAATGCTCCCGCTAGCGCACCTGCTAATACGGATCCCGGTGTTCCGCATTCCCCAGTCGGATCAACATAATTGATGGGATCATTGTATACGTAAGCGTACATGTTCATGCCGTCGCCATAGCCGATAGGGTCGGTCTGCATGAACCTTCCGATCTCGGGGTTATAGGCCCGCGCCTTGTAGTGATAGAGCTCGACCTCGCTCAACCACAATTGTCCCGTATACTGAAAACTGCCGGTGTTGGTCGCGGCAGGGAGGCCAAATTCGTCATAAGTGTTGATGAAGGTCTTCGCCCCGGTATTGTCGGAACCGGCAATGATCGACCCGCGCTCATCGCTGTGCAGCCAGGTGCGCGCGCCGGAGCCCGTCCCATCATACTCGACCAGCACCTCATCCGCGCCAGGACCGCGCACATAACGTTTGGTGAGCACATTCGCAGTCGTCATCTCCGCAATAATTTCCGAGCCGTCATAAAGGAACCGCCGTTTGGCCGAGCCCTTTTCCGACTGGAACAAACGGCCCACCGCGTCGTAACGCAGTATTTCATTTGACGCACGCTCCTTCAGCCGGCTTAAGGAATCATATGTGTAGTCGTGTGTCCCGTCATCGGTCATGTTGCCGAGCGCATCATGGATCACCGTCAATCCGCCAATACTGGTCGGCTGGTTTAATGCGTTGTTGACCGACGCGATCGTGACGCTGGCGAAGGCGCTATAGTCATAGGCCGTGTTCGACGTCTGGCGCATCGTGATCTGACCGACCTTGTTATAATCGAAATCAATCTCCAGATCGTCCGTCGTTCCAGTAAAATCGTGGTCGAGATCATCAAGCAACAGTGAATTGTCGTAAGCATAAGTCGTATCGGCGCCATTTCCGCGCACCAGCTTCGTGCGCTGGCCCAGACCGTTATATTCGAACTTGGCGAGTACGTCGGCGCCCGTCGTCAGACCATTCTGGCGGATCGCTTTCAACATGCCCGCGTCGTCATAATCGTAATTGACGTAGAAGTTATCCGGCCATGTCATTTTTGTACGACGGCCCGCATTGTCATATTCGTATGACACTTTCTGGGCATTGGTCATGGAACTCTTTAGTCGGCTCAGCGCATCATACTCGTTGACCATTGTGCGGCTGCCGATGGTGGTTGAAACACGCTCCGTTCGACCCATGACGTCATATTCATAGGTCGTATCGTTGCTGGTTCCCGGCGCGTCCATATAGGTCATCTCGCCCCGGTCGCTATAGGTGTAGAAGATATCCTGACCGTTGCGCAGCTCGCGCTGCGTCACGCGCCCGCCCACATCATAGGTTAACTCTTCAAAAGACGTGTCGGGGAACGTTGTCCGCGTCAGCCGGTCAAGGTCATCATAGGTATAGGTTGTGGTGTTGGCTTCCGCATCTTTTAACGTCGCAACGAGACCGTTCGCCGTGTAAGTCATGCGCTGTTCCCAACGGGCCTCCCCCACAACACCGCGGGCGGTGCGCACCTCGATGACGCGGCTGGCGGCGTCATAGGTGTTGCGCGTCACGCGGTCATAACCGTCGGCAGACGAATTGGGCGTACAGGCGGAGACGCCGCCGACGCTGAGGCTCAAACGCTGCACCGTGCAATCAACCCGGCCCGCCGCATCGTAATTCCACTGCGTCAGAGTGCGCGTTGCGCCATTGGCGAAATTGCGCACCTCGTCCGGCCGACCGTAAGAGTCATAATTGGTGTTGGTCGTCTGCAGCACCGTGATGGCGGAGATGCTGGTTGTCGATGTCGTGGTGCCACGCTCCACTTTGTCCACAAGGCCGCGGGTCGTGTAAGTGGTGCGCTCTGCGCGCCGAAGCGAAGATGACGGCGTCAGCTCAGACAGGGGCGAGATCACGCCCGTCGGACGGCGCAGATCATCATAGAAATAGTAAATCGTGTCGCCCGTGCCCGAAATCGGACCGTTGGCTGAAATCACATCGCCAAAATTATTGTGGGTAAAAATAGTCTGTTCGCGAAGACCGCCCGTTCCGTCCTGATTGCGGATTCTGGAAACGCGCAAATGTGAGCCCTGGTAAGTGTATTCGGTTTCCGTTTCATTCACCGTATCGGCGCATGTCGTCGCCGTCGCGCATGTGGTTACCGTGACCGGGCGCCATATGCTTCCCGAAATGTAAGAACCATAAGTCGTGGTCACCTGTTGGCGGAAACCCGCATCACCCGTTGGCGCCTTGACGGTCTCCACTCCACCATGGGTCGTGCTGTAGGTATAATTCGTCACCTTGCCGTAAGCATCGGTCGTTGTCGTCGGCTTGTTGCAAATCTTGCGGTTGGACGTTGTGCAAGAGGCGGGGTACGTCGCTGTCGTAGTGACATTTGCTAGATTGGTTCCGCCAGGTTTATCGATTAAACGAACCCGCGTGACATTCCCGCGCGCATCGTAAAGATAATCAACATAGTTATCTTCCGGCGCCGTGACCTTGGTGATCCGGTTGGAGGTATCATACTCATATTTGGTGACATTGCCGACGCCGTTTTCGCTGGATGTGATGCGCCCGGTAGTCAAATTGGACTTGACGATGGTTTTGGTTGAAAGCGGGCCTGTGACGGTGACGGTGCGCACCCCGGCACTATCGGATGTCGAATAATTATGCGTTACGCCCGCCGCCGTGACTGACGCGACGCCGCCGGCATTATACGTATAGGTAACGTCATTTGAACTGCTGCCCGGTAGCTTTATGCCCGTTAGCCTGCCGGATGAATGCGTAAATGTCGTGATACGCCCGAGCGTATCGGTCGCACTGTCGACCTGAAAGAAATTCGGGCCGGTGTAATCGACTTTTGGCCAGGTTTGCGAGAAGGAGCAGCTTGTCGCAGTTTTGGCGCAAGTATCGACATCCGTATCGAACGCGACGGCTTTCGTGATCCGCCGCCATTGGATGAGATCGCTTGGGTGCGTGACTGTATTGGTCGCGTAGAAAAGGTGAATCTGGTAGCCAAGATTGTTGGTGATTGACATCAACCGCGCGCCCTGAACAACGCCGCTCAGCTCATAAGTAACGTAGTTGTAGCTGATCGCCTCGCCATCCGGCAGAAAGGCGTCCGTTAAGACGCCCTCATTAATGGCGGCCCAGCCAACAGCTCCATTCGGCACCAGCAACTTGTCGAATTGGTAGACTGCGCCGAAACGATCCGTGTAGGTGTAGCGCTTATAGGCGCATATCGTCTCGTCGATTTCCGGGATGTATTCGCACTGCTCGGCATAGGTGAGCGTCGAGCCGCCGCCTTGATCCGATGTGAAAGTTGAACCGGATTTCGTAAAGCTTTCAGCGCCGGCGCCAACGCTGACGGTATAGGTCGAACCGGAACTGCTGATCGAGGCAAGGGCGGAATGGCGCCATTCGCCATCATAATGAACTCTTGAAAATGAGAGGCCGCCGGAGCCAGGTTGCCCGATTGAAACACCGCCCAGACCAGAAAGCAGAAGCTTGCGATCAACGAGATCGACGCCATTCGCATCCACCTGGGGCTGAATCGGCAACGGCTCCGCCACTGTCTGCGCCTGAACCGAACCACCAGTCGCGAAACTGGCCAAAAGAGAAACACACGCAACAGCAGCAACTTGGACGAAAACACGCATCAGTCGACCTCAGGAAAAGTTGTTGATCAAGAGTGAAAAACGCCGCCAGCGTGATTCTTAAGGCGGCGGATCAACCGTTACTTTCTTTTCGGTGCGATTATCGGCTTTGTCGTAAGTGTAGTCGGTGTCAACGTCATCGGCATCGCCGTCACATATATTGTCTGCGCCGCAGCGCTGAACCTTCACCAGCCGACCATGAGCGTCATATTCATATAGAACCTTCTCCGCATAAGCCGAACCGCACGCCAGAGCGAAAATGGAACACGTCATCAGGAATTTACGCAAAGAGACCTCCCGTTACGCGCGATGAAAGACTGCGCGTATTGCAAGAATTTTTTTCAAAAATTTTAGTCTGAACCTTTTTTTAAAGTTAGCTGTTAGTTGTGCGAAGTCAATTATGATTGATGCGAAAGTTTTAAATATTTTTTGGCAGCCTAAAAAAGAGTAGCACACGAATTAATCCACCTTAATACTGATCAGTACACAATGTTATATTGTATCTGAGTTACGTTATATCTAAACTTTCCACTCTACCAGCGAAGGTGTGATAATGTTCTGACTTGCAGCACTGTTATTATCGGCAGGCGAGAACCTTGCCTGCTACTTCTCAAAAAATCAGCAAAGGGGTTACGCATGGTGATGCGCCCGAAAGAACTAACCTGGAGCCAACAAGCCGCCCGCCAGCAATGCAATTTCCCAGCCCATTACGAATTCGCCATGGCCGTCTACTACATCTAACTTCACGCCATCGCGCCAAACGAGGTTTGTGACGAAGGCGGCAGGGTTAAGAGTGAGAAAACAGGAGTTGTATTATGACGTCGCCTGGCGTTTACGCCCTGATGCCGGAAGTGTTTGTCCTCCAGATAAAACTGGCGACACAAGCAAGTTTTAAGAAATTTGTTTAGCCCGAAGTTACAGGTGGTGCGGACGGGGGGACTCGAACCCCCACGAGGTTACCCTCGACAGATTTTAAGTCTGTTGCGTCTACCGGTTCCGCCACGTCCGCATGCTCGCCGGAGAGGTCCCTCTATCATTCATCGCCACTCTGGCAAAGGCCCCTGAGCGTGAGAGCTCATCAGCACTCGACGACGTTTACCGCCAGGCCGCCTTCGCTGGTCTCTTTGTATTTGCGCGACATATCGAGACCTGTCTGGCGCATGGTCTCAATCACCTGATCGAGGGAGACTTTAGCGTCTTCCGAGGAACGCAGGGCGAGGCGCGCCGCATTGACCGCCTTGACCGCGCCGATGGCGTTGCGTTCGATGCAAGGGATTTGCACGAGCCCGCCGACGGGATCACAGGTAAGGCCCAGATTATGTTCCATGCCGATTTCAGCCGCGCGCTCGACCTGCGCCGGCGTACCGCCCCAGACTGCAGCGAGCCCGCCCGCCGCCATGGAGCAGGCGACGCCGACCTCGCCCTGACAGCCCATCTCGGCGCCGGAGATCGAGGCGCGCTGCTTATAGAGCATGCCGATACCGGCGGCAGTCGTCAGGAAGGTCCGTATATGGCCTAAATTCTCTTCACCGTCGCAAGCACAATAGTGTTTGAGCACTGAGGGAATAATCCCCGCCGCGCCATTGGTCGGCGCCGTGACGACACGCCCGCCAGCAGCATTCTCTTCATTCACCGCCATGGCGTAAACATTCAGCCAGTCAAAAATCTGTTCGCGCTCATTGGCGAGCGGCGCTTCCTGCAACTTCTCAAACAGCGACGGCGCCCGGCGCTTAACCTGCAACCCGCCAGGCAGAACGCCAGTGGTTCGAAGACCGCGATCAATGCAATCGCGCATGGCGCGCCAAGTCGCATCGAGTTTCGCCTCAGTCTCCGCCCGTGGACGAGATTCATCTTCATTCTGCAAAATCACCTCATGGATCGAAAGACCCAGGTCATGACAAAGCGCCAGCAATTCTTTAGCAGACGTAAAACTGTGGACGCCCCGACGGGGCCGCGCGATCAGATCATCTTCCGCGGGCGTCTCAAGCTGCCTGGCGCTGGCGATAAAACCGCCGCCAACGGAATAATAGACCTGCTCGAAAACGACTTCACCAGCCCCGTCATAAAGCGCAAGCCGCATTTCGTTGGGATGAACGGTCGGAATAACATCACCGCGCAGGTCAATGTCGCGCGCCGGATCGAACGCCACCTCCAGCCCGCCATGGAGCAGCAGGCGCTTGTCCGCGCCAACTTTTTCAAACGCCGCCTGGGCTTCGTCGGGGTCGGTCTCGTCCGGTTGAAATCCCATAAGGCCTAGAATAACCGCTTTATCCGTACCATGACCGATACCGGTCAGCGCCAGCGACCCGTGCAGATCCGCTTTTACCCGCGCCGCGCCGTCCAGAACGCCGGCGACTTTCGCATCTTCCAGAAACCGCACGCCAATGCGCATCGGTCCAACCGTATGGGAGCTTGACGGACCAATGCCGATTTTGAAGATGTCAAAGATACTTAGCATACTACCTCAGGGCGCCGCAGCATTTTGTTGTTGACAGATTTTTGGGCTATTGATGTAGACCACAGGAGATTATTCGAGGGAAGGTAATGGAAAATTCCGCAGGTCTGGCGCTTATCGTATTCAGCCTTTGCGCCGCTTTCGCTGCGGCGCCGGCGGAGGCTCAACGCCCCGTTGATGAAAATGTTTGTGAAGCCGTCGCTTCCGGCGTCGATGCTGTTTTTGCCCTCGCGCTGAAAGAGGCTTCTAATGTGCCACTTCGCGAGCAGCGCGTGTTCGCAGGCAGGTTTCCGCAGAAGCGACAAGGCGGCTTGCGAAAACCGGAGGCGCTGCCGAGGGTGGATTGGCGTGCATTCGACCGAATTGATATCGCTGATGCGCCAGCTGAATGCAAAGCGCTGCAACATGAGCGCTTTGGGTTCGCATTCGGCGGAGAAGACGGCGGCGCATCTGTTATCAGGATAATGGACCTCAAAAAGAGCGAAACGGAGTCTGAATTTCTTATGCGACTTTCTCTGGCGAATGACCCGCTCGGACACCCTGATGGTCCGAGCTCGCTTTTTGTCACGCTTGTCGCCGCTAACGAGAATGGCGATTGGCACAACCGTATTTACCACATTTTCAAAGTGTTCCGAAGCGGAAACGGCTTTCTCACACAGGACTGTAGAAATCCTGACGATTTTGACGACTGCCTTACTGATGTAAACTTTTAGAAGCGCTACCGGTCCAATGCATTGCGCGCTCAACGGTCTGGTCCCGAACATCAAATTGCTAAATATGTTTGGCACGCGTCAGTCCTTCGCTGTGGCGCGATGATCTTCACGCACCGGCTCAAAGCCGAGTGCGATCATTGCCGCGCATACCGCGTCAATGGCCGCTTCAGCCGTGGCCGCACTTTCGGATCGGGCGACAATCGTGACGCCCATCTCATCGCCGTCAATCGGATAGCTTCCAAGGGTCACGCCTTTCAGCGCATTCTGGATTTCAGCAAGCTGCGCTGCAAGTCTGGACTCCGGCAGGCCCTCCGCCGTCGCTGCGCGAGAATGCAGCTTCGCGCCACGCTCAATCTCGCCCTCAATCGCATGGAGCATGCCTTGAAAAATACGCGGCACGCCCGCCATTACAAAGATGTTGCCGACCATCACGCCCGGGGCGCCGGACACCGGATTGTCGATCAACGTGGCGCCAGACGGCGTTCGCGCCATACGTTTGCGGGCAGGCGTTACCGCTTCATTGCGGGCGCTGTACCATGCATTGATCATCGCCATCGCCTTGGGGTGTTCGATCACCGGCACGCCAAGCGCATCCGCAATCGCATCCACCGTAATGTCGTCATGGGTCGGACCGATGCCGCCACTCGTAAAGACATAATCATATTTCGCCCGCAGAGCATTCAGGGCCTCGCCAATATCGCGCGCATCATCGCCAACGAACCGAGCCTCCTGCAAAGAGACGCCGCGCTCGGTCAGCCAACCGGCGAGGAAATGCATATTGGCGTCACGCGTGCGGCCTGACAAAAGCTCATCGCCAATGGCCAGAATTGCAGCAGTTTTTCGTGAAGGCGTATCGGTCATTGTTATCACTCTACAATCTCAATGCGGACAAGATCGCCAACGACCTCGCCGTCAGTATTCATCCCGCCAAGGGTCCAGTAGGCGCCGTTCCACGCCATTAATCCGCGATGATCCATAGACGGCTTTCCCGTTCGCCCAAGCTCAATCCATTGCTCGCTTTCAAGATCGAAGGCAAACAAAAGATCGGACGCATTCGCCGGCGCGCCATCATAACCGACGCCATTATAGTTATAAGGGTTGTCGGCGCCGCCATAAAAAACGATGCGGTTGTTTTCAGGGTCGCCAATCGCCGCCATCCGATAGAGCGGCCCGCCCGGATGCGGCGGCAATTTGTTCCATTCGATTTGCGTTGGATCGTCCTCGTCAATTTCGCCAAGCCATGCCTCATCGACGGCGCCGAACTGTCGGCGTCCATCCTGTTCGCCGACAACAGCAACACCGTCAGCGATGACAAATTTATTTCCGACTGCGCCGCCGGCATGACCGAAGACCGGCGCGCCTGAATAGTCCGCCGCCTCCAGCCAGACATCTTCCCATGTATCGAAGACCTGCACGATCCCGACATTGCTGTCGTCATGCCAGCCGGAAACAAGCGCGATATAGCGATTGCCAAAATGAAAGGCGACCGCGTCATCAACCGGGACCGGCATATCCGCGCGGCGCTGATATTCTTCCGTTTCCGGATTAAAGGCGAAAACTTCCGGCGTTGAAGCTTCCGTTCCATCTTCGGCGACCGTGTACCCGCCAAATAAAAAGACCCGGTCATGAAGAAAGACCGCGACGCTGGCGAGGCGACCCTGCTCCACGGGAACGTCCTGCGCCGCCCGGCATCCACCCCAGGGCAAGACGCAGTTGAAAGCCGCCTTGCTGACATCCTCATGGGTTTTTCCGGCGCGCAATCCGTTGAATGACCAGATGACGGCTTCTCGGTCACCGGGAACCAGCGCGACCGCATTGTTCGCATGAGGTTCGGGCAGCCTGTCATAGTGATCGGCGTAAACGCCGGGCGCGCGATCAAGGGGCGTTATTCTATCGGCAAGCGCTGTCTGGTCCGATGAGATTGTCTCATTTTCTGTCTCATTCTGCGGCGCGCCGCACGCAGTAAGAAGGAGCGCCATCGCCATCATCACTCGTCTCATCCGGCGCTCGCCTTTCATTGTAATATCGCAGCTCTGACAGGCGATGTTAAAGCGCAGTCAGTCTGCAGGAACAACTCTTGTTAGGGTTTTCCCGGCGCGCATCCTGCGCTAAGCCGCGCTCATGCGATTTCCCGCCCCGCTTCTCAAAGGCCGCCTCGTCAAACGCTACAAACGGTTTCTCGCCGACATCGCGCTGGACGATGGTCGCGAAATCACCGCCCATTGCGCTAATCCGGGCTCCATGATGGGCGTTGCGCAAGAAGGCGCCCGCGTCTGGATCAGCGAGCATCATGGAACCAAGCGCAAGCTCCCCTATTCCTGGGAGATCGTGGAGATCGGCAAAACCATGATCCCGGTCAATACCTCCAACCCTAACAAGATTGCCGCCGAAGCGATCGAGGCTGGCGTCATCCCTGAACTTGCCGGTTATGCGGATATGCGCCGGGAGGTGAAGTATGGCGAGGCGAGCCGCATCGACCTGCTTCTCGAAGGCGGGCGCCGGCGCAAACCCTGTTATGTGGAAATCAAGAATGTCCACCTGTCCCGGGAGGCCGGTCTTGCAGAATTTCCCGATTCGGTGACGAAACGTGGCGCAAAGCACCTCGCAGAGCTAGGTGCAGTGGCGGCGGAAGGCGCGCGGGCGGTTATGCTATTCGTCGTACAGCGCAGTGATTGCAGGGCTTTCAGGCCGGCGGCGGACCTTGACCCCGCTTACGCCAAGGCGCTGACAGAGGCGGTTAACGCCGGTGTTGAAACCCTGTGCTATGATTGCGAAGTAACCACCAGCGAGGTAGTTCTTCGCAAGGCTCTGGAAATACAACTGGAAACGCCATGACCGAAGTCGCAATCGAAGAAGACGCTGACATCCGCACCGGCGCAATCAAAATACACCCCCCGGAAGATTTCGAGGGGATGCGCAAGGCCGGGCGCCTCGCCGCCGAATGTCTCGATATGGTGACAGAGATTGTCGAGCCCGGCGTCACCACTGGCGCTGTCGACGATAAAATCCGCGAGTTCGTTTTCGACCACGGCGCCTTATCCGCAACCATCGGCTATCGCGGCTATCGCCATGCGAGCTGCATCTCGCTCAACCATGTCATCTGTCATGGCATTCCCAGCAGCAAGACACTGAAGAACGGCGATATCATGAATATCGACGTCACGGTCATCCTTGACGGCTGGCATGGAGATACGAGCCGCATGTATTACGCCGGCGAGCCGAAGGTGAAGGCGCGCCGTCTCGTCGATACGACCTATGATGCGATGATGGCCGGGATCAATGTCATCCGGCCAGGCGCCACCTTGCGCGATATCGGCCACGCCATACAAACGCTGGCGGAGGCGCAGGGTTTTTCCGTCGTGCGTGATTTTTGCGGGCATGGGCTGGGCCGCGTCTTCCACGACGCGCCGAATGTCGTTCATTATGCGGAATTTACTGACCGCTTCGGCGGCGTTCACCGCGCGCCCGATACGGAACTCAAAGCCGGCATGTTTTTCACCGTCGAGCCGATGATCAATGACGGCAAGCCGGATGTAAAACTCCTAAAGGATGGCTGGACAGCAGTGTCGCGGGACCGCTCTTTATCTGCTCAGTTCGAGCATTCCGTCGGCGTCACCGAAGACGGGGTTGAGCTGTTCACCAGATCGCCCAAGGGTCTTGATCGGCCGCCTTATTGATTCAAGTGAAAAAGTCTACACTGGCAGATTGGAAGGTTTGGCTAGCAGCGTTGATAGCAATATTTGGGTTTATTGTTCCAGTTCCAATTCTAATGATTGACGACCAGTCAGCTCTTCAACAAGCCGCGATAGTCTTCTCCGCATCATGCGGCATAATTGGAATACTATGGTTGTTGGCTGTTCGTTTTAGTAGTTTTGTAGTCAGCAAATACATATTGTATTTTGTATTATTTTTGATGGTTCTGGAAATAGTCGCCGCCGTAACAGGCTCGCAATTGCAATGACATTGAAAGCTGAAGACCAAAACCTTAAGAACATCAATCACGCCGCCGGGCATCGCGAACGCCTGCGCGCACGGTTTCGCAAGGCGGGCGTCGATGGCGTTCAGGATTACGAGTTGCTGGAGCTTGTGTTGTTTCGCGCCATCCCGCGCCGCGATGTCAAACCGCTCGCCAAGGAATTGATCGCAACCTTCGGTGGCTTCGCGCAAACCCTCGCAGCGCCGATTGAACGCCTGACGGAAGTTAAGGGCGTTTCGGACAGTGTGGCGCAGGAGTTGAAAATCGTGCAGGCCGCCGCTGTCAAGCTCGCCCAGGCGCGTGTTCTGAAGCGCCCGGTTATCTCTTCATGGGATGCGCTGTTATCCTATTGTCGCGCAGCCATGGCTGACGAAAAAACCGAACTTTTTCGTATCCTTTTTCTCGACAAGAAAAATATTCTGATTGCAGATGAAGTCCAGCAAAGGGGCACGGTGGATCATACGCCGGTTTATCCCCGCGAAGTCGTCAAACGCGCGCTGGAGCTTGGCGCCTCGGCGATCATTCTCGTTCATAATCACCCGTCCGGCGATCCGACGCCGTCAAACGCTGATATTGAAATGACCAAACAGATCGTCAGCGCCGCCAAGGCGCTCGATATTCGCGTCCATGATCATCTTGTCATTGGTCACGAACATCACGCGAGCTTTAAGTCCCTGGGGCTGCTTTGATGCCGCGCATCATTACGCTCACCCCGAACCCGGTTCGCGATTACGCCGTCGATGCAGACGCTGTAGAGCCAAATCGCAAAACCCGCTGCAAGAATCCTGAAACCCATCCCGGCGGCGGCGGGATTAATGTCGCCCGGTCCGCCAGCCGGCTCGGCGCCGAGACCCTCGCGATCTTCACCGCCGGCGGCGTCGCCGGTGAGGCGCTGAAAGCCGCAATGGCGGGAGAAAACGTCCCCATGCGCGCCATTGAGGTCGCCGCCGAAACACGCATTGCATTCCACGTTCGCGACGTCGCCGCCGGCGATGAATATCGCTTCAGCCTGCCCGGCAAAGAATGGTCCGGCGACGAAGCGGGCCAATTGCTCGCGGCGATTGATGAAGAAGCCGCCGCCGATGATTACGTTGTCGGCTCCGGCAGTTTGCCGCCGGGGGCGCCGGAAGACTTCTGGGCGCGAGCCGCCCGTCTCGCTAAAAAGAAAGGCGCCCGCTTCGTCCTCGATTCAGTCAGCGGGCGCGACGCAGCGATTGAGGAAGGCTTTTATCTCTTGCGTCAGAACAAATTCGAATACCCGGCGCTGGCCGGCCGCGAGTTAACCTGGCCGGATGAGATTATTTCCTTCGCAGAAAACCTTGTCAGCTCAGGAAAAATCGAGCGTGTCGCCATCACTCATGGAGAAGACGGCTCAATCATGGCGACGCGAGACGGCGTTGCTCGCGTCAGCGCTCTGCCCGTCGCCGCACACAGCGCTGTCGGCGCCGGCGATTCCTTCGTAGGCGGATTGCTGGTTGGGTTGTTAAACGGCTGGGACGATGAAAAAGCGCTTCGTTACGGTATGTGCGCCGCAGCCGCCACCCGGTTAACGCCCGGCACAGCATTGTTCGATCCGGATGAAGTGGCGCGGCTGTTTCAAATCACTCCAGACAAATAAGCTTTGAGTATAAAAAACCGGCGCCGTTTTGCGCGGCGCCGGTTTCAAAAGTCTCCCCCTGCTTTTTATTTCATTGAGCAGGCGTCGGCACAGGCTCCGGCGCTGTCGGCTCTTTTCCATCCGCCAGCACCGCTTTGACCGCTGCACGCAGGGCGCTTAATCGATCCTTGTATTGCGTATCTGTCGGCAGGCAATGATCGGCGTTCAGCGCCGCCAAAACATAGCTGACTTTTTCATTCATGCCGGTGACGTAAACCGTCTTACCGGCCTGGCTGGCGTCACAGGCAATTGTTTCAACAGCCCGCGCCGCCGATACGTCGATAAACGGTACGCGCGAGAAGTCGAGAATGATCGCGCTCGTCTTCTTTTTGACGCGCTCACGCACCTGGTGACCAAGATCCGCGGCGGCGCCAAAACTTAACGGTCCGCCGAAGTCAAACAGGGTCACACGGCCCTTCGCCTGATCAAGCAGCGCGCGTTCTTCTTCCGTGGTGACGCGCGGCTCCGTTTCACCGAAAGCGACGAGTTGATCGTCCGCCATTTTCTTGACGAAAGCGAGCGCCGCCAGGACAACGCCCACCGCAACCGCTGTGATCAGATCAACAAACACCGTCAGGCCAAGCACCAGCGCCATCAACGCGAGATCCCAGCGTGGGCCTTTATGTGCGCGGCGCAGATACGCCACATCAATGATGTCATAACCGACCTTCACCAGAATACCGGCCAACACGGCATGGGGAATTTGCGACGCAAGCGGCGCCAGACTGACGACCACCGCAAGCAACAATACCGAATGCAGCATGCCGGATATCTTCGTCTGACCGCCGGTGCGAATATTGATCACGGTGCGCATGGTTGCGCCGGCACTCGGAATAGCGCCGAAGAATCCGGCGATCATGTTACCGATACCCTGCCCGACAAGTTCGCGGTCGGAATTGTGACGGGTGCGGGTCATGTTGTCTGCAACCAACGACGTCAGCAGGCTGTCAATCGCGCCAAGCACGGCGAGAATAAATGCAGCTTCCAGTACGATCAGGAACGTATCCTGCGTAAAGGTAGGTATGATAAAAGAGGGAAACCCGGTTGGAATGTCGCCAAGGATCGGCGCGCCTTTAATAAAGAGGCTGAGCACGGTGCCAATGATGAGCGCCGCCAACGGACTTGGCACAAACTTGCCCCAGGCCTTTGGCCATTTAAAAACGATTAGAAGCGTCAGCAATCCTATACCGAGCGCAACCCAGTTCGGGTCCATGACAGCGCCTGGAATAGCGGTAAGCGCGGGAATAGTGCCGCCGCCTTCCGGTTCATGACCGAACAGGCGCGACGCCTGCAAGGCAATGATAATACAACCGATACCGCTCATAAATCCGGAAACCACCGGATATGGAACAAGCCGGATATACTGCCCGAGCTTGAACACCCCGAACAGAATCTGGAGAATCCCTGCGAGCACGACCGCCGCGAATACAAGCGCCGGATTGCCGGACAGTGAAGCGAATACGCCGGCAAACACAACAACCATTGGACCCGTCGGCCCAGTAATCTGCGAGCCGGTGCCGCCAAACAGGGAGGCGAAAAAGCCGACGATGATAGCGCCCCACAAGCCGGCGATCGGGCCGGCTCCAGAAGCCTCGCCGAAGGCGAGCGCCAGCGGCAGGGCGACAATGCCAGCGGTAAGCCCGCCATACATGTCGCCGCGCAAATTCGATGTATCGAAAATTTTGCCGCCGCGCGAAAAAACGGAGGAAGTCTTCATGGACGTAATCCTTTATTTCAATTACGCCGCGTTACGCTGCGCAGCCTTCGTGAGTCGCAAGCTTCGCCATCTCCTCAGCATAACGAACATCCACCGGGCAAAACTGGTTCTTTTCTTCGTCATAAGCGTTTACCGCCCCGGTTTTGATATCGTAGACCCAGCCATGAAGTTTTAGATCGCCCTTGGCGAGACGGACAGCGACCGACGGGTGCGTTTTCAAATGTTGAAGCTGCAGGATAACATTCTGCTCAAGCAGCATATCCATCTGCTCAGCTTCGCTGAGATCGGCGCCGGTTTCCTTGACAATGTCCACTGCCGCCTGCGTGAAACTCAACCATTCCTTCACATGCGGCAGACCCGAAAGACCGTCCGTGTTCATGGCGCCTTTCATGGCGCCACATTCGGTATGGCCGCATATGACGATATGGGGAACTTTCAGTGCGGCGACAGCAAATTCCAGCGACGCCGTCATGCCGCCTGTTTGCGTCGTATGCGGAGGCACAATATTGCCCGCATTACGGCAAATGAAAAGCTCGCCCGGCTCCGTTTGAGTGATCATCGCGGTTTCGATACGGGAATCCGAACAGGTAATAAAAAGCGCTTCAGGCGATTGCCCCTGGCTCAACTTTTCAAACAGTTCTTTCTTTTGCGGGTAGACCTCGTTTTGAAATCGAACAACTCCGGCGGCGAAATGAGGCATGAGTGATCTCCTGTTGTTAGGTGGCTAATGCTATGGTGCGTCCGATGCCCATAGACGGCGAACGGCCTTGATGTTCGATGAAGAAATTCCGGCCATCTTGCCTTCAATGAAACTTAGTCCGTCTACGATCCAATCGGCGATTTCCGGCTGGATCAAATAGTAATAGTGATGGCGTCCGTCACGGCGTTCGTCGACAATGCGATGAGCCCGCAAAAGACTTAAATGTTGCGACACGCGCGGACCTGGCAAACCAAGACCCTCGGCCAGCGTGTTCACGTCTTTTTCTTCTTTGCGCAGCTCTTCAATCAATCGAATACGGTCAGGGTGAGCAATGATTTTGAAAATATCACCCAGTTCCTTTGCGACGATTGTTCGACTCGGCATCAGCGCGCCCTTCCTGTTCGTCTTGCGCAAGCAGTCTCGCCCGTCCCAAACTCTGGCGTTGCAACCTTGGCGTCTGAGCAGCGCACCTTAAAGGTTACAATATTGCGCAGTTACTTATCTGCAAAGATGTGCAGATTTATTTATTTGAAGATAGGAAGATACAACAAGGATTGTCAAGGCAAATCGGTCGCAAATCGGTCCATGTCAGCCCGAAATTGGTCAAATCCGCGTCAGCACGAAAACGCCGGCGCGCCTGTGGCGCGCCCAGCGTCCGTATTCACCGTGCTTCACTAGCTAAAAGACGTGCGCCGTCAGTGGGTTAGCGATTCAGATTGCGCAGGAATGTGAATTCAAACGCAGCGCAGCCAGGCGACCCGCTTACTCTGACACAAATTCAGGCGGATCAATCTTGATTGTGTAATCGCTGATCGCCTCATCCCGCATGAAACGCTGGATGGCTTCGGTCACCGCAGGCGAGCTCATGAAAAGGTTGTGCCCCGCATTCTCCACCGTCACGGTGGTCACATTACTCAATCCGGCGACGGCTTCCTGCTGGCTGTTGGGATAAGTCCGCCCATCCAGCGTTCCGGTCAACAGGAGCGCGCGAATGTCGCTCTCCGGCGCGGTTCGAAACGCCTCACCCAGATCCATATCGGCAAGCGCCCCGTTTAATTGCGGCATGGGAAAATTGAGAAGATCCCCTAGCAACCCTGTCTGCGCTTCCCGCTCCACCCGGGCTAACCGCTCATCCCCGATGCCGGAGGCGACATCCATGGCGAGCGACATAGCGCTCCATTCCACCGGCGCACCAGGCCTTACAAAACGCTGCAAGATACCGACAGCCGGCGCATACTCTCCAGCGTCAACGGCGCTATACATCTGCAAAAGTGCAACCGCACGGCCGGGGTCGGAAATCATGCCGGACGCAATCCTTTGCATCGTCTGTTTTTGTAAGAGGTAATTCGCGCTTGCGCCATCGCCCGTTTCAAGCTGGAGCATGACCGGCTCTTTTTCGAGCTTTGCATGGACCCTGCGCATCAACTCTTTAATATTCGGATAGGCGGCTCTCGCGGCAGGCTGTTTGTCAATCACGGCCTGCAAACGATCAAAATAGGCGTCGGTCCGTGATGGTAACTTCACCGTCTGGTCCAGCCCTTCCGCGCTTGCAAGCACAAGACGGTCAATACGAGGTTCCATTTCCTTCAGCGCCGCTAAGGCCAGATGCGTACCGTAGGAAATCCCCCAGAGAGTGACTTTTTCAGCGCCAAGATGCACACGCAGAGCATCCAGATCGCGCGCGCTTTCAACGGTCGTGTAGCCGCGAAGATCAACGCCTTGCGCCTCCCAGAAAGCTCGGCACTGGACGACCGACTGATGCAGGCGCGCATGCATCTCTTCGTCAGGCAAGGCTTCGTCATCAGGAATGAAAATATCGGAGGCGCATTCCGGCGTGTCGTCAGATTCCCCTGTTCCGCGCTGCTCGAACGCGATCACATCGCCGAATTCACGCATCGCCATGAACAGGGGAAAGCGCCGCCATTTGGCGGTCCGAATTCCGGACCCGCCCGGGCCGCCGGCGAGGTAAACGATCGGCGAACCGGGATTCTCTCCCGTCGCGGCAAACCGGACATAGCGCAAGGTAAGGGGACGGCTGTCGGGATCGGACCGGTTTTCCGGGACCTGAAACTCGCCGCGAAACGCCGGTGTTTCTTCTCCGCTGTCAGCCTTGAAAATAAATGCTGTTTCGGCGGGCGATTTAGCTGAAACCGGGCCAGAGCTGGCGCAACCCGCGATAAGGGCGAGAGAAAACAAACCAAATACGCCGAACATTTTCATAATCGTTGAACTCCGAGCTTAGATTAAGGGGTGTCGTTACCCCATATCGGCGCTGCTCCCCCGCAATCGGAACAGGCAAATCGACCGGCGGTCAGGGATATTCGGCCAGCGGCGATGAATGGCGGCGTCAAATCGGTATACGGTGCGCCGATGAAATTATGCCTCCTTCCGATTCTCCTCAGCCTTTGCATCTTAGCGGCATCAACGCCCGCAAACGCGAAAAACGTTCTCGTGGAAACCGTCACCCAATGTCCGGCTGAAGGCGAACCCGCCGCGCCGCCGACTTTCGACGGCGACGATTGCAAAACCATCCCTTACTGGAAGGTCGATCCGCAAGGCCGACATCTTTGGGTCAAGGCAAGCGTTCAGCCTGACGAGGCCCTTCTTGCGTCCAACAAACCTCTCGGATTTTACATTTTCGGAAAGACGTCAAGCGAAGTCTACCTGAACGGGCGCCCGCTTGGGCGAAACGGCTTACCCGCAGCAACGAAGCAAGACGAAACTCCGGGCCGAATAGATTCCGTCTTTCTCATACCCCGCGATGCGCTAATCGACGGAGAAAATGTCTTCGCCATTCGCATGTCGGCCCATCATGGGTTTTTGCGTTTTCGCTATCCGCTGCAGCGGATTGTTTTTGGTGAGTATGCCGACCCAACCTTTTTGATTCTTGACGCCTATTGGCCGTCACTCATCCCCTTCGGCGCGCTGATCGCCGGGTTCCTCTATTTTGCCACAGCTTCCGTCACAACCCGGTTCAGGCCCGACAATACGCTGTTAGCGCTGATGTCATTTTTCGCCGCGAGCCAGTTATTCACGGAGATTTATCGCGGTCTCGTTCCGTATCTTTATCCGATTCATGAATGGCGCATGCTCCTGGTGGTTCTGTTCTCAGCCGGTTTCGGGCTTTGCCTTGCCGGCCATGTTATCGAACGATTTCTGACCCGCCGTCATAGTCTTGTTTTTGGATTCGCCTCTTTGGCGACGGCGACAGGGATTATCCTTGCCCCCGGTTTCGACGCCAAAGGCGGCCTTGCAATGCTGATCCCGGCCATCATCAGCGCCGGCATCACCGGACTTGCAGCCTACCGGCGCCAGCCCTTTGCGCTGGTTTATTTCCTAACACTTTCTTCGTTCGCCGCTACGATCGTTCTTTTTCCGGACAGATTTCTCGACACGATTTTCTTTTATGAAGTCGCTGCGCTACTGCTCGTTTTGTTTGTGGCGCAGGCTTTTGCACTGTCGCGCGAGCGCGCTCGCCTTGAAGACGAGCAAAGCCGCTCGCGGCAGTTGGCGCTGTCTCTTGAACGTGTAAACCAGAAGAGTGATGCCGCTTCCATCAGGGTTTCAAGCGCAGGCAAAATCGATCTTGTCGCCGCACAAGACATTGCTCATTGCAAGGGCGCCGGCGATTATGTCGAAATCTGCCTTAAGGACGGACGCGAAATCCTGCACAATGGAAGTCTGTCGCAACTGGAAGAGGCGTTACCAGCCACGTTTTTACGCGTGCATAGATCCTATCTAGTGAATACGGACTATGTCCGTTCCCTCACCCGCAAAAGCTCCGGTGTCGGCGCCCTGCGGCTGACGACGGACGCCGAAATTCCGGTAAGCCGTCGTATCATGCCGAAAGTCCGAAGCGCGCTTGCCTGACGACTGGACCGGATGAACCACAAAAAGTCCAAAACGCTTCATCCTGAGAAACAAAAATCCTTCGTTTCCTTCGTGACGCTCGCCCTCAGGATGAAGGATTTTTGTGTCACGAAGGACGAAGCGATCTCAATAAAATATATCTGCCCTACTCGCCGTAGATCGCGACTTCCTGAACGCCCGCCTGGTTCTTGACGCCGCGGAACATCCCGTCGGAATTGAACGTCATGGCGTAATCGCCGTCCGGCCCAAGCACGATCACGCCGCCGTCGCCGCCAAGGTTTTCAAGACGATTATGAATGACGTCGTCAGCAGCCTCTTCAACCGTCTTGCCGCCATATTCCATTTGCGCGCAGATATCCCGGGCGATTGTAAGGCGCATGAAATATTCACCGTGCCCAGTGGAAGACACCGCGCAGGAATTGTTGTCAGCAAAAGTCCCGGCGCCGATAATCGGCGCATCCCCTACACGACCATAGCGCTTCAGCGTCATGCCACCTGTTGACGTACCGGCAGCAAGATTGCCGTTTGCGTCAAGCGCCAGCGCGCCGACAGTTCCCCATTTATAGTCGATGGGCAGCGAGCTTTCCTTGTTCATCTTTTCCGCTTCAAGCGCGGCTTCATAACTTTTCCAGCGTTTTTCCGTATAGAAATATTTCGGCTTGACGAATTCAAGGTCACGCTCTTTGGCGAATTCCTCCGCACCCTCGCGCGCGAACATCACATGCTCGGAATTCTCCATCACCTCGCGGGCGAGCTTGATCGGGTTTTTCACTTTCGTAACCCCGGCGATAGCGCCGGCGTTGCGGTTCGCGCCATCCATAATCGATGCGTCGAGTTCGTTCTTGCCTTCACGGGTGAAAACGGAGCCCTTGCCGGCATTAAAGAGCGGCGAGTCTTCCATCAGCACAATCGCCGCCTCAATGGCGTCAAGCGCGGAACCGCCAGCTTCGAGGACAGCATACCCTGCGTCCAGCGCCTCGTTCAGCTTTGCTTCGAATGCAGCTTCCTCATCGGCCGTATAGCGCCCCGGCGCCAGCGCGCCAGCGCCGCCATGAATAACAATCGTCAAAGGCGGCTCCGCCGGCGCCGTATCTTGAGCGAACGCGGATGCGCCCATGGAGATCGCAGCGCCAAGCGCCAACAGGGTGTTTTTCATGACATTGCCTTCCTTGCACACGCGATTCTCCGCGCCGGTCCGGCGCATTGTGCCGATGCTGCGCACCGGATCAAGGGGCTCATGAATTAAGTGATTAGTCGTTGAAAACCGGCCTAAACGTCGGGGACGAGCCTTCGCTGCGCGCGCCATTGTTCGACAATGCGTTCGATGAAGCTGTCATCTTCAATCTCGACAGACCAGCCATCGGTAAAGCTCGCGGTTAGGCTGCGCGGCACTTCATCCGGCTCCAGCGCGTCAAAGCGAATGCGCGTCGGCATCGGCACGCCCTCGCCCACTGCGATGGCTTCGCCAAGGCCAAGTGACGGCAGGCAGCTCAAGAGACTGGTCGAGGCGTCCGGCACAGCTGCGCGCAGCGCTTCCTGATCGGCCTGATTGGCGAGGCGCATGGCGAAGATCGTGTTGCACTGGGACAGGACCGTCGGGTCCAGCTCGGTCGGGCGTTGAGAGGCGATCCACAAGGAAACGCCGGTTTTGCGACCTTCCTTTGCGATGCGGATCAACGACCGGCGCGTCGGTCCGAAACCCTCATCAGGGTCCGCCGGCGCATAACGATGCGCATCCTCGCAAATGAGCGCGATCGGCGCGGCGCCATTGCTCCATAGGCCAAACTCAAACGCCAGGCGCGAGACGACCGAAACCACCACCTGCACAACTTCGGTCGGCAGCCCTCCAAGTTCGATCACGCTAACCGGCTTGTCGCCCACCGGAATGCGAAACAGCTGCCCCAGAAGTTCTGTAAGATTATCCTGAATCGTCAGACTGCCGAACATGAAAGCGTAACGTGCATCCTGACTGATTGTGTGAATGCGATTGCGCAGCCGCTTGTAAGGCGCAACATTGCGACCGCCATCAAGACCGCCAAGGGACTTGTCGATCAGGGTCAGGAGTTCCGATATGCGATATGGCGCCGGCGTATCAACGGTGATCGCACTGGTGTCGGTGCGCAGCTTTCCCGGTTTCGCGGAAGCCGCGAGATTCATCTTTTTCGCGGCCGGGATCAGATCAGCGAGAATTTCGATTTCTTCCGAATAGCCATCCTTGCCGGGATAGAGCACCTCGACCAGTTCGTCGAAGGTCAGCATCCAGTATGGCAATGTGAAACTGTTCGGGTCAAATATCACCGCGTGATCGCCAAAGCTTTTGGAATATTCATTATGGGGATCAAGAATAACGATATGGCCGTTGGGAAATCGCTTTAATACCGATTTCAGCAATAATGCGAGCGCGCAGGACTTGCCGGCGCCCGTCGTGCCGAGAACGGCGCAATGGCGCGAGAAAACTTCATCTACATTTACAGTCGCTGGAATCTGCGCATCCTGTTTGACGACGCCAATGCGCACGCTCGCGCCGCCATCAACGACAAAAAGCGCCGCCAGTTCATCACGCGTCGCCACATGGACCGTATCGCCAAGCGTTGGATAGGATGAAACTCCGCGCTTGAACCGCGCAGGGGCGTTGATCGTTGGTTTTGAAAACTCACCGATCAGTTCCACTTCAACGATGCGCAACGATGCTGTCGCACTGTCGAGAGAGGGCGCCGGCACGCTCATCGCGGAGACAAGCCCCAGCACGACACTGGCGCCCGCATCGATGCTCATGATCGCGCCAAGCTGCGGGCGCGACGCACGGTCGTCAGAAGGATTATCCTCATCGAGCATAACCAACGCATGGGAGCCGGTTACGGAAACAACCGAGCCCACGCGCTGCTTTTCCTGAAACGCGCTATCAAACGCCTCGGACGTCGGCGCCGCAGCGCCTTTACGGACGAGCGGCGATTTTCTAAGCGCTCCCTTATGCGGCGTCATGCACCCTCCGGTTCTTTATCTGGTTCGCACCCGTTTCGTCTTCGTCTGCTTCTTCGCCGTCGCCGGCGGGCGCTGCCTGTTCCGGCGGCGGCAGCGAAATGCGCACCAGCGTTCCCTGGCCCGGCTGGCTCTTGATAGAAAACCGCCCGCCCTGCATTTCGATGAATGTCTTTGCAATCGCGTACCCGATCCCCGGTCCTGCGAAAGACCGGTCGAGACCACGATGCACCTGCTTGAACGCTTCAAGCGCGGCGTGAAGCGCTTCCGGCGACAGGCCCTCGCCATCATCGCGCACGGCAATCTCCGCCCAGCCATATTCATTGACGCTTGCGCGCACCAGGATATTGCCGCCCTCACCGCAAGTTTTAATCGCCGTTTGCAGAAGATGATCGACTGCTTGCGAGACGCGCTCCGCGTCGCCCCACCCAATAACATCCTCCCCACCATCGCGGCGATCAATCGTAATGTCGCTGGCTTCTGCGCGAATATGCGCACGCTCCAACGCCTCCACCAACAATACGCAAAAATCCACCACATCGTCGTTGAGCTCAACGCCGCCGCTTTCCAGCGCGGCGACTTCAAGCACAGTATTGATGTGTCCGAGAAGCAAGTCCGCCGACTGCAGGATGTAGGCGGCATAAGTGCTGCGCTGTTCCTCATCGAGATCATATTCCGACGTGTCGCGAAGCATGGTGGCGAATCCGATAATCGCGTTTAACGGCGTTCGCAGTTCATGATTCATATTCGCCAAAAATTCCGAGCGCGCCTTGATCGCAAGGTCCGCTTCCATACGCGCGGCGCGCACTTCGATTTCAGCGTTGCGACGCGACAACGCCTCGCTCATTCGCGAGGCATAGTCGGCGATCAACGATCCTTCCGATTGTGTGAACAGTTTCAACGCGCGCATAGGCCCAATTCCTTGGAAAAGCCTAGCCGCCAAGCGCTAATACCCCGTTAAGCAAGACCCACGTTGAGAGCGTGCGTTAGGTTTTGATTAACCCTGTTTCAGACAAGCGCGTTCTTCGTTGTGCGTGGTTTCCTGTCGTCCGCATCTTCTTTTTTCGCATTCTCGTCTTCATTGGCAGCCTTTTCGGGCTTCGATAAATCCGGTTTCGGAATATAGGCGAGCGCCATGTCACCAATTTCAAGAGTAAGCGGCGCCTCACGGGAGGAGAACATCAATGCGCCTTTACGAATGACGAGGACGATTTCAGCCTGAGGGTCGAGGTCCTTTTGGTATTGTTCCGGCGTATATTCTTCAGACAGTTTCGTGCGCTGATAAATCCAGCCGCTATAGTGACGGCGCAGCAATTCATCGAGCGGCGTGCCCGAATGAAGAAATGTTTTGCCTTGCAGGGTGTAGGATAAAGCCTGGCGATTTTCTTCATCCTTGCCTCGCGCATTCACCTGAAAAATCGCTGCGCGGCCCATTTCTGGCGCAAGGTCAGTCGAGACAAGCGCATTGTGGGATTCATTACCGCTGAGCGCGAGAAGATATCCAAAGCGGTTCAGGTCCACGTGATGTTCCGTCACCTCGGAAAGAATTTCACCATAATATGTCGGGATATCCGCAAGACGAGCCGGCTTCAGCCGCCGATAACTTGCATCCGCGACCATGACCGTGATTTCGAGTTCTTTGAGTTTCTCGGCCAGCCCGATGGACCATGGCGAAGCGCCAACGATGAGAACGCCCGGGCGCTCACGTGAGGCCAGTCCCAGCATTTTGGCAAGCGGACCAATGGAAAAGCCGTGCATGACAACCGTTACAAACACCATGGCGAAAGCAAGCGGGATCAGCATATCCGCATCCGGATACCCTTCCGCCAGCAGCGCCGAACCGAAGAAGCTTGAAACTGCAACGGCGACAATCCCGCGTGGGGCGATCCATCCGACGAGGAGGCGTTCTTTCCATGGCAGACCGGAGCCTATTGTCGATAAAAATACCGCTAACGGTCGAACGACAAACAGCATTGCCACGAGCAGCCAGAAGACAGACCAATCAAGGGCGCGTATGGAGTCAAATGTCAAATTCGCTGTGAGGATGATGAAGACGCCGGATACGAGAACAACGGTAATATTCTCCTTGAACAACCGCAGCTCATTGATGCTGGCGATGCGCGAATTCGCAATGGTGACGCCCATGGCGGTCACCGCGAGGAGACCCGCTTCGTGCTGCAAAAGGTTTGCGAGTTCAAAACACAATAGCACCAGGGCCAACAGGACCGGTGGTTTCAAGTATTCCGGGACCCACCCGAGCCGAAACGCCGACGCCGCAAACCGGCCCAATCCAAAGCCGAGACCCCCTGCGAGGAATGACGCAAGCAGGATGGAACTGATGATTTCGCCGGGGGATGCGTGGCTGTCGCCAAAAACAAGAAACTCATAAACAACAACCGCCAGGAGGGCGCCGATAGGATCGTTGACGATTCCTTCCCATTTTAGCAAAGTCGCCGGCCGGGGATTAAGCTTGGACTGGCGCAGGAGCGGAATGATCACTGTCGGTCCCGTAACGATCATGATGCCGCCGAACAGAAGCGAGACCTGCCAAGACAGGCCGCCGACAAGATAGGCGGCGACAGCGCCCAAGCCCCAGGCCAGCGGCACGCCGGGGAAAACAAGGCGCTGCACCCCCTTGGTGAGCCCGCGCAGCTCAGCAAAATTGAGAGATAGTCCGCCTTCGAACAAAATAACCGCGACAGCGACAGAGATGATCGGCCGATAAAAATCACCAAACAAAGCTTCCATCGGCGGCGCGCCCGGTAGCGCGCCGGGAGGCGTAAAGATGCCGAAAACCGGCCCAGCCAAAACACCAGCGATAGACATCAGCACAATTGCAGGGAAATTGAACCGCCAGGCAAGCCACTGCGCGCCAACGCCCAACAGGCCAATAATTGTAAAAGCGAGGACGAGATTGTCCATTTATCTCTCCCCCGCCTGCATCATGCAGGGTTGGCGTTTGCTAACGATGCTTAAACGCAGGTTTGCGCTTTTCGACAAAGGCGGCCATGCCCTCCTTCTGGTCTTCAGTCGCGAATACCGAATGGAAGACACGCCGCTCAAACCGGACGCCCTCAGCCAATGTTGTTTCATAAGCGCGGTTCACGGCTTCCTTGGTCAGCATGGCAATCGGGCGTGAGAACCCGGCGATCTGTTTGGCGACTCGGATCGCTTCCTCGCGCAATTCGCCTTTTGGCACAATGCGGCTGACAAGGCCGCAACGCTCCGCTTCTTCGGCATCCATCATACGACCGGTCAGGCACATTTCCATCGCTTTCGACTTGCCGATGAAACGCGCAAGGCGCTGAGTGCCGCCGGCGCCTGGCATGGCCCCGATGGAGATTTCCGGCTGACCGAATTTGGCGTTGTCGCCAGCGATAATAAAATCGCACATCAGCGCAAGCTCACAACCGCCGCCAAGGGCGTATCCATTAACTGCGGCGATGATCGGTTTTCGCGTACGCGAGACCTCTTCCCAGTTAGCGGTGATGAAGTCTTCCTTGAAGACGTCCATATAATCCCTGGACGCCATCTCCTTGATGTCGGCGCCGGCAGCGAATGCTTTCTCCGATCCAGTGATCACCATGCAGCCTACCGCATCGTCAGCTTCAAACTTTTTCACTGCATCGGTCAACTCATCCATCAACTGTCGATTAAATGCGTTCAGCGCTTCCGTCCGATTCAGCGTAATGACGCCAACACCACTCTCAGATTCCGTCAAAATGCATTCGTAAGCCATATTCAATCCTGTCTGTTTGATCAGTTTTAACTGTTAACCGCCAAGGCCAATTAGTTTGATAATTTCCTCGCGCGCTTTCTGGTCATCACGGAATACGCCCATCATCCGGCTGGTCGTCATGGAAACGCCCGGCGTCATTACGCCCCGCGCCGTCATACAGGCATGGCTCGCCTCAATAACAACCGCAACGCCTTGAGGTTCCAGAACCTTCTGGATAACGTCGGCGATCTCCGCCGTCAGCCGTTCCTGCACCTGAAGACGCTTTGCATAGGTGTGCACGACCCTGGCGAGCTTGGATATGCCAACTACCTTATCCGTCGGCAGGTAGGCGACATGGGCCTTGCCGATGATCGGCGCCATGTGATGTTCGCAGTGAGAGTGGAACGGGATATCCTTCAAAAGGACAATCTCGTCATAGCCGCCAACCTGTTCGAATGTGCGCTTCAGATATTCTTCTGCGCATTGTTCATAGCCCTGATGATATTCGAGAAAAGCGTCGACAACGCGCCGCGGCGTGTCGCGCAATCCCTCCCTGGAAGGATCGTCGCCAATCCAGCGAATGAGTTCGCAAACGGCCTCCATGGCGCGTTTGCGATCCTCGTCGGTTCTTTCTCTGGGCTGTGCGGCCATAGCGGCTCCTATCGTTTATCGATGGGCGGTACGTCTCTTTGCGCGGGGCCAGTATAGTTTGAGAGCGGACGAATAAGTTTATTGTCGCCAAGCTGTTCCATGATGTGCGCCGTCCAGCCGGTAATCCGGCTGATGACGAAAATGGGTGTAAACATCGGAATTTCAAAACCCATCAGGTAATAAGCTGGCCCCGCCGGGAAATCGAGATTGGGATATATACCCTTTTCCGAAACCATCGTCTCATCAAGACTACGTGACATCTCCCAGTACATCTTGGCCTCATCCGTACCGATAATGTCGACCATATTCTTATAGGCGTCCGTCATGGTCGGCACGCGACTGTCGCCGGACCGGTAAACGCGGTGACCGAAACCCATGATTTTCTTCTTGGTGGCGAGCGCGTCCAGCATCCACGCCTTAGCGTTTTCAGCAGCGCCAACTTCCTTCAGCATATGCATGACCGCTTCATTGGCGCCGCCATGCAGCGGACCCTTCAGCGAGCCGATAGCGCCGGTGACCGCTGAATAAACGCCCGAAAGCGAGCTTGCGATGACGCGTGCGGTAAAGGTCGATGCGTTGAACGAATGCTCCGCATAGAGCGTCATGGAAATATCGAAACACTTTACGACTTCCGGCGCAGGCACTTCCCCAAAACACATATGGAAGAAGTTTTCCGAAAAGCCGAGATCGGGGTCCGGAGCAATTGGCTCTTTGCCGTTCCGCAAGCGGAAGTCCGCGGCCACGATCTGCGGGATTTTAGCGTAAAGGCTCAATGACCGTTCGTAGATGTCTTCGGTTGGACGTTCAGCGGCGTCACTATCTTCGAGCCCGAGAAAGCTGACCGCCGTACGCAGCGTCGCCATCGGATGCGCGCCTTTCGGAAATTTGCGCATAACATTGATCAGGTCATCGGAGAGCCCGCGCAGAGATTTTTCCCTGGCGTTGAATTCCTCAAGCTGTGCAGCTGTCGGCAATTCGCCATTCCAGATAAGATAAGCGGTTTCTTCAAACCGGCACTGGGTCGCAAGATCCTGAACAGCATAACCGCGATAGGTCAGGGAATTTGTTTCCGGCATCACTTTCGAGACCGCCGTATCGTCAGTCACAACGCCAGCAAGGCCATATTTGATGTCAGCTTCAGTCATACTATCTCCTGGAGTGTTCTACGTTCTGTTTTGAGTTTCTGATCGCTTTTCGTGATCACAATCAAAACCGTTGCGTCGAGACTGTTTCCCGAATGCGCAGTGGTGCAGCCCGACCCGGCGGTCGAGGCGAAATTTACAATATGCGCGAAGCGAAATGATCGTTCTGGCGGGTGTCATGTTGCGGTGCGTTATCCTACATTACCTGCAAGAAAGAAAGACCTCGTTCCAGTTCATTTTTTCTAACGCAATCAATAGGTTCCAGCGCATAGTGCTGGGTCGCCCGATAGACAATCCCTACTTGTACGAAGTCGGAAAAGCTCGATAGCGACGATCAGGCGCGTCTATTCCAGCGGCGTATCGCTCACCTGAAAATTGTAAATCGACTCATCGAACTTGTTGTAGTCGTGATAGCGCAGAAGATCGTAAAGGTCGCGCCGATGCTGCATCTGATCGAGGATGCCATTCTGATCGCCATCTTCGAGAATTTTATCAAGCCCGCGATCGCATGCGCCCATGGCGAGCCGCAGCGTCGTCACCGGATAAATCACAACATTAAAGCCAAGCTCCTCCAGCTCTTTCTTGTTCAGTAGGCGACTTTTTCCGAACTCGGTCATGTTGGCGAGGATCGGAACGTCGATCGCCTTGCGAACCGCTTCGAATTCCTGCTCGGACTTCATCGCCTCTGGGAAGATCATATCGGCGCCAGCATCCACATAGGCCTTCATTCTATCAATAGAGGCGTCAAGCCCCTCGACTGCACGCGCATCGGACCGTGCGATAAGAACGAAATTCGGATCGCGTTTCGCATCCGCCGCCGCCTTGACCCGCTGGATCATGATGTCGGTCGGCACAATCTCCTTGCCATCAAGATGTCCGCAGCGTTTCGGCATCACCTGATCTTCAACATGACATCCGGAAAGCCCTGCATCCTCCATCATCATGATCGTGCGCGCCGCCGCCATCGGCTCGCCAAAGCCGGTGTCGATATCGATGAACGACGGCAGATCCGTGACGCGCGCGATCTGACGCCCGCGCTCAACAAATTCTGTCATCGTCGCGATGCCGATATCCGGCAGGCACAGATCCGCCGCCATCACGGCGCCGGAGATATAAACGCCGTCAAAACCCTTGTTTTCGATCATCTGAGCGCAAAGCGGATTAAACGCACCCGGGAACTGTAACAGCTCGCCGGAGGCGAGACCTTTGCGGAAAGTCTCACGTTTTTCAGCAGCGGATTTTTGCGTAAACAACATGCCTATCGTCTTTCTTTTCTGGGCCGCGCTAATGCGCCGGCGCATCTTCCTTATTCATCAAACACATTTCAGTCGCCAGCATGGTCGCTACATGGGTTTCTTTCCCATCGGCGCAACCAAAAACATCGGCGCGTACGACAATCAGCGTGCGGCCGGGCTTGATCACTTCCGCGCGCGCAATCAGTTCGTTCCCCCTCGCCGGCGACAGCAGGTTGACCTTGAATTCGGTCGTCAGCACGGTCGAGTTTTCCGGCATCACTGAATAGGCCGCATAGCCGGCGGCGTTGTCAGCCAAAGTCGTCGTAACGCCGGCATGAAAAAATCCATGCTGCTGTGTCATGCTTTCATCAAAAGCGACAGCCAGTTCGCATGCGCCTATGGAGATCGCACGGAACTCGACACCGAGTTTTTTCATAAAGCCCTGACGCGCAAAGCTGTCACGTACGCGCTGTTCAGCTTCAGGTGACAGGACTTGCGCCATCTATTTGTACTCGCCGAGTTTCGCCCCGACGCGCTTGCCCATTTCCTCGCCGAGCGCCATCAGCCCGGAGGCGGGGCGAATCATCACTTCGAATTCGACAATCAATCCGTCATCATCAAACTTGATAAGGTCAACGCCTTTGAGCTGCTTACCGCCCACATGAGCGCTGAACTCAAGCGTCGCGTTTTTTCCGTCGTCGGTGAAAAACTCGCGATGATAGGTGAAGTCTTCAAAGACATTGATCACCGTCGAGAGCGCCAGCGTCAGCGCGTCGCGTCCCTGATAAGGCGTATGCGCCACAGGCGAGCGGAACGTTGCATCGGGGTGAATGATCTCATGCAGCGCGCCAAGATCGCGTGACGCGACCATGGCGTGCCAGCTTTTGATTGTCGCCTGCGTTTTTTGCCGTTCCATTGATCGCCAATCCCTTCTGAACTTCTGCGGGCGTTAACTCCCCATGCAGAAGAAGTTTAGCTTATTTCCATCGAGGTCGCGCACATAACCGCAACTCATGGCGCCATCCATGCGCGGCCCAGCCTCGCCCTCGCAGGTTGCGCCAAGGGAAATGGCTTTGTCGTAAAGCGATTTAACCTGCGCCGGGTCTTTTGCGGCAATCGCGACCATGTTGCCGTTACCCGGCGCCGCATCGTTTCCATCATAAGGCTTGGCGATGGCGAACATCGGTTTTTGCGGGTCCACACCATAAGTAACAAAGCCGCCGTCAGGCATCTCGAACATCGCCTTCGCACCCAATTCCTCAAAGAGGGATTCGTAAAACTTTCGCGCGCGCGCCATGTCGTTTGTACCGATTGTTGAGTAAGCAAGCATTGGATGATCCTTTGTTTAGAATATTCCCTTAGCAGGGTTTTCAACGAGATAGCCCGCCGGCGCGACAGGATTCAGCGCCAGCACCTGTTCGGCTGACAGATCGGGCAGCTGCTGCACCAGATCAAGGAAGCGTTCGCTCTCGGATGCGTCAAGAATATCATCCGTCAGTGTCTTGAACTTCTTGATATATTCAGCCCGGGCGAAAGGACGCGCGCCAAACGGGTGAGCGTTGGCGATGCCAAGTTCGTCCTCAATCACACGTCCGTCTTCCATGGTCACCACGACGCGCGCGCCGAAGGCTTTCTCATTCGGGTCTTGCGAATGGTAACGGCGTGTCCATTCCGGATCTTCGGTGGTTGAAATCTTGTGCCAGAGACGCACGGTGTCTTCGCGTTTGGCGCGTTCCGGGGCGTATGATTTCACATGGTGCCACTCGCCGTCCTGCAAGGCGACAGCGAAGATATACATGATCGAGTGATCAAGCGTTTCGCGGGACGCATTCGGGTCCATCTTCTGCGGGTCGCCGGCGCCGGTGCCGATGACATAATGCGTGTGGTGAGACGTATGCAGAACGATTGATTTTACCTTGTCGAAATCATCAATCTCTTTACCCATACGGAAAGCGAGATCGATCAGCGCCTGTGACTGATATTCCGCGGAGTGTTCTTTTGTATAGGTCTCAAGGATCGCGCGCTTCGCTTCGCCCTTACCCGGCAGCGGCACATGATAGGTCGGCTCATAGGGGCTTTCGCCCTTGTCGCGCGCCGTACGGCCATTGAGTATAAAGGAGATCACCGAATCCTCGCCCTCATAAATCGGGCTCGGCGCGCCCTCGCCGCGCATGCAGCGGTCAACCGCTTCAATGGCGAGCTTGCCCGCATAAGCCGGGGCAAACGCTTTCCATGTGGAGATTTCGCCTTTGCGCGACTGGCGCGTCGTCACCGTCGTATGCAGGCCCTGCTGCACTGACTGATAAATAATCTCCGCCGGTAACTCAAGCAGCGTCCCGACCGCCGCAGACGCCGACGGCCCGATATGAGCGATGTGGTCGATCTTGTGCTCATGCAGACAGATCGATTTCACCAGGTTCACTTGAATTTCATAGCCTGTCGCAATACCGCGAACCAGGTCGCGTCCGTCCTTGCCGCATTGCTGTGCAACAGCAAGCACCGGCGGAATGTTATCGCCGGGGTGGGAATAATCCGCCGCCAGAAACGTGTCGTGAAAGTCAAGCTCGCGCACCGCCGTACCGTTCGCCCAGGCCGCCCATTCAGCACAGACTTTATGATCGGCGGGTGCGCCGAACAGTGTCGCGCCGCCCGCACGCATATGCGTATTCGCCATGGCGCGCGCCGACTTGATCGGTCCGCGATTCAATGACGCGATCCCCACCGACGCGTTATCGATGATCCGGTTGATGATCATGTCGGTTGCTTCCGCATCGACCTCGACAGGATCGGCGGCGACTTCGGCGATCTTCCAGGCGAGTTGATCCTCGCGCTTCAACTCGTCTTTTGATGGGTGGGCGCGAACGTCATGAGTGATCATCGGGATGTCCTTATATGGGTGTCTATTGTGGCGTGGGCGGGCAGGCGTCTGGGCCTGCAAAATCTCGCGCCTTCCCTACGCCCCACTGCGACAGGCTGTCCATGGGGAAAACCGGCGGCAAACCGCCTCTGGAAAACTTTTCCATTTAATACAACAGGTTATACGAAATCACCGCGCTACCAGCCGCCCCCGCCACCGCCTCCGCCGCCCCCGCCGGAGGACCCGCCGCCGCTCGATCCCGATGAACCGGAGCTTTGCGGCAAAGAACTGGCGACACCGCTCGAAATCCCGGAAACAATCGCTTTGTTAAAAGCGCCAAGCGAGCGATCGCCGCCAATATTGGAATGCCCCCAGTGGGGTCGATACTCAGCGGCTTCACGCGGCATCAGTTTTTCAAAATGCCGGGTCCATGGTTTTTCAACGCCGAGCGCAACCGCATAGGGCAGAAAGCGCTCATAACGCTCGACCGTCATTGGTGGCGGCGCGCTGCTCCCCACTTCAACGGAATTCAACTGTAATTCCTCGGCGGTCTTCAGATACAGGCGAAACCCTTCAATCCGGGTACGGATATCCTGTCCTTTTGGTGTCGGGGCAGGGAGGAAATAGGAAGCAGCGCCCGCCATGATAAAAAGCGCGGCGACGCCGCCAGTGTGAAAGCCGGTCCATTCAATACTGAGATTAGCCGCCAGTAAAACCGCAAGCACGGAAAAGACAGCAGCCACAACGAGAAAGCCGCGATTCCAGCGGAAATATGGCTCGCCGTAAGCACCCGCGATTTTTTTCTTAAACCGCTCATAAACGCCGGTGAATGTGGCGTTATACTTGTCCCCGAAACTGAATGATTCACCGACACTGCACAGACTTTCCAGAAGATCGTCTTCCGTCTTTCCAGCAGGAATGATGTCACCGCCGACAAGGTGCGTAATTTTTGTTTCCTTGTCGTCATTAACATCGATGTCGATACGCCCCTTTGTCGCCAGGTCCATCAGACTCGCCGTAAACGCATCATGCCCCTTTAAACCCCGGTGATAAATATGGTGCACAGCCGCCGGTGAATATCCTTCCGGCGGATCATAGCGTGCGAAAACCGGGCCCTTTAAAGGATCACGACCGATGCGCCGCCAGGTGACAATGTAATAGAAGCCGATCATCAAAAACGCCGCCGCCAGGACCACGCGCGAGGCGTTCAGAGTCCACCATTCGGCTCTTGCATCGGCGCCGGAAGGAGGGTCGACAACGCCCTTTTCAAATCCGACCGAAACCGTCAGCCCATCCCGTACGCCCAAGCTTCTCGTGGTTTCAAATATGTGGGCGCCATCGTTTTGCCGATACTCAAAATCCCGTCCGCTCTCTCCCTGGCTCCCTGTATATCCGGCGTTCTGAATAGCGCCCGCACCGCCCGGCAATGAAATGCGCGCGCTCGCGCTCGCGATGGGAAACGCCCAGTAATTCCCTGTTACATTCCAATAGACTTCATCGTAGCCTTCAAAGTAGCGGACCTGATTTTTTACTTCATATTTGATTTCATATGTATGCGGCCCTTGGGGGAGGAAAACGTCAGCGTCGCCGATACGAATACGGTAAGCATTGTTTTGTTTTTCTATTGAGTAGGGTTCTTTGTCTCCGCCGCGCTTAACGCTGATGACGTCATAACGGTATGGCAGCGTCTTACCGTTTTTAAGGAAATAACGCGGCAGATCGCGAAAAATACCCCGCCTGATCTGGCGCCCTTCGGCGACGACGGCAATCGATTCCGTGACGAGAATGTCGCCGTCTTTCTCAACATCAATCGCGACGTCAAAACCGGTTATGCGCTCCTCGGCGAGAACCGCCGCCGGCGCAAGCGCCAGCATTACAACAACGACAACAAGGCGAACAATCATTCCGCCGCTCCTGTCGATACGGCAGGCGTCGCACGACTGCTTTCATCAATTTCGAAGTAATCGCGCTTCACAAATCCAAAAGCGTTCGCAACGATATTTGAGGGAACGCTTGCGACGAGCGTGTTCAATTCGCGCACGGCGCCGTTGTAAAACCGCCGCGCCATTTCAATTTTGTCTTCGGTTTCGGCAAGTTGGCGCTGGAGGTCGAGAAATTGCTCACTCGCTTTCAGGTCCGGGTAATCTTCAGCGACAGCAACCATTTTTGAAACCGGGCGAGAAAGCGCACTCTCCGCCGCCCCTCTCGCGGCAGGATCATCCCCGGCCGCCATCGCCAGGCTTCTCTTCTGTGCAATCTCCTCAAATAGTGTCCGTTCGTGCACGGCATAGCCTTTAACAACCTCCACCAATCTGGGAATGAGGTCAGCCCGGCGTTTCAACTGCACATCAATATCAGACCAGCCATTTTTTGTGAGCTGGCGTTTGTTGACCAACAGATTGAAAATGACCGCAACTGCGATGGCGACGCATAAAACCAAAAGTAAGAAAAAAAGTACTCCGCTCACCCCAACCTCCGCAATGTCATTTTTAAATCAGATATTCGGCTGTTTTGCATATCTTTTAAACACCGGCGGCGGGCGCATCATCTCAAAAGAACAACAGCTTAACCGCCATCGCTACTAAAGCGAGATAGAAAACGCGTTTGATCAGCGCCTCCCCCTTAGCAACGGCAGAGCTCGCCCCCAGCCAACCGCCGATGAAGTGGCCCGCCGCCAGCGCAAAACCGAAAGCCCACGCGATCTCCACATTGGCGGCGAATACCGCAAGGGACACAATCGAGAACACAAGCGCAATGAAAACCTTGTGCATATTACAACGCACCAGATCCAGGCCCATCACGCGGTTGAGGATCGGGATCTGAATTAGCCCGACGCCAATCTGAATAAAGCCGCCCCAGAACCCCGCGCCGATAAACAAGATATGCCCCAGGACAAGGTTGCGCGCTTTGCCATTTACTTCCGTTGGCTTTTGACCCGCTCCCGTCATCATGATGATGAGAATGCCGAGCATGATCAACGCGAGCGTGCGCTCGAACCAGACGCCGTCGAGCTTCACACCGACATTGGCGCCAAAAAAGGCGCCGACGCTTGCGCAGGCCGCCAGTGACGCGCTCAGTTTGAAGTCAGAAAACCCTTTGCGAAAAAACGTTGTCACGGAAGCGATGTTCTGCGCGATGATGCCGATACGGTTCGTGCCGTTCGCGATAGGCCCCGGAAGCCCCATGAACACCATGATCGGCACTGATAGAATCGACCCGCCGCCGGCAAGGACGTTGACCCAGCCGGAAGCAACGCCCGCTGCAAACAAGATGACAAGCTGGATCGGGTCAACCGTCATCAGAAATCAATGTAAAAGCAAACATGGCATGGCCGTGACCATGGTCGGACTCTTCGTCGGCGTCATCTCATTTCTCGTTGAAAGCGCTGCTAAACAAAAATCTCAGGACCAGGCTCGCCAGAACGCCGACGACTACCATAGCCGCCGCAACCTCTCTTTCTCGTTCAATCCCGAAATCGGAAATCACGTAAACACCGAGACCGATTACAAGCGGTGTCAGAAAAGCCGCCAAGTAACCTGCTTTTCCACGTCTTTTAAGAATTTCGGACAGCACGGCGCCCGTTAAAAGGGCCTGTACAAAGCCATAGATATAGGAAAATGGAATCGTGAAAACAAAAAATAATATAAAGTAGCCAACTCCCTTCAGTGTTTCGATCACTGAAGGCTCAGTAAGCGCCACAGATTTGAACCCATCTTCCAGGCTGATCAAAAAAACGCCGAGCAGGAAGATCACGCTGCCGACCGGAGGACCGAGAAGCGCATAGATCAGTATTATTGATGACTGAGGCTTGAAGCCTTGGCGCTCCTTGCGCAAACGCCGGTTCAAATCCGTCATCGCTACATCCCCACAAGCGCCACGAGAAACGCAAGTTCAATCAGCACCGTTAACGGCAAACGAACAGCCAGGTACCAACCGGGCGCGCCGGAGCCGCGCCTTGTCGCCTGCAAATCATCGAGCAGCAGCAAAGCGACAATGATCATAATCGCCGGAAATTTGTAAAAGACTGGCAACGGCAAAAATAACGGCAGCGAAATCAGCAGCGGCAGTCCTGCGCCCAATAACGCCGTCGCCGTCGGTCCTGCCGGTTTCATTACCGCAACACCCCAGCGCACGCCGCCGAAAAAGACGATCAGCGCGGCGCCATAAAGCCCCATGAAATGCGCTGCTGACGCGCCCGCCCTGTCGCCGGCGCTGACGATGTATAAAGCTGTTACAATGAGCGGCGCGGCGGCGAGATAGGCGAGAAGCTGCGCAACGCCCGTATTCGGCGCCGACGTTGAAGGAGCAGCATTGCTTTGTAATTCGCTTGTTTCAACAAAAGCGTCATAAGCCATAACTGTTCTCCTTCTTATCGATTATCATTTTCGCCAGCACCATATGTGAAGAGCGATACGCTACATCTCCTCATTCGTTTTCTTCTTGCCGATAAACGGTTTCATCACATCAACCGCTTTTGATCCCATACGGATGAGCGGCAACAATGATTCCTTGGGAAGATCTTTCACCTGTCCGTACCAGCCATCGAGCAGATTGATCAGCTCCGCGATATCATCGAGGCGCTTGACGGCGGCCGGATTCGCGGTCGGATCTTTACGCGCATCATTGAGGCACGCCGTCAGCACCGCCTTCGCTGGATCGATCTCTCGCGCCTTTCGCATTTCGACGATGCGCGCCACCATTTCCCAGACGTCGCCCTCCGCCGCGAAGTGATCGCGCCGATCACCCCGGATCGGCGCCCGGCGCACCAGGTCCCAGGTCGTCAGTTCTTTCAGGGAATTGGAAACATTGGATCGGGCAAGGCTCAGCGTTTCTGCGATACTCTCGGCCGGCAATGGCCGGTCGCTGACTAGCAGCAAGGCATGAATTTGCGCGACTGAACGATTGACGCCCCATGTCGCGCCCATATCGCCCCAGTGGAGGATGAACCGCTCCAGAGCGGGGCTTAGCTTTATACTCATTTCTGATATTTCTGTCATAACAGAAATATCAGAAATCCAGAAACAAATCTCAATAAGCCAGAACGCCGCAGTTAAATGATGGGTAAATTCCCACGATTGTAGATGAATAATTATCGACTTATGCACGAGTTCCGTTGCATATCGCGCCAATACCTATAAATAACGCTGAATTCGAAACTCAATCGTGGGATATATCCCTCAAATCAGGTGCAGGCATGGCTGAAATTGAAACCCTTCTCACCCGCGCGGAGGCGCTCGCGGCCAAGAGCGGCCTCTCGCTCTCTACAGTTTCGCGCAAGCTGTTCAATGACGGCAAGACAATCACCCGGCTGCGCGATGGCGGGCAGGTCACCCTGAAAACGATGGAGGCGGCGCAGGCGCGCCTCGCAGAACTTGAAAGCGCCTCAACGACGCCCGCCTATGCTCCCAGCCCCGGTGAGATGATCAGCCCAGGAACCATGTCGCATCTCGACCGCCTGGAAGCCGAAGCGATCCACATTATTCGCGAAGTGGTCGCTGAAACTGAAAAACCGGTCATGCTTTATTCAATCGGCAAAGACTCGACGGTCATGCTGCATCTGGCGCGCAAAGCGTTCTATCCGGGCAAGCCGCCCTTCCCGCTCATGCATATCGACACCACCTGGAATTTTCGCGAGACCATCGAGTTTCGCGACGCCATGGTCAAGGAGATGGGGTTCGATCTTATTGTCCATATCAACGAAGACGGCGTGCGTCAGGGCATCACGCCCTTCAGCCATGGATCGCAGATTTACACCGACGTCATGCTGACACAGAGCCTGCGACAGGGGCTTGATAAATACGGCTTTGATGCCGCCTTTGGCGGCGGGCGCCGTGACGAAGAGAAGTCACGGGCCAAAGAGCGTATTCTTTCCTTCCGCTCGCCAGGGCATCGCTGGGACCCGAAAAATCAGCGTCCGGAGCTTTGGTCAATCTACAACACCCGCGTTTCCGGGGGCCAGACAATCCGCGCATTCCCGATCTCAAACTGGACCGAGCTTGATATCTGGCAATATATCTACCGCGAGAACATCAAGCTGCCCAATGTTTACCTCGCCGCCAAACGCCCGGTCGTTGAACGCGATGGTGTCCTCATCATGGTCGATGACGACCGAATGCCGCTGAACGGCGAAAAGCCGGTACAGGAAATGGTGCGCTTCCGTACGCTCGGCTGCTACCCCCTCACCGGCGCAGCGCGCTCGACAGCGACCACGCTGCCGGAAATCATTCAGGAAATGCTGGTGGCGCGCAATTCCGAACGCGAAGGGCGAGTGATTGATCACGACCAGTCCGCCTCCATGGAAAAGAAAAAGCAGGAAGGGTATTTCTAGGATGACCGTTACCCTCGAATCCGAACAGAAGCTGATCGACGAAGATATCGTCGCCTATCTCGACGCCCACGAAAAGAAATCGATGCTGCGGTTCATTACCTGCGGTAGCGTCGACGATGGCAAGTCCACCCTGATCGGGCGCCTGCTTTACGATTCAAAACTGCTCTACGACGATCAGATGTCGGCGCTGGAGCGCGACACCAAAAAACACGGCACGCAGGGAGAGAAAATCGATTTCGCCTTGCTGGTTGACGGCCTTGCCGCCGAGCGCGAACAGGGCATCACCATTGACGTCGCTTACCGTTTCTTCTCAACCGAAAAACGCAAATTCATTGTCGCTGACACACCGGGACATGAGCAATATACGCGCAACATGGCGACGGGCGCCTCAACCGCCGACCTCGCTGTCATTCTCATTGATGCGCGCCGCGGCGTTCTCACGCAAACACGCCGACACTCCTACATCGTCTCATTGCTTGGCATCCGCCATGTCGTCGTCGCCATCAACAAGATGGATCTCGTCGACTATTCGGAAGACCGATTCAACGAGATCGAAACGGAGTATCGCGAATTTGCAAAAGACCTCGGTCTTGAATCGATTGTCTGCATTCCGATGTCAGCTCTTGAAGGCGACAACATCACAACCAAAAGCAGCAAGACGCGCTGGCACAACGGCCCGGCCCTTCTGCCGTATCTTGAAACTATCAAGGTGCGCGGCGCGCTCAGCGAGAAACCGTTTCGCCTGCCCGTACAGTGGGTAAACCGGCCCAATCTCGACTTTCGCGGGTTTTCAGGCACGATTGCGAGCGGCACGGTGAAACCGGGCGACGAAATCGTTGTTCTGCCCGCCGCCAAGCGCTCAAAAGTCAAATCGATTGTCACCATGGATGGCGACCTGGCGGAGGCCGGCCCCGACATGGCGGTCACCGTAACACTGGAAGACGAGATTGATATCTCGCGCGGCGATATCATCTGCGCCGGCAAAGCGCCGGCGGAGCAGACGGATCAGTTCGCCGCGCACATTCTCTGGATGGCGGAGGATGAACTCTTTCCCGGCCGGCAATATCTTCTGAAAACGGCAAACCGGATCATTCCGGCGACGGTTACGGAGCTGAAGCATAAAGTCAACGTCAACACGCTGGAGCACATGTCCGGCAAGACGCTGGAGCTTAATGAGGTCGGGTTCTGTAATCTTAACCTGGCCCATCCCATCGCTTTCGATCCCTATACGGAAAACCGCCGCACTGGCTCTTTCATCCTGATTGATCGCCGTACGAATGCGACCATCGGGGCGGGGCTCATCGATTTTTCTTTACGACGCGCGAAAAATGTTCACTGGCAGGACCTCGACGTAAATAAGGGCGTGCGCGCCAGCGCCAAACACCAGCGGCCTTGCGTGCTCTGGTTCACCGGCCTGTCCGGTTCGGGCAAATCGACTGTCGCCAACCTTGTCGAAAAACGCCTGCACGATATGGGGCGTCACACCTACACGCTTGATGGCGACAATGTCCGCCATGGGCTCAACAAGGATCTTGGTTTTACGGACGCGGACCGCGTCGAAAACATCCGCCGCGTTGGGGAAACCGCAAAGCTGATGGTTGACGCCGGGCTGATCGTGCTGGTGTCCTTCATCTCACCCTTCCAGAGCGAACGCCGCATGGCGCGCGAACTGCTCGGCAATGATGAGTTTGTGGAAGTCTATATCTCAACGCCGCTGGAAGTTTGCGAGCAGCGTGACGTCAAAGGGCTTTACGCCCGCGCCCGCCGCGGCGAGATCAAAAACTTCACCGGCATCGACAGCGCTTATGAAGCGCCCGCCGCTGCGGAACTGGATGTCAACACAGCCGACATCCCCGCCGAAGAGGCGGCAAACCGCATCGTCGAATATCTCGACACCAAGGGATATCTCAAGGCATAGACGTCACGGGAAATAGTCGGCGTCACTTTACTGTTGACTTTCGGCGCTATCATGCGTCGTCAGAGTTGCCTGAACGGCTTCCCAGTTCTCCGCCGACCCTGAAGCGAGAAGCGGGCGCCCTTGCGTCGCATGCGGAGTATAGATAGTGTTGTTATCAAGATATTCAGCGCGCCCGCCAATTTCCCACAACATAAGAACGCCAGCTGCGTGATCCCATGGATGCACGCGGGAATAGAGCGCGAAATCACGCAAGCCGCGAACAAGGTTTATATAACCGTATGCGGAACAATGAACGGGCTCAGTACTATAAGCTTTTTTCAGCCGCGGGATGAGATGTGTTTTCCAGGGCTCGGCCATATTGCCGATGGCGCGATAGCCTTTAAGCGGTTTCCCCGCCGCCCCAATCTGACCAAGCCGCTCCCCGCGCCAGGTCACGCCCTCGCCTTTCTCTGCGATGGCGAACGCCTTGTCCGGAATAGCGTAAATCCACCCGCCCCGAATTTCACCCTTGACCACCAGCGCGACAATCGTCCCGAATTCTTCACGCCCCTGGATGAAGTTTCGGGTGCCGTCGAGGGGGTCGACAATCCAGAATGCACCGTCCTCACCTTCCAGCCGCGGAACCAGCGTCGGATCGGCGACAGCGGTTTCCTCTCCAATAAAAGTCGCCGCCGGATAGAATCCGGATAATGCCCTTTTCAACTGCCGCTCCGCCTGAAGGTCAGCCTCGGTGACAAAATCATTCGGTCCGGATTTCGTATCGATGTCACCAGACGCAAGCTTGCCGAAGCGGGAGGCGATTTCCTCCTCTGCGATTTCAGCGATGACGCCTGCGATTTTTTCCGGATCAATAATCATGCAGTCCGGCGCGCATGTTCAACCGGCGTTTCAATGCGCGCTTCCGGGAATGCCTTGAAAAACTGGCCCTTGCGATTTCTTCGACAAACGCGCAATCACGGTGACATCCTGTTCGCGCGATGTTTCCTCGATCACGTCGGCGCGCTGATGCAACCATGCTCGTGCTGCTCCATCGGCAGACGGGATGACGATGGTGAGCGTATCGTGGGCGGCGGTCAGCATTTCTTCGACCAGCGCTAACAGCCGGTCAACGCCTTCTCCAGTCTCAGCCGAAAGCGCAACCCGCGCCGGCACGGCGATTGCACCTGGCGCGCGGTTCAAACTGGCGCCTGCAAACGCCAAACGCCCTCCCGGTCTTCTTCATCAAGAAGATCAATCTTGTTCAGCGCTTCAATCACAGGACGCCCATCACCGTCTTTAACGCCCAGCTCTTCCAACACCGTAATTACATCGTCACGCTGAGCCTCAGTATCTTCATGAGCAATATCGCGCACATGGACGATGATATCCGCTTCCAGAACTTCTTCCAGAGTCGCGCGAAATGCGGCGACCAGCTGCGTCGGCAGATCGGAGATAAAACCAACTGTATCGGAAAGAATAACCCGCACGCCGGAAGGTAAATCGATGGCGCGCATGGTCGGGTCAAGCGTCGCGAAGAGAAGGTCCTGCGCCTTGACGCTCGCCTGCGTCAGGCGATTGAAAAGTGTCGACTTGCCGGCGTTTGTGTATCCGACAAGAGCAACGACAGGGTGCGGCGCACGCTTGCGGCGCGCCCGCTGCAAGGACCGTGTTCGTTTAACGTCTTCCAGTTTCTTCCGAAGCCGGACGATTTTATCGTCGAGCGCCCGGCGGTCGGATTCAATCTGCCGTTCACCCGGTCCGCCGAGAAACCCTGCGCCGCCGCGCTGGCGTTCAAGATGGGTCCAGGAGCGCACAAGGCGCGAGCGTTGATAATCGAGATGCGCAAGCTCAACCTGCAGCCGGCCTTCCGCCGTCTGCGCGCGCTCGCCAAAAATCTCCAGGATCAAGGCCGTGCGGTCCAGGACTTTCACATTCCATGCCGTTTCAAGATTGCGATGCTGAACCGGCGTCAAGGCGCCATCGATAATGACAAGCGCCGGGCGCTGTTCATAAGAATCCAGCAAGGCGCGGACATCATCAACTTTGCCGCCGCCAAGTAATGTCGATGGCCGCGGTTGCACAACCGATATCACGCCGGCTTCAAGCACATTGAGATTAATCGCAGCGGCCAGCCCCACGGCTTCTTCAAGCCGGGGCTTCGGGCGCGCGCGCCCTCTCCCGCACTTCGGAGCGCAGGATGGATAACAATGGCGGATGTTTGCTCGTCCAAGGGCTTTTACGACTCGTCGTCTTCGCCATCCCAAAGCGACACGGGCTGCAACGGCATCACCGTCGAAATTGCATGCTTGTAAAACCAAGCTGCGCATGTCCATCACGCTTTAGAAGAACACAGAAATTATCGAACCAGCTGACAACGCCCTGTAACTTGACGCCATTGACCAGAAAGATTGTTACCGGCTGTTTTGACTTCCGGACCTGAGTGAGAAAAGTGTCCTGAAGGTTTTGTTTTTTTTCGCTCATTGGCGCCGCATCTCCGCCTATTATTGTGAATTATTGCAGTGCAGCAACATTGTGACCGCAGAATGCCAGATAAGCAACAGATTTTCGGCGATACAGTTCCTGTAAAATGACAGGAAGCTAGCCGGCTCGCGCTCTGGCTTTATAAGCCTCACGCAAACGCAGAGCGACTGGCCCTGGCGCGCCATCGCCAATTTTATCCTCATCGATCTGCACAATCGGCATGACGAGACCTGCGCCGAAGACATGAACGCTTCGGTCGCTGTTTTCGCTTCATCAAGTGTAAACGGCCGCTCCTCGACTTTCATCTGTAAGGTTTCAGCGCAAGCAATCGCCGTCTCACGCGTAATTCCGCCCAGGATGTCATTGGTTTTGGGATGCGTCACCAGTGCGCCTTTGGCGTCAACAATCCAGGCGTTTGAAGACGATCCTTCGGTGATATGGCCGTCGCGGATCAGCCACGCTTCCGCCGCACCAGCCTCTTTCGCGTCCTGCTTGGCAAGCGCATTTGGCAGGAGTCCAACGGATTTGATATCGACCCGGCGCCAGCGAATGTCAGACCGGGAAATAACTTTGACGCCCTTTTCAGCCAAGGCGTCGCTCTGGTTCAGATCAAACCGCCGCGCCGTCATGACCAGCGCCGGCGCTACATCGCCGGCTGGAAACAAATGGTTTCGGGGCGCCACGCCGCGGGTCACCTGAATATAAACCAGCGCATTATCCAGCCGGTTACGCTTCAAAAGCTCGCCGATAACAACCGTCAGAGACGAGCGGTCCATCGGCGCGCCGATGCGCAATTCATCCAGCGAGCGCTCCATGCGCGCCAGATGGCCGTCCAGATCCCAGCACTGTCCATCGATGACCAGGCAGACTTCGTAAATTCCGTCCGCAAACTGATAGCCGCGATCCTCAATATGGATACTTGCATTCGCCAGGCGTTCGTATCGGCCGTTTACATATGCAATTCGCGACATTTCTCAAAATCTCCAAAACGCCCGATTGATCAATGCGAGCGCGACTGCGGCTTCAAGGCGTCCAAGGATCATCGCGCCCACCAGAAGCCACCGCAAGGCGCCGTCAAAAAACCGCGTACCCATCCGCGCCGCCATTGGCAAGATAGACAATCGGCCCCGTGTTGCTCAACGCGGCCACCGCCGTCGCCGCAGCCAGGTCAAAATTGTATCCGCCGATCGACAACACCGCCAATATCGCCGCAAGCACAAATGTAAAAACCAGAAAATGAATCCAGACACCGAACTCATTGGCGACGCGGCGCTGACCGAAAACACCGCTTGGCAGGACGAGACGCCGTATCTCCTCGCGCGCGCGGCGCATGATGACAAGCCAGCGCAAAATCTTGAAACCGCCAGCCGTCGACACGGCTGCCCCGCCAATAATCGCCGTCACCATCACAACCGCCAGCGGCGGCGTCTCGCCAATGAGAACACCGTTTGTTGAAAGGAGCGATACAGCGTTGAAATATCTGCGGCCCTGCGAGAACAACGTCACCAGCGCCCGCGAGCACCCAGAAGAGGACGCCGACACACAGCGCGATTACCAGATAGGCAACGGTTTCAACGTCCTTAACCCGTCCGCTGTTGCCGCGCAGAATCCGAGCGATGAGAACGAAATTCGCGCCGCTGAGCAGCATGAAGAAAAACAGCGCATAGGTAACGCCCGGTGCGTATCCGGCCAGCCCTTCCTGATGCGGGACAAAGCCGCCGGACGCCACGGCGGACATCGCCATAATCAAAGCGTCAAATGGAGCCGCGCCGGCAATTGCCAGAAGACAAAAAGCGACGAATGTTACGACGGCGTAGACAGAGAAAAACGCCCCGGCCGCGTTACGCAAAGGGCGCAGAAAGGAATCATGTTCACCCCGCGAAAAAGGCGGCAACAGGGTGTCGATACCAATAAACGCCGGGCGAATGAAAATAGCAGCGGCAATAGTGATTGAGGCGAGACCGCCCAGCCATTGCAGTTCAGCGCGCCAAAGCAGCCCCGAGCGCGATGAAAGCGCCTCCGTCGGCGATAGCCAACCGCCCGTTGTGGTCAGCGCGGCCACCGCCTCGAAATAGGCGTCCGAAAAGGTCATTGCCTGCATCGCGAAAGGGATCGCCGCAAAGGCCGGGATCACCGCCCACCACAAAAGAATAATGATAAGAACGCCGCGAAAATCAGACGGCGGGCGCCGACCAAGACTCGCGGCAAATGCGCCCCCACCCGCGAACAGGGCGGCAAGGCCGCCAAAAAGATAAGCGCTGGCTTCCGGCTCGCCGGCAATCAGCGCCAAAATCAGGGGCCCCAACATCGCCAGCGCAAGCACTAACAGTAAAGCGGCAAATCCGCGAAAAATGCTCGTCAAGCCCATGCGCCGCCGATCCCAAAGCGATGTTTAGAAATATTCGATGCTGACACGGAACATCTGTTCGACATCTTTGACATTCTCACGCATCGCCATCAGCACAATCCTGTCGCCCGCGTTGATCACCGTGTCGCCTGTCGGCATCTGCACTTCTCCATCCCTGAAGACCGCGCCGATCATCACCCCTTCCGGCAATTGCGCATCACGCAATGGCTTGTTCACCAATGGCGAGGTCTCCAGCGCCACCGCATCCATAAGCTCCGCCGCCCCGTCAGACAGGGAGTAGACGCCCTTAATACGGCCGCGACGGATATGCTGCAGAATGGTCGAGATGGTGGTCGCCCGTGGGTCAATGTATCGATCAATCCCCACAGCTTCGGCGACGGGCCCATAATCCTGATCATTGATCAGCGCCATGGACCGGCGCGCGCCTTCGCGTTTTGCAACAACCGACGTCAGAATATTCACCTGGTCGTTGTCGGTGACGGCAAGCACGGTTTCCGCCTCCCCGACACCAGCCTCGCGCAGGATCGAGCGATCAAGGCCATCCCCCTGCAACACGATCGTCCGCTCCAGTGTTTCGGCGATAAACTCCGCCCGTTTTCGCTCCCGCTCGATGAGCCGGATTTTCATCGAGCCGAGCTTTTCAAGGCCTTTAGCGACAAACATACCGACATTACCGCCGCCGACGATGATGACCCGCCGCGCCTGACGCGCAGCCGCGCCCATGATTTCCAGCGCGCGCTGCACATCCTGACGATCTGAGATAAAATAGATTTCATCTCCCGGCTCGAGCTGGTCCTCAGCATGAGCGCGCCACATTTTTTGTTGACGCCGAATACCAACAATCGTGATTTTCAAATCAGGAAACAGCTCGGCGACCTGGCGCAGCGGCGTGTCGATGATCGGACAATCCTCTCGCAATTTAACGCCGACCGCCCATATTCGGCCATCCGCGAAAGATTTGATTTCAAAGGCGCCAGGCGTCGACATGCGCTGCATAATTGCTTCGGAGACTTCGCGCTCAGGCGAAATGATCACATCAATCGGCAAATGATTGCGTGAGAAAAGATCCGAGTATTTCTGGTCCAGATATCCTTGCGCGCGCACGCGAGCGATCTTGGTCGGCACATTGAACAAAGAATGAGCAATCTGACAGGAAATCATGTTGACTTCGTCAGAATAGGTGACAGCGATCAACATGTCCGCTTCACGCGCGCCAGCCTCCTCCAGCGTTTGCGGATAGGCGCCATTGCCAACCAGCCCGCGCACGTCCAGGCGCTCGGCCACTTTGCGGATCAGCTCCTTGGACTGATCAATGACAGTGACTTCGTTATCCTCGCGCGACAACCGCCGGGCGATACCGACGCCGACGCGTCCGGCTCCGCAAACGATGACTCTCACGGCTCTATTGTCCTTCTTTGGCGCGTTTGACTACGCGCTCTCTGCGCGGGCCTGACCGTTTACGCCAAGCGCCTTTAATTTACGGTGTAACGCCGACCGTTCCATCCCGATAAAGGCCGCTGTACGGGAAATATTGCCACCGAAACGGTTAATTTGCGCGATCAGATACTCCCGTTCGAAGCGCTCACGCGCCTCACGCAGCGGCAAGGCGATGATCTGCTCCAGCCCTTCGCCCGCGGGTATCGACAGTCCAGCATCCATGACCTCAGAAGGCAGGTGTTCGCAGGCGATTTCAATCGCCTTGTCGCGCCCCATGAGAATCAAGGTGCGCTCAATCACATTGCGCAGCTGGCGCACATTGCCGGGCCAGCCATAAGTCTGAAGGGCGGCGATGGCTTCGGCGGAGAACGGCCGCTTCGGCAGGCCGGACGCGCGCGAGATGCGGTCGACGAAATAGGCGATCAGCGCCGGGATATCCTCTCGGCGTTCATTCAAGCCGGGCGCATTGATCGCAACGACATTCAGCCGGTGATAAAGGTCTTCCCGGAATCTGCCCTCACCCGCATCCTGCAAAAGGTCGCGCGACGTTGTTGAAACGATCCTTACGTCCACTTCAACCGCCCGCTCGCCGCCGACACGCTTGAAGCGCTGCTCGACCAACACCCGCAGGATCTTTCCCTGGGTTTCCAGTGGCATGTCGCCGATCTCGTCAAACATCAATGTGCCGCCATGGGCCTTTTCCATGAGGCCGATCATGCGCGGGGCGCCGTCGTCGCCCTCAATGCCGAACAGCTCCTCCTCCATCCGTTCCGGCGCAATCGAGGCGGCGCTTGCGACCACAAAAGGCTGGCGCTCACGTTGCGAGCGGGTGTGGATCAGCCTTGCAATCATCTCCTTGCCAGATCCCGGCGGACCAACGATCAGCACCCTTGAACGGGCATCGGCGACACGCTCAATCACCCCGCGCAACGAGGCGATTGCTGACGACGAGCCGACCAGGCCCCAGTCCGGCGCATGTTCTTTAAGCTCTGCGTTTTCACGCATCAGACGCGCCGCTTCCAGCGCGCGATTGACTACAAGGATCAGACGATCAGCGTTAAAAGGTTTTTCGACAAAATCGTACGCGCCCTTCTTAATCGCGGCGACGGCTGTCTCGATGGTGCCGTGCCCGGAAATTATCACCACTGGCAGGTCGGGATGTGCTTTTTTCAAGGCCGCCAGAATTTCAATTCCGTCCATAGCGGAATTCTGGAGCCAAACGTCGAGGATCACGAGCGATGGCAGACGCTCCTTAACCGCCGCCAACGCAGTGTCAGAGTCATAGGCTGTACGCGGACTAAAGCCCTCATCCTCCAGGATGCCGGAAACCAGTTCGCGAATGTCTTCTTCGTCATCGACTACCAGAATATCAACGCTCATTTACCGTAACACTCCATTTCATTTTTACTCCGCCGCGGCAGGTTGCAACCGCGCATTTGCTTCGCGAACACCGGCGAGCGGCAAGGACAAGGTGATGCGCGCGCCCGTCGCGCCAAGGCTTGAATCATCAAGAAAATCGAGGGCGCCGCCATGCTCTTCGGCGACTTTCTTTACAATCGCCAGACCAAGCCCCGTCCCCTTCTCGCGCGTCGTCATATAGGGCTCAGCCAGCCGGTGGCGCTTGTCGGCGGGCAATCCGACACCATTGTCAATGACGCAGATTTCCGAGATCGCATCCACTGCGCTCACACATATTTTTATTTTTCCAGGCTTATCGCTCGAGCCTTCTGAAAGGCGCGCGGCGATAGACTCACCCGCATTTTTAATCAGGTTGGACAACGCCTGAACAATCAACCGGCCATCACATTCGACATAGACGGGCGCCTCCGGCGTCTCCACGTCGAACTCGATATCAGGAAGCGCCACTTTTTGCGGAAAGACCGCTGCTTTTACGAGTTCGCGCAAATCCTCGCGATTAATCACAGGTTTTGGCATCCGGGCGAAGGAAGAGAACTCGTCGACCATGCGGCCAATATCACTGACCTGCCGGATAATCGTTTCCGTGCACTTGTCGAATACTTCCGGCGTTGACGTCACCTCATTCAGATATTTCCGTCTGAGCCGTTCCGCAGATAGCTGGATCGGCGTCAGCGGATTTTTGATCTCATGAGCGATACGCCGCGCCACATCCCCCCAGGCGGCGTTTCTCTGCGCGGATATCAATTGCGTAATGTCATCGAACGTCACAACAAAATTGCCGTCACTGTCCGCTTCGTCTTTCACAATACGCACATTCAGCGTCTGCGTTCGGCCATGGCGGACAAAGTCGATCTGCTCCGCCAATTCGGGAAAGCCGGTTTCGTTCGCGCGCGCGAGCAGGCTCGCCAGTTCCGGCATGACAGACCCGATATTGGCGCCGGTCAGGCGCGCCGCATCTTTACCCAATAGCTCTGCGGCGGACCTGTTGGCGATCGTGATGCGGCCATCCGCCATCAGACCGATAACGCCGGCTGAAACGCCGGAAAGCACCGCTTCCGTAAAGCGACGGCGATTATCGAATTGACGGTTAGTGTCGATCAGATCGTCGCGCTGCGTCTGCAGCTGTGCGGTCATGTGATTCATCGAGCGCGCCAGCGCGCCAAGCTCTCCGTCTTCCTTGTGCACTTCGACACGCGCGCCGAGATCGCCGCCGGAAACCCGCTCAGCCATATTTACAAGCCGCCCAATAGGCTGGACGAATTTCGTCGCCGCCCATAGCGCAAGCCAGATAGCGCCGAAAAGAATAATAATCGCGAGCACAATATAGCCGGCGAAAAACACCCGTTCGAGGCGCGCACGCCCCAGTTCGGCTTCACGCCAGTCCTCGCGCACCGCACGCACCGCGAAAAGCCTGCCTGTGGTGACCTCATCAATAGGCTGATAGCCGATGAGATATCCGCCGCCATAAGGCTCAAGACGCAACGCTCCTCGAAATATATCGAAGGTCGCATCGTCATTAACGCCGAACACAAAGAGCTCGCCGGGCTCGCCGCTATTGGCCAGATTGGAGAGCGAGGTTTCCGGCGGCAGGTTGTAATGACCGGGCTCAAGCTCGGCGCGCACAATGATCTGGCGATCACCGCTGACCAGATACAATGCGGATAGACCACGCACCTGCGCCTGCGCATAAAGATAGCGCCGGAAGCTGATCGGCGTTTCCTCAAACCCGAACCCGGCTTCTTCCTGACGCTGGACGTCCTGCGCGATCAACCGCATGTGCTGTTCAAGCTCCGCCGCCTTGATCTGCACAAGGCCGTTTGCCAGATCCCGCGCAGTCTCTTGATATTTATCGATCCGCTCACTGAAGACATCATTGAGGCTGGCGCGCAAAATCGTGAAGGCGAACATGAAAGCGATCGCCGCCGGAACGACAGCCAGCCCCGAAAACAGCATCACAAGCTGCAAATGCGTGCGCGATCCGGCGAGTTGATGGCGCCGGTCCGACCAGACGTGAAACAGCCGCGCGCCGATGAGCAAGGCGAAGCCTGCCGCGATCACGATATTGCCAATGATCATCCACATCAGGAACGAGCGGTCGATCTGCTCGACCAGCGGCGACATCAAAAACCAGGTGGTGAAAAAAGCGACAGCGCCCGCGCCCGTCAGCGCGGCGGCGGCGGTTGTGTTCGACAACGCCCATTGCGGCAATATGCGATCGTCCGTCCGCATTTCGGCGGCGGCGTCAGCAGTCTCTATCGTATTTTTCTCGTCTGTACCCAACTCGCGCGTCCTGCGGGACTAATCAAAACTACAAACCCCCGCCGCGCACCTACCCCTGGGCGCGGCGACCATTTCAGCGGCGGCGTTCAAAGCTGCCTGACTGCAAAGGTCGAACCGTGGGGATGCTGCGTCGATTGTTGCAAAAAATCAACAATAATGTTGCCAAAATGAAACAGGCCGTAACAGGATGTGAGCCAGATCAGGCCGCTATTTTGGCGGCGGTCCTGAAATCAGCGTCAAAAATAGGCCGCCAGCGCGGCCGTCACTCTATCCGGAGACGACATTTTGCAGATCGCCGCCCGGAACGTCCGGCGTTCGACCGGATCGATGTCCAGCGGCGCGCAATCTACATAAGCCGCCAGGTGCTTTCGGGCCATCCGCACGCCCAGCGGCGCGCCGTAAAGATCAATCGTATCGCGATAATGGTCGATGGCGGCGTCGCGCTGTATCTCAAGAGATGGCGCGATCATATCCTTGCCAGTTTTCAGCGCCGCCGCCACAGCGCCGGGCAACCAGGGCCGGCCGGTCGCCGCACGCCCGATCATCACGCCGTCAGCCCCCGGATTGGCGCAACGCTTCACGCGCAGTTATTTCGTCGACAATATCGCCATTAACAATAACAGGCAGAGACACAGCCTCTTTCACGGCGCGCACCGCCGCCCAGTTCGCCTCGCCATTATAAAAGTCGTTTCGCGTGCGGCCATGGACAGTGATCAACTGCACCCCGGCGCTTTCGGCGCGCGAGGCCAGTTCCGGCGCATTCAGACAATCCCAGTCCCAGCCAAGGCGCATTTTCAACGTGACCGGTTTTGTCGCCGCTTTAACTGTCGCCTCGATCAGCGTCAGCGCATGATCGAGATTGCGCATCAGCGCCGACCCGGACAAAACGCCCGTCACCTGCCTTGAGGGGCAGCCCATATTGATATCAATGACATCGGCGCCCGCCGCTTCGGCCAGACTCGCGCCCTCGGCCATCCATCGCGCCTCGCGCCCCGCCAGTTGAACGACAAATGGAAAGATATCGCTGTCGCCAGTCGTGCGGCGCACGACGTCAGGCCGTGCTTTGGCCAACTCCTCGCTCGCCACCATTTCCGAAACCACGAGCCCGGCGTCAAAGCGCGCCGCCGCCCGCCGGAACGGCAGATCGGAGACCCCTGACATCGGCGCCAGGGCGACATTGTTTTTCAGCTCTATGCCGGCAATCGAAATCATTCTTTGCGCACATCCTTTGCGGCGCGTTGTTTACCCGCTAAACCAGCCGCTTACAAATTGCTTCTCACAAGCCGCTTTGAGATTTCATGGTTAAGACAGACACCATCGTCATTATTGTCGCCGCCGGACGCGGCGCTCGCGCCGGCGCTGGCGGGCCGAAACAATATCGCTCCCTCGCCGGGCGCGCGGTGATCGCCCGCACAGCAGAGGCGTTTCTCTCTCATGATGAAGTGGATGCGGTCCGCGTCATTATCCACCGCGATGATCACGAAGAATACAATGCGGCGATGGGCGATCTTATGGATCACCCGAAACTGCTCGATCCCGTCACCGGCGGCGCGGAGCGGCAAGACTCCGTGCGGCTGGGCCTCGAAAGTCTTGAATCAAACGCACCGTCAAAAGGTCCTGATCCACGACGCGGCGCGTCCCTTTATCGATGCGGCGACAGTATCGCGGGTGATCGCCGCACTGGAAACGAAGGACGGCGCCATCGCCGCTCTTCCGGTTTTCGATACGATCAAGAAATCCGACGGCGCCGA
>CBDDKD010000027.1:0-26141 GCA_965230025.1 Hyphococcus sp.
ATGAAGACGCGTTGCGAAGCAGCCATGAAACCATGATGGATCATCGCACGCAGAAGCATCAAACAATGATGAAGAAAGACGCGGCCTCTCCAGCAGGCGGGCGCAAAACGGCGCCGGAAGTTCTGCAGGAACGCATCAAAATGATAGAAGCGATGCTCGCGAACCTAAAATCCATGGAAGCGGCCACCTCCGAACTCTACGGTGAGCTCAGTCAGTCGCAAAAAGCCACTGCAGACGAAATTCTTAATATGTCATGCGGCATGATGCGCTTGTAGGAAGCGGCGACGGAGCTACGCGCGCACGGTCAAATCCGGATTCAGATACTGGCCGTTATTGGCTGTGCGTCTCATAATTTTTTCAAAACCGGCCGTATTGGCCAGATAAGGCCTTGACCTTCCAGTAACTGGAACCCCTATCTTACCCCCCTGGCTCGACGAAAAGGCGTTACCGAGCTGGCGGGAGGCCCAAAATGGCGGGTTCGCAAACGACGACATTAGCAGACGTTTTAGCGCGCAAGGCCTATTTGCGGCCCGTTACCGTTGCGGTCACTTTCACCTTTCTCGGCGAAATGCTGATCCTTTGGATCTGGGGCATGAACCTCTTTTCGGACGGCGCCTTCGGCGCCCATGACGCGCCGCTCCTGTTTGTCTTCGGCGGCCTGGTCCCGGCGTTTCTCTCCGCCTTCATTTACGCATGGCTGCTTTATGCGCCAGCCGGGCGGTCCGTGCTGGATCGCATCGGGTATTGACAGTTGAAAGGATTTTGAGGCGAACGACATGAATATAGGCGAAGCATCGGCAAGATCGGGCCTCCCGGCGAAAACCATCCGTTATTACGAAGAAGCGAATGTCGCCCCGTCGCCGGCGCGCAGCACATCCGGCTACCGCGATTATGGTGAAAATGACGTTCATCTTCTGCGCTTTATCCACACAGCGCGGCGTCTCGGTTTCTCGCTCGAGGAATGCCGTGAGCTCGTTTCGCTTTACACCGACCCCAACCGGGCGAGCGCTGACGTTAAAGCGATCGCCAAACGGAAGATCGCCGAAATCGACCGCAAGCTGAAAAACCTCAAATCAATGAAACGCACGCTGACGACGCTGATCGATGAATGCCATGGCGACGATCGACCGGACTGCCCAATCCTCAAAGGCCTTGCCAGGGAAGAAGAAAGCGAATTCCATGAAAACTGATCAACTTCCCGCAAGCAAAACCGATCATTGCACGGATCATATGCGCGCAGCGTCTGATGTTGCTACCGTTAAAGATCCGGTCTGCGGCATGGATGTCGATCCGCATGGGACAGAACACCGCGCCCGGCACAATGGCGCGCCCTATTATTTCTGCAGCGCTCATTGCCGGGATAAATTTGTCGCCGATCCCGAACCCTATCTTTCGGGCGAGCGGCCGAAGCCGGCGCCGGCGGCCCCCGGCGCGCAATATACCTGCCCGATGCATCCGGAGATCGTGCAGGACGGCCCGGGCGACTGCCCGATCTGCGGCGTGGGGCTTGAGCCCATGGACGTTACGGCTGTTGAGGGCCCGAGCGAAGAATATCTCGACATGCGCCGGCGTTTCTGGATCGGTCTTGTCTTCGCCGTTCCGGTGTTCTTCCTTGAAATGGGCGCACACGTTCCCGGCGTTGGTTTGCATCGCTTCATCACAATCCAACAATCCAACTGGCTTCAACTTGCGCTGGCGACACCGGTCGTTTTGTGGGCCGGCTGGCCGTTTTTCCAGCGCGGCTGGGCGTCCCTCCTGTCGCGCAATCTCAATATGTTTACGCTGATCGCCATGGGCGTCGGCGCGGCCTATGTTTACAGCGTCCTCGCGGCTCTGACCCCGCAGATTTTTCCGGAAAGCTTTCGCCACGAAGGCGGCCCCGTCGCCGTCTATTTCGAGGCGGCGGCGATCATCACCGTGCTCGTTCTTCTTGGCCAGGTGCTGGAATTGAGCGCTCGGGAAAAAACTGGCGCGGCGGTGCGCGCGCTTCTCGATCTTGCGCCAAAAACAGCGCGGCGCATCCGCGATGACGGCGTTGAAGAGGAAGTCGATCTTGACGTCGTTGAAGCCGGCGACCGCCTGCGGGTGCGCCCCGGTGAAAAAATCCCGGTCGACGGCGAAGTCCTTGAGGGCCGCAGCGCCATTGATGAATCGATGATCACCGGCGAGGCCGTGCCGGTTGAAAAGACGACCGGCGACAAAGTGATCGGCGGCACGCTCAATGGAACCGGCTCTTTCATCATGCGCGCCAATCGCGTCGGCGCTGAAACAATGCTTTCCCAGATTGTCAAAATGGTTGCGGAAGCCCAGCGCAGCCGCGCGCCGATTCAACGTTTGGCAGACGCCGTATCTGGATATTTCGTGCCGGCGGTGATCCTCGTCGCGCTCATCGCCTTTGGCGTTTGGGCCGCTGTTGGGCCTCATCCGTCGTTCGCCTATGCGCTGGTGATCGCCGTTTCCGTACTGATTATTGCCTGCCCTTGCGCGCTCGGCCTCGCAACGCCAATGTCGATAATGGTCGGCGTCGGGCGCGGCGCCCAGGCCGGCGTTCTCATCAAGAACGCTGAAGCATTGGAACGCATGGAAAAAGTCGACACCCTCGTCGTCGATAAAACCGGCACGTTGACGGAAGGAAAGCCGAAACTCTCCAGACTCATCGCCGCACCAGCTTTTGATGACGATACCTTGTTGCGTCTTGCGGCCAGCCTCGAACGCGGAAGCGAACATCCTCTCGCCGAGGCGATTGTAACAGCTGCAGAAGAACAGGGTCTCGTGCTCGACAACGCGGAAGACTTTGAAGCCGTGACCGGACAAGGCGTCAAAGGCGTCGTCGACGCCCGCGCCGTCGCGCTTGGCAATAAACGGTTCATGGACGCCCTTAGCGTCGAGACCGACATGCTTGATGCGATGGCCGAGGAGCAGCGCAAAGCGGGTGCAACGGCGATGTATGTCGCTGTTGATAATCAGCTTGCCGGGGTCGTCGCCGTCGCCGATCCGATCAAACCGACGACGAAACAAGCGCTCAATACCCTCAAGCGCCAGGGCGTCAAGATCGTCATGCTTACCGGCGACAACAGGACGACGGCGATGGCGGTCGCGCGCCAGCTTGGCATTGAAGATGTGCGCGCCGAGGTCCTGCCCCAGGACAAGGGCGAAATCGTGCAGAAATTAAGGGATGGCGGGCGCGTGGTCGCCATGGCCGGAGACGGCGTCAACGATGCGCCGGCCCTCGCCTCCGCCGATGTCGGCATCGCCATGGGCGCGGGTTCCGACATCGCCATCGAAAGCGCCGGCGTCACGCTGATCAAGGGCGATCTCAACGGCATTGTCCGCGCCCGCAAACTGAGCCGCTCCGTGATGCGCAATATTCGCGAAAACCTGTTTTTCGCGTTCGTCTACAATTCCGCCGGGGTGCCGGTCGCGGCGGGCGTTCTCTATCCCGTGTTCGGCCTGCTTTTGAGCCCCATTCTCGCAGCTGCAGCAATGGCGTTCAGCTCGGTCTCGGTGATCGGAAATTCCTTAAGATTGACCAGGGTCAAATTGTGACCGGCGGATGCGGCTATTTGGGAGGTGAAAGGATGACGGCGATGGGCTACGGTTTAAGGTCAGCGAGGGGCGGCGCGAAATGGCGCGTATATCCCTTTAGACCAGTTGGAGACGTTGCCCTATGGCGAAGTTGGATGCGTTGTTGCGTAAATACAGGGAGCGTACGGCGTGCGATCCCGTAGAACCAGTGGAACTCAAGGTCCTCGCCCGGCTGCGAGGCAGGGAGGCGGCTTCGGTCGGAGCCATCGCCGCCAGACCAGCGTTCCGCCCGGCCGCAATCGCCGGCGGTTTTTTCATGGGCCTCGTCGCGGTCGGGTTCGCGCCGCTTGCGACAACCGCCACCGCCTCGGTGCCGGAATTGGCGGTGTTCGCGCCCGACGCGCCGAATCTTCCTTCCACATGGCTCGGCCAGACGAAAAAATGAATTTGAAATTCGGCCCGTTGTTGTTGACGCTCGCCCTGGTGGCTGCGGCCGCCGCCGGAGGCGCGTGGGTCGGCGCGCGACTGTTGCAGCCGCAGGCCTACACCCACGAAGATTTTCACGATAGATTATTTACGGAATTACACCTGACCGACGCGCAGCACGAGTTGATGGAAGCGCTGGAACTCCGTCACGCGGGAGAAAACGACGCCCTTCAATCCCGCCTCGCTGACGCCAATCGCAAGTTGGCGACCCTCATGGAACGCGAAGCCGCCTACAACGACGAGATCGACCGCGCGATCGACAATTTTCATATGGCGATGCTCGAATATCAAAAAACGTCCGTTCGCCACCTTTATGAAATGCGAGATATTCTGGACCCGGAGCAACAAGAGATTTTTGACCGTCATGTCGCTGAGACCCTTAGAGAATACGCGAATTGACGTTGCCGAACGGTCCGACACGGACCTGATGGCCGAGATCGCCGAAGGCGATCATGGGGCGTTCACGGAGCTGATGGCGCGCTACAAGACGCCGCTCTTTCGCTTCATCCTGCGGTATGTGGGCGTTCAAAGCGAAGCTGAAGATTTGTTGCAGGACGTTTTTATAATCGTCTTTTCCAAGGCGGCGTCCTATGATCCCGCGTGGAAACCATCGACATGGATCTATCGCATCGCCCTTAACAAATGCCGGGATTATGGTCGCAAGCAACGGCTGCGCAAGTTCGTATCCTTCACGCGTCCCGATAACGAAGACGAGCCGGGTTCCTACGCGCCGGAGCCCGTCGATCTCGGCCCCAATGTCGAGGACATCGTCGCCCGACGCCAGGAAATGAGCCGTCTTTCGGCGGCGATCGACACACTGCCGCACAAAATGCGCAGCGCGCTTGTCCTGCACACGATTGAAGGGCGCTCTCAAATCGAATGTTCGGAGATCCTTGGCGTGTCGCGCAAGAGCGTTGAAATGCTGGTCTATCGCGCGCGCAAAACCTTGCGCGACAAGCTCGGCGACGAAGCCTGAGCGAGCGGCCGACGCCTCAACGTGATGCTAGATGAACTGACGGAAGGCTTTGGCCTTATCCTTAAGCATGCGTTCGACGATGTCGTGCTTTCTCACATCGCCCTCAAGAATTCGAACCATTGCGAAATGCATGCCGATCAACTCGACGACTTCGACCATCCCGACATCTTCGCGGATAAAACCCGCTCCTTCCGAACCCGGATCCAGATAGCGGTAGACTGCGAACCTGTCCCCCGGGGCCGCGCCATCGGCGCGCCCAATGCAAACGATCGTTTCCGCAGCGGCAACCCGGATCACCTGGCCGCGCATCAAAACGCCATGAACGAACCCGCCGCCCGAAGAGCCGGATGCGCAGGCGCTCAGCAATGCACCGGCGACGAGCAATGCTGCGATTGTTGAACGCCTCACAACCATTCCTTTCAAATAGAGATTTAACTCCGGGAGCCTAGCGGGCGCCGGCTCGAGCCGACAGCCAGACTTTGGTCTAATGGGTTGACCCGTATGAAGGCTGAGGGAGAAAAGGGCCCGGCGCGTATGCTATCGAACAGCCGAAAAGCAGCGGGAGGGGTTGATGACGGCGTTTTGGCGAATTTTGTTGTTTTTATTGGCGTTCGCCGCGACGCCGGCGACCGCGCATCTGTCACTGACCGGTTCTGATCCTGCAAACGGCGCTGAGCTTCTTTCAACGCCCGACGCCGTGGTTCTCTATTTTTCAAGACCGGCGCGCCTCACCGCCGCCAGCATCGCGAAAACGGATGCCGACGCCGCCCCTCTTCCCCTTGCGCCCGCCGACAATGCGGCTACCACAGAAATGCGCTTGGAATTGCCGGCGCTCGCTGACGGGACCTACCGCGTAGTCTGGAGCGCGATCGCAGAGGATACCCATCTGGCCTCCGGTGAAATCGTCTTCAACCTGATATTGCCGGTCGTTGACGAAACGCCTGACGAGGCCGGCGAAGCCGTCGCGCCGCCACCGGGCGATGCGCCACCGGTTGCAGATATCGAGGAGATCCGGGATCCAACCCGCCAGAGACTTGCGCCGACCGAAACCACGCCGCCGAAACCCTCTTCTCGCGCAAAAACGCCCCCGGATCTTCTGGCGGTCGCAGCGCGCGCCCTTGGTTTCGCCGCCGTTCTGCAGGCCGCCGGCGCTGCGATTTTTTTGAGCGTCTTCGGCGCCAAGCTCGCCAGCGCTCAGCCCGCCATCCGCCGGCTCGCCGCGATCGCAGCCGTGTTTGGCGTTTTGTTGACGGGACTGGTTTATCTCCTTGAGCCGGCTCGCATGGCGGGCGGCTTTGCCGGGGCATTCGATCCGGCGCTGCATTCATTGCTTGCGGAAACCAGCGCCGCGAAAGCGCGGGCCTTCCGGATCTTCGCGCTCATACTGGTGTTTTGGGGCGCAATCTCTGCGCCGCCGGACGGGCGCACCCGGATGCTCCTCGGCGCAGCTTTCGCAGTCGCTTCCTTCGGGCTCATCGGCCATATCTCAAACTCGGAACCGGGGTGGCTCCTTTTCATCGTTCTGGCGACGCATCTTTCGATTGCAGCCTTCTGGTTCGGCGCGCTGATCCCCTTGCTGACGGTCCTCGCTGATGAGTCCAGAAGCGCCGCCGCTGCGATCGTCGACGGTTTTTCGAAAATCGCCCTGTGGCTTGTGCCATTTGTCTTTGTCGCCGGCGCCGTCATGGCGTTCTTTCTCATCGGCTCATTGAATGACTTGCTGACGACTGGTTATGGACGCCTCATCCTTACAAAAACAACTTTGTTCACGATATTGATGGGGCTCGCCGGCTTGAACAAATTTCGGTTCGGCCCGGCCCTGTCGCGCGGCGAAGATCGAGGCCTCGCCGGACTTAAGACCGCCATCAGAATAGAATTCTGGCTCATCCTCGCGGTGCTGACGGCGACGGCGTTCCTGACCACGCTGTTCTCCCCGGAGGTCTGAACTTGCGCCTATGTTTTCAAAAAATTCGTCGCGGTTTGCGAGGGACAGCAGCCGCCGATCCGTATCTTCAAGCGAAAGGCGCTGATGCTCAGCGCCGGCGTCAAGGAAAGGGATTGAGATACCTGCGCACCGTCCTTTCTGAAACGCCCGAAAAGGGATCGCTATTCGCAAGGCATGATGACCCCCTCATCTTCTTCGAGCACGGTCCCGAGCCCGCCGTTGCATATCTGTCCCCCAAATGTGCGCGGCGGGCTATACTTGCATCAGCCGCAATGGAAGGAGAGCCCGGAATGAAACGTATTGATCGACACTTGCCGCCGCCCCAATCAAGACGAACGATCCTGTTCGCCGGCGCGGGCGTCCTCGCCGCGGCCGCCGCATCAGTCGTTCCGGCATGGGCCGCGCCGGCGTCGGACAAAAAGATCACGGTCTACAAAACGCCAACCTGCGGCTGCTGTTCGGCCTGGGTCGAGCATTTATCGGCCGCGGGCTTTGACGCGCAGATTATCGACAGGCCCGACCTCACGCCGATGCGGGCCCGCTTCGGCGCGCCGGAGGATTTGCGCTCCTGCCATTTTGCGATCATCGGGCGCTATATCGTCGAAGGCCATGTCCCGGCGGCGTCGATCAACAAACTTCTGTCGGATGCGCCCGATGCAGTCGGCATTTTCGTACCCGGCATGCCGCTGGGCTCGCCCGGCATGGAAGGCCCCTACGGCAGTCAGCCCTATGATGTCATCCTATTACGGGAAAACGGCGACCGAGAGGTGTTTGACCGATACGAAGCGTAAGGACAGAGTTTCGACAGATGCTTCGCCGCAGCGACCTCAGACTATGTCGAAGATCCGGCGCGGAGACATCATTCCAATCGCGATCAACAACAAGAAAAAGGGGGTATCATGATGCTCAGTATTCACGCCACATTCCAACGACGAACCCGCGTCGGAACGCTGGCGAAAAGCGCATTCGCCGCAATTTTCGCCTTCGTCGCGGCGCCAGCGACGGCTCATCAGACATTTCTTCTACCGGGCGAATTTGCGTGGGACAGCGGCGAGGCGGTGACCGTCGATCTCACCAGCGCCTTGTCGTTTCCGGATCTTGAACATGGTCCGTCTCAAGATCGAATCGCCTATTCGCATGCGACTGTCGGCGGCGAACCGGTCAGCGCGCTCAGTTTCAACGAAGGCGAGACGGCGCTGCAGATCGGCTTCCGCTCTAGCGGAACAGGCTTCGCGATCGTGGCCGCGAGTTCAAAACCGCGCGCCGGGCAAATACCGCCCGAAGATGTTGATGCGTATCTCGACGAAATCGAGGCGGACCCGTCAGTGCGCGCCGCGTTCGACGCCCTGCCCGGTTCGCCGCCGCTCGATCGAAGTTACAGCAAACATGCAAAGACATTCTTTTGCATTGAGACCTGCGACAACGCTGATGGGGCGACAACGCCAGCAGGCCAGAAGCTGGAATTCGTCGCTTCCGGATCTCACGCCAGGACATTCGTCCTGCTTCTTGACGGCGAGCCCCTTGCCGGCAAAGCCGTGACAATTGTTCCGGTTGAGGGCGAGACAGAGACAACAGTCAGCGGCGAAAATGGCGCGGTGACGATAAGCCCGTCGCTCTCAGGCGTCGCCATGCTGTCCGCAGTCTGGATCACGCTGCCGGAAAACGCGGACGGCGTTTATCACAGCGACTATGCGACGCTGACCATCGACCTTGATCAGCGGCCGTCAGGTTCCGAATAGTCATGACGTTCATGAAATGGGCGGTACGCGTCCACAAATGGATTGCGCTCATTGTCGGCCTCCAGATCGTGCTCTGGATCGCCGGCGGCGTCGTGATGAGCGTGATCCCGATCGAGATCGTCCGCGGCGAACACAAAGTCGCCGAGCGTCAGATCGGAGCTTTCGATCCCGGTGAGGTTATTTCCGTTAATGAAGCGGCCGCTCGTCTGGGCGCCGATCGCGTCACATCCGCAGCCCTTGGCGAGTTCCTCGGAGCGCCGGTCTGGCGCATCGCGGCCGAGGACGGGGCGATGCATCTTGTCAACGCGAAGACCGGCGCGATCCTTTCACCCCTAAGCGCCGATCTCGCACGCGACGCCGCCGAAAGCGATCTCGCCATTGAAGGCGGCGTCCAGCGGATCGAGCAGCTCGAAACGCCGCCTTCCGAATACGCCCGTCCCGGACCTGTCTGGCGCATTGAATTCGACGATCGCGACAATACGACGATCTATGTGGACCCCGGGACCGGCGAGGTGACAGCGCGGCGATCAAAGACCTGGCGCTTTTATGATTTCTTCTGGAAGCTCCACATCATGGACTATGACGACGGCGCCGATTTCAATCATCCGCTTCTGATCACCGCCGCCGGCGCTGCAATTTTTGTAGCGCTCTCCGGTCTAATTCTTCTGATCATCAAGGTTCGGCGAAGTCTCCTGGTCTGGTTGAATCGTCGCAAGAGCATCAAGACCATCGTCGCCAACTGACAGCCGAAGCGGAGACGCTTTTACTGTCGCATTGATATGAGCGGCGGCGTTTTCGATGCCGGCTCGTGGAAAACCGCCGCTAGTTTTCCTGCTCGCGCGCGATCTCGATCAATGTCGACGGAACCGACACGCCTTCCATTGCCGCCACGAGACGTCGAATCGCCGATTTCGCTTCGTCCTCTTCTAACGCGGCTTCCGCCATCGCTTCCATTCCCGGCGCCGCCATTTTCATATCATCGGGCGTGGAGAACAAATCAGGACCGCCGACCCATGTTCCTTTCCAGTCGATATCAGTGACATTGTTCACGTCCGCCCACAGATCGATGAGATCGTCTATCCATCCGTGAAGGTACCAGAAATGCGGATTGACATGGCTGGAATAGGTGTCGCCGAGATAATCATAGCCGAGATCATCCCAGTGCGGATCGCCACCCGTCGGATCGGCGAGATTGACGCCGGGCCGGTATCCTTGCGGGTCGGACGACCAGCGCATATGCATCATGTTGTGGATTGTCATCTCGGCGATATTGCCAAGCGCGCCGAGCGAAAGCCGGCGTAGATTGGCCGGATCGGTCAGAAAGGTCTCGCGGACGCGCATCGTCCGCTCAAAATACGCATCCGACTTAATCCGCGTCAAAAACTGCGTCGTCGCCGCATTGTCTTCAGGCGATTGCGCGGGATCGGCGTATTGCCAAACCGACGGTACGGGGAAGTCTGAATCGCCCGGTTCGGGCGCACTCGCCCATCGGCTGATCGGCGGTTCGCCAGCGCCCGCGAGCGCTCGATCCGTCATCGCGATCATCTCGCGATGCATATAGAGAAAATCCTCGCCCGCGTAGTTGTCGAGCAGCAGTTTTCGGTCTGGCGAAAACGGACCGCGGTCGTCCGGCAAACCCCAGCCGAGATTTTTAAGAATCCGCCGCACCTCTTCCGATAAGCTTGGCGCATTCCACACCGCGCGGACATAATGCCATAATTCGTGGCGCAGCCGCATCGATTTTGACGCCTGCATCTTCCGGACTTCGTCCGGGAACACTCTCATCGCCATGGTCATCTCCCTTGAATATGTCGATTGAAAACGCTGGGACGCAAATAAACATCATTCTAGAGAGAAGTCTCTTCAAGGCCAACACTAACCGAAAACTTTGAAGGCTTTGTGTAGTCATTAGCGGCGCGCAGCCGCGTCAGCACGAGCAGAACAGATCGCCAGCAATGCGATCGTCCGTTCGATCAACGCCTGAGGCTCGCTTGGATTTCAGGCCCTGACCGCAAACATATTGTAGAGCGGCCCGAAGATCAGCGCCACATACCATCCGTAGATGAATGTTTCGACAAGCCCCAGAAAGAATGCGCCCCAGCTGATCCAGACAAATCCCGGCAACAGCCCGTGCCACGCTTCATGCATCGCGTATTGCGGAAACGCCAGATCGAAGCCCACGCAAAGCGCGAATGTGATCGCGAAAAAAAGACTCAAACTGAGGCCAAATCCAAATATTGAGATTCGATGTCTTGTCCGATCGTTCGCCATGAGGGTCTCCCTTCTTTTTCATCGCCGGCCTTGTTGGCCACCCTGTCAAACGCCGACTCGCTGTCATTGCACACAAAACACAAACCGGTTTTCTCTATCGTCTTTCACAATCAGGTCGCGTCCGCGTTTAAGTCCTTCCCGTCGACAACACGAAAAATCACGTCTATGGGGCTGACGGAAATGACGCCGTCGTCTTCCACGCCGACGCCGCCGGCTTCAATAATGGCGTCGACAATCTCCTCGACGCGCGCGACCGGCGCATAGATCTGAATGCGCGCATGGGTCGACATCATGTCTCGCTGAAAAAAATTCTTATAGGCGCCATAGCCTTTGGTTTCGGAAACGCTTAATCCGGGTACGGCGATTTCCGCGAGCCGTTGCTCGACTTTATCGAGCACCAGAATGTTGAGCGTCGCCGTTATAAGTTTAAAGCCCATGGGGCAGCCTCGCCTGTCGCGCTATCGGGGCGAATCCGTTAGTTATCTTCTGGCGATTATACGGCTCAACGGCCGCTATCCCTCGCATGAGTTTTTTGACCTGCCGGCGGCGGCTTAGCCGTCTTCTCTTGTTCCCTTTTGACCGCACACGGCGCGAGGTTTGGGCCACACGCGCAGCACGATGACCGCGCACAGTGTCGCGAGGGCCGAAGCGATCAGAACCGCCAGGCGCGCAACGTCAAGCAGTGGGCCCGCTTCAAAGGCGAGGGCTGCGAAGAACAGGCTCATCGTAAAGCCGGCGCCGGCGATGACGGCCGCCAGATAAACGCCGCGCCAGTCCAGCGGCGCCGGCAATTTGGCGAGGCGCAGCTTCACTGCGAGCCAGATCGCCCCCAAAACACCTAGCTGCTTGCCGAGAAGAAGGCCGAGAATGATCCCGAGCGCCAGCGGCATGCTTTCGCGTGAAACGCCATTCCCCGTCAGCACGAGTCCGGCGTTGAAAAACGCAAATAGCGGCACGACGAAAAAAAGAACGAACGGCGTGATGTCATGATCAAGGCGTGCGAGGGGCGAGGCGCGCGCATCGTCACCGTCGGACGGGATCAAAAACCCCGCGGCGACGCCGGCGAGCGTCGCATGAAGACCGGCGGCAAGCAGCACAGCCCAAAGCACCAACGTTAAAAATATATAAGGGCTAAGCCGCTTGAGGCCGCTGCGGCTTAGGCTGAACATCAGAGCGACGATCAAAATGGCCGCGATTAACATTTCGAGATTGACGCTGCCGCTGTGAAAAAAAACGATGATGAGAATGGCGCCGAGATCGTCGAAGACCGCGACGCCAGCGAGCAGCGCTTTGGCGCCCGCCGGCGCTGCGCTTCCCATGAGCGCCAGGATTCCCATGGCGAGCACAATGTCCGTGGAGATCGGAATCGCCCAACCGCTTCGCATCGCCGCAAACTCATAAGTCGCGATGAGGAATATCGCCGCGGGCGCAACCATGCCGCCGATAGCGCCGATCGCCGGCAACAACCGCGCCTGGCGATCCGACAACAGCCCGTGCAACAATTCGACCTTGGTCTCGGCTGCGACTTTTAGAAAAAAGAGCGCGAGGAGCCCCTCATTGACCCAGAGATAAAAGGGCCGGTCGTAACTGATTTCACCGATATGAAACCCGACCCGCGTGTGATGAAGAAGATGATAAATCCCGTTCGCCGGCGAATTCGCCATCGCGAGCGCGAGCGCAATCGCAACGACCATCAGGATCGCGCTGATCTTGTGGCCGCGCGCATTGTCATTTTGCGTCAGGAGCTGCATCGCGCCCCGCGCCGGTTGATCATCGCAACAAAGATCATTTCACCCGATCCTTAGTTGCGCAGCGTCAAGGAACGCATAGTCCGGCACTTCGAGATTGAGGGGCGCCGGCCCGCGACGGATGCGACCGGACGTATCATAGTGCGATCCGTGGCAGGGGCAGAACCAGCCGTTCCAGCCGCCGCGGTCGCTTTGCGGCGCCTGGCCCAAAGGCACGCAGCCGAGATGAGTGCAAATGCCGATGACGATCAGCCATTCAGGATCGATGACGCGCTCGGCGTCCGCTTGCGGGTCTTTCAGGTTCGCACGGTCATCAGCGCGGGCTACCTCGATTTCCTGCGCCGTCCGGCGCGATATGAACACGGGCTTGCCGCGCCATTTGACGGTTATGCGCTGGCCCGGCTCGATCGGCGCCAGGTCCACTTCAACACTCGACATGGCGCGGACGTCTGCTGACGGATTAAAGCTGTCGACCAGCGGCCATAATACCGCGCCGGCGCCAACCGCGGCGACGGAGACGCCCATAATATGGATAAAATCGCGACGCGGAACGGCGGTCTCATCGCCCTCATGCGGTGCCGCCGGACTATCGGACGCGCGATCTCTATTGCCGCGGTCCGCGCTCACGCCGCCTTTCTCTCAATATTGAGCTTCGGGAAAAAGCGTGGCGTTCGCTCAGCATATCGACGGTATTCTTCCCCGAACGAGGCTTCGGCCTCCCGTTCCTCGCGCAGCGACAAACGCCAATACATGAACAAGAGGACCGGGAACATGGCGAGGGTCAAAAGCGTCGGCCACTGAAAGAGAAAGCCGACCATGATGAGAATAAACGCCACATATTGCGGGTGGCGCATGCGCGCATAAGGGCCGGCCGTCGCGAGTGTTCCGGCGCGTTGCGCGCGGTAGAGCACCGGCCAGGACGCAGACAGCAGCCAGAACCCGCCGATGATCAGCACCATGCTGATCAGATGAAAAGGGCCGAAATGCGGATTGGCGCGCCAGCCGAAAATCATTTCGAGCAAATGGCCGGAATCATGGGCCAACCAGTCGACCTCCGGAAAATTCGATTCGAGCCAACCCGATAGAAAGAAGATCGTCAGCGGAAAGCCGTACATTTCGGTAAAGAGCGCGACAATGAACGCGCTGTAAGCGCCGAAGGACCGCCAGTCGCGGGCATTCAAGGGTTTTGCGAAACTGAAGGCGAACAGAATAAAGATCGCCGAGTTGAAAATCACCAGCAGCCAGAGGCCGTAGCTGGCGTGATGCGCTTCGTCGCCGGTCATTTCTCGTCCCCCTTGCCGCCGCCGTGACCGCCATGTCCTCCACCCCCATGGCCCCCATGCATGAACAGATGCACAGCAATGCAACCACCGAGCAGAACGAAGAGCAACGCATTTCCATTCAAAAGATGCGCCCGGTGTTCGTAAGCCAGCAAGATCGCGATAGCAGCGATGAAAACGCCAAATGTTATCCAGACCCGTGACGGCTTGGTTTTATGATCGTGGTGATAGTCTTCGGACATCGCCCGCGCCTCCTCTTCTTTTTTCTTGATCTTTTGCCGCGATCCGCGCTGGGGCAAACAGGACCGTAACGCCGGCCTCGCCGAGCAGCGCCGCGGCGGCGACAATCGCCATGGCGGCGCTCAACCCCGCGAAATTCGGCCAGAGGATTAGGACCAACAGCGATATGGGCTTTGCGAGCAGCGCAGCGACGCGTACGGATTTCCACATATCCAATTTATCCTGCGTGATCTTCATGGAGCGTTCCCTGTTCGACGTCTTTGCGTTCCTTGAGGCGCAACAACTGAGCGTTGATCGCGCAGATGATCGTGCTCGACGACATGAAAACGGCGCCGATGGCGGGGCTGAGGATGATTCCCAGGGGAAAGAAGGCCCCGGCGGCGGCCGGAATGGCGACCGTGTTATATCCCGTCGCCCAGAAAAGGTTCTGGATCATCTTGCCATAGGTCGCGCGGGCGAGACCGAGAATGGCGGCGACGTCAAGCGGATTGCTCTTGACCAGGATGATGTCCGCCGTTTCGATCGCGACGTCGGTGCCGGCGCCGATGGCGATGCCGACATTCGCCTGCGCCAGGGCCGGCGCGTCATTAACGCCGTCCCCGGTCATCGCGACGACGAGGCCGCGGGACTGCACCTCTTTTACTTTCGCCGCTTTTTCATCCGGCAGGACTTCGGCAATCACTTCATCGAGACCGATTTCCTCGCCCACCCATTTGGCGACTTCCTTGTTGTCGCCGGTAAGCATGATGCATTGAACGCCCATGCGTCGGAGCTGGGCGATCGCCTGTTTCGATTCCGGCCGGATAATATCCGCAAGCGCAATGGCGCCGGCGAGGACATTGTCGATCAGGACGAAGATGACCGTTTTGCCCTGACGGCTCAGCTCCTCGATGCGCGGATCGTCCGCGTTGAATCCGTTGCTGCGGATATAACCGGGACTGACGGCTTTTACGTCCTTTCCCTTCACGACGCCTTCCGCGCCCTTGCCGGGGATCGCCCGGAAATTCTCAACGTCCCATTTTTCTTTCGCGTCCTTGACGATGCCCTTTGCGATGGGGTGTTCCGAATGCGCCTCGATCGAGGCGGCGTAGGCGACGACTTCATGCGGGGTATAGCTGTCGGAAAAGACCAGCGTGTCGGTGATGCCGAATGCGCCTTGCGTCAACGTGCCCGTCTTGTCGAAGATGATGGCGTCGATATTGCGCGCTTCTTCGAAGGCGGTGCGGTCTCTAATGAGAAGCCCGTTGGTGGCTGCGATCGCCGTCGAGCGCGCGACAACAAGCGGCACGGCGAGGCCAAGCGCATGCGGACAGGCGATGACCATCACCGTTACGGCGCGCTCCATGGCGAAAGCGAAGCCCTGCCCCGTCAGCGCCGTCCAGCCAAAGGCGGTGAAAAACCCGCCGAAGAGCGCGATATAGGTCAGCCATTTTGCCGCGGTGTTCGCAAGGTCCTGGGTTTTCGACTTGCTGGCCTGCGCTTCTTCAACAAGCCGGATGACGCTTGAGAGAAAGGTTTCGTCGCCGGTCTTTGCTACCGCGACGGTAATCGAACCCTCGCCGTTGATCGATCCGCCGATCACTTGCGCACCCTCAATTTTTGCAACCGGTTTCGATTCGCCTGTCAGCATCGATTCGTTTACGGAGGTTTCGCCTTTGACGATGACGCCGTCCGCCGGCACTTTCTCGCCCGGCTTGATCAGCAATTTGTCGCCGTTTTTGAGCTGCGAGACGGGAACATCGGTGACGGAACCGTCTTCATTCACGAGATGGGCAGTGTCCGGCATCAGGCGTGCCAACTTTTCGAGCGCCTTTCCCGCACCCATGACCGACTTCATCTCGATCCAGTGACCGAACAGCATGATCGCGACCAAAGTCGCAAGTTCCCAGAAAAACGTCTCCGCGACACCCGTAATCGTGACAACGACGCTGTAGATATATGCGGCCGAAATGGCGACGCCGATTAAGGTCATCATGGCGATATCGCGCGAAGCAAGCTCCCGCCACATTCCCTTCAGGAACGGCCAGCCGCCATAGAAATAGACAATGCTCGACAGGAGCGCGAGCACGTAACTGTCGCCCGGGAACGCCAATATGTCTTCAAGGCCCAGAAAGCCCTGGATCATCGGCGCGAGCGCCAGGATCGGAATCGTCAGGACAAGCGTCACCCAAAACCGCTTGCGGTAATCGGCGACCATCGCCTCATGATCATGGCCGCCGGCGCCCGCGCCATGACCGCCCTGATGGCCGTGATGTTCATGGCCGGCGTGTTTTTCGTGGGCGTGATGAGCGTGTGTCGTATGGTCCATAAAAGAGACCCCCTTGGTCTTTATTGTGAAAAATAAACTATGACTGGCCGGCCTTGCTCCGGGCGCGCGAGTGGCGCGGTTTATGTGCAATAAGGGTCGGCTTACTGGCGAACTTTGCAGGCTGACGAATAAATTTTTGGCGGCATTCAACCGAACAGAAGAAATACGCCCAGCCCTCATACTCCTCCTGGGCCGCAGCGTCGGCGACGTCGATTTTGGCCTTGCAGACGGGATCTTCTATTGTCATTTTCATGTCGTCGTCACCGGCTTCAATCAATGGAACACCATCCCTTCAATGTGATAGCCGGCGTCCACATGCATGGTTTCGCCGGTAATGCCGCTCGCATAGTCGCTCGCCAGAAAGAGCGCCGCGCGGCCGACTTCGTCGGCGTCGATCGTTCGGCGCAACGGCGCCTTGGCGCTCGTCTCGTCCAACAGCTCGTCGAAATGCTCGATGCCTGACGCCGCACGCGTCGCAACGGCGCCCGCCGATAATGCGTTGACACGGATCGATTTGGGGCCGAGCTCATGGGCGAGATAGCGCACGGAGCTTTCAAGCGCAGCCTTCACCGGGCCCATCACGTTATAATGATCCACGACCCGTTCCGCGCCGAAAAAGCTCAATGTCGTCAGGCTGCCCCCGTCCCGCATCAAGGGCTCGGCGAGATGGGCCATCCGGATGAAGGAATGGCAGGAGACGAGCATCGATTCCGCGAAACCTTCCGCCGAGCAGTCCGTCAGCCGTCCGTGGAGGTCTTCCTTCCGCGCCCAGGCGATCGAGTGAAAACAGAAATCAAGGCGGTCCCATTGCCCGGCGATTTTTTCAAACACCGCTTCGAGGGAGCCCTCTTCATTAACATTGCAGGGTTCAAAAATCTCCGCGCCAAGATCCCGCGCCAGCGGCTCGACGAACGGCCTCGCCTTGTCGTTGAGATAGGTCATGGCGAGATCGGCGCCCGCATTGCGCAGACGTTTCGCCGCCGCCCAGGCTAGACTGTTCTGATTGGCGACGCCGACCACAAGACCTGTCTTGCCGGTGAGATTCATGTTTTCCGAGTACAATTGCTTTGATCCTTCCAGTTAGTACGAACGCCCCCGCTCTTCCCCTCAAAGCTGCAAATCGGGCGGTCGATCGCGCTTTTCGGTCATGCGGCACCACGGGCAGTCGCAATCCACATGGCGGCAACCGGGATGATTAAGCTTGTCGCCAAAACCGGCCGCCGCGATGGGGAAAAGCGCGCGATGAACGAGCGAGCCGCGATAAAGCCGCCGTAAACCGCGCCGTCCGACGCGCTCGGACAATCGGGCAAGCGCCCAGGCGCGCCCCTTATCCCCGACGAGTTGAAAGACCAGGCGGTTGACCACGCCGGCGCCATGAATGGATCCGAGGCGGCGGTGCAATAGTTTCTCGTAGGATGCGCCGCCTAAAAAGCTCTGCGCCGCAAGCGCGCCGGATGTGATAGCGTAACGAAGCCCGAAACCGGCGAGACCGTCCTGCAACCCGGCGCGTTCGCCAACCAGCCGGCGCCCCTTTCGCTCGACCCGCGTGATGCGTGAGAGCATGCCGTAGCCGCCGAACGGCTTCGGATCGCACATCACCAGGCCCGAATGTTGTTGGAAAAACGCTTTCGCCGCTTCAAGACATTCGCGATGCCGTTTGAAATCGCGAAACATGCAGACCGCCAGCGTGCCGCGGCCATCCGCAATAAGAAGATAGGCGTAGCCCCACGGCGCCAGCCTGTCGTCGAAACAGACATGCTGGGCGTCATCCATCTTTGTACGGAACGTGTAGCCGGAAGCGATAACGTCGGCCCGCCGGGGACCGGTCGCGATCACCGCGTTTTTTGGCGCGCGCCTGACTTCGTCGCCAAACCTGATTTCGGCGCCTGCCGCGCGCGCTTCTTTAAGCAGCACTTCGTCTAGCGTGCCGCCGCCCGGCCCGCGGCGCAGAAGATAATAAAGCGGCTTGTCGTCCGAAACCGGGAAGCGCCGGCCCATAAAATCATAAGCCTCGCCGCGATAGACGGGATGCAGCGGCGCCTCTACAGGTACGCCGAGATCTCTGAATTCATCGAGCACATCGCGTTCCGCGCTCCAGTTTTCCAGACCCTGAAAGTCGCCATGGAAACGCGCGCCGACATTGCGGCGGCGCTCGCGCACAATGACGCGGCGGCCGCCACGCGCCAGAACTATGGCGCTTGCGAGCCCCGAAGGCCCCGCGCCGATCACCGTTATGGGCGCATCGATTCCCGCCGCCATCGCCTAGCGCTCCAACACATAAGCGCCGGGCGTCGGCGCGATCGACGGCGCCGTTTTCGGCGCCGCTGCGGGCGCCGAGGAACATTCCTCAAGCCACTCAAGCCAGCACGGCCACCAGGAGCCTTCGTGGCGCGCCGCGGCGGCGCGCCAGGCGTCGGGATCGACATACGTCTGAAGATCATCGTGAGTCGCGATCTGGTGGCGGCGTTTCTGCGGGCCGGGTCCGGTCTTGGGGGGATTGACCACGCCTGCATTGTGGCCGCCGCTGGTCAGAACGAAGGTAACGTCGGCGCTCGCCTGCGCATGGATTTTGTAAGTGGACCGCCAGGGGGCGACATGATCGCGCTCCGTTCCAACCGCAAAGATCGGGGCGCGTACGTCCCGCAAGGCGACGGGCCTGTCCTCGACAAAATACTTCTCTTGTGCAAACTCATTATTCAGGAAAAGCTTTCGAAGGTATTCCGCATGCATCTTATATGGCATACGGGTCGCATCCGCGTTCCAGGCCATAAGATCGAACATCGCGGGCGGTTCGCCGAGCCAATAGCTGCGCACCATTTTCGACCATATGAGATCGCTTGAGCGCAGCAACTGAAAGGCGCCGGCCATTTGCCGGGCGTCCAAATAGCCCTGCTCGGCCATGACGTTTTCAAGGAATGTCACTTGCGCTTCATCGATAAAGAGCGTCAGCTCCCCGGCTTCGGTGAAATCCGTTTGCGTAGCGAGCAAGGTCAGCGATTGAAGCCGGTCGTCCCTGTCCTGCGCCATGGCGGCTGCGGCGATCGCGGCGAGCGTGCCGCCAAGGCAATAGCCGACGAGATGAAGCTTGCCGGGCGCGATCGACGCAACTTGGCTGACCGCGGCGTCGACGCCGAGCCGCCGATAGTCTTCAAGGGACAGATCGCGGTCGACGGCGGTCGGATTCTTCCAGGAAATCATGAAGACGGTGAAGCCGTTCTCCACAAGATAGCGGACCAGAGAGTTCTCCGGCGAAAGATCGAGGATGTAGTATTTCATGATCCAGGCCGGCGTGATCAGGATCGGCTCGGGATGGGTTTTCTCCGTCTGCGGTGCATATTGAATGAGCTCGATCAGCTCGTTTCGAAAGACGACCTCGCCCGGCGTCGTCGCGAGATCGCGGCCGAGAACATAGTCGCTGATGTCAGCACTCGGCGCGCCGTCGAGCGCGCGGGTCCAATCGTTGAGCCATAGCCAAAACCCGCGCTGAAGATTGCGCCCGCCCTCTTTAAGGGTCCGGGCGATGATCGCCGGGTTGGTCGCCGGAAAATTCGCAGGCGAGGCCACGTCAAGAAGCTGCCGGGCGACGAAGCTGACAACGTCTTGGTGATGTTTGTCGACGCCTGGCGGCGCCGTCATCGCGCGGGCCCACCAGTCCTGGGCCAGCAAAAAGCCTTGCGCATAAGCGCGGAAAGGCTGCGCTTGCCAGAGATTATCTGCAAACCGCTTGTCGCGCGCTTCTGGCTCAATGCAGGTTTCACAATCGGGATCGGCGCAGGCGCGCAGGCAATAATCGACAAAGCGCCAATAAGCGCTTGCAGCGGAGGTAATGAGATCGGCTTGCGTATCGACGGATTTCGAGACATGCAGCGCCCAGTCCAGATAAGCGAGCGCCAGCGCCGTCGGCGACACCCCGCCGGTGACCTTCCCGATTGCGGCGTCCATGGCGCGATCGAAGGACGGCGACTCGGATAGAGACGGCGAAGCGACGTTTATGATCTCCGTCCGCTGATCCATCATGCGCCGGTCTTCGGAAAACACGCGTCTTCCGGCATCGGCGCGCAACAATCGTCCGGCTCGTCGTCGAAATCGTCAGGCGCAGGGCGCAACACGGATTGAGGTTTTGGCGGCGCCAGCATTCGGGCGAGCGCCAGCGCCGCCAGACGCGCCGGCGGGGGATCGGCGCGCGAAGATAAAACAACCGGGGCCTTCAAACCGACGACCAGTCCCGCCAATGTGGCGCCAGCGAGATATTCGAGATTCTTGGCGAGGATATTGCCGGAAACGAGATCAGGGGTGAGGACAATGTCGGCGACGCCCGCGACCGGCGAGACAAGGCCTTTGACTTCGGCGGCTTTGATGGAGACCGCGTTGTCAAAAGCGAGCGGCCCGTCAACATCGGCGCCTTTGATCTGGCCGCGCCGCGCCATTACCGCCAGCGCCGCCGCGTCGGTCGTCGACTCGATCAGCACATTGACGGTTTCGATGGCCGACAGGACAGCGGCCTTCGGGCGGTCAACGCCAATCCCGCGCATGACATCAATAGCGTTTTGCAAGATCTGCATCTTGCCCGTGAGATCCGGGGGCGATATTCACCGCAGCGTCCGTGATGGCTAGGAGACGCGGATAGGCGGGGATATCGGCGATAAAAACATGACTGACGCGGCGGCCGGGAAGGCGCAAATTGGCGCTCGTGCTCAAGAGCGCTTTCATGAAAAACATCCGTGTGGATATAGCCTTTCATCAGCGCGTCAACGCCGCCGCCGCCGAGCAAACCCGAGCCGGTTGCGGCCGCTTGCTCTTCCGACCAGGCCGCCGCGACAGTGTCCGGGTCAACCGCAAAACCGATCCGATCCGCCTTTTCCGCAATCTTATCCGGATCGCCGATCAGGAGCGGCTTGATCAACCCGCGCGCCTTGGCGTCGCGCACGGTTTCGAGCACCGCCTCCTGCTCGGCGCAAACAACGCCGACGCGCAGGGGCGGCAAATTCTCTGTCAGCGCGAAGAGATCGTCCAGCGTTTCCAGTGTCGTTGTCATCGATGAATACGCGCGAGGGCGCCCTCTCCGCGCGCGAACGCCGCCGCATGGCGCGCGATCACAAGTTCTTCATCCGTATTAAGAGCATTAAGCTTGATGAGCGACCCGTCGCTTGAGATCAGCGGATCATTGTCGGCGTTGCGGGCATTTGTCGAGCCGCAGCGGCAGCAGCGCTTCGAGGGGCCTTAAGATTTGCGCCCGAATCTCCGGCGCGTGCGCGCCGATCCCGCCGGTGAAGACGATGCGGCTGATGCGCCCCATGGCGGCGGCAAGCGCCCCAATACGCTTTCGCGCCTGAAAACAGAAAAAATCGATCGCCTCGCGCGCATCGGCGTCCGCCGGCGTCGCCATCAGGGCCTGCATGTCGCCGCTGCGTCCGGAAAGCCCCAAAAGCCCCGACTGTTCATAGAGCAGCGCTTGAAGATCGCTCGCCGACCAGCCCTTCTCCTGCAAGAGATACAATACCAGTCCGGGATCAATGTCGCCGCATCTTGTCGCCATGGGAAGACCGGAGAGCGTTGAGAATCCCATGGTCGTATCGACGCTTTGTCCGTTTGAGATCGCCGCCATCGAGGCGCCGGCGCCCAGATGCGCCACGATCAGTGGCGCGGCGGCTGCGTCTTCGCCCTCCGTTCCGACGAAGATGATCGACATTAAATTCATAGGATAATCCGTGATACCCATATCGACGTATTTCATTTTGTTCGACAGCGCGCGGCAAGCCCGTTCGGCGCGCAAGCATTGATGCGGACTGATGAAACGCCGTATCGAAACAGGCAAGGTGGCGCGCCCTGGGCAGTCGCAATCTGGCTGCAACGATCCCTTCAAGATTCGCCGGCAGATGCAGCGGCGCCAGGGGGATCAGCCGGCGCAGACGCGCTTCAAGCTGCGCGGTCACCGGTTTCGGACAATCGCAATCGGGACCGCCATGGACGACCCGATGACCGACATAAAGAATATCGCTGACATTGACGAGCGCTTCGAGCCGCGTCATCGCCCAGTCGAGCGCCGCCGGATGATTAACGCATGGCGCCGCCTCATCAATGATCGCATCGCCCGTCTCATTGACGACGCGCAAGGCGCTGTCATCGGCGCCGATCCGGACGACAGCGCCATGGAGCAACCGGCGCGGCTCGGCGATGAGCGAAAAAACAGCAAATTTAAGGCTCGACGATCCACAATTGAGCGTCAGGATCATTTCATCATTCATCGCCAGAACAGGCGCGCCGTTTCCCATCGGTGCGGGATCCGCCGCAGCAACATGATCTTGGGCCGCCGACACCGTCATCGCCGCCATTCTCCTCACGTTTTATCCGAACGGGTTTGCGCCGCAGGCAGAAACGGTTGCAGCATGGTCGGGGCCGCCCAGTTATAAAGCCCGTCAAACGCCTGTTCGCCGGCCGCATCCCGCGCCATGCGCCAGCGCTTGATGCTCGCCTCGATGTCATCGGCGCCGCGGCGTTCCGCCTGCCGGTAAGGATTATTCGCATCAAGCCGCCAACGGGACTTTTCCGCCAGTTCCGCCGCAGTCGCGACGACCGACATGAAAGGATTGAGCTTTTCCGAATAGAGATAGCGCGACGCCCGCATCGGATGCGCCCATTTAAGCGCCTCGGCGGTCATCGGGCTCGCCCAGGCGCGTATGAACGGGCTCATAAACTTGGCGTAGAAACCCTCCATCGTTTCTGAAACAGCGTGGACCTTTTCAAACGCTTCATTCGGCGTCTCAAAATGCAGGTCCTCGACCCGGCGCGGCTCAAAGCGCACCGTATACTGATCGCGCTCGCAATCGGGGTCGCCGGTCGGATTGTCGATCCGCATTTCGTAAACGCCGGGCTCAAGATTTTCGACATCGTTCATATTTTCAAGGATCGCCCGGTGTTCAAAGCGCGCGACCTTGGCGGAAACGAAAATCCCGAGATGGCCCACATTGGCGATTGATCAAATAGACAATGCGCTGCCCGGCAGCTTTCAGGTCTTCCGTTGTCGGATAAACGGTTGGAATCCAGCCCAGCGCCTGATGCGGCGGCGTAATGTTGTCGCCATAGGAGGCGAACACGACAAGCGGGGCTTGATATGTTCTTAAGATCGACCGCGCATCCTTCGCAAAGCTCGACTTCGCCTTTTTCGAGGCGGTTGCCAATGAAAAGATTTTCAACGATGGCCAGCATCTCTCTCGCGGCTGAGGCGATAAAATCCGCTCCACCAGCGCTCGAAATCGAGAAACCGGTCCCGCTCGGTGTCGATATTGAGATAAAGATCGGCGTATTTGCGCCATATGGCGCCTTCGGGTTTCAAATTTTCAAAATTCTGGACAAGCCAGGCGCCGTCAAAAACGCCGGCGCCGAGATCGCCGATGAAATGCGTCAGCCACGATCCGCCAAGAAACCCGGCGGCGAGACGCATGGGATTGGCCCCGGCCTCGCCGGCCCAGTAAGACAGCGGCGAGCCGTTCATCACCACCGGTCCCGCCTCATTGCCGCAATCGGCTGCAAGAAGCGCTGCCGCCCAACCGCCCTGGCAATTGCCATAGAGGATTGGCGCACGATCGCCATGCAGCGCTTTCAGCATTTCCACGAACCGCCGCAGCGTATGCAATACGTCGGCGAGCGTCTGGCCCGGCTTGGGATCAGGGTCGAAGACAACAAAATAGACCGGGTAGCCTTCGTGCAGCGCGATCCCGACTTCGGAGTCGCGCTTGAACCCGCCAATGCCGGGCCCGTGGCCGGCGCGCGGCTCGATGATCATGACCGGCGGCTTTTCCGGATCGAGACAATCATCGAGGCAAATGTCATCGACCTCGATGATCTTCAGGAGTTTGTAGTTCGAGGGCGGCTTGAACTCTGCGCCGTCCGCAACCTCTTCATATTTGAACTTCAAAAGCGGCGGCAGGCCTTCGCGCTCATGCTCAAGCATATTGTTGGCGCGCCGGCGCAACGCGTCCCAGAAAAGAATATTGCGCTGCGCGGCGTCGACCACGTAATCGGCGAACGCCGTCATTTGCGCGGGCGCGACGCCGCTCTCGGCGCCCGCATCCGATTCCGGCGCCGGCGTTGTCTCCGCCTTGTCGCCAACGCTCGCCTTGCGCGCGCTGTTTCCTAAAGCGCCCTTGTCCGGTTCGCCTTTGCTTATGACGCCTTTGGCGGGGCTTGGCGCACTAACGGTGTCTGTCGCTACATCCGGCATTTGTTTTTGTTCCTTCGATAAGGGTATCGCCGCATTTTCAGCGGCGGCCATTGACGCTGCGTCAGTCGGCGGGCTTCGCGGCTGTTTTCTCCGCTATGCGCGCGCCGGCTTCGGTAATGTGATCGACCGCATCGCAGCAGCAGCTTGCGACCGTTTCGGCGACATCCGAGACATGCTGGGCCGACGCTTCCATCAATTCGCGATAGCTGTCGCTCTGATGGGCAAGACGCGCGACGATGTCCGGTTCGCTTGCGCCGGCGGCGGCTTTCTGGATGGTCTCCATGGTTGACTTGACAAAGGCGGTCTGGCGCGAAGCCAGGTCCTGGGCCGTACTCGCCAGCATGGACGAGACTTCGCCCATCACTTTGGCGCCATCCATCTGGGCGCCGACCACTGCTGCGAAGTTAGGGGCCGCAAAGTCGGGCGTTGCAAATTCCGGCGGCAACCCGGATGTTGTTTCGCCTGATTTCGTCGAAGCGGCGGATGTCGCCGCGCCGCCGCGCGGGGGTGTTTTCTGAGCGGTTTTTACAGTCATTGATATCTCCTGAGCGGCCGGTCCTCTTAAGACGCGGCGCGGTTGAACACATAAAAACTAAGGCCAGTGATAAATACTGAACGCAGCGCCTCGGCGGCCCGCGGATTAATAGACGCTAACGGGGCCGCTGCATTACAGTCGAAGACTGGCGTATGCAGCCAAAAGGGTTCAGGCATTGTCGCCTCCCGAAGCCTCGCGCGCCGCGGCGACGCGGTTGCGCAACGCTTGCGACGTCGAGCAACCGCATTTGAAAAACCCATGCATCGGGCAGGTCTCGCAGGTTTGTTCAAGCCGCTTTTTCAATGCTTGACGCGCCCGGTGAAGCTTCACGCGGAAGGCGTTTTCATTGAGTCCAAGATCGGCGGCGATCGTCTCGCGCGCCTCGCCGACGAGATCGGTGCGCCATAGGATCGCGGCGTATTCGTCCTTCAAGGTCGGCAGAAGTTTGTAAAGACAGGCGCAGATAACAAGATCGATTTCCTCGTCATCGAAAGCCGGAAACAAAGCTGCGTCCGCCCGATAGGCCTCCGCCAATCGCGCCCCGACGCCCGCGGGCGCGATAATGATCTGCAATAACGCTTCGCAACACGCTGGCCATCCAACCGCGTAATTTGTCGGCGTCGCGCAAATCGGAAAATCGCGTCAGGATTTTGACGTAGAATTCCTGCAAGACATCGGCGGCCTCGTGTTCGTCGCCGAGACGGCGGACGAGAAATCGAAACATATCGCGATGGACTTCTGTCAGAACTGCTTCAACCGCAGCCTTCCCGTCGCTGGAAGCAACCGTTTTATCGACTTCGTTTGACGTCATGCCAAGCCTCGCAATGGGCCGATCTCGTCCACAATAACGGATACGGATAGTGTGAT